>CP072535.1 GCA_021730165.1 Candidatus Vesicomyidisocius sp. Pext_18_S21
TTAATTTTAATTCAAATTTTATGTCTCAAACTTGGTCACAATGCCTAAATACTCTTAAAGATAGTATCCCCATTTCTCAATATAATATATGGATACAACCATTAAAAGCACTTGAAAATAAAAATACATTATCTTTATTAGCACCTAATTCACAGGTACTTAACTACATTAATAAAAATCTTAAACCACAAATAAAAAATGCAGTTACAAAACATAATAAAAATTTAAAAATTTATATCGGGATTGCATGCAATCCCGATATAAAACAACAAACAACACCTTTATTTGAAGACTATACATTTAACAATTTAGTACTAGGAAACTCCAATCAAATGGCATATAGCGCTACTAAACAAATTGCTGAAAATATAAAAACTTCACCGTACAATCCTTTTATTATTTATGGCAAATCAGGACTAGGTAAAACACACTTAATGCAAGCTGCTGGACACCTAGCAAAAGAAAAAAATCCAAATATTAAAATAATTTATGTACCTTTAATAGATTTTGTTAGAAACATTACCTCTAGCTTGAGACATAATTCCATTGAAAAAATTAAAAATTTTTACCAATCTACTGATTTATTATTAGTTGATGATATAAATTTAATTGCAGGTAAAGAAAAATCTCAAGAAGAATTCTTTCATATTTTTAATTCTTTATTTAGTGGTAAAAAACAAATTATATTTACATGCGACCAACCACCAAAAAATATTAAATTATTAGAAGATCGCTTAAAAACTAGATTTTCACAAGGTTTAAACTTACATCTAACCCCCCCAGGATTAGAAATGCGTGCTGCTATTTTACTTAAAAAATCACAAAATAAAAAAATTAACATAAACTTAACAGAAGATACAGCATTATTTATTGCTAAACATATTGTCTCTAATATTAGAGACCTTGAAGGAGCTCTTCTTAAACTCAAAGCTTTTGTTGATTTTTCAAAAATCAACAAAAGCTTTATCTCTAAAGAAATAATTGAAACAGCTTTAGGAGAACTAATAAAACCCCAAATAAAAAATATTGATATTAATGATATTCAAAAAGAAATAATAAAACATTACAACTTAACCATTTCTGATTTAAATTCAAAATCCAGAAAACAACATACGGTACTTGCTAGACAAATGGCAATGTTTATTTGCTATAAACTAACCTCCCTATCACTAACAAAAATTGGAAAACACTTTGGAAATAGAGATCATTCCACTGTCTTATACGCCATTAAAAAAATTAAAGAAAAACATCTAGAAAATATTAAAATAAAAAATGATTACGAATTAATAAATATAAAATTAACAAACTTATAAACATATCTAAACAAAACCTTATCTTAATTGTTAATAACATTAATAACATTAACAATTTAAAAAAATTATACACATATCCACATTTTCTTACATAAAATACTTGATAGTTATCAACATAACTAAAACTATGTTTTTAAATGAAAAACAACCCTTATTAACATAAAATAACCATACTAATAATAATAATAATATATTATATATATTATATATATTTGGATTTTTTTAATGAACATACAACTTAGCGTTAAAGAACTATTAGAACCTTTACAAACTGTTATTAGTCTAATAGAAAAAAGACAAACTCTACCTATCCTTGCACATGTTCTTATTCAAATTAAAAATAATTTATTAACTCTAACAACAACAGATATGGAAATTGAGATAAAAACTTCTCAAACTATAGAAAATAAAGCAAAAATTTCTTTTACAGTATATGCAAAAGATCTAATTAATATTATTAATAAATTACCAGAAAATACAATAATTAAATTTATTATTAATAATTCTAAAATTTGTATTAAAGTTAATAAAAATTCATTTGAACTTAATACTTTTAAATATCAAGATTTTCCTTCATTACCAAAAATAAAAAATAAAAAAATTATTACAATTAAAAGAAAAATTTTAAAAGATCTAATTGAAAAAACAAGTTTTTCAATGGGTAATCAAGATATTAGAGCATATTTAAATGGATTATATTTTGAAATTAATAAAACTAATATCATAGTTGTTGCTACTGATGGACATAGACTTTCTATTGGTAAAATAAAACAAGTTAATAACTCTTTTAACAAAAAAACTGTAATCTTACCAAGAAAATCAATAATTGAATTTAGTAAATTACTTAATAAAAATAATAATGAAAAAATTAACATTTATACATCAAATAACTATTTTTATCTTATTACTAATAATACAACTATAATTAGTAAATTAATCAATAGTAAATTCCCTAATTACTTACCAGTAATTCCTACAGATTTTAATAATACAATTATTATTAACAGGCTAAATTTTTTAAATTCACTTCAACAGGCTTCAATTTTTGTTGAAGAAAGGACTAAAGGTGTTAAATTAATATTTAAAAATTCACAATTATATATTTTTTCAAATTCAGAAAGAGGACAAGCAAAAACACAAATTAAAACTAAAAATTTTAATAAAAAAGTTAAAATTGCATTTAACATTAATTATTTAATCTCAATTTTAGAAAAATTAAATACCGACGAAATTAACATGATAATTCCCAGCGGGGAAAATAAATCATGTTTACTGAATAGTATGAATGATGATATTTATCAATATATTGTTATGCCTATGCGAATCTAGTATTCTTTTAAATTTAAAAGAATACTAGATATTACTTAAAAAATATAAAAAACATGATTTATTTATTTGCATGGTATAATAATTTCATTTTTTATAGCATCCATGTCTAAAAAACAATCAAAAAATTCACAAGAATACAAAGCCTCTAGCATTAAAGTTTTAAGAGGATTAGATGCAGTACGTAAACGTCCTGGTATGTACATTGGTGATACTAATGATGGTACTGGATTACACCATATGGTATTTGAAGTTCTTGATAATGCAATTGATGAATCGTTAGCTGGGTATTGTTCAAAAATTAACATTATTATTCATGAAGATAAATCAGTTTCAATAAGTGATAATGGTAGAGGTATTCCTGTTGATATTCATCCTGAAGAAGGTATATCTGCTGCAGAAGTAATTATGACAATACTTCATGCTGGAGGTAAATTTGATAATAATTCTTATAAAGAATCAGGCGGACTACATGGAGTAGGTATTTCAGTTGTTAATGCATTAAGTGAATGGGTTAAATTAACGGTATATCGTAATAATAAAATTTACTATCAACAATATAATAAAGGTATACCTGAAAAACCAATACAAGTAATTGGAAAATCAAATAAAACAGGAACAATTATTCATTTTAAACCTAATATTGATGTTTTTTCAATTACTGAATTCAACTATGATATTTTAGCAAACCGTATTCGTGAACTATCATTTTTAAACTCAGGTGTTCATATTCAAATTGAAGAATTTTCAACAGAAAAAAAAGATATTTTTAAATATAAAGGTGGTATTAAAGCATTTATAAAACATCTTAATAAAACAAAAACCCCAATTCATAATGATATTATTGAAATTAATACTAAGCGTGAAAAAATTAAAATTATTGTTGCTTTACAATGGTCTGATTCTTATCAACAAAGTATTTATTGTTTTACTAATAACATTCCCCAAAGAAATGGAGGATCTCATTTAGCTGGATTTAGAGGAGGCTTAACTAGAACAATTAATAACTATATTGATAACTCTGATATAGCTAAAAAAGAAAAAAATTCAATAACAGGTGAAGATACTCGTGAAGGATTAACAGCAATTATTAATATAAAAATACCTGATCCAAAATTTTCATCACAAACTAAAGATAAATTAGTGTCTAGTGAAGTGAGAGCACCTATTGAATCAATAATAAATAATAAACTAAATGATTATTTTTTAGAAAATCCAAGAGAAGCAAAAATTATTATTAAAAAAATTTTAGATGCTTCACATGCGCGTAATGCAGCTAGAAAAGCAAGAGAAATAACTCGTCGTAAAGGTTTGTTTGACATTTCTAATTTACCAGGTAAATTAAGTGATTGTCAAACAAAAAATCCTATTGAAAGTGAAATCTTCTTAGTTGAAGGCGATTCTGCAGGCGGTTCCGCTAAACAAGGTCGTAATCGGCGTACACAAGCTATTTTACCTCTTAAAGGAAAAATATTAAATGTTGAAAAAGCACGTTTCGAAAAAATACTATCTTCAACAGAAGTTGGTACTTTAATTACTGCATTAGGATGTGGTATTGGTAAAGAAGAATATAATCTTGATAAATTACGTTATCATAAAATTGTTATTATGACTGATGCAGATGTAGATGGAGCACATATTCGTACTTTATTACTTACTTTTTTTTACCGTTATTTACCAGAATTAATTGAAAATGGATATTTATATATTGCACGACCTCCATTGTATAAAGTAAAAAAAGGGAAACAAGAACGTTACTTAAAAAACGATCAAGAATTAAATGACTATTTATTACAAGAAGGAATTAATAATTCATATTTATTTGTTTCAAAAAAAACACCTCCTATTTCAGGAATAGAATTAGAATTTTTAATAAAAGAATATTATAAAATTAATAATATTTTTGATAAATTATCTAAAAATTACAATGTAAATTTACTTAAAGCAATTTCTAATTCAAAACCTATTGATGATTTAACTAATCATAAAAATATGAATACTTGGTGTACAAATTTAACAGAAAATTTAAATAAAAATTTAACACTAGAAAAAACACATAAAGTTATTTTTAATAAAAATACTAATGAAGTAGAATATACACTATATATATACGGAGTTAAATTTGACCATACAATATTAAATTCAGTTTTTTTTAATTCTTTTGATTATCAAACTATTAAGAAATTTTCTAAAAAGATTGAAAATATTATTACTCAAGAGTCTTATGTAAAAAACATAAACAAAAAAATTAAAGTTCAATACTTTAGTCATGTAGTTGAATTTTTAATGAATAATGCTAGAAAAGGACAAAGTTTTCAAAGATATAAAGGTTTAGGTGAAATGAACCCTAAACAACTTTGGGAAACAACTATGGATCCTGAACAAAGAACTTTATTTAAAGTTAAAATTGAAGATAGTATTGTTTCTGATGAAGTTTTTTCCACCTTAATGGGAGATGCTGTTGAACCAAGAAGAAATTTTATTGAAGATAATGCTCTATCAGTTAATAATTTAGATTTTTAATAAAAAATAAGGAGTGACTATGTCAAATAAAAATCCAGTTATTATAGTAACGGGATCATCTGGTGCTGGAACAACTTTTGTAAAACGTGCTTTTGAACATATTTTCAGAAAAGAAAGTATTAATCCTTTGATTATTGAAGGAGATAGTTTTCATAAATATGATCGCGATTCAATGAAAAAAAATGTTAAAAAACAAGAAGATTTAGGAAATAATTTTTTTTCTCATTTTGGTCCTGATGCTAATTTATTTGAAAAAATAGAACAATCTTTTAAAGATTATAGTGAAACAGGAAAATGTGATCGTCGTTATTATTTACATTCTGAAAAAGAAGCTAATAAACATAATCAACGTCTAAATACTAATCTAAATCCAGGTGAATTTACTCCTTGGGAAAAAGTAGGTGATGGTACAGATTTATTATTTTATGAAGGTTTACATGGTGTTGTTGTTAAAAATGGTGTAGATATGGCTCAATATGGTGATTTAAAAATTGGGGTTGTACCTAGTGTTAATCTTGAATGGATCCAAAAAATTCATCGTGATAATACGGAAAGAGGTTATTCAGCAGAAGAAACGGTCAGTACAATTTTACGAAGAATGCCTGATTATATTAACTATATAACTCCCCAATTTTCACAAACAGATATTAATTTTCAACGTGTAGCAACAGTAGATACCTCTAACCCTTTTATTGCTAGAGATATTCCAACACCAGATGAAAGTTTTATAGTAATTCGTTTTAATGATCTAAATAAAACTTCTGTTGATTTTTCATACTTATGTAGTATGATCAATGGTTCTTTTATGTCTAGACGTAATACTATTGTTATCCCAGGTGGAAAAATGAGTTTAGCAATGGAAATTATTCTTTATCCTATTATTAAAAAAATGATTTAAATAATACATTCTAATATTAGCTAATAATATAATATAAATAATTATATATTTATATTTATATTTATTTAGTTACAATATTTACTAATTTATTATGAATAATAATTATTTTAATAATATTTTTATTTTTAGTAAACTTAATAACATTTTTATTAGAAAGTATTTTATTTTCAAGTATTTTTTTGTCAGTATTAATCATAATCATTATCTTATCACGTAATTTACCATTAACTTGTACTATGATTTGTACTTTATTTTCCACTAATGCTTTTAAATCAACTTTAGGCCAAGGTTCATTAATAATTGCGTTTTTATTACCTAATTCAAACCATAAATGATGGCAAATATGAGGAGTTATTGGGCTTAAAGTAAGCAAGATAATATTAATTGATTCAGATCTTAATGCTATTGATTGTGTATCTGTTTGAGTAAACTTATTCATTATATCCACTGATTCCATTAATATAGAAATAGCTGTATTAAATGTATATCTACGATTAATATCATCAGTAATTTTTACTAAATTTTGATAAATTTTTTTTCGAATATATTTTTGTGTTTTATTGAGTAATTTAGTATTTAAATGATTAACAGTGTATTCTTTACTATCATTAATATAAACACTTACTAATCGATAAACTTTTTTTATAAATCGATGCGCACCTTTAAGACCTGAATTATTCCATTCTAAATCTTGTATTGGTGGAGCTGCAAATAAAATAAATAAACGTACCGTGTCAGCACCATATTTTTTAATCATTTGTGTAGGATCTACTGTATTTCCTTTAGATTTACTCATTTTAACACCATTTTTTAAAACCATACCTTGAGTAAGTAAATTTTTAAATGGTTCATCATATTTTATTAAACCTTCATCCCGTAAAAGTTTATTAAAAAATCTTGCATATAAAAGATGTAAGATAGAATGTTCAACTCCACCAATATATTGGTCAACTTCTAACCAATAATCTGCACGCTTATCAAGCATAGCATTATCATTATCATTACAAGTGTAACGTGCAAAGTACCAAGAAGATTCGAAGAAAGTATCAAATGTATCCGTTTCTCGGTGTGCTTTAGAACCACATTTTGGACAAATAGTTTGATAAAAATCTGGCATTTTTTTTATCGGTGAACTAACATTATAGAAATTAACTTTTTCAGGAAGAATAACAGGTAAATCTTTAGTTTTAACAGTGACTGAACCACAATACTTACAATTAATAATTGGAATAGGACAACCCCAATATCGTTGTCTTGATATACCCCAATCACGTAAACGATAATTAATTTTTTTATTACCTAATTTTTTTTCTATTAAAATTTTAGCAATACTTTCACATGCTTGGTCAAAACCCATGCCACTAAATTTTCCTGAATTAAATAATTTTCCTTTATTGATAATAGGTCCTTTATCAATACTTTCATTTTCATTAACAACTTGCTTGATAAAAATATCGTATTTTTTAGCAAATTCAAAATCTCGTTTATCATGTGCAGGCACACTCATAACTGCACCTGTACCGTAACTCATTAATACAAAATTAGTAATCCAAATAGGAACTTTATTATTTGTGATTGGGTGTATACATTTAAACCCTGAATCAATTCCTTTTTTATCTATTGTTTCATTTAAAATATTAGAAGTTTGTATAGTTCTACATTTTTCAATAAAAGATTTTACTCGATAATTATTTTTTCCTGATTCTAATGCTAACGGATGCTCAAATGAAATAGCTAGGTAAGTAACACCCATTAGTGTATCTGGTCGAGTAGTATAAATTATAAGAGAATCAGAATTTTTTCTAGAAAAAGTAATTTCTAAACCAATAGATTTACCAATCCAATTTTTTTGCATAATCTTGACGGAATCTGGCCAACCATAAAGTTTATCTAAACCATTAAGTAATTCTTCTGCATAGTTAGTGATACGCATAAACCATTGTGAGATTTTTTTTCTCTCAATAAGGGCATTAGAACGCCATCCACGTCCATTAATCACTTGTTCATTTGCTAATACTGTTTGATCAACAGGATCCCAATTAACAATAGCTTTTTTCTTATATATTAAATTTTTTTTAAATAATTTAATAAACAACCATTGTTCCCAACGATAATACTTTGGATGACAAGTTGTAATTTCACGAGACCAATCGTAACCAAAACCCAATTGATTTAATTGAGTTTTCATATAATTAATATTCTTATATGTCCACTTAGCTGGAGATTCTTTATTTTTTAAAGCTGCATTTTCAGCTGGCAAACCAAACCCATCCCAACCAATGGGTTGCATAACATTCTTACCTTGCATTCTTTGAAAACGAGATATAACATCACCAATACTATAATTACGTACATGCCCCATATGTAATCGTCCAGATGGATAAGGGAACATGCTAAGACAATAATATTTTTCTTTTGAAGAATCTTCTATTACTTCAAAAGATTTTTTTTCTTGCCAATATTTTTGAGCTTGTTCTTCAATTTTTTGCACATTATATTTTAAGTTCATAGAATTCTTGATTTATCTAAATAAGTATCATATTGAAATGTATTAGAATTAAGTTCTAGTGTACCTACTAAATCATTAATACTGTTTAAATTATTATTATTTAAATATTCACTAATACCATTATTAATTTTATGACAAACTAGTGGGTCATAAAAAAGAGCAGTACCTATACCAACAGTAGAAGCTCCTGCAATTATAAATTCTATTGCATCATTAGCAGTCGTAATACCACCTTGACCAATAATAGGAATATTATGATGTTTACTAACTTGATAAACTTGATAAACTTTTAATAGAGCTATTGGTTTAATAGCCGGGCCAGATACTCCACCTTGATTATTTCCAATGATTGGTTTTTTAGTTATAATATTAATAGCCATACCCATAACTGTGTTGATGACTGCTAAACCATCAGTACCTGCATCAATACAACGTTGAGCACTCAAAGCAATATCAGTTTGATTAGGCGATAATTTAGTAATAATAGGTTTAGTAGTATTTCTTCGGCAAATTTCTACAACTCTATAAGACATGTTTGGATCATTACCAAAAACAACCCCTCCTTTTTTAATATTAGGACAGGAAATGTTAATTTCAATTGCGTGAATATCTGTATTATCAAAACGTTTAGTAATTTCGCCATATTCTTCAAAGGATGAACCAGAAATATTAATGATAAAATTAGTTTCAGTTTTATCTAATTTTGGTAGAATTTTATTAATTACAACATCAGTACCAGGATTTTGTAGTCCAATAGCATTAATCATACCACTAGGTGTTTCAGTTACTCGATGGGGAGTATTTCCTAAACATCGTTTTAAAGTTGTACCTTTAAGACAAATAGCACCTACATCAGAATTAGTAAATCCATCAATATTTGTATATTCTTTACCAAAGCCAACACAACCTGATAAAAGAACAATAGGGGAATTAAAGAAAAGACCACAGAATTGGGTTTTTAAATTATTTTTCATAATTAATATTATACATTTTTACTGTTAAAATTATTATTTATGAAAGGACTATTCATTAGCGGTAGCGGTACTAATGTCGGTAAAACATTTATTGCTCAGTATTTAATTAGATATTTAACAAATATTTTAAAAGTATGTGTTAGAAAACCAGTTGAAAGTGATTGTAAAAATAAAAATGGGAAATTGATACCAAAAGATGCTTTATTATTATCTAAAGCTTGTAATATTATTGAGTCAATTGACAAAGTATGTCGATATAAATTTAAAGCATGTAGTAGCGCACAAATAGCAAGTCAAGCTTTAGGATTGAAACTTACCTTAGATGATTTAGTTGATGCTTGTATAGCAGATGAATTTGTTGTTGTTGAAGGAGCTGGTGGATTACTATCTCCAATAGCAACTAAAACATTAAATAGTAATTTAATTCAAGCAATTAATGTACCAGTAGTACTAGTGATTAAAGATGAGTTAGGTGCAGTTAATCAGGCGTTACTTAGTATTAATGCAGCTCATCATTATAAGCTTAATATAAGTATGATAGTGTTAAATCAGATCTACCCTAATTTATTAGATAACGAAAAAGCAATTACTCAATATACAAATGTTAATATTGTGGTATTTAATCAAAATGATTTAAAATCTTTTGAAAGACAGATTGAAAAAATTAAATTAGTGGTTTAATCAAGTAATTTTAGGTTGGGTTTTTCTTCAGTTTCAAAGAACATACCTTTACCGTTTTCACTTGCATAAATACTATTAATTGCATTAATAGGTACAAAGATATTAATTAATTTTTTAGAAAATCTTGCTTTAAAACTAAGATTATCATTATTTATAATTAAGTTATGAGTAGCGTTACTGGCAATATTAAGAACAATTTTATTTTGTTGAATAAATTGCTTTGGTACAATAACACTTGAATAGGTACAATCAACCAAAATGTGAGGAGTTAGTTTAGCATCCTCTGTCCATTCGTGATAAGCCCTAATTAAGTATGGTGCTATAGAAAGCATCATACTTAATTATATTCTTTTTCACAATCGGTTAAGCTTGCTTTAAAACTATTTCTAGTAAAAAGTCTATTTGCATAATCTGTAACAGATTTTCCTGGTTTTCCTAGTTCAATTTCTAGTTTTTTTAAACGCCATAATAAAGCACCTAAGCAAGCATCTACAATAGTCATGTCATCACTTTTAAAAAAAGGTTTATAAGCAAATAAAGGTACTAGTTCAATTAAGTTACTTTTTAAAACTTTACGTGCTTTATTAGCGTTTTTTTTGCTACCTGATTCAATAATATCTACCAGATCAAACCAACAATTAGGTGCTCTAGTGAATCTGAAAATAAGTAATCTTTTTTCAGATTTTTCAATAGGATCTACAGATAGTAATGGAGGAAATGGGAATCGCTCATCAAGGTATTCCATCACTACTGAAAGATCGTATAAAACAATTCCTCTGTCAAATAAAGTAGGTAATGATTGACAAGGATTAAGTTCTAGAATTTCTTCAGGAATTTCTTCAATTTTTAGATTTAGCACTTCTCTTTCAATATTTTTTTCAGCCATGATAAAACGTATCACATGAGAACGTATCTCTTTAGGTGAGGAATAGAGTGTTGTTGAAGCAGGATTAGGTTTTATTAACATAGTATTTACCTTTAGAATAAAAAACTTGATTTAAAAATTAATGTTTAGCACGCCATTTTCCATATTTGATATCTTTCCAGTATTCTATTTTTAGTAAATAAGAAAAAATGAATAAAATCAACAAAAAACCTAATACTTTAATACCGAGATTAAATCGTACTAATTTAGCCGGTTCACCAACATAATCTAAGAAGTTAGTAATATCTCTAATATCTTGATCAAATTTTTTATTAGATTTATCTTGTTTTAATTTCCATAAAACATCTGGCATAGAAACATTTTTTAGTATATGGTTATTTACACCAAATATACGTGAATTATCTTTATAAAAACCGTGTAAGTAAGAGTATATCCAGTCTACTCCTTTTGAACGTGATACTAAAGATAAGTCTGGGCTTATTCCAAACCATTGGTTAGCATCAGTAACTGACATAGCAGATGTGATTGTTTCGCCAATTTTTTCATTACCTAAAATAAAATGTTTTTCAATCTCTGCATCAGCAATATTTAAGTCTTTACCAATACGATTATAACGCATGAATTGGATTGAGTGGCAGCCAGAGCAGTAATTCATAAATAATTTTGCACCTCTTCGTAATGATTTTTTATCATTAATATCAGTATTAGCCTGATCTAGATGAATTTCATTGTCTGATGCAGAAGCATTAAAAGAGAATATCAAAATTACAACTGCTATTAGCAATATGTATACTTTATTTTTCATTTATTTACTCCGTTACTCTTATTGGTAACGACTTAGTTTTTCCAATGGAGGTAAACCAGGGCATCAAGATAAAAAATCCAAAATAAGTAAATGTAAACACTCTTGCTAATAATGCATTAATTGGTGTTACCGGTTGCATACCTAAGTAACCAAGTATGATAAAACTAATAACAAAAATCCCTAAGGCGATTTTATAAGGCCATGAACGATATCTAATTGATTTTACCTTAGATCTATCTAACCATGGTAATGCAATTAGAATTAACAGTGAAGCAAACATACCAACAACACCTGGGAATTGTGAACCAAACATAGGTGGTATAGCTCTTAATATTGAATAGAAAGGTGTTAAATACCAAAGTGGTGCAATGTGGTTAGGTGTTTGAAGTGGATTTGCTTCAATAAAGTTAGAACTCTCTAAAAAATATCCATTCATTGCTGGGGCAAAGAATACAACAGCTGAGAAAATCATTAGAAATACTACTACACCTACAATATCCTTAACACTATAGTATGGATGAAATGGAACTCCGTCTTTAGGAATACCTTCTTTATTTTTAATTTTTTTAATTTCTATACCGTCTGGATTATTTGAACCTACTGTGTGTAATGCCACAATGTGTAAAAATACCAAAATAACTAAAATCAATGGTAAAGCAATTACATGCAATGAAAAAAAACGGTTTAGAACAGGATCGCCAACGGCATAATCACCTAAGATGAAAGTTAAGATATCAGGGCCAAATATGGGTACTGAACCAAATAAAGAAATAATAACTTGTGCTCCCCAGTATGACATTTGTCCCCACGGTAATACATAACCCATAAAGGCTTCTGCCATCAATGCAATATATAGTACCATTCCTAAAATCCAAATTAACTCACGTGGTGTTTTATATGATCCATAAAGCAGACTACGATGTATATGTAAATATATAACAACAAAAAAAGCAGAGGCGCCTGTTGAGTGTAAATAACGAATAAGCCAACCCCAGTTAACATCACGCATGATATATTCTACTGATGCAAATGCATGAATAGCATCTGGTTTAAAGTGCATCGTTAAAAAAATTCCTGTTACAATTTGTATTACTAATACCAACATGGCTAATGAGCCAAAAAAATACCAAAAATTAAAATTTCTAGGTGTGTAATACTCTGCTAAGTGTTCATTCCAAACTTTAGTTAATGGAAATCTTTGATCAATCCAATTTTTGTTATTATTCATATAATTCTCCTGATTATGCTTTTGGATCAACGCCAATTCGAATTAAAGAATCGGCAACAAAATGATAAGGTGGAATAACTAAATTTGTTGGTGCTGGAACTCCTGTATAAACCCTTCCTGCTAAATCAAATTTAGAGCCATGGCAAGGACAATAAAACCCCCCCTTCCATGACTTTCCACCAAGATCAGAAGCGCCTATTTCAGGCCTATAGGTGGGTGAGCAACCTAAATGAGTACAAACGCCAATAATAACAGCAACATCAGGATTTATTGAACGATAAGGGTTTTGAGCATACTTTGGTTGTTGAGAAACCTCATTACTATTAGGATCAGTCAAGATGCTATTTAACGTAATCAAATTTTCAATAGTTTTTTTATCACGCTTAAAAATCCAAACAGGTTTTTTCCGCCATAAAACTCTAACTAATTGTCCGTTATTTAATTTACTTATATCAACATCAATAGGTGCGCCAGCAGCTTTTGCTCTTGCTGAAGGCATCCATGATGATAAAAATGGTACTAAAACAAAACCAACGCCTATCGCACCAACAACGCTGGTGGCGCTAGTTAAAAATCGCCTTTTCTTTAAGTCTATTTCTTGTTCTGACATAGGAGTTAAAATCCTTTATTAAAGTTTGTAAATAAAATCAATATTTAAACCCGGATTATTATAATATATATTAGCTTTATTTGATAGATAATTAATGTTAGAGTATTATCAATTGATATTAATTTTAATTTCTATATGTGTTATAGATTCAAGTGCTGGTATTTGTATTAAAATTTCTAGTAATTTCACTATTTGTTTTTGAGTTCTACAATAAATAGCATGATTATTAGTTATCAGGGTTGCTGTGTTATCTTTTATTAAACATAATTTAATAAATGGTTTTAGTGTGTTCGGTAGAATCTTATTAAGTTCAATATTTATTTGATTATAGGATTTTGCTTTAGTAAACAATTGTCCAAGCCTGCCATTAGGTACAAAATTTGCGAGATTTGTTAGGTTTTTATACTGACACATTTCATCTATCTATGAGAAAATAAGTTTTTAAGATTAATTTAAACATATTTTAATGAGTATTATAAATAACATTCTATCAAAGATTGTTGGTTCTAGAAATGATCGACTTATTAAAGTTTTATACAAAACTGTTGATCAAATTACTGAATTAGAATCGAATATGCAAGCACTTAATGATGAACAGCTTAAGTCTAAAACTCAAGAATTTAAAGACAGATTGAATAAAAAGGAACCTTTAAACTCAATTCTTATTGAGGCGTTTGCCGTGATACGAGAGGCATCAATCAGAGTATTAGATCTTAGACATTATGATGTACAACTAATTGGTGGCATAGTCCTTAATAATGGTAATATTGCAGAGATGGGTACAGGTGAAGGTAAAACTTTAGTGGCAACCTTACCCGCCTATCTTAACGCTCTTAATGGTAAAGGTGTGCATATAGTCACTGTGAATGATTACTTAGCATTTCGTGATGCGCAGTGGATGGGAAAAGTGTTTAATTTTTTAAGCATGAGTGTGGGTATTATTACCTCAAATATGTCGTATGAAAATAAACAAGCTGCTTATTTATGTGATATTGTTTATGCAACTAATAATGAGTTAGGTTTTGATTATCTTCGTGACAATATGGCATTTACTTCTGAACAAAAAGTACAACGAATGCTTAATTTTGCCATTGTAGATGAGGTGGATTCAATTTTAATTGATGAGGCTAGGACGCCTTTGATTATTTCTGGTCCAACGGATGATTATTCTCAAATTTACCAAGCTATTAATCATATGATTCCTCATTTTACTAAGCAAAAAGAAAGTGGGGATGGTAAAGAAATAGTTATTGAGGTTGTAGGTGATTATACTGTTGACGAAAAACATAAACAAGTATTTTTAACTGATAATGGCCATGGTAAAGCTGAGCGTTTATTAATTGATGCTGGTGCCTTGCTAGAAGGTGTTAGCCTCTATGATGCAAGTAATATTTTGTTAATGCAGCATATTAACTCAGCATTACGCGCACATATTTTATTCCAAAAAAATGTGGATTATATTATACAAAATGATGAAGTTGTGATTGTTGATGAATTTACTGGTAGAACTATGTTGGGTCGTCGTTGGTCAGAAGGGTTACATCAAGCTATTGAAGCTAAAGAAAGAGTAAGTATTAAAAAGGAAAATCAAACGCTTGCTTCAATTACTTTTCAAAACTATTTTAGGCTTTATACAACACTCTCAGGTATGACAGGTACTGCTGATACTGAGGCTGTAGAATTTCAAGATATTTACGGGTTAGAAACCGTGATTGTTCCTCCTAATAAGCCATCTACGCGTGTAGATAAATCAGACCTAATTTATTTAACAACACAAGAAAAATTTAAAGCTATTGCTATTGAAGTTGCTAATTGTCAGAAAATTGGACAGCCAGTTTTGGTAGGTACGAGTAGTATTGAAAATTCAGAATTAATTTCCACTCTATTAAAAAAAAATAATATTCCACACGAAGTTTTAAATGCTAAGCAGCATGAGCGCGAAGCTATTATTATTGCTAATGCTGGTAGTATTGGTGCAGTTACTATTGCAACTAATATGGCGGGTAGAGGTACGGATATTGTGCTAGGCGGTAAATTGTTTGAACAAGCAACAGATAAGCAAAAAAATGATTGGCAGAATAGACATGATGACGTTATTAAAACAGGTGGTTTACATATTGTTGGTACAGAACGTAATGAATCACGTCGAGTAGATAATCAATTACGTGGTCGTTCTGCACGTCAAGGAGACGTAGGTTCAACTCGTTTTTACTTATCATTAGAAGATAATTTAATGCGTATTTTTGCTAGTAAAAAAATATCATCAACAATGCAAAAGTTGGGTATGAAAAAAGGCGAGTCAATTGAACATAAAATGGTTAATCGTGCTATTGAAAATGCCCAAAGAAAAGTAGAAGGTATGAATTATGATGCACGTAAACATCTTTTAGAATATGATGATGTTGCTAATGATCAAAGAAAAGTCATCTATCAATTACGTGATGATTTGATGAGTGTTAATGATGTTCAACCTCGATTTATTAGTATTAGGAAAAAGGTAATTAAACAGCTTTTTTCGGATTATATTTCAGCTGAATTGATGGAAGAGGATTGGAATGTTGAAGGATTTTACAATGCTCTAAAATCAGATTATTCAGTCGATTTACCATTACAACAATGGCTTAATAAAGGTGTTAATATCGATGAATTTCAATCAAGAATTATTCAAGAAATGAGTACGATTTGTGACTATAAAGAAGAAACAGTTGGTACTAAGCCTATGCGTGAATTTGAAAAAGCAGTTATGCTAAAAACTATTGACCATTATTGGAAAGAGCACTTAGCAGCTATGGATTATTTACGTCAAAGTGTTAATTTACGTGGTTATGCGCAAAAGAACCCAATGCAAGAGTATAAGCGTGAATCGTTTACTATGTTTACCTCGTTGTTAGACACTATTAATATTGAAATTGTTAAATCTTTATCAAATGTTACTATTAATAAAAATACTGATATTTTAGATATGGAACAACAAAATAATGATGACGCGCAAGCAAAACATATTAACCTAGCTGAACAAATCAAACAAGCTAGTACTACTAATAACTTACAAACACAAATTGACCAACAAAACACCTATCAAAGAAAAAATAAAAAAGTAGGGAGAAATGAATCTTGCCCTTGTGGATCAGGGAAAAAATATAAAAAATGTCATGGATAACTATATTGATTTAATATTATTATTAATGAGAAGTGTATACAAATACTAATCCAATTTTACCTTTATTATTCTTATAAGACATAGTAAATTCTGTTAAAGCTTACTCAAAATTCAAAGACTTTATTAGAGGATCTGGCTAATATTGAGATTCAAGCGGCTAATTGTTTTTCTGATACAGTAAATTTACTATTACAACATATAAATCTTAAAGCAAATAATATTAAAATATTTAGATTTACAAAGTCAAAGTATTTTTTATTAAGATGGTAATTACTCAATATAAATTGGGTATGGAACTATTATTGTTGAAAAGACTATTGCTACATTAGTTTGATTTTAGTATGCAAGATGTGACTTCTAGAGAAGAAGGTATGCTTCTTCACTTAGTTTTACCATCAACATATATTTAATAAACTGGTTATTAATTTAGATTAGTTATCGTAATATTTAAATAATAACGAGCTAATTGAAAACGTACTAATAATTTTAAGAGAAGTAACAGTAGTGAACATTTCTGAAGTATTCCTCTAGGAGTAGATGTTTATTTGCCTGGGTACATACTTTGTATTTTGTTTGAAAGTTTGGTTTATCAAAATATTGACAGTAAAGTTATACTAACCAATGATTAGGGTGTATTTATAGATTATTTAGAAGCTCTTATATTTTATTTTTTGATGAAAAAAACTTAGTAATTTTGTCATTAAATTTATAATCAGTAAAGGGCTAGGAATGAAAGAGTACTTGGAGTAATTTATGCAATTTAAAATGATTCAACCAGATGACTGTCATTTACATGTTCGTTCAGGAATAGCATTAAGATCAATTATCGGTATGACGGTTGCGCAAATGGGTAGAGCAATTATTATGCCTAATTTAAATCCTCCTATTATTAATGTTACTCAAGCGTGCGCTTATAAAGCAGAAATTTTATCTGCTTTACCAAAAGGAAACAGATTTAATCCATTGATGACCTTATATTTAACAGATAATACTACTTCTAAAGATATTCAAGAAGCTATTGATAATAATATTATAGCAGTTAAGTTTTACCCTGCGGGGGCAACGACTAATTCTGATAGTGGTGTAACTAATATTACTAAACTTTATCCAACGTTAGAGAGTATGCAAAAATTGGGTATGCCACTTTTAGTGCACGGAGAAGTAACACGTAGTGAGGTGGATATTTTTGATCGAGAGGCGGTATTTATTGATGAGGTGTTGAATCAAATAGTGAGTGATTTTCCTGAATTGAAAATTGTATTTGAGCATATCACCACTAAAAATGCTGTTGATTTTGTTTTAGCAAGTCATCATAAAATAGCAGCAACTATTACACCACATCATCTTTTAGCCAATAGAAATGATATGCTTGTTGACGGCATCCGACCACATTATTTTTGCCTACCAGTTTTAAAGAGGAAAAATCCCCACCAGATAGCATTATTAGATATTGTAACTAGTGGTAATGTTAAGTTTTTCTTAGGTACAGATTCTGCGCCACATATGAAAATTGATAAAGAATCTGCTTGTGGTTGTGCTGGTATTTTTAATGCACATTGCGCTATTGAGCTTTATGTAATGGTTTTTGAACATCAAAATGCATTAGATAAGTTAGAAGGATTTGCCTCAAAATTTGGTGCAGATTTTTATAATTTACCTTATAATAAAAATATTATTACACTTAATAAGAAAGATTGGACTATACCAGCAAGCTATCCTTTTGCACATAGTAATATTGTGCCTTTTATGGCAACTAAAACACTTAGTTGGAAACTTGTTTAAAGTAAAATATAAATTTGCTTGTTTTTAACGATTTTTTCTTTTTCTTTTATATATGACAACTGTTATTAAAAGTTTTGTATTTATTTTTTTTATCAAAATCTTTATATGATTTTATTACAATTATATAAAGATATATTGTATCTAGTGTAGGTGTATTGAATTAGAATAATGAATTAATTTTAATATAACATACATTATTTTTGAGTAAATTTTAGGTTGAAGAAATAAATAAATTGAGTTTATTTAAAAGTAGTTTAGTTAAAAAAATATAAGTAGTATTTTTATGCTTATTTGTTAATATTAAAAAAGCTATAGTAATTTATATATTTCAGGGATAATTAAGTTATTAACTAGTAAGAAAAAATTTTAAAGAAAACTATCAGAGCCCAAAAAAAAATTTAGCGTTTTTAACGTCTAATTTTATTTGTTCTTTTAGTTCTAAAAAAGAATCAAACTTTTGTTCATCACGAATTTTGTGTTTGAATATAACTTTGGTATATTCTCCATAAACTTGTTTGTTAAAATCAAATAAAAAAACTTCCAATAAGATTGTTTCACCACCAACTGTTGGGCGTTTTCCAAGATTACATACACCATTGTAAATTTTATCATTTAATTCTACGTTCACTGCAAATATACCTAACAGTGGGCTAATTTTCCTTTTAATAGGAATATTGATTGTGGGAAATCCGATTGTTCTACCTTGTTTTTGGCAAGAAATTATTTTACCTGAAATTGAAAATTTTCTCCCTAACAACTGATTTGCTAAGTAAAAATTACCTTTTTTAAGTGATTGTCTAATTTTTGAACTACTTACTCTATCAAGGTTGTAAAGTACGGTTGGTGTTTTTTCTACCTCAAAATTAAAGGTTTGTAATAAAGAAAAATCACCAGTTTGCTTGGATCCAAAACGAAAATCATCTCCAACTAGGCAAAGTTTAACTTTGAGCTTGTCTAGTAATACTTCATGAATAAAGGTGTTAGCAGTGAGCTGTGAAAATGAAGTATTAAAGTTAATTAATAAGTGTTCATCTACTCCAAGGCTTGTAAGTAAGGCGTGTTTTTGTTTGAAACTACTCAGTGTGGCTTGTGCATGTCCAAAAAAGTGTTGTGGCGTTGGTGAAAATGAAACAAGTACTGATGGTAAATTCATTATTTGTGCTTTGCTAACTAATGTTTTGATAATTTTTTGATGTCCTATATGTACACCATCAAAGTTACCAATAGTAACAACACTTCCTAAATGTGATTTTAAATTTTGTAAACCACGAATAATTTTCATAAACGTTAATTTTAGTCTAATTAATGGATAATATTATCGACTGGTTTTGCTCTTTTTTAATTTTGGGTTTTGGGTATTAGTTTGTTGTTCTAAACAACTAGATTGTATCTAGCAGAGTCCATAATATGGATTTTAATTTAGTGATATAGAGAGTATATGCTAAGTATGGAATGTTTGGAGTAAAAATAACTAAAATAGCTCCTACTGTAGTTTTCCTCAAACTAGTTAAAGGTATTGTTTAAATTTAGTTAGAAAACTTAATATGGGAAAATAGTTAATAAAATTATTAATAACTGTTGTTACTTAAACTTTATACAATATGATAATGATTATTTAATTTCCATTTTACCTCTTGTCAGTATAGATAATGATGATTAAATTAGTCAAAACTACTTTAGTAGTAGTTTTGAGATTTAGTGTACTATTTTAAATTAAGAGGGTCATTTGGATTAATACCGTTCATAAATGGTTTTTCAATATCTTCATGAGTTGTTTGGTAAACGCAACCAATCCAGTTGTTAATAATGACATTAGTGGCGTTTCCCCAAGTGTTATCTAAGGTTTTTTTAATGAGTTGTTCAGGAAAATTTGAAATATTAAATTCTGAGGATAAAAGTTTGGTTTTATATTCGTTGAGAATAGCTTTACTTTGTTCAGTTAAATAGTGTTCAGGAAAAGGTGGATAGTTATTCCTAGTTTTTTTTAAATAGGCAATAATATCGCGCTTGTATTCCTTTAATAAGCTAATGGTATCATATTCTGGATGGCCTTGAAAAAAAACCATTCTTAATAAATCTTCACTAACTCCTAAGTGAACACCAATTTTACTTTCAACTAAAATTTTAACCCCAGCGGCATTAAATTGTTTTTTTGAAATTTCATTAAAACGAGAATGTGGAACGTTAAAACGTGTGTTCACGCCGCTCATTAAAGGGTGTTGTCGGTCTAGTATTTGGTGTGGAAATATGCCCCAACATTTTTTACCAATGGCTTTGCGTTTTTGTCCATATCTAAATTCTAAAACGGCGTGAGTTGCTAAACATGAACATAGTGTTGAAGTAACATGGTCGTACGACCAATTAACAACTTCTTTTAATTCTTCATAGAAAGATGCTTTTTGTAAATCTTCTTGTTCAATATGTGCACCTGTAATAATTAGTGCATCAAGTCCCTGTGCTTTAATATCTGTAAAAGTTTGATAATGTTGCTTGATATGTTTGTTTGCTTTTTTACCACGTTTGATTGATGGTAGTGTGAATGGATGTAAATAAAATTGTGCAATTTGATTAGAATGTCCAATAAGACGAAAAAATTGGCGTTCAGTTGCCTCAAGCGCTGCATCTGGCATTGTGTTTAATAAGCCAATATGTAATTCACGTATAGTTTGGTTATTTGCCCTGTCTTTTGACAAAATAGTTTCACCTTCATCTTTAAGACGTGAGAAAGAAGGTAGGTTTGAATGTGCAATTAGGGGCATTAGTTCATCGCTCTATAGATAAGTTCAAATATTTCGTTAGTATTTCTGCATTGATATAAGTCTTCATTGTCAATAATGTAACCATATTTTTTTGCAATTGTTTCATATTTTGGTTTGCGGTGTTCAAGTAAGCGTGGAAATACCCAGCGTACAAACTTGTTTGGGTTGATTTGTGCAATATAAATTAACTGATTTTCCTGGAGGTAAATATCTAATTCATGTTTTAAGAAATTAGCCTGATAATATAAGGGTTTTGGATGTGTCTGTGCACGCTTAATCAAAGCAATCTCGTTAGTTTTGCTAGCTCTAATATAGAGAATCACCGTGTTGTCAGATAGGGTTTGATATACTTGTTCATTATCTAATTCACACAAACTACCACCTGCATCATTGATAAAATGATTAAATCCTTGTGCTTTAGCTTTTTTTATAAATTGGGGTACGTCAAGCATGGTTTTTATTTCTGCGTTTAAGTGCATTATTTGACGAGCAATAAAAGTGTCAATGGATGTACCACCTAGTTCAGGATTGCCTGCTTTTCCCAAAAAAGCAGATACTGATGATAAATTATCAAAAGTAATGTGATTTTGGATACTAATAGATTCTTTATCTAGTAAGTCTTTAAGCCATTTATCTTGTTTAACGTGGTTTTTAATGTTTTCTAAAATTTTATCATTTAAATACTCAGCACCTATTCTATAGTCGCTAGAATAATGAAAGTATTTATCCTGATGGCTAAGAAGTTTTGCTAAGTGTGTTTTTCCAACTCCTGACATACCTAATAGAGTTAGACGTTTGTGATTAGAGTTTTTAAATTCTCTGAATGATAGTTTCATGATTTTGATTTTTTATTAAATCTGTTTTTATAATAAACCATCTTTTTTAAACATCTCACGAATCCCTCTAATTGCTTGACGGGTTCGGTGTTCGTTTTCAATTAATCCAAAACGTACGTATTTATCACCATAACTACCAAAGCCAATACCTGGCGATACGCTAATTTTTGCAATTTTAAGAAGTTTTTTAGTAAATTCTAGAGATCCTATGTGTTGATAGAATTCAGGAATTTTTGCCCAAACAAACATTGTAGCTTTAGGTGGTGTAACTATCCAGCCAATCGAGTCTAAACCGTTACAGAGTACATCACGTCTATCTTGGTACATGTTAGATATTTCTTTTACACAGCTTTGGTCGCCCTCTAGTGCTTCAATAGCAGCAATTTGAATAGGGGTAAACATACCATAATCTAGGTAAGATTTAATTTTAGCAAGTGCACTGACTAAAGTTGGGTTACCTACCATAAAACCCACACGCCAACCTGGCATGTTGTAGCTTTTTGAAAGTGAAAAGAACTCAACAGAAATCTTTTTAGCCCCTTCTACCTGTAAAATACTTGGTGCTACGTAGCCATCAAATACAATATCTGCGTAAGCTAAATCTTGTACTACCCAAATTTCATGTTTTTTGGCTATTTTGATAACTTTTTCAAAAAAATACAATTCAGCACATTGTGTGGTTGGATTAGATGGATAATTTAAAACTAGCATTTTTGGTTTGGACAAAGTATTTTTAATAGAGTACTCTAATTCTGCTAAGTAATCATCATCTGGACCACAAGGTACATATTGAATCTTTGCACCTGCAAGCACAAACCCATATGGATGAATAGGGTAAGCAGGGTTAGGCACTAATACTGTATCGCCACTGTCTACAATCGCTTGTGCTAAATTATATAGCCCTTCTTTAGAGCCAATAGTAACAATAGCTTCAGTTTCTGGATTAATATCAACATTAAAGCGATTTTTATACCAATTACTAATTGCTTTTCGTAACCGTGGAATTCCGCGGAAAGTAGCATATCGATGTGTATCTTTACGTCGCGTTGCTTCTACTAGTTTTTCAACAATATGATTAGGTGTTGGTTGGTCAGGATTACCCATACCAAAGTCAATAATATCTTCACCACGAGCACGTGCTTTGGCTTTTAGTTTGTTAGTAACTGCAAAAACATAGTCAGGTAGTTTTTTTATTCGTGGGAAATCATTATTCATTGTTGTTTAGTTTGTGTTAGTTAAGATAGATTATTGAATGGTTAATAATTCAACCTCAAAAATTAGTGTGGTATTAGATGGGATTAGATCACCTGAACCCATCTCGCCATAAGCTAGTCTTGAGGGGATAGTGAGTTTTCGTTTGCCCCCAATACACATACCATTAATACCTTGGTCCCAGCCGAGGATCACTTGTCCAACCCCAAGTTTAAAGTTAAAGGTTTCATTTCTATCAACACTTGAGTCAAATTTTTTACCATTAATAAACCAGCCAGTATAGTGCATTGAGATAAAGTCACCCGTTTTACAATTAGGACCAGTTCCTATTTCTAAATTTTGTATTTCTAAATCTTCCATGTTTACTTTTCCTAATAAATTATTGTAATATAATATGAGCTAAATTTTCTAATATTTAACACCCCCGTGTTAAGTAATAAATATTGTCCTTTAATGCCTTGTAAGATACCTTTGATTTTAGGGGTTTTTTCAAAATTTAATGCGCTAATTTTGTTAGGGTATTTTAACACAGGGTAGTTAATTGTTAAAACTTCATTATCCAGTATGATTGCGTTAAAATTACTAATTAAATGGGGTATTTTTTTAAGCAAATTATTGTTGGTTTTTTTTAGATTAGTTTGTTCTATCTCGTTTTTGAGCATTTTTCGCCAGTTAGTTTTATCATTGACATACTTTTTAAGTGCTATCTCAATTTTTCCTGATTTAAGCCGATTATCAATCTCAAGTATGGGTAGTGCAGCAATTGCACCTTGGTCAATCCAGCGATTAGGAATATTGCTTTTACGAGTGATACCAACCTTTATTCCAGATGAATTAGCTAAATAAACAACATGTGGATTGAAGCAATTATCCAGCCCCCATTCTGGTTCACGGCAAGTGCCAAGGTGGTGATGACAGGTTTCTGGTTTTATAATACACAAATCACATCTTGCTAAACTTCGACAACAAGAATAGCAAAATCCTTGAGAATAGATTTTATTGGTATGTTTTTTACAATTTAAGCAAATAATTTCACCATTAAACTGAAGGCTAATTTGTTCACCTACTAAGTCGTTCATATTTAGTAATTTGCTACCAATTGGTAGTTGATATTGCACCATATTACTGTTTAAATAGGTATGCATTTTTTTGATAAGTCCATTAATTTGCATTGTTTTTAATATTGCATTAATCTTTGCTGAACTTCTTTGTATTTGTCAGCAGTTTGTTGAATGATGAATTTTGGTAGTGTTGGCGCAGATATAGTCTTATCCCAGTTTATTTTTTCTAAATAATCACGTATAATTTGTTTGTCAAAACTTTTTGGACTATTTCCTATTTTATAATCAATCTTTGACCAAAAACGTGATGAGTCAGGTGTTAGCACTTCGTCCATTAAGATTAATTGGTTGTTTTCATCCAACCCAAATTCAAATTTAGTATCGGCAATGATAATACCTCTTTCTAAGGCGTAGTTACCAGCGAATTTATAGATTTCTAAACTAACTTGTTTGATTTGTTGTGCTAATTTTTTACCTACAATTTCAACTGTTTTAGTAAAATTAATGTTTTTGTCATGCTGGTTCATAGTAGCTTTATTTGATGGAGTATAGAGTGCAGAAGACAATTTTTCTGCTAAGCGTAAGCCTTTAGGTAATTTAATATTACATACTTTTCCTAAGGTTTGATAATCTTTCCAACTAGAACCTGTAATGTATCCACGAACAATAGCTTCAATAGCAATAGGTTTGAGTTTTTTGACAATAATACCTCGATCTTTTATTAGGTCTGCTTCTTCGTCGTTTAAAATGCTATCAAGTGGTTCAAGTGTTAGATGATTATTAATAATATGTTTGGTTTTTTCAAACCAGAAATTTGCCATTTTGGTTAGGATTAAACCTTTATTATTAATGGGCTCATCAAAGATTACATCAAAAGCACTCAGTCTATCTGTAGTAACAATCAGCATACGCTTATCATCAATATCGTAAATATCTCTAACTTTACCTTTTTGAATTAGTGGTAGATTTAAGTTTGTACTAAATAATGTCATTAGCTTACGTATATATAATTTGTTTATATTTAGATGTTATTTTAATCAATTGTTTAGCTCGACTTATAAAGTATGATAACTTAAGCCATGGTAAAATAATAATTAAGTTGTTATGTTAATAAAAATTCTAATTATTTGTATGCTTGTTCAGCATTCGGTAATTGCTTCAACGTTGTCAAAAAACGCATTACGGCTTATCAAAATTGGTCATGAAATTGGTTCACGTGATGTTACTTTAAGAGGACAATATTTTTTACTAAAAAGTGCTTTTGATTTAGGTGATTTTGATGCTATGTATGAAGTTTCAAAACAAATTAGATACGGAAGTAAGTTAATGGGATATGTTCCTTTAGAACGTGTAGCTAATGAGATTCTTATTAATTTGGTTCGTAAAAGTTACGATCCAGCTTTATATGAGTACGCTTTAAATTTACTTGATGGTAGTGATGGTTTTATTAAGAATGAGTTTTTGGCCTTACATTTATTTGATGAGTCTTTTAAAGTTCACGGTAATGCGAAATCTGCATTAATGGCTGCTATTATCTGCAATGAATCGTTAGTACCAGGTACT
The DNA here is from genome assembly GCA_021730165.1 of Candidatus Vesicomyidisocius sp. Pext_18_S21. Taxonomy (GTDB): domain Bacteria; phylum Pseudomonadota; class Gammaproteobacteria; order PS1; family Pseudothioglobaceae; genus Ruthia; species Ruthia endoextente. The sequence goes on from CP072535.1 coordinate 26,127, forward strand.
AAGAAATTGAATTATATTAATGAGTTAATTACATTTGCGATATTAAATAATGTTGCAGGTGCTCAGGCGTATCAGAATCAATATATAAGATTAGACTATTTATCTGATCTAAATCCACCTAGTTGGCGTATTTGGGTTGATACTCAAGTTTTAAACTAGATAAAATTTTATTAATCTTAGTTTTAAATTTTTTTATATTGATATGATCAATGCTTTTTTGTACAGGTACTTTGTAAGTGATAGGGTTTCTTCTTTTGCCTTTGTGATGTAGCTCGTAATGTAAGTGTGGACCTGTTGAGTGGCCTGTTGAACCAACATAACCAATTATTTGACCTTTTTTAATCTTTTTGTCTTTGTACAAGTTATTGGCATATTTTGATAAGTGTGCATAAACCGTAATGTAATCAAAGTCGTGTTGAATGATGATGACTTTTCCAAGTGAACCTTTTTTACCTTTGGTAGTAATTATTCCATTGGCAGTAGAATAAACGGGTGTGCTATGTTTAGCTGCATAGTCAACTGCTCGATAGGGACGCCAAGTTTTTAAGATTGGGTGATAAGGTTTGAGTTGAAATTTAGAACTAATTCTCTTGTATTTTAGAGGTGCTCTTAAAAAAGAAGAGCTTAGAGAATGGCCAAAACTATCAAAGTAACTAGTATTTCCATGTTTGTTTTTATATGCAAAGGCCTCAATAGATTTATTGTTGACAATGCTTTGATAAATGATAGCTGCTGGTTTTATATTTCCATCATTAACAATGATAAATCGGTCGCCTTTTTTAAGATCAGTATGAAGGTTTAATTGCCATGAAAGTGCTTTAATAACAGAGTTAATAGTACTAAAACTAATCCCTGCTTTTTGTGCATCAACACCAAAGGAATGACTTATATTAACCACAGTTGTGGATGAATTATTAAGTGTTTTTTTGGGTTGTTTGTTGAGAGTGGTGGAAAAGTAATTACCATTAAGCACAATATCTAAATTAATTATGTTGTTCAGTTGGTAAGTTAAAGATTTAAATTGTTGATTTTTTTGTAATCTAATAATTAATTTGTGACCAATGTTTAACTAGTTGAGTTTTTGATTATTTTTATTGGCAATAAGTAGATTGATAAGTAATCGATTAGAAAGCCCAAGTTTGGAAAATATTGACTTAGTGAGTCACCATCTTTAATAGTGAAGTGATATGTATTGTTATCAGCATAAGCAGGAGTGAGTATCACACTAAAAAACATAAGTATTAGTAGGGTAATTTTGTAAAATTTACCCATGCTGTTTGATAATTTCATGAGCTATTTCACGAGCAACAAGATCATTATTAATTACCTCTTCTAAAGAATTTAGTGTTGTGTGTTTCATAGTACTTAGTGTTTGGTCGATGATTCTTGGTATATCTAAAAAACTAATTTGATGGTTAAGAAAATACTTAACTGCAATTTCATTAGCTGCATTCATGGTAATCATGGCATTACCACCTTTGTTAAGTGCTTCAAATGCTAGTTTAAGGCAAGTAAATTTTTCAAAATCTGGTTGGTAAAACTCTAAGGAAGCTGTACTAGTTAAGTCAAGTTCAGAAACGCCAGAGTTCATTCGTTTTGGATAGCTCATTGCATATGCAATAACTGTGCGCATATCTGGATTTCCTAATTGAGATAGTGTTGAACCATCTTTGTAAAAGACTGATGAATGAATAATGCTTTGTGGGTGTATAACCACATCAATTTGTTTTGGTGTGAGTGAAAATAAATAATGAGCTTCAATTACTTCTAGTCCTTTGTTCATCATAGTAGCAGAATCAACTGAAATTTTACGTCCCATTGACCAGTTCGGGTGTGCACAGGCCTCATCTGGAGTGATGGATTTAAATTTGCTAATTGGTGTGTGTAAGAACGGTCCACCACTAGCAGTTAGTTGAATTTTATTTAATCCTGATTTGCCACTTTTTAGGCACTGAAAAATTGCACTGTGTTCTGAATCAACAGGAATTAGTTCGGCATTAAATTCTTTTACTGTTTTCATAAAAATATCACCCGCTAATACTAATGATTCTTTATTTGCAAGCATAATTCTCTTGCCAGCTTTGGCACCACAAAGTGCTGAGGACATACCAATAGCACCGACAATAGCAGCCATAATATAGTCAGTATCTTGATGGGTAACAATTTTATCCAAGGCTTTAACACTACTAAGTACTTGGATATCAGTAGTGATAGCATTTGATAATTTTTCAGCAGATTGTTCATCTACCATAATGGCATAACTTGGTTGATATTTATTGCATAACTTAATCATTTGTTTCCAGTCAGTGTTAGCACTTAGAGCAAAAATATTAAATTTATCAGGATGTAGATCTACTACAGATAGCGTGGATTTTCCGATAGAACCAGTTGCTCCAAGTAAGGTTATATTTTTCATATTAAGCCAAGTCCTAGCAAGAAAAATGGTGCTGTTGCTGTGAGAGAATCGATTCGATCTAAGATTCCTCCATGCCCAGGAAGGATTTGTCCACTATCTTTAATGTTTGAGATGCGTTTAAATAAGCTTTCAAATAAATCACCTAATACTGATATATTAGCAATAACGACCGTTAATAGTAAATAACCTAAATATTGATTAGTTGCTATATTTTGATTTTGTAAAAATATTATCATTACCACTAAAGCAACACTAATACCACCTATTACGCCTTCAATTGATTTTCCTGGACTTAATTTTGGTGCTAATTTCCATTTACCAATTGCCTTACCAATAAAATAAGCACCAGAGTCAGCGCCCCAAGTAATCAACATAAGTAGTAAAAAATATTTAGATCCATATTGTTGTTTCAAAGTGATTAGCGCAATCCACATAGGGACTAATAACAATATTCCATTTATGATACGAAGAATAAGTGGCTCAAACCAAAAATTAGTTTTACTTGGATAACTTACCACCCAATATAAATTAATTATCCACCATAAAACAGATAAATAAAGTATAAACGGAATAACTTGGGTATTTCTTTGAATAATAAGTGCACATATCACAATACTGAATACCAGTAGTATTCTAGCGATTAAGCACCTAAATTTAATTAAATGGGAGAACTCCCAGGCTCCTAATGCTGTAAAAATCAAGAGTAGTTGTGCGAAGTAATAATTAGGCATAGCGAATATTGCCCAAATTATTAGTGGTGCTAAAATGAAAGCGGTTATGATTCTTTTTGTTAGCATAATTTTTTCTTTAAAGTCTTGTACCAAAACGTCGATTACGATTATTAAAGCTATTAATGGCTTTTTCTAATTCAGATTTGTTAAAATCTGGCCATAGTGTTTTTGTGAAATAAAATTCACTATAAGCAATATCCCACAATAAAAAATTACTAATTCTAAGCTCACCACTGGTACGGATTAACAAATCGACATTTGGTTCATTAGCTAATGACAAGTATTGTGAAAAGTTTTTTATATTAATATCATTAGCTTTTATGTCTCCGGCAACAGCTACTTTAGCTGCTTTAACTGCTGCTTGAATAATATCCCATTGGCCACCATAATTGGCTGCAATTATTAGTGTTAAGCCAGTATTGCTAGCAAGTAGAGCTTGTGTATTAAGCGCTACTTGTTGAATTTTGATAGGAAATAAAGACATATCACCAATTATTTTTAGTCTAATATTATGCTTATTTAGTTTTTTTACCTCTTGTTGAAGCATGTCAAGAAACAATTTAAATAATAAAGAGACCTCTTTAGTCGAACGGTTTTTATTCTCACTACTAAAAGCAAATAGGGTAAGTGTTTTAATACTGCGTATTGAACAAGCTTTAACAACACTACGTACTGCTTGAATTCCTTGTTGATGTCCTAGAATGCGGGGCAAAGAGCGTTTTGATGCCCAACGACCATTACCGTCCATTATAATTGCGATGTGTTTAAGCGTACTCATAACAAAGTTAGATTATACCTATAGCATTACAAACAGTCAGCAAACACAGTTAATATAGAACTGATATACGGTAAAATTTATGACTATGAGTTTAGCAATAAGAATTATTCCCTGTCTTGATGTGTGTGATGGTCGTGTGGTTAAAGGTACTAAATTTATTGATATTAAAGATGCAGGAGATCCTGTTGAAGTAGCTAAGCGTTATGACTTGGAGGGTGCTGATGAGATTATTTTTTTAGATATTACTGCATCAGTTGATGGTAGAGATACCATGATACATACGGTTGAAGCAATCGCCGAGCAAGTATTTATTCCATTGACTGTAGGTGGGGGTATTCGTAAGGCGGCGGATGTACGTGCTATATTAAATGCAGGAGCAGATAAGATTACTATTAATTCTGCTGCTATTTTTAATCCTAATTTAATCAACCATTTAAGTGAAGAATTTGGTTCACAATGTATTGTCATTGCTATTGATGCAAAGAAAATTGATGATAATAAATGGGGAATATTTACTCATGGTGGACGAAAATCTACAGGGATTGATGCTATTGAATGGGCGAAGAAAATGACTTGTGGTGATAATGGTGCTGGCGAGGTGTTGCTTACCTCAATGGATTGTGATGGTGTTAAGACAGGTTTTGATTTGTTACTTACTAAGGCAGTCTCTGACGCAGTAGATGTACCTGTTATTGCTTCTGGTGGTGTAGGAAATTTAGAACATTTGTCTGAAGGCGTACTACAAGGAGCTGCTGATGCCGTATTGGCATCTAGTATTTTTCATTTTGGTGAATATACGATACAACAAGCTAAGAAAGCTATGCAAGAAAACGGCATAGAAGTCAGACTTTAGCGATTGGTTTTTTAATTTCTTGGTTTTTTTAAGTGTATTATATAAGTACTTTATAAGCATAAGATTTTTATGAATTCTAAAAAAGAATTATGGATATTATTAGCATCTTTTGTGTTGCCAATTGCTTTTGGAACGGCTTTTTTTTACCTAAGTCCTGAGTCTTTTACTCGCCACACGATTAATTTCGGTGAGTTTGTTAATCCTATTATTACTACTGAAAAAGAAGATGTAGTTTTTACAGATATCAATCAAAACCTACAAGGTTTGTGGACTTTGGCTTATGTAACTAAGCAATGCGATAGTGTTTGTGTAAAAGCATTGCATGATATAAGAATTGTTCGAATTTTGATGAATGAAGACATGCTTCGTATTCAATGTTTATTGCTAATGACAAGTAAAGCTAAAGCGCAACAAGCAGATGTATTAGTTGGATATTCTAGTGAGTCACTTAGTCGACAATTTAACCAGTTTTCAAAAAATAGTTTATTTTTAATTGATCCACTTGGTAATGTGATGTTACGTTACGATTCAAAACAATTAGAAGTTAAACGCGTGATTAAAGATTTAAAACGCTTGTTAAAGTATTCAAGTATTGGCTAATAGGAGATAATAATGCCTTTAATTAGTGACTTATTAGCTTTATGTAAACTTAAGGTGGTGGCATTGATATTGCTTACGGCAGTGGTGGGCATGTTTTTAGCTGTACCTGCACCGTATTTACCTAACGGGTTATTAGTATTAAGCGCCTCAATTGGTATTAGTATGGTAGCTGCTTCAGCAGCAGTGTTTAACCATGTGGTTGATGAACAGATTGATGCCCAAATGTCTCGTACTAACCAACGCCCTTTGCCACAAGGAAGAGTGAGTAAAACTCAAGCGTTAGTTTGGGGAGTATTTTTAGGATTTATTGGCCTTGGTATTTTGCAAATATTTGTTAATATTATTACTGTTGTGCTTACGTTTATTTCATTATTTGGTTACACTATCGTTTACACCTTATATCTTAAACGTGCAACACCCCAAAATATTGTTATCGGGGGTGCAGCAGGTGCAACCCCACCTGTGTTAGGATGGACAGCAGTATCTGGTACCCATGGTATTGAATATGCTTGTTTGTTATTTTTAATTATTTTTATCTGGACACCCCCCCACTTTTGGGCGTTAGCTATTTATCGGGTTGAGGAATACAAAAAAATTGATATGCCTATGTTGCCAGTAACACATGGATTAGCTTATACCAGAACGCAGATTTTATTATATACGGTATTATTATTATTAGTTAGTTTGTTGCCTTATTTATCAGGAATGTCTGGGCTTATTTATTTGGTAATAACAATTGTATTAGGAGTTAGGTTTCTAGTGTATGCGATTAAAATTTATAATAATCCAGATGATAAAATGGTTGCTTGGAGTACTTTTATTTATTCAATTAATTATTTAATGTTGTTATTTTTTGCACTATTATTTGATCATTATTGGCTAATATCACCTTGGGAAATTCTTTAAATGAAAAGATTAGGACAAGTATTTAAAGCAGTTATATCTGCTATGATTGGTGTTGGTAAAAAAGAAGATTTAGTAAAAGATTTTGCACGTACTGAAAAACAAGGACCATGGCCTTATATTTTTATTGGTCTAATTATGACATTTGTTTTTATTGGTTTAATAATAGTAATTGTTAAATTAGTATTACCATAGTTAATTGTTTTTGATGATTACATTAAGTAATCGCTATTATAGGTTGGTTAATAGTTGTATTTATTTAAGAATGGAATATAGAATAAATAGTTAGTTGTTATGTTTTATAAAAGCCCTTTTATGATAATCTTTTTTAAAAATTTTATGTACAATAATAACAATACTAAGCAATAATAGTAATGCTATAGTATTATGTAATACTGCTATTATTATTGGCAATGAAAGAATAACATTAAGAACACCAAGTGTGATTTGTATTGTTAATAGAATAACACTTAATATTAAATTAAACCTTAAGTGGTTGTATTTTCTAAATAAATAAATAAGTAATAGCATGAATATGGTTGTTATTAAAGCGCCAATACGATGAAGCACTTGAATGGCAGAACGTGCCGGATTTTCTAATATACCATACTCATAATTATTTCCTAATGATCCCCAATATAACGCATGAGTAAAATCTAGGTCAGGCCACCATTTATTTAAACAAGTTGGAAAGTACTCACCACAAGATAACGCTGCATAGTTAGCACTTGTCCAGCCACCTAGAATGATTTGTAAACTTAGCATGGTTAGTGTTATTAATAATACAAATTTATGTTTTTTTAAAACGTATTGGTAAGTAGTTGGTGTTTTTTTTTGATTTAAGAACATCCAAACAAGTAATACAGTGGTTAAAAACCCCCCTATTAAATGTAAAGTAACAATACCAGGATGTACTAAAAATGTAACTGTCCACATACCAAATGCACCTTGTAACATAACAAAAAAAACGCTAAATCCAGGTAGTTTTAATGATTGTTTGTGTTGTAGTTTCCCTTTTAGTACTAAGAAAAATAGAATAAGTATTGTCAATCCAAGTGTGGAGGCAGTATAGCGATGTAACATTTCTTTCCAACCTTTTACAATATTTAGTGGACGAGAAAAACCTTGAATGATAGTACCATCTTTGGCGTTAGGTACACTTAGTTGACCATAACATCCTGGCCAGTCTGGACAGCCTAACCCGGCATCCCCTAGTCGTGTGTAAGCGCCTAGAATAACAACAATGAGTGCTAAAATAATTGAAATTTGCAGTATTTTTCTAAACATTTATTTATTAAAATAAACCCTTCTCTAATTTTATATAAGTAATTCTAAAATAGAATAAAGCATCTTTCAATAAGAGATTAGAATATTTCTTATTGGATTGTTATTCTAATTTGTTAATCAAAGATTTATAAGCATGCCAAGTGGCATGTGCTAATACTGGAACAGTAACTACCATACCTAAAAAATATGGTGTTAATAAACTAGCTAAAACAATAATACCAACAATTGGGACCCATATCAACATTACAATTTTATTTGCTAATGCTGTTCTAATGCTGGTATTAGCAGCTGTAAATGGATCAATATTTTGGTCTAATACCATAGGGAAAGAGAACCAACTAATCATAAAAGATATCCAAGCAGTAACAGCAGTAAAAATGCCATAAATTATTAAAAATAATGGATTATTAAAGTTGATAATATCATTTAAGATAGCTTCTATAATTGTTTGATTTTGATTGACAAAAGTGTCGGTATTAAGTATTGCATAAATAAGGGGTGTAAATACCATCCACATAATTGCTATAACAATTAAAATGATGGATAAAAATAATGAAGGGTAAGAGCCATTGGCTTTGAAGGCAGATTTAATAACAGTTAATATAGATCTAAAAGAAAGCTCTTCTCCATTAGATAAGCGTTTTGATGCATCATACATAGCCATAGCAGAAATAGGGCCAAATATAATTACCACCATAGCTAATAAAGGTGCTGCAATATCGCTAAGTGTTGGCGAGTGTGATAAAAAATCCCAGTAAAAATAAGTAAATGAAGTAAATAGTGTGCCATAAAATAATGCCAATGCTGGACATTTTGTAAAATCTTCTACACCTTGTTTTAACCATGTAAAGGGAGCACTGTAACTAATTTTCTTAATATAAACTTTTTTGTTTATACTCTTAGCCATCTGAGGTATTTTTAGCATTTTTTCATCTCCTAAAATATTATTCATATTAAAACAGACCTTTTTATAACTGTCAAGAAAATAAATTAAATATTTTGACTTAGAATTAAGTAAGTTTATTATTATTTATGAATGATAAAAATAATTGTGTATCATAGTATAAATTTTCAATACACTTGTGTATTGAAAATTATAATATTTTTATATAGGGGAGAAATTTATGAGTAAATTGACGTCTTATTTAGGTAGTTTGATTGCAATAATATCAGTAAATGCATTTTCTGAATATGATTTTAATATGACACGTGGAGTTACCTCGGTTAGTAGAGATATTTATGGATTACACATGATGGTGTTTTGGGTTTGTGTTGCCATCGCTATTATTGTATTTAGTATTATGATTTACTCATTGATTGTACACCGTAAGTCTCAAGGTGCAGTAGCTGCAAATTTTCATGAAAGTACAAAGGCTGAATTGCTTTGGACAGGTATTCCTATTATCATTTTAGTATTAATGGCAATTCCTGCTTCAAGTACATTGATTGATTTAGAAGATACTTCTAAAGCAGAAATGACTATTAAGATTACAGGCCATCAGTGGAAATGGCAATACGATTACCCTAAGGAAGGTATTAGTTTTATTTCTAATCTTAAACAAAATTCTAAAGATGCTATCTACTCTAAAAATAAACATGAGAATTATTTGTTAGAAGTGGATAATAATTTAGTGTTACCGGTAGATACTTCTATTCGTTTCTTAATCACTTCAAATGATGTTATTCATAACTGGTGGGTACCTGATTTTGGTGTGAAGCAGGATGCTAATCCAGGTTTTATTAATGATGCTTGGGCAAAGATTGATGAAATAGGTACCTATCGTGGTCAGTGTGCTGAACTTTGTGGTAAAGATCATGGTTTTATGCCTATTGTGGTCGATGTAGTCTCTAAGGTAGATTATGCTCAATGGGTATTAAAGCAACAGATAGCTAAAGCAGCAAAACTTATTCAATCAAGAAAAACTTGGAGTAAGAAGGATTTAACAAGCTTGGGTAAAAAAGTCTATAACACAAACTGTTCTAGCTGCCATGGTATTACTGGTAAAGGTATTCCTGGTATTTTTCCAGCACTTAGGGGTAGTTCTGTTGCAACTGGTGATATCAAAAATCATATAGGAATTGTTTTGCACGGAAAGGCCGGGACTGCTATGGCTAGTTATAAAAATATACTGGGAGATACTGATATTGCAGCAGTAATAACCTTTGAAAGGAGTTCTTTTGGTAATCAAATGGGTGATTTGGTTCAGCCATTTGATATTAAATCTGCACGTTAATTTAGAGTAATTAAAAGGAGAAACAATATGACAACAATAACTGCTTACACTAGTCATCACAGTCCTGAAAAAGGTTTGATGAGATGGATTAAGACAACTAATCATAAAGATATTGGATCGTTATATTTATGGTTTGCATTTATCATGCTGTTAATTGGTGGTGCAATGGCAATGGTTATTCGTATGGAATTATTTCAACCAGGTATGCAATTAATTAATCCACAATTTTTTAATCAAATGACAACTATGCACGGTTTGATTATGGTTTTTGGTGCGATTATGCCAGCATTTGTTGGTTTGGGTAACTGGCTTATTCCAATGATGATAGGAGCTCCTGATATGGCATTGCCACGAATGAATAATTGGTCTTTCTGGATTTTGCCATTTGCTGGTGGTATTTTACTAAGCACATTCTTTATGGAGGGTGGCGCACCTGCGTTTGGTTGGACATTTTATGCACCACTCTCAACAACATTTGCACCAGATAGTACTGATTTCTTTATTTTTGCAGTACACTTATTAGGCTTTTCTTCCATTATGGGTGCGATTAATATTATTGCAACAGTGGTCAATATGCGCGCATTAGAAATGAAGCTTATGGATATGCCATTATTTGTATGGACATGGCTAATTACCTCATTTTTGCTTATTGGTGCGATGCCAGTACTTGCGGGTGCGGTAACTATGATGTTAACAGATCGTAATTTTGGCACGGCATTTTTTGATGCAGCAGGTGGTGGTGACCCTGTTATGTTTCAGCATATCTTTTGGTTTTTTGGTCATCCTGAGGTTTATATTATGATTTTACCAGCATTTGGCGTAATTTCACATGTTATTCCAACCTTTGCACGTAAACCTTTATTTGGTTATTCATCAATGGTTTATGCTACTGCATCGATTGCATTTTTATCCTATATTGTTTGGGCGCACCATATGTTTTTAACTGGCATGCCAGTTGCGGGTGAGTTGTATTTTATGTACGCTACCATGTTAATTGCGGTGCCAACTGGTGTTAAAGTGTTTAACTGGATCTCAACTATGTGGAGAGGTTCTATGACTTTTGAGACGCCAATGTTATGGGCTGTTTCATTTGTATTTTTATTTACGATTGGCGGTTTTTCTGGCGTAATGGTAGGAATTGCGCCGGCAGATATTCAGTATCATGATACTTATTTTGTAGTTGCACATTTTCATTATGTTTTAGTGACTGGTGCATTATGGTCTATTATTGCAGCAACATTTTATTGGTTGCCTAAATGGACAGGTAAAATGTACAATGAAACTTTGGCAAAGGTACACTTTTGGTGGGCAGTTATTTCAGTAAATGTTTTATTCTTTCCTCAGCACTTTTTAGGACTTGCTGGTATGCCTAGGCGTATTCCTGATTATTCCTTACAGTTTGCTGATTTTAATATGATTTCCTCTATTGGTGGTTTTGCATTTGGAACATCATTTATTCTATTCACCTATATTGTTATTGATTGTATTCGTAATGGTAAGCCAGCAGATGCTCGTCCTTGGGAAGGTGCTAAAGGTTTGGAATGGACCTTAGAGCCAAAAGCACAGTATCATAGCTTTAATAAACCACCAACAAGAGAGTTGATTAAGCAAGAATCTCAGAACTCTTAATGAAAAATAAAAATCAACAAGGTGTGGTAATTACTGTAGTCATTACCAGCGCTATTGCAGTAGGTGTGTTTATAGTAACCATTGTATTGTATGGTTGATATAAGTGTTAGGAAAAAAATTACAAAAATATTTTGGATAAAATTAATTCTATCACCAATATTAATGTTTGCCTTTGCTTATGCAATGGTACCTATTTACGATGTATTTTGTGAAATTACTGGATTTAATGGTACAACAGGTAGAATTAATAGTGAACAAGTATATGCTATAGATGAATCGCGTAGGATTGAGGTAAGTTTTTTTGCTATGACAATGGGAGGTTTTCCAGTACAGTTCAGGCCTAAAATAAATTCCATGGAAGTAATACCAGGTAAGTTTTACACCACTAGTTATATTGCTAAGAACAATACTGATAAAGTTATTATTGGTCAAGCGGTTCCTAGTGTTGCTCCTACAGAAGCGGCATTGTACTTTAAAAAGTTAGAGTGTTTTTGTTTTAATAAACAAGTATTTGAACCACATCAGAAGATAGAAATGACTTTAAGATTTGTAATTGAACCAGAATTAGATAAGCGTATTAAAGACGTGAGTTTATCTTATAATTTTTTTAAGATTAAAAGTTAAAAAAAGGGAGTAAAGATATGAATGAACGAGAATATTATGTGCCAAGTGCTACTTATTGGCCTATTATTGGTTCAATTGGCGTTACTACTTTATTTGTAGGTTTTGCTAATCAAATGCATGGTGCTAGTTGGGGTGCTTCAATTATGGCCTTAGGCTTTAGTATTTTGGTATTTATGATGTTTGGTTGGTTTGGTCAAGTTGTTAATGAAAGCACTAGTGGTATGTATAACACTCAAGTTGATCGTTCATTTCGCTGGGGTATGAGTTGGTTTATTTTTTCTGAAGTAATGTTTTTTGCCGTTTTTTTTGGAGTGTTATTTTATGCAAGGCAGTTATCAGTTCCGTGGCTAGGCGGTTCAGGTAATAACCATTTTACTCCTGATTTATGGAATGGTTTTAGTTCAACATGGCAACAAATTGCTTTTAGCACACCTGGTTTAATCCTACAATCAGGTACAGTAATTTCTGTGCCAAGACAACTAGTTGATGCTTGGGGTTTGCCAGCTTTAAATACAGCATTACTACTTTTATCAGGCGTTACTTTAACTTTTGCACATCATACATTGCGTAATGGAGATCGTAATAAAATTATTGGATGGTTGGTCGCTACTATTGTTCTTGGCGTGTTATTTTTAGGATTTCAAATTACTGAATATGGTCATGCATATCATGATGGTTTGAAGCTAACTTCTGGTATTTATGGCTCAACATTTTATATGTTAACTGGTTTTCATGGTTTTCATGTAACAGTTGGTGTAATTATGTTAACTGTTATTCTTTATCGTGTACAAAAAGGACATTTTAGTGCAGATAGCCACTTTGGCTTTGAAGGTGTTGCTTGGTATTGGCATTTTGTAGATGTGGTGTGGTTGGGTTTATTTATCTTTGTGTATTGGCTGTAGTTAGTTATAAAGTTGATAAATATATTTTATATTTGGTTTTTTAGCCTATTTCATAGGAAAAGCTAATGACACAAATTATCATAATCATCATTATTATTGCTATTTTAATAGCACTAAGTATAGGTTTATTGGGTATGCTTAAAGGCGGTAAAGCTGGTTCGAATAAAATGTTTAAATCATTAGTAATACGTGTAGCATTGTCTTTATCTTTGTTTATTATCGTTATGTTTTCTGCTTATATGGATTGGATAGAACCTAATGTAATTATGATGGATGCATTTTCTTTTCAGTGATTAAGAATACTATTTTTATTCCTACGATTTTAATATTCTTAATTATTTATGGATTAGTATCATTAGGATTTTGGCAGATTGAGCGTGCTGATGAGAAGCGTATTATTGAGAATAAGATTATACTAGCACAACAAAAACCAGTTCAGTTGATAACAAATGTAAAAGAGGTGTTGAATAAAGAGCATCATCAGGTACTATTAAAAGGTCATTATGACACTGATAAACAATTTATTTATGATAATCAAATTGTTAATGGTAATGCTGGTTATTATGTACTTACACCTTTTGTGTTAAGTAATAAAAATACCATCTTAGTTAACCGTGGTTTTGTGCCTTGGAATGGAAGCCGTGATCATTTGGTTAATATTAAGGTAGATAATCTAACAAGAGTTATTAAAGTTAGACTGGTTAAGCCTGTTGAACGTATTAAACTTAAGCAAGAATTAATCACATCAAATTTTCCTGTATTAATACAGTCTTTAAATTTAGACGAGTTATCTTTGTTATCTGATTATCCAATTGTTGCCATGTTAGCTCGTCTTGATATTGAAGATAGTGATGGATTTTTTAGGCAATGGCAACCTTTTTATGGTAGTGTGAATAAGCACTTAAGTTATGCATTGCAATGGTTCTTAATGGCTTTAGTGTTAGGTATTATTTCTTTAAGATTATGGATAAAGAAAAATAAAAAAAAATGATCTATATCAAAAGAGCATGATGTGGTTGACTGCATCATAGGTGCTAGTGTAGAATTTGAGCCTATTTTTTTTAAAATATAAAGAAATAGGTTATTAATCTAAAAACATAGAGGACTTATTAATGAACTTAACAGAAAAGTATGATTTAGGTGTTGTTAAATGGTTTGCTATTATGGCAACTATTTACCTAGTAATAGGAACATTGCTTGGTGTATACATTGCTTCTGAATTAGCTTTCCCATTTCTTAATGATTTAGGTACAGATTTACCTTATTTTCAATTTGGTCGATTAAGACCTTTGCACACTAATTCTGTGATTTTTGGTTTTGCTGGATCAGCACTAATGGCGTCAGCTTTTTATATTGTACAACGTACTAATCAAACCCGTCTTTGGTCTAATAAAATGGCTTGGTTTACATTTTGGTCATGGAATACTGTGATTGTTTTAGCGGTGATTACTCTACCTTTAGGTTTAACACAATCTAGGGAATATGCAGAGTTAGAATGGCCAATTGATATTTTGATTACCTTAGCATGGGTTTCATATTTATATAATTTTATTATGACCATTCACATTCGTGATCGTAATAAAGTACCACATGTTTATGTGGCTAATTGGTTCTTTATGGGTATGATGGTTATGGTTACTTATCTTCATGTGATTAACAATTTATCCATTCCAGTGAGTGCGTTTAAATCTTATTCAATTTTTTCTGGTGTACAGGACGCGATGATTCAGTGGTGGTGGGGTCATAATGCTGTTGGGTTTTTTCTAACAGCAGGCTTTTTAGGTATTATGTATTATTTTGTGCCAAAACAAGCACAGCGTCCAATATATTCTTATCGTTTGTCGGTGATTCACTTTTGGGCATTGATGTTTGGTTATGTTTGGTTAGGTGCTCATCATCTACAATATACAGCATTACCGGATTGGGCAGGCTCATTGGGTGCAACAATTTCATTAGCTATGATTATTCCATCATGGGGTGGCGCGCTTAATGGTATTTTAACGTTATCAGGTGCTTGGGATCGTTTACGTGAAGACTATATTTTACGTTTCTTGATTATGTCTTTAGCATTTTACGCCATGAGTACATTTGAAGGACCGGTTATGGCGGCGAAGACAGTTAATGCCTTGTCTCATTATACAGATTGGACGATTGGTCATGTACATTCTGGTGCATTGGGCTGGAATATTATGGTAGCAGCAGGAGCTATATATCACATGATTGAGAAAATTTATAACGTGACAATGTCACAAAAACTCTTAGGTATTCATTTTTGGATACATACGATTGGAACAGTGGTTTATATTGTAGCGATGTGGGTATCAGGTATTATGCAAGGTCTTATGTGGAGAGCATATGATGAATACGGAACTTTGGCTTATACCTTTGCTGAGTCAGTATCAGCAATGCATCCTTATTATGTTATGAGAGCTACAGGTGGTACATTAGTATTATTAGGCGCAATTATAATGTTAATTAATGTTTTGATGACTATTCGTAAATCAGGTTATGGTCAAACAGCTAATGTATAAAAAGGAAATTAACCATGGTAAATAGAAAAGTAAAAGAGAGTTTACAGGTTAAGCTAGAGAAGAATATTTTTGGAATGTATTTGTTTATGGCGCTATCAGTGTCATTAGCTGGTATTGTAGAAATTGTCCCTTTATTTACTAATCCTGAAGTAGTTAAGGATGAAGTGATTGCAGCTGATGGCAGTATAAAAAGTTTATTATGGCTTCGTTCTAAAGGTCAAAGTTTATCTGATTGGAAACCTGGTGATGGTGTAAGGCCTTTGACTGCTTTAGAATTGGCTGGTCGTGATATTTATCAGCGTGAAGGTTGTTATTTATGTCACTCACAAATGATACGTCCGTTTAGAGATGAGAAAGAACGTTATGGTCATTTTTCTTTAGCAGTGGAATCAATATATGATCACCCATTTCAGTGGGGATCTAAAAGAACAGGACCTGACTTAGCGAGACTTGGCGGTAAATATTCTGATGAATGGCATATTTTGCATTTACGTCATCCACAAGCAGTTGTACCAGAATCAGTCATGCCGAAATATCGTTTTTTAGAAAATGCTTTGGTTGATGGTGATGTAATTGCTACACATATGACTGGTTTATCTAAAGTTGGTGTGCCTTATACAAAGGAAGATATTGTACAAGCACCATCCTTTGTTAAGGGAAAGAATGAAATGGATGCAATGGTGTCTTATTTGCAATCATTAGGTAATATGATTAAATTTGAAGATGGTGTGACTTACAGAGAGTAATGACTTTGGTTGATAAAATTGGTGCTGTGATAGCAGTTGTTATATTTTTATTATTAGCTTTTTCTTATTTTTACGCTTTTAGACCAAAAAATAAGAAAAAATTTGAAGACTTACGTAACTTTGTAAATGATAAAGATTGAGTTAAGAGGGAAAAAATAATGAGTGAACAGAAAAATTCTTTCCCAGGTGAAAATAATACAGGGCATTTTTGGGATGAAGAAAATGATATTAGAGAGCTAAATAATCGCCCACCAAGATGGTATATGTTGGCATTATATATGGGTACACTTGCTGTTATAGTTTATACGTTTTACTATC
This sequence comes from Candidatus Vesicomyidisocius sp. Pext_18_S21, assembly GCA_021730165.1. Classification (GTDB taxonomy): domain Bacteria; phylum Pseudomonadota; class Gammaproteobacteria; order PS1; family Pseudothioglobaceae; genus Ruthia; species Ruthia endoextente. Next base: position 42,679 of record CP072535.1, read on the forward strand.
CAACTATTCCTTGGTTTGGTGAACATAATAAAGGTTTTGCTAATTGGACACAAGTTAGTGAAATGAATGAAAGCATTGCTAAATTAGAGATTTATCGTGAAGAAAGGTTTGCTGATACTGAAAAAGCTATTGCTGAAAAATCATTAGAAGAAATTGTACTTGATGATGAGTTAAGAACTTATGCTATTAAGACCTCTAAAGTATTATTTGGTGATAATTGTTCGGCTTGTCACGGTGCTGCTGGTCAGGGTAATATAGGTTTTCCTGTTTTAGCTGATGATGATTGGTTATATGGAGGAAAATTAGAACAAATTAGTACTAGTATTACAAATGGACGAAAAGGAAGAATGCCAGCACGTATGCTTGGTATTTCAGATGCTGATGCTAGTACGTTAGCTACTTTCTTGATTGAAATAGGTAAGGGTAAAAAAGGGAATTCTGATCCTGCTTCTAAAGCACTATATATGAATAAAGGTTGTATTGCTTGTCATGGCCTTAATATGAAGGGTAATCAATTGTTAGGTAGTGTAAATTTAAGTGACGGTATTTATCGTTTTAAAGCAGATAATCAACATGCGTCAATTGTGCGTATAATTCTACATGGTGTAAATCAAGTAAATGATCCATTAACGCAAGATGCCGTTATGCCATCATTTGGACATTCAAGTATTATCAATGCTGTACAAATTAAAAAACTTACTGTTTACGTGCATCAATTAGGTGGTGGTGTTACTGTTAAATAAAATACTTAACAAGTCCTTATAATATATTTCAAGAAATTAGTAATATTTTTTTGTTTAAAAGCTATTTTTTTTTTAAAATTTTGTTATCTTTGTAGGTATAATTCTATTTTCAATGCCGAAGTAGCATAGTTGGTAGTGCAACTGATTTGTAATCAGTAGGTCGCCAGTTCGAGTCCGGCCTTCGGCACCATATTTACGAGTAGGACTATATATATATGTTATATATATGTAGTAATTAGGTTGTTTTTTATTTTAAAATTGTTTTTATTGAACATCCTATCCTCCGTTAAATATTATTTTTAGATACAGTTACAACTATGATAGATAAGGTAAATTATTTTGGTTGTAAAAGTAAAGAAAAGTTATACATAAATATTTTTATATTGTTAACGGAATATCTGTAAACAGTCAAAAAAGAAAGTAAGATTAAATTTATTTATGAGAAATTAAATTATATGAAAATTAGAGTAATCTTATAAAAATTTAGACATTTTCTTTTACTATATATCAATACTAGTTTTATTAGTAGTTGTATATAGACTTAAATTTAATTAATTCCTAGCCATATAGAAAAACTATTCTATATCAAATCCTATTTTAAGATTTAGTTCAAAAGCATTTGATTCAATAATTGGGTTGATAATTATTGAATCAAATGTTAGTAAAATTGTTTGATTTAGTTTATTATTAAGACTAATAGCTTTCAGCATGTTATTTTTTAGGCCAAAACTTAATTGGTTAGTTTGTTGAGTTTTATACCAATTAATTTTATCTTTTGTGTGTGTATATTGGGGTATATGATTGTTATCGATAGGTCGATTAATAAACCAATATAATGGAGTTTGTGTTAAGTTAGTTGTTGATATCAAACTAGCTTGTTTTAATTCAACATCAACTAGCCACAGTTTAGTATTATTTAACAGTAGTATTTGCTCGTTTGGCACTAGCGTATGCCAAATTAGTTGTTTCGGACGTTTAAATAATAATGTGCCAGAAGATTTAGTTAATAGCGTACCTGTGTTGTTATAGGTATGTTGTGTAAAGTTAGCACTTAGACGTTCAAATGAGCTAAAAAAATTAGAGAAATCATAGTTGCTATTGGCAAAACTAGAAAATACAAGTATTAAAGTGCTTATAAATTTAGTCATTATTAGGTATAGGTATAGGTGCTAATACTTGGCGATTTCCAGCGTTGTTTATACTGCTTACTATACCACTAGCTTCCATGTCTTCAATAATAAGAGCTGCACGGTTGTAACCAATTCGCATACGTCGTTGTAGACTAGAAATTGAAGCACGCCGTGATAAAATTACAATTTTCACAGCTTTATCATATAAAACATCAAGCTCACCTGATATGTTTGATATTTTATTTAAGTCTTGTAGATTATTTGATTTACTATGAGTGTTAAGAATATCATCTAGATAATTAGTTTCATAGTTATCTTTTAAAAAATTAACCACGCGTTCAACCTCACCATCGTCAACAAAGGCACCATGTATGCGAATAAGGTGTGACATACCTGGTGTCATATATAGCATATCACCCATACCGAGTAATTGTTCAGCTCCACTTTGGTCAAGAATGGTGCGTGAATCAACTTTTGAAGAGACTTTGAAAGCAATACGTGTGGGTATATTAGATTTGATTAGACCAGTAATAACATCTACACTTGGACGTTGTGTGGCAATAATAATGTGAATACCTGCAGCTCGTGATTTTTGTGCTAAACGTATAATAAGTGCCTCAACACGTTTAGCTTTGGTACGATCTTCTTGGGCTAGTATGCCAAGCATATCAGCATATTCATCAATAACTATCATAATCATAGGTAATGCTTCTAACTCAGTTATTGTTTTACTTTCATTAGTAGTATTTTGATTAAATAACGGATAAAGCAAAGCTTTTCCATTATTTTTAGATTTTTTTAGCTTTTTATTAAAGCCTTCAATATGACGTACTCCAAATTTAGCTAATAATGAATAACGTCGTTCCATTTCATTAACACACCAGCACAAGGTAGAAGCTGCTTGGTTCATATCTGTTACAACAGGTGTGAGTAAGTGTGGAATGTCAGCATAACAAGCTAGTTCAACAATTTTAGGGTCAATCATAATAATACGTACTTCTTTTGGCTTAGCTTTGAAGAGTACACTTAGGATCATCGTATTTAGTCCAACTGATTTTCCCATACCAGTTGCACCAGAAACGAGCAAGTGTGGCATTTTTGTTAGATTGGTAATAATTGGAATACCGTTAATATCTTTACCTAAACCCATAGTTAAGACAGAATCAGATTTAATAAAATTTTCCGAAGCAAAAATTTCTTTAAGATTGATTATTTCACGTTGTGTATTTGGGATTTCTAAGCCAATAACAGCCTTTCCAGGGATGATATCAACAATACGTACACTTTTAACTAATAAAGCACGTGCTAAGTCTTTATTAAGATTTATAATTTGACTAACTTTAATTCCAGGAGCAAGTGAAAGTTCAAATTGAGTGACGACAGGACCAGGGGTGACTGTGGTAACTAAAATATCAAAACCAAATTCTTTAAGTTTCACTTCAACTTGGCGTGACATGTTTTCTAGTGTTTCTTTAGAGTATCCAGTGGTGTTGATACTTGGCTCATCAAGTAAGTTTAAATTTGGCAAACCAGTTGTGGTTATCGTATTAAATAGATTAGAGGAAATATTTTTTTTAAAACTTTTATTTGGTTTTTTCTTGCTTTTTTTTATTTCTCTACGTATGCTAGTTTTAGCACTTGATTGTTTAATGGGGGTAGAAATTTTTATAGCTTTTTTAGTTTTAATTTGTGTTCTAATATCACGTATTTTTCTAAAAAGATTATTTAATATATTATTAGTAAAGGAGAAAATATTATTCCATGAATAGCTGCTGATAATGCTAAAACTAATCATTATAATACTGAGATAAATAATTAGTGATGCAGAACCAAATACAACACTAAAATAACGATGTATACTAACGCCAATATAGCCACCAGATGCGCCTATATCTGTAAAGTTTTGAACTAAAAACGCCGCACTAAAAGTAATTAGTGTCACTAATGAAATAAAACGAATAGCAATTGTTAAGTATTTTGACTTCTTTTGTTCAGTATTTTTGTGGATTTTCCATCCTAACCATATCAGTGAGACTGGTATTAAATAAGCACTATAACCTAAGTTAGATAAAGAGATATCACTTAAATATGCACCAAATACACCAGCAAGGTTAGCAACTGGTGCAATTAGAGCAACGTTACCTGACCAAGGGTTTTCATTAGCAGAATAGGTAACTAAGGCGGATAAAAAAATAAGACCTATGGTACTTAAAAAGATAAATAGTATTTCACTGGCTATTTTAGTACGAGGTTTTTGTGGGTATCTTTTTGTACTTATTTTTTTATTCTTTTTCAAGGTGGTTTATAATATTTAGAATGTATTCATAAAGTATAAAGTATTCATATGAGTGAAAATAAACATTGTAAAGTATTGATTATTGGTTCTGGTCCTGCTGGTTATTCTGCTGCAGTTTATGCAGCTAGAGCTAATCTTACCCCTGTTATTGTGAGTGGTATGGAACAAGGTGGTCAGTTAATGAATACCACTGATGTTGATAATTGGCCTGGAGATGGTGCTGGTGTTCAAGGTCCAGATTTAATGGCACGTATGAAAAAACATGCTGAGTATTTTGACACACAAATTATTAACGATACTATCATATCAGTTGATTTTATCAAACGCCCATTTGTTTTGAAAGGTGAGATAATTACCTATACAGCAGACTCAGTGATTATTGCAACAGGTGCAAGTGCTCGTTATTTAGGTTTAGAGTCAGAGGAAGAATTTAAAGGAAAAGGTGTATCTGCCTGTGCAACGTGTGATGGATTTTTCTATCGTGGAAAAAAAGTAGCTGTGATTGGTGGAGGTAATACGGCAGTTGAAGAAGCGTTGTTTTTGTCAAATATTGCTAATCATGTTACTATTATTCATCGTAAGCATAAGTTTTCTTCTGAAAAGATTTTATCCGACCAATTAATCAAAAAAGCAAAAAGAGGTAATATCACTATTGAATATAATCATAACCTTGATGAGGTATTAGGTGATGTCACTGGAGTAACAGGAATTCGTTTAAAAAATAATAATAATAAGATAAAAGATATTGATTTGCATGGTGTATTTATTGCTATTGGGCATACACCTAATACAGCTATTTTTAAAGGTCATTTAGAAATGATAAATAACTATATTAAAGTTCAAAGTGGAACACAAGGAAATGCTACACAAACCAGTATAGAAGGTGTGTTTGCAGCAGGTGATGTGTCAGATCATGTTTATCGTCAGGCTATTACTTCAGCTGCTTCTGGTTGTATGTCAGCGTTAGATGCTGAACGATTTTTAGGTGAATAACCTTTTTTAAAGGTTATAATCTACTATTTATGCTCTGTAAAAAGTATAAAGGCCACATAGCTCAGTTGGTAGAGCAAGGGACTGAAAATCCCTGTGTCCCTAGTTCAATTCTAGGTGTGGCCACCATATTTATTTGACTGGATTAAGTGTTCTTTTATTAAGACTAGTTAGAGAATTCTATTTTCGTAAAATATTAATTTTGTTTTATCACGAAATTAAAGATTATTTTTTTGTTATAAGTAGATTGAAAGTTTAACAGTATGAATAATTAATACTGTTTTTATGATATAATATTATTATGTCGCCCTTAAGAAATACTCTCCTTAAGAGATAAGTTGGCGACATACTTTGTTTTAGATTATATATTTTTATCGTTAGATATAACTTCATAACTAGAAGTTGGTTATTAAGTTATGTTTCCTAACTAGAAGTAGTTATTTTAAGGGAGTGTATCCTTATTTGTAAGGATATTCAGAATCAATATTCACAATGACTTTGTTTAATCAATCATAAAAGTTAATGATGTTTTTCAATACATTAGACATTAGATATAGTATTTTTGTATGTGTGATTATGTGTGATATAAAAGACTTTTAATTGTAATTGTAATTCATTATTTGTTAGCTAGAATTTGCATAACTGCCATACGTATTGCAATACCATCAGTAACTTGTTGCAATATGATTGATTGGTTGCCATCAGCTACGATTGAGTCAATTTCAACCCCACGATTAATTGGACCTGGATGCATAACAATAGCATCAGATTTTGTTAGTGCTAGACGTTTTGGCGTGAGTCCAAAACTATTAAAGTATTCTTGTTCATTAGGGATATTAGCCTCAATCATACGTTCTTTTTGAAGTCTTAATACTATCACTACATCGCAATCTTTAAGTCCCGCTTCAATATGATCAAAACAACTGACTTCTGAACAAGGTTCTGAGTTGTATTGTAAGATTTTTGGGGCAATAAGACGGATATCAGTTGTTCCTAGAGTTTTAAGTGCTTGAATGCCAGAGTGCGCCACACGTGAATGAATAATATCACCTACAATAGCGACTGATAAGTTTTCAAATGTTTTTTTATGTTGGCGAATACTAAGCATATCAAGTAGTGCTTGGGTTGGGTGAGCGTTAATACCGTCACCTGCGTTTAGAATGGAGACACCTTCTAGGTATTTTGCTACATGGTGTGGTAAGCCATTTTGTTTGTGCCGAATCACGAACATGTCAATTTGCATGGCTTTAAGTGTTCGCATTGTATCAAGTAAGTCTTCATTTTTTTTGAGTGCTGAGTTAGCAAGGTCAACGTTAATAACATTGGCACTACTTCTCATTGCGGCAATTTCAAATGTGTTTCGTGTTCGTGTTGATGGTTCAAAGAATAAATTAGCAATGGACATATCATCAAGTGCTTTGGATTTTTTTAAGTTACCAGAGGCATCAATTAGGCTGTCAGCTTTATCAAGAATATGAGTTAAATGTTGTTTGGAAAGACCTTCAAGTCCTAATAGATGAATTAATTTACCAGAGTCGTTTAGTTGAATATGGTTACTAATCAAATTTTTTTTCATTGAGCCATGTTTGTAATATTAATTGTGATGATTGTTTGTCAACATTACCACGTTTTGCATTGTGATGATAATGATTGTATTTTAGAAGTTTTTTTGCTTCATTTGAAGATAAATATTCATCAATAAACTCAACTTTAATTTGGTAACGATTTTTTAATTTTTTTCCGAATGATTTGGCAATAAAAGTCATTATTTGTTCTTTTCCTTGTTGGTCAAATGGCAATCCCACAACAAATAGCTTAATATTATGACTATTGATAACTTCATCAAGTGCAACCCAATTAGTTGAATTGTTTTTATGATGTTTAATCACCGCAATACCTGTTGCTCGCATTGTTAAACTATTGGCTATTGCAACACCAGTTCTTTTAGTTCCAATATCAAACCCTAAATAAGTATTAATATTCATCGTAGTTGTTGTAATAATTGATAGCCAACATAGCCATCAATCGGTAGGTTATTTGTTTTTTGATATGCTTTTGTTGCGAAACGAGTTTTTTGTCCTGATATACCATCAGGTTCACCTGTATTAAAGCCTAGTTTATTTAGCGTGTTTTGAATGTATTTAATATTATCATTACTAAGCGAAGGTTCGGTAATAGGTTTCGCAAATAATTCATTTAGGCCTATTAAACGATCAGATAAACGTCCTACAGATAGTGCATATAGAATTGAGTGATTCCACCTAAGAATAGCATGAAAATTTCGATAAATTAAAAATGCTGGACCATTATAGCCCATTGGTAATATGAGAGAGGCCTGCATCCTTGAGTTGGGAAGATTAGCGTTATTTATCATACGTATACCTAAGATTTGCTATTTATTTACTGTTTTTTTAGTATTCAAATTTGCTAGTTGGTAGTTAAAATCTTTAGGAATATTAACCTCACGTCCCCAACGTTCTCCTTGATGCCAGCCAATATTTTTTAGAAAATATGCTGTACTGGCAAAGATATCTTTCTTGTGTATGCCATAAGTCAATTTTTCCAACATTTTTACCATAATTAGTTTCTAAGCCCCAAAGAGCTATAATAACATGAGGCGATACGCCGTATTTTTTATGATTTTCTTGTAAGAATTTATGGTATTGTTTAAGTTTTATTAAACCTTTATCAAGTCTATCCTGACTCACTCTTGAGTTTAGATAATGCCAAAAGTTAAGGTTAAATTCTGCTTGCTTGCGGTCATATTCTAAGACTTTAGGATTTGGTGTTAAATCATTAAAAGCATTGTTAATCGTAGTTTGTGAAACGCCTAATTGAATTGCTTTGCGGTGAATATCATTCAAGAACTGTGTAAAACTATGCGTATTAGATGTCTCTTGGGTATCATTTGTATACGCAGGTAATGCTAACAACAAACTGAAAATAAATTTTAACATGTCAAAATTATAATGTCTAAGGTCTTTATTGTTTTTATCTTTTTATTTTTAAGTTCTTGTGTTAGTGAAACAGAACAAACTATTACTGGTACATCTATGGGTACTGATTATAGTATCAAAGTTTTGAACACCCAAATATCAAAATTAATAATTGATAAACGTCTTAATGAAATTGAGAAAATATTTTCCACTTGGGATGAAGATTCCGAGCTTTCAAAATTAAACAGAGCACCAATTAATCAATGGATAAAGGTATCAGATGAGTTGTTTTTTGTTTTACTCCAAGCTAAAGAAATATATAAGCAAACGCAAGGTTTTTTTGATCCTGGTATAGGTCGTTTAATTGATGTTTGGGGCTTTGGTGTTATTAAGACACAGGTAAAACCTAATCAGGAAAAGATAGCTAAAGCACTATCAATATCATCTATTAAATATGTACATTTAGTTGATTTACGAGTTAAAAAGCTAAAAGATATTTATATTAATTTATCTGCTATTGCTAAAGGTTATAGTGTAGATATTGTGGCAAATATGCTAATTCAGCAAGGACTTAAAAATTTTATAGTGGAAATTGGTGGTGAAGTAATGGCTCAAGGTCAGTGGACAGTTGGTATTGAAAAGCCTAATCATAGCCTGCCAATTGCTATTGAATTGAAAAATTTAGCTATTGCCACTTCAGGAGATTATCGTAATTATCTTGTTTGGCAAGAAAAAAAATATCAACATATTTTAAATCCCAATACAGGGTTACCTGCTAATACTGATTTAAGTTCTGTTAGTGTAATTCATGATAGCGCAATGATGGCAGATGCTTATGCAACTGCTATGATGGCAATGGGTAGTCAAAAAGCTAGAATATTAGCACAACAACTTAACTTATCAGTTGTGTTTATTTTAAATCAGTGGTATGATTTTGAAGTACTACAAATTCATTAAAATATAACTCTTTATCATGGTGGTGTATTTACACTAAAACTTATCAGTATTTTTTTATGATTGATTAATATAAAAATATATTTAGTCATATGCCATTTATAGAAGCGTTAAGGTTTAGAGCTTTAGTCGATTTAGTTAGTTATTTTTATTGAATATTAGTATTCATATTGTTATGATATTTATAACACCAGATTACATTGCATGATTCTATGGAATCTATTAGACATTGGTTAAATAATTTTAATCAAAAAATTTTTAATGAATATTTAACATGGTTAAACTCTGGATTAGACAAGGTAAAAGAATTACAGATAATAGTTGATAATGCTAAAAAATTATAGAAACTTGGTAAGTAAATAGCTATCATCTTATAAATAAGATTGTATTATCAATACAATTATGTAGTATATTATGCATATTCTATCAAAGTTTTATGCTATAAATAAAATATTTAATTAAGTTGATGGTTAAGACCTGAAAAATAGGATATTTACCTAAAATAAAAGAAATTGTATAACCTACCTAATTTAGTTGATGGGGTAAGTAAAAGTATTGCTATGTATGTGTACATCATGCATTTGATGTGCTTGTATGTGGATAAATATCTGATTTAAGGAGTTGGAAGGATAAGTTGATTGTCTAAAATTTTTAGGTTAAAGATTAAAATTATTGAAAAATTGAAATATCTAAGAGATCTGTAATGAGTGGTTTATTCACAATTTTTATGATTGGTGTAGGTGCAACTATTGGTGCTAGTATGCGTTATTATTTAACCCAATTAATAAACGCTACACTTATATCTGACTTTCCTTATGGAACCTTAACTGTTAACATTTTAGGCTCGTTTTTAGCAGGTATATTGGTAGTTATTATATTAGAAAGAGCTACTTTACATGATGCTTATCGGTTGATGTTGTTAATTGGTTTAACTGGGTCGCTAACAACTATGTCAACTTTATCTTTGGAATCTATTGAAATGATTAGTTTTGGACGTTACGGTCAAGCGGGGTTTAACATCCTGCTTAATGTTGTTTTATCTCTATCTGCTACCGGTATAGGCGTGGCATTCTGCCGATATTTTTTGATTTCTTAGTAATGACTAATGTTAATCTTTTGTTCGATAACATCAAATAATTCACCTGCAATATTAAGATTAAACTGTTTGTCTAATTCACGAATACAGGTTGGACTGGTGACGTTAATTTCAGTAATATAATCACCAATTACGTCTAGTCCAACAAATATTAAGCCTTTAGCTTTAAGAGTTGGAGAGATTTGTTTGCATAAATAATAATCATGTTTGCTTAAGGGTTGTCCAATACCAATTGCACCTGCTGCTAAGTTACCTTTAAAGTTACCTTTTGCGGGAATACGGGCAAGTGCATAATCAACCGGTTTACCATTAATCAATAAAATACGTTTGTCACCTTTGACAATATCAGGTAAAAATTCTTGTACCATAATTGGTTTTTTACCATTGCTTGTTAGTCTTTTTAGTACTATATCTATTTTTATATCGTCTATTTTAAATTTAAAAATATCATGTCCTCCCATGCCATCAAGTGGTTTAATAATAGCAGTATTTTGTATTTTGATAAAGGTTTTGATTTGCATTTGATTACTACTGATTAGTGTTTTTGGTATACAATGCGGGAAATTTAGGGCAAATAGTTTTTCATTGGCATCTCGTAAAGATTGTGGTTTATTAATGATTAATGTATTTTTGTTTTCAGATTGTTCTAATAAATAAGTTGCATAAATATAATTCATATCAAATGGAGGGTCTTTACGCATTAGAATAACGTTAAATTCATTAAGTACCATTATTGTATTTTTTTCTTTTTCGAACCAATGATTAAGATTATCATTAACTGTAGTTTTTGCACAATTAGCAAATACTGATCCATCTTGAGCAAATAGATCACAAGTATTAAAAGTGTAAATCTCCCAGCCTCGTTTTGATGCCTCTAGCATCATAGCCAAGGAAGAATCTTTTTTTGGATTAATAGTGTTGATATTATCCATCAATACAGCAATTTTTATTTTTTTCATAATTCTTAGTATTATAGTGTATAATTCACACCCTTTAGTGCGGGGTGGAGCAGTTTGGTAGCTCGTCGGGCTCATAACCCGAAGGTCATAGGTTCAAATCCTGTCCCCGCTACCAGTTAAGTACTTTTTTATTAAAAAAGTTAATAAAAAAGTTGATTAAGACCCCCATTTATAGGGGTTTTTTGTTATGGATAGAAAGATAAAATTAATAGATAATATATGACAAGAGTAACTGACAAAATTACCCATTTAATTGAGCCTGTTATTGAAGTTATGGGTTATGAATTGGTGGGGATTGAATATGTCGCTAGTGGTAAACATAGTATCTTGAGAATTTTTATTGATACAAATAAAAGTATTAGTGTTAATGATTGTGAAATAGTCTCTCGTCAATTGAGTAGTATTTTTGATATAGAAGAGCCGATTAGTGGCCAATACAATTTGGAGGTTTCATCTCCTGGTATTGAGCGCCCATTATTTCATAAGGGGCATTATCAGCGTTTTTTAGGCTTTAATGTTAAGTTACATATGTTTAAGCCAATTAGTGGCCAAAGTAATTTTTTTGGTGTTATTGGTAGTGTTGGTGAGATTAACAATACGATTGAGTTGATTGGTGAATTAGGAACAATTATTTTGGATATTGATTTGATTAAAAAAGCAAATTTAGTGGTTGATTTTTAAGCTCAATTAGGTAACTTGGGTAATGTAGGAGAATAAAGAAATGGACGGTAAAGAATTATTTTTAATGGTTGAGGCGATTTCAAACGAGAAAAATATCTCTAAAGAAGAGGTGCTTGAGTCGTTAGAAAAAGCATTAGCTATTGCGACAAAAAAACGAAATAATATTGATGCATATGTTGAAATTAATAGACAAACAGGTGAGTTTTTAACCTTTAGACAGTGGATGGTTGTGGCAGATGGTGAGTTATTTGTTGATGATGATGGCACTGAGTTTGATTTAGAATTACATATTTATGAAAAAGACACGGATGGTTTAGTGGTTAATGATTATATGCGTAAGCCAATTGAAACACAAGAGTTTGGCCGTATTGCGGCACAAATTGTTAAGCAAGTAATTATTCAGAAGGTTCGTGAAGCAGAAAGAGAAGTGATTGTTAATGATTACTCCTCACGAATTGGCGAGGTTATTATGGTTACGGTTAAACGTGTTGATAGAGGTAATATTTATGTTGATATGGGCGGTGTTGATGGCATGATTCCTAAATTTGACTTGATTCCTAATGAGTCAGTACGTAAAAATGACCGTTTAAGAGCTTATATTAAAGAGGTAAAGTCTTCTATTCGTGGTGTTCAAATTTTTCTATCACGTAGTGTGTCTGAAATGATGATTGAGTTATTCAAAATGGAAGTGCCGGAAATTTCTGCAGGTGTGATTGAAATTATGGGTGGTAGTAGAGATCCAGGTTTGCGTTCTAAACTAGCAGTTAGAGCTAAAGATAAACGTGTAGATCCAATTGGTTCTTGTATCGGTATGCGTGGTGCGCGTGTTCAGGCAGTATCGAATGAGCTAAATGCTGAGCGTGTTGATATTATTCTTTGGGATGAAGATCCTGCACAATTTGTTATTAATGCAATGGCACCTGCTGAGGTGAGTTCAATTATTGTTGATGAAAATAAACACTCAATGGATATTGCAGTTGAGGATGAGCAATTAGCATTAGCTATTGGTCGTGGGGGTCAAAATATTAAGCTTGCTTCTCGTTTGACTGGTTGGAAATTAAATGTGATGTCAACAATTCAAGCTGATGAAGAGCAAGTACAGGAGATGCAAAAAATTAGCGATAAGCTTGCTGATCAATTAGGTGTTGATTCTGAAGTGGCTGATGTATTGATTGAAGAAGGGTTTGATAGTGTGGATGAGTTAGTTGATGCAGATGCTCAAGTTTTAGGAAAAATAGAAGAATTTGACGCATCAATGGTTGAAGAACTTCAAGAGCGTGCATCAGATGCACAATTAGTACAAGCTTTGGGAGATGCAGAAGCTTCTGCAATACTTATGAGTGTTGAAGGTGTTAATGAGGATTTGGCAAGTGTATTAATTGAAGTAGATATTTTTACTGTTGATAATTTAGCGGAGTTGTCTATTGATGAATTACTGGATATCCAAGATATGGATATTGAAATAGCATCAAGTATTATCATGACCGCAAGAGAAAATGAAGGATGGTTTGATTAATTAAGAATGAGAATTTATTTTAAGTTAATAATTATAAAAAAATAGGCAAGTATTATGGCACACACGGTTCAAACACTCTCTAAATTATTGAAAAAGACGCCTGATGAGGTAGTTACAATTCTAGCGAATGCTGGTGTTGATGGTAAAAATTCAGACTCTGTTATTTCAGCAGAAGAAAGAAAAATATTAATGAGTAGTCTTTCAAAGCGTCCAATTAGAAGATCTAGCATATCTGTGTTTCGTAAAGCAGGTACTAAGCCTAATACCGTTTCAGTGAGTGATGTTAAAGTAAAAGTTAGATCAAAACGCTTGACACAGCCAATTACAATGATTGATGAACAGTCTAAAATTGTTGCTAACGAAATGGCTAGAGCTGCTCTAGTTGCCTTGGATGCTGGTCGTAATGCAGATGAGATATTATCGGCCCAAGATGCTAGACGTTTGGAAATGGTGCGTTTGCAAAAAGCTCAAGTAGAAGTGTTAGAGATCCAGAAAGAAACTATTAAAAAAGTGCAAGAAAAGGAAGCTGAAAAGAAAGTTGAAAAACTAAAAACGGTAGACAATCCTAAAGAAGGTAATAAACCTAAACGCTTACGTAATACTTCTAGTAATAATAATACTCGTAAGCAACTTCATGTCGCTAGACATAATCCCAATCGAAAATTAAAGAAAAAAGATAGAACACATTTGTCACAAAAAATACAAGCAGAACAAGCGCAACATGCTTTCCAAAAACCTGTTGAAAAAGTAATTCATGAAGTTTCTATTACTGGGAATATCAAGGTAACTGAACTTGCACAAAAGATGACTACTAAAGCTGGTGAAGTGCTTAAAGTGTTAATGAGTATGGGTGTTATGGTGACGTTGAATGATGTAATTGACCAAGATACTGCTATGTTAGTTGTAGAAGAAATGGGCCATAAAGGTATTATTAGTGTTGAAGAAACCATTGAAGATGTATTATTTGAACAGTTAAAATCTAACGAGCATGAAAGTGCTAGACCGCCTATTGTAACTATTATGGGTCATGTTGATCATGGTAAGACCTCACTTCTAGATTATATTCGTCAAACAAAAGTAGCACATGGTGAAGTTGGCGGGATTACACAACATATTGGCGCTTATCAAGTTCAGTCAAATGGTAATATTATTACTTTTATTGACACACCAGGACACGCGGCATTTTCAAAAATGCGTTTTCGGGGTGCTAATGTGACCGATATTGTTATTTTAGTGGTAGCTGCTGATGATGGTGTGATGCCACAGACGATCGAGTCTATCAAACATACACAAATTGTTGGCGTGCCTATGATTGTTGCAATTAATAAGATAGATAAAGAAGGAACGGATGTTGATAAAATTAAGCAAGTTCTTTCAACATATGATGTGATCTCTGAAGATTGGGGTGGTGATGTGATAATGGTTCCTGTATCAGCTCATACTGGTGAAGGTGTGGATGCTTTATTAGATGCTATTTCACTCACTGCCGAGATTTTAGAATTCTCGGCAGTGAGTGAAGGTCCAGCACATGGTACTGTACTAGAAGCACGTCTTGAAAAAGGCCGTGGTAAGGTGACTACTATTTTAGTGCAATCAGGTACATTGAATAAAGGAGATATTATGATTGCTGGATTCGAATATGGCAAAGTTAAACAAATTGTGGATGATAAAGGTAAAATACTTAAATTAGCTATGCCATCAATGCCTGTAGAGGTGTTAGGTTTGTCTGGTGTGCCTAACTCCGGTGATGAAGTAATAGTTGTAGATAGTGAGAGAAAGGCTCGTGAGGTGGCTGATTTCAGAAAATCTAAAGACCGTGAAGTGCAGTTGCAGAAACAGCAAGCATCGAAAATGGAAAATTTTCTAATGAAAATGGAAAAAGGTGATATTTCAACCGTTAATGTATTGCTTAAAGCGGATGTTAGAGGTTCAGCGCAAGCATTAATTGAAGCCTTAGAAGAATTATCAACGGATGAGGTTAGAGTAAAAGTGGTGTCAAGCGGTGTTGGCGGTATTAATAATACTGATATTACATTAGCAGCAACTTCTAGTGCTTTAGTACTTGGTTTTAATGTACGTGCTGATGCTGTTGCACGTAAAACAGCTGACAATGAAGGTGTTCGTGTTGAATATTACTCAATTATCTATAACTTAATTAATGATGTTAAAGCTATTATGAGTGGTTTACTCAGCCCAGAATTAAGTGAAAATATTATTGGTATTGCTTCTGTTAAAAATATATTTAAATCTCAAAAAATGGGTGATATTGCTGGGTGTATGGTGGATGAAGGTATGGTTAAACGTGATAGCCTAATTCGAGTATTACGTGATAGTGTAGTTATCTTTGATGGTAAACTGGAATCATTAAGACGTTTTAAAGATGATGTTAATGAAGTTAAGTCAGGTACTGAATGTGGTATTGGTGTACTTAATTATACAGATGTTCAGCCAGGTGATCAAATAGAAATCTTTGAACGTGTTGAAAGGGCACGTATACTTTAGGTTTTGATATAAGTGTTAGAACAAACCTCTTATAGAGTTGAAAGAATTAACGAACTGATTCGTCGTGAATTGACGTTATTGTTAAGAACTTCTATTAAAGACCCAAGATTGCGTGACGTGATAATTACTGATGTACTAATAAGTCGTGATTTAAGTAGTGCTAAGGTTTTTTATACGGTTATTAAAGAAGATAAAAAAATGATTGAATCACTACTTGATAAAGCCAATGGCTTTTTTCGTATACATTTATCTAAAACAATTGATCTTCGTCATACACCTGTACTTAGGTTTATCTTTGACTCTGCGCCTAATACAGGTGCAAGAATTGAACAATTACTATCTAAATTGTAAAAGATTATTATATTAATATTACATGTTAAAGCGCAACCTAAAAGGTAGAAATATTAATGGTATTGTTTTATTAGATAAAGATATTGGGTTAAGTTCTAACGCTGCCTTACAAAAGGTAAAACGACTTTTTTTTGCTAAAAAGGCTGGACATACAGGCGCACTAGATTTTTCGGCTAGTGGTATTTTGCCAATTTGCTTAGGACAAGCTACTAAAATTGCACAGTTTTTACTAGAAGATGATAAACGTTATTTTGTACGTGGTAAATTGGGGCAAGTAACTGATACTGGTGATTGCGAAGGTAGCATTATCAAAACCCAACCTTTTGAACATTTAAGTGATAGTGAAATTACTGAGGTAACTGCAAGTTTTAAAGGTAATATTTTTCAGATTCCTCCTATGTACTCAGCACTTAAAAGAGATGGACAACCATTGTATAAGCTTGCTAGACAAGGTATAGAAGTAGAAAGAGAGCCTCGTCTAGTTACCATTTATAAAATTATCTATCTTGGGTATAAAAACGGAATAATTTCACTTGAAGTAACGTGTTCTAAAGGTACTTATATTCGTACTTTGATAGAAGATATTGGAAAAAATTTGAGTTGTGGTGCTCATGTTGTTGAGCTTAGACGTACAGGTTTTGCACATATTGACATCAAGCAAACCTTGACATTTTCTGAACTTGAAATTTTGGCATCTAATGATTATCAAGCATTGGATGAAAAAATACTTGCCAGTGAAGATATGTTATTAAACCTTGAAGATGTTTATCTGAGCAAGGTTCAAAGTGTGGATATAAAATTTGGTAGAGAAATTCAGACAGATAAGCAAGGATTGCTTAAAGTAAAGTTATTTAATGAGAAAAAACAATTTTTGGGTATTGGACAATGTCAAGTAAATGGAATAATTTTACCAAAAAAAATATTTGTATGAGCAAAAAAAGATGTACTAGTTGGATGGTGCTTTAATAACAGTTCAATGTACACTATCAAGTGCGATAAAAGTTTGCATGAAAGTTTTATAATTATGAATAAACTTTTAATATTGCAGATGACTTATTTGGATAAGTTATTCTATAGTTAACTATTTTTATTGACTAAAATAGGTATATATTGTTTGTTAATTGAGTTACATTATTATTGTATTGTTATTTAATCTTTTTAAGACCGAGATGAATTTTAGCAATTTATTTGTTAAAGTATAGATATATAGGATTAGTTTTGATAAAAAGGATAAATTTATTAAATATATTTACTCAATGTTTAAAAAAATATCAAATTTTTGTCTTGCTCTCAAAAAGATTATCAAAAGTATTTGCTATATAGCAAATAAAAAAATATAACAGTTATCATATGATATTAATTTGTATTGCATTTTGCAAAATATTTTAATAAAAATACTATCTTAAATGGGTTATTATTTATAATAACATATAATTTTATATCAGTGTTGTTTAATGATTATGATATATATTATAGTATAAAAAATTTAAGTAATTTATTACGGAGTGCTTATGAAGGTTTTAGTTATCGGTGGTGGTGGTCGTGAACATGCTTTGGCTTGGCAGTGTAGTAAATTTGATACAGTAAGTCACGTGTTTGTTGCTCCCGGTAATGCTGGTACGCAGTTAGAAAGTAAATTAACTAATATTAATATTCATACGGATGATATAGTAGGTTTAATTAATTTTGTAAAAAATAATCAAGTAGATTTAACTATTGTTGGTCCTGAATCGTCACTAGTAATAGGTGTAGTTGATCGTTTTCAATACGAAGGATTAGCAATTTTTGGACCAACTAAGGCTGCCTCTCAACTTGAGTGGTCTAAAGTATTTTGCAAATATTTCTTAGAACGTCATAATATTCCTACAGCAAATTATGGTGTATTTACCGAAGCAGATCTTGCTATCGAATATATTAAGAATAAAGGTATACCTATTGTAATTAAGGCTGATGGTTTAGCTTTGGGAAAGGGTGTGATTGTTGTCCATACACAATTTGAAGCTAAAAATGTTATTATTGATATGTTACAAGGTAATTGTTTCGGTAAGGCAGGTTCATGTGTGGTGATTGAGGAGTTTTTGAGTGGTGAAGAGGCAAGTTTTATTGTGATGTGTGATGGTAAAAATATTTTGCCATTGGCAACTTCACAAGATCATAAAGCTCGTGATAATGATGATAAAGGTCCAAATACTGGTGGTATGGGTGCTTACTCTCCAGCGCCTATTGTTACTGATGAAATTTTTCAATCAGTTATGGATACCATTATCTATCCAACCGTTAATGCAATGGCAGAAGAAGGAAATATTTATACAGGATTCTTATATATAGGGCTAATGATTGACCAAGATAATAATTTTAAAGTATTAGAGTATAACTGTCGCCTTGGTGATCCTGAAACCCAGGCGATTATGATGCGTCTTAAGTCTAATTTAGCAGATTTATGTTTATTAGCAACACAACAAAGCTTAGATCAAGCGAATATTAATTGGGATAAGCGTATTTGTTTGGGTGTAGTTTTAGCTGCAAAAGGTTATCCTAATACTTATAATACTAATGAATTAATTATATTGCCAGAAGATAGTCAAGATACTAAAGTTTTTCACGCGGGAACAAAACTAGAAAATGGTAAAGTATTTTCTAGTGGAGGACGTGTTTTATGTGCAACTGCTTTAGGTGAAAATATTTCTAGTGCACAAACGAAGGCTTATAAGTTGGTAAAAAGAATCAATTGGGATGGTTCTTATTATCGAGATGATATTGGATTTAAAGCGATTAAAAGGCTATACTCTATTTAAGTATTATTTTAATACTTAAATTTACCCTCTCTCTTAATAGAAAAATTTAATATTTTAAAAAGGTTATCTTTTTGCGATAAGTTGATTAGAAGTTATAGTAAGTTTTAGTTTTCACTTGGAAAGTTGTTGTATTGTAATAATAGATGTATTGATTTTGACTATTGAAATATAATTTATTAAGATTGAAATCAGTAGTATCGATTTTTGTCAAAGTAATAACATTTTAAATAAATGATTGAAATAGTTTTAACAAAAAATGAACACTGTTAATCATTTATTTTGGTGAATATTTCTATTTAATAACTTTATTTAGTGTTTTAGATTATCTTTTCTACCTTAAGTTTAGATTTTTGTTTATTTTTAAGCGTGTTAAGTCTATCACGTTCTATTTCATCTTTGGGACGAGTTTTTATGTAATCAAATAATTTGATAACCTTGTAAACACCTTTGGCTTTAGCGGCAGTTTTAGCGGCCATCTCTGCCTCTCGTTTAGTTACAGCTCCCATAAGATAAACTACCTGATTTTCAGTCATCACCTGAACGTGAGTTGGATGAAATACCTCTTGATTCTGAAATAGGAATTCAATTTGTATAGTGATGGTTGAATCTTTAGCTCTACTTAGTAGTCCATTTGAAGGGCCTAATTTAATTTCATTAAATATTTGTGAAATTTTTGGTATTTGAAGTTGTGCTTGTTTACTTGCATAAATACGTATTTTAGGGGTTGCTACTTTTCCAGTAATAAGTACTGTTTTGTTATAAACCATGAAATTAAGATGTGCATTGTTTAATATTAAATCTTTGCTAGACCAGGTAAATAACCTTAGAGTAATGGTTTGATCATCTAACACTTCTCCAGCACTACGCCTGTCATTACTTACTGAGATAATTGAGCTAACAGTTGAAACACTTTGAATAACTGATACACAAGCTGTTAGAAGTAAGAAGCTTGCCATTAGAAGTGTTGATAGAATGATTTTTTTCATGATGTTGTATTTTTCAAGGTGTCTTTACTTTACACACTATATTTAAAATATTTTAAATTAGATTTAAGTCTAACGAAATCAAATTTATAGAGATAATTTTGATATTTTTTTTGAGTAATTGTTTATATCATAGAATTGAAAGAAGTGTTAGCGTGATATATATTTTTAATAAAAACTAGTATTTAGTTGATTTTATAAAGCATAATAATATCTAATTTCACTCAATCATGGTTTAATATTTTTTTAATGAGTTTAATATGTTATTGGAATAAATATGTCAATATAATATTCTTTTATCTGATAGCTATTTTTTGTAAAACTAAATATGAATGGAACACTTTATATTATCGCTACACCGATTGGAAATTTAAATGATATCACTTTTAGGGCTATTGAAACGTTAAAAACAGTTGATATTATTCTAGCAGAGGATATAGGTCACTCTAAATATTTGCTTAATCATTATGATATTAAAACATCCATGCATACTTTTCATGAGCATAATGAAAGGAGTAAAACTCCTGATGTAATCAATAAATTATTAGAAGGAAAGCATATTGCATTGATTAGTGATGCAGGAACGCCACTTATTAGCGACCCAGGTCATGTATTAGTGATAGAGGCGAAGAAAGTAGGTATTAAGGTATCGCCTATCCCTGGTTCTAATGCAATGATTAGTGCAATTAGTGTATCAGGAATTGCCAGTAATAAATTCAGTTTTTTTGGTTTTTTACCTAGTAAACAATCGGCGCGTCTTAGGACTATTCAATCCATTGCGAATATCAATGAAATGGCTATTTTTTATGAATCACCTAATCGTATTCTTTCCTGTGCTCAAGATTTACAAGCAGTATTGGGTAATGAACGAATTGTTTGCTTTGCCAAAGAACTGACTAAGTTGTTTGAGACTATTAAGACAAATACATTACCACAGTTGATTGATTATTTACAAGCAGATAATACACACCAAAAAGGTGAATTTGTGATTCTTATTTCTGCAGTAAAGAAAAACAATAAAGCCTTAGGAGAGAAAATGTTGAATAAAGTATTACCAATTTTGCTTATTGAGATGGGTGCGGCAAAAGCAGCTAAACTTGTAGCTAAAATGACTGGCTTTGATAAAAGATACTGCTATCAAAGAGCTATTGAGCTTAAGTATCTTTTATGAACTTTTATACATAAGGATATTTATTTTTGTAATAACACTATAAAGATATTAAAGTCTATTATCCATAATTTTATTTTAAATAATGCATTATAGGAGAGGAATAAGATAGGGTTAAAGTCATGCTATTTAATCTGTTGTATGGATAATATAATGGTTGTTTATTTTAACAAAGAGGAGATTAATAATACTATCGAACATTCAATAAATGGTAATATTATTAATAGATTATAAGTCAATTAGTTTTTTGTACAACTGATTAGTTTTATGGGTTAAATCAGCAATTTCTAGGTTATTTTCAATGATATCAGTAGGTAATTTGTCACGTAATTTTAAGCGTAATGAATGACTAAATTGTGCAGAAACCATATTTTTTGCTTCCTTTGTACTAATATTATCTCGATTAATCAATCTTTTCAATTGTTGTTTTTTATTGCAGCTAATAATAATTGCTCTATTAAACAAATGAGTAAGATTATTCTCAGCTAATAATGGTACTTCAACCACCACTAATTTGGCTTTTAGTTTTTTAATTTCATTTTCCATATGTATTAATATTCTTGGATGTAGTATTTCTTCAATTAATTTTTGATTAGATTTTTTTTCTAATAAAATTTTTCTTAAAATACTACGGTTAAGGCTTTTATTAGTATTAATAATATCATCACCAAAGTGTTTGATTAATTCTTTAAGTTCAATTGTATTAGGTCTAATAATTTTTTGTGCAAGTTTATCAAGGCTTATAATATTTAAGCCTAAATTACTCAAGATTTGACTTATTTTTGATTTACCACAAGCAATTCCACCTGTTAATGCTATTTTAATGATTGACATATTAATTTGATTTTATCAAAATTACATCTTGTCTATTGACATTTATACTAAATCTTTCGATAATGTTTCTTTTTATAGTTATGTGGTTATGTAGCTCAGCTGGTTAGAGCACAGCATTCATAATGCTGGGGTCGGTGGTTCAAGTCCACCTATAACCACCATATTTTATAAGGCTTTTGTTCTTCTATACTTGTTAATAAAAAACTTTGGGACAACATTAGACATTGTTCTTGGTACACAATAGACCACACCTTTAAACACCATTTTTCGCTCTATACATAAGGTTAACTCTTTCCAACAGTGGAGGGGAAAATTATTTTAAGGATTGTTTGTAGATACAATTAACTCATGAGATATTCAGTACTATATACGCCATACGTAATAAGTAAATATTGTCTATTATTTTTTTGATTAGATAGTGAAAACTTTACTGTTTTTTTTGTTTAATAGTTCCTGATATTGTTTTTTGCTGATTATTCGTGTGATATATTTTCATCATAAAATGTAAAGTTGATTTGTAATGAAAGAATAATATTTTATAAGAAAATAAACTTATCTGCTGATGAATCATAATTTGTATGGTGGAAATCCTACAGTCAGAAGAACTAGTTAATTCTGGTGATTATCTAAAAGCGTCTAAATTATTCAATGACCACAAGGATTACTTTCTGGGGAAAGATAGGTCTAAAGAGTGCTATGGATCGTTTTCTAAAATTATCAGTGGTCTAAATAATAAATACCAAAATTACAGTTTAATTTTAAGACTAGAGGTGAATACTATCAGTATTTTAGAGATTATTTTTTCAAAATATTTAAATATGTAGAAATCTCTGGATTAACGACATTCCAAAGAGAGATTGTAAAAAGTATTGAGGAATGCAAAATTGCAAATTTCTTGCTATTTAAGTGGTGCATTATAAGTATGAAGCTAAAATATGAACATGATGTGTCGAACAGAGATTACAGACAATATGAGTCAGATTTCTCATTATTTCAAGATGGTAATAGAACCTACTTAGAACATTTTGGTATCAATAAGTAGAGGTAAGCCCTATATCATTTTTTAGAAATAATAGAGAAACCCAATCTTAGGCAACCAAAAGATATACAAATGAGATGAAATGGAAAATAGATTTGCACAAGACTTATTCAACTGTACTGATTGAAACATATTGTTATGAGATGTTGAAAAATAATGAAATTTTTTATGACAAACTTAAGAAAAGATTGTTAGATGTTGGCATTAAGTTAAATCCAAAAACATCAGAAGAAATATGGGAAATCATTAATAAGTTCTATCAAAATGAAGGGAAGGAACTGATAGGATTGTTTGAAATAATGAAGTTTAACCAATACTCAATAGTATCGGTTAGAAAAAGAGCTGGCAAATTACAAGATGACTTTTTTAGAAAGAGAAGTCAGTTATTTTTGGATATTATTGAATCTATATATGATGGATATTAATCACACTTGACTGAGAAAAAAGATATTGACTTTAGTGATATGATTAATAAAGCTACTGAGTATATTTCAGGCCGTAAATATAAGAATAAAATTAGTTATGTGATTATTGATGAGTTTCAAGATATTTCAATTGGTAGATATAACTTGGTAAAGGAAATAAAGAAAACAAACTTTAGTTGCAGGCTTTTCTGTGTTGGTGATGATTGGCAACAATCTGTTGATTTACAGGTAATGATATTGCATTTTTTAAAAATTTTAGTGATTATTTTGGTGTTACTGAACAATCTAAAATTGAAACAACATATCATTTTCATAATCCATTAATTGATTTATCCAGTCATTTTTTCAGAAAAACCCTAATCAGTCTAAAAAAGAATTGCGTAGTACTAATTATCTAATTAGATACTCTAAGAATGACGATACCAGTACACTCTGATAGATATTTTTAATGAATTGATGATAAGACATAGAGAAAATTATTATTCTTTCTGGCCATAATCGTGTTTAGAAGATATGGTTAAGAATGAAGATAACTTTCTGTTGATAGCAATCTGAAGACTACAGATAAAAAAAAGAAAAAAGGTTGTTGTTTCATATAAGAGGAAAGACAATAATAATATTTAACAAAATATTAAAGCAAAATTTCAAACAATTTATTTTTCTAAAGGACTTGAGGCAGATGTTGTAATAATATTACGGTGTAATGCTGAAAATTTAGGTCTTCTAAATCATATGGAAGAGAATACAGTATTAAACTTGTTGTTAAGTAAGACAGATCAGTTTAAAAATACCGAAGAAAGGCGACTATTTTATGTAGCTATGACACTTGTTAAAGAAATGTTATATTTCATTATATATAGCTAAAGTCTATATCTATTTTAGAAATATAGGCTGAAACTGAACAGGAATCAAATGTTAAATGCTCTATGTTACAAGAAAGTATATATAATTCTAAGGAGTTGCAGAGTGGCTAGAAATGGAAATAGGTATATATTTTATGGGTGTATCAATTATAAATACAGATGTAGAAAGAACTATAGAGTTTTTGAAAATTAATCTAATTGGATAGAAGATGATTATTAAAATATTACTACTGCTTTCTATATCTTTTGCTGTGCCAGCCAAACCTCAATATGGTACAGTCATAGTGTCAAAAGTAATCAGTGTTTATGATGGTGATACCTTCAGAGTAAACATAGACTCACTACCTTCTATAGTAGGCAAGAACATACCTATTAGAGTGAATGGAGTAGATACTCCAGAGATACGAGGAAAGTGTCAATATGAGAAGAATTTAGCATTTAAAGCAAGAGATTTTGTAAGGGCTAAACTAGCTACTGCTAAAGAGATTAAGCTAACTAATCTACAAAGAGGTAAGTACTTTAGAGTTGTTGCTAATGTGGTTGTTGATTCTGTTAGTTTAGAGCAAGAGCTTCTTGATAATAACTTGGCTTACGAGTACAGTGGTGGTAAGAAATTGAGTTGGTGTAAATAGGGGGTTTTCCATATGACACAAGGAGAGTTAAAATCATTAATTCAGTTAAATCCTTCTTATATTGTATAAGTAATAGTAATGTATTACAAAGATAAGAGATATTTTTTGACCCTGACAGAAAATAGAAAGAGAAGTTTTCTAAATATAACACTTGTAGATATATTGACTACGGCAATACACATTGGGATTGTAATAAAAAACACTAAATCTTATATTTAAACCAGTTTCCCTTTCCGGCCTCTCTTTTAGATGGGCGGCCGGCAATTCTATCTAGATAACCTATCAAAAAAGTCTACAATTATTTTCAATGAAATTAAGTTAGTGTAGGTGATTTATGTTTGGTACAATTTTATTAGATAATGATTATATTTCTTGTAACTGCAGAATTGCTTTATTTGTGTGGTTGTGGTGCTATCAAAGTAACACTTAAATCACGAAGATTGGCTCTCAAAAGCCACAGGGAAGAAATAACAAAATTACTAGATATGTTGGATGAGTTAAAACGGAGAGGTTATTCCGTAGAAGCAGACTCTAAAGAATTTGAAGAGATATTAGATGGTTTTTCTGAAGCGTTGTTCGGAAGAAGTGGTTACAAGATGGCAATCCTATTTTCTTCTCCTAATGATAATTAAAAATAATTTTAGTTATCGCTGGATGTATCCAGTCTACAGCTAGTAAATATACAATTTATAACTGTTAGGTAGAATAATTGGTGTGCTACTGATGTACTCTGAAATAAAGGGTTTTGATTTGTGCTATTATACTGTTAATCAATAGTTATGGTTTTTTAGTTTTTTAGTTCGATTTGTGTTTAAAGCTATATCAATGTCATGCTTATTTTTAAGATATTTGTGACATCTAAAGCAATATTCGTCTAATTTGATTTAGGATATTTGTTTTACATCTATAGTAATAAGGTTAATGAGTTTTTGTAATTTTATTATTGGTTGTTTATGTTGAATTTTGATAGAAGACATGATAATTTTTACTTCAAAATTTGTATGAATAACCCATTCAATGAACTTTTTGGTATCAATAGAATTGTGATAATATTTACGTTTTAGATAGTTATTCTCATTGTGTATTGTAGAATTCATATTTCAGTACAGCATTCATTTAACTCTGATTTAACACCTTTTTTTGGATGAGGGTCTGCTGTATGAACTTCTTTACAAGGTCAACTGAGACGCTTAGCAGTACACAAAGTGCTTCGTTATATAACAATATTCATATCAATAAGCCCTGTAGAATTGTTTAAATAGATAGGTTTCATCAATAATATGGTTATTGTGTAGTTGATATCAATATATTGAATATTGAGTTTTAGTTCGCGGGATCTTTTCCTTAGAGCAGTTGGAACCAAATAAGGGCCTTCATACTTTTGATCAAGCGATGATTGTAGTTCTTTGATAAGCTGTGTAGATTCGTTCTGGTTCAACTAACTCGTATTTAATATTGTTCCATTTGACTTGCTTCAATATATAGTTAGTTATTTTGTTCATAGGTTCTCTTAACTTTTTTATGTGGATAATAAGTAACCTTTAGTACATCACGCTAATCCTTCTGGTTTAGAAGTCTTTTTAGTGCATATCTATTAATATTTAAATCTTTAGTAATTGTAATAAAAGTTCTTCTTAGATTATGTAAATTGAAATAAAACTCATTAATTTTCCTAACTCTTTCGACTTATTTCTTAGGGTTATTAAGTAGCTTATCTGGGGTAGTCCCTTGAAATATGTATATAGGTTATCTGATTTACGTCGTTTTAATATCTCTAATAAAAATGGTGTTAGTTGTAATGGACGTATCTCGTAATTTTAGAAGAGTGGTCTTTGAAATCGATATCGTCTCATCTTAGGTCACTTGTTTTCCGCCTATGGTAAATCTGTGAATAAGATGAATAAAAAGAAATCTCGGCAAGTATCAGCCAATTGAATATATAATATATTGTATCTTTATATTGATAGTTTGGTAGTTTCATTACAGCGTCATACCATATCCTTCAGGTCATAACCCTTTATAAAACAGCTTATTTTGCATATTTTCCTTATTTTAAACTTTAACATGACTGAGTCTTAATATATTGGTTATTTGTTATACGGAGGAATAGGTAAAGCATCCAATGTTGGTTTATTAAAATTAATTATTTCCTTGTTTGCTATAGACCACCAAAACTCTGGAACAATAGGGGAGTAATATTTAAATATTACTTAAAATAATTTAATTTATCCCATAATTATGATTATTTTTTGTTACAAGAAATCATTTTTGATGTGTCTTTATTAAAGAGTATTTTTTTACGTATAATCATTTAGTATTTTGTTCAAGGAATTTTACTATGCCATCACGTAGAGATTTAGCAAATGCCATTCGTGTTTTAAGTATGGATGCAGTTCAAAGGGCAAACTCAGGTCATCCAGGTGCGCCAATGGGTATGGCAGATATTGCACAGGTGCTTTGGAATGATCATTTAAAGTATAATCCAATGAATGCTAAGTGGACTAATCGTGACCGTTTTGTGTTATCAAATGGACATGGTTCAATGCTTATTTATTCATTGCTACATTTGTCAGGTTACGACCTTAATATGGATGATATTAAAGATTTTCGTCAATTACATGCTAGAACTGCAGGGCATCCTGAATATGGTTATGTAGATGGTATTGAAACAACAACAGGTCCATTAGGACAAGGTATTACTAATGCAGTTGGTATGGCAATTGCTGAGCGAACTTTGGGTGCACAATTTAATAAGTTGGGTCATAATATTGTTGATCATAACACATATGTATTTATGGGTGATGGTTGTTTAATGGAAGGTTTATCTCATGAATCTTGTGCTATGGCAGGTACATTAGGACTTGGTAAATTAATTGTTTTTTGGGATGATAATGATATTTCTATTGATGGTCATATTTCTGACTGGATGGAAAAAGATGTGGCAAGTCGTTTTGATTCTTATGGTTGGCATGTTGTTCGCGATGTTAACGGTCATGATCCTGATGCAATTAATTCTGCAATTAATGCAGCTAAGGGTGAAATTACTAAGCCCTCATTTATTTGTACACGTACAACTATTGGTTTTGGTTCGCCTAATTTATGTGGTACTCATAATTGTCATGGTGCGCCACTTGGTAATGAGGAGATTGCAGCAACTCGTAAAGAGTTGGGTTGGGATTTTGCTCCATTTGAAATTCCTGTAGATATTTATGCAGGATGGGATCATAAAAAAAAAGGTATTGCTGATGAATTAGCTTGGAATATTAAATTTGCAGCTTATAAGGCGGAGTTTTCAGCAGATGCTACTGAGTTTGAGCGTCGTATGTCTGGTGATTTACCTGCTAACTTTGAAGTTGAAATGGATAAATTTATTTCTAAAACACAAGATGAAATGCCAAATATTGCTTCTCGTCAGGCCTCTCAACGTACTATTGAAGCTATGGGTCCATTATTGCCAGAAATGTTTGGCGGTTCTGCTGATTTAACTGGTTCTAATTTAACTAATTGGTCAGGAACTGTTAAAGTGAATGCACAAAATGCAAATGGTAATTATCTTTCATGGGGTGTACGTGAATTTGGTATGGCACATATGATGAATGGTATAGTGCTTCATGGTGGTTTTAAGGTTTATGGTGCAACTTTCTTTATGTTTATGGAATTTATGCGTAATGCATTACGTATGTCAGCACTTATGAAAATTGGTACAATTTATGTTTATACCCATGATTCTATTGGTTTAGGAGAAGATGGACCTACGCATCAGCCAGTTGAGCAGTTAGCAACTATGCGTATGATTCCTAATTTCCAGTCTTGGAGAGGATGTGATGCAGTTGAATCAGCAGTTTCTTGGAAAATGGCAATGCTTAGAGGTGACGCACCAACAGGATTGGTATTTTCACGTCAAACTTTGACAGCAATGGAACGAACTTCTGAACAAGTAGAAAATATTGAAAAAGGAGGTTATGTTCTTAAAGATTGTGAAGGTGTGGCTGATATTATTTTTATTGCAACTGGTTCTGAAGTGAACTTAGCAATTGAAGCGGTAGCTGTAATAAATGCTAAGGTTCGTGTAGTTTCAATGCCTTGTACAAATGCTTATGACGATCAAGACCAATCTTATAAAGATTCAGTTTTAACGCCAGGTGTTAAACGTCTTGCGATTGAGGCAGGTGTTGCTGATGGATGGTATAAATACGTAGGCTTAGATGGTGGTGTGGTTTGTATGACAACTTTTGGTGAGTCTGCACCAGCAGATCAATTATTTAAAGCATTTGGCTTTACAGTAGATAATGTCATTGCACAAGCAAAAGCCATTATTGGTTAGATAATATATTTAAACATGGTAAAAATGACTGATAATTTTTGAGTGTTTTTAATGAAGTAAAATAAGGAGTAATAAAATGGCAATAAAAATAGGTATTAATGGTTTTGGTCGTATTGGTCGTATGGTATTTCGTGCAATTGCAAAAGATTTTCCAGAATTAGAGGTAGTGGGTATTAACGATTTATTAGAGAATAAATATTTAGCATATATGCTTAAATATGATACAGCTCATGGTCGTTTTGATGATGATATTACAGTTGATAGCGATAACTTTTTTATTAATGGTAAAAAAATTCGCTTGTCAGCTGCACAGGATCCTGCTAACCTTTCATGGGGCGATATTGATGTAGATGTAGTAATTGACTGTACTGGTTTTTTCTTAACTAAAGAATCTTGTCAATCGCATATTGATGCAGGTGCAAAAAAAGTGGTTCAATCAGCACCATCTAAAGATGATACACCAATGTTTGTTTATGGCGTAAATCACACCGAATATTCAGGCCAAGTTATTATTTCAGCGGCATCTTGTACCACAAATTGTCTTGCACCAATAGCTAAAGTGATTAATGATAATTGGGGCTTAAAGCGTGGTTTAATGACAACAATTCATGCATCAACAGCGACACAGAAAACAGTTGATAGTCCTTCAATGAAAGATTGGAGAGGCGGTCGTTCGGTATTTGAGAATATTATTCCTTCATCAACAGGTGCTGCTAAAGCAGTAGGTGTTGTATTACCAGAACTTAATGGTAAGTTAACAGGTATGGCATTTCGTATTCCATCAGTTGATGTTTCAGTTGTTGATTTAACTTGTGAGTTAAACAAAAGTGCAACTTATGAACAAATTTTTGACTCTATGAAAGAGGCTTCACAGGGATCAATGAAGGGTACGTTGGCTTATACTAAAGATGCAGTTGTTTCAAGTGATTTTCGTGGTTTTAGTGCTTCTTCAATTTTTGATTATAATGCAGGGATTGCCTTGGATGATAAGTTTGTTAAAGTTGTATCTTGGTATGATAATGAGTATGGCTATACCTGTAATATGCTTCGCTTAGTTAAGTATGTTGCTTAATTTATTAAAGACACGTCTCGTATTGCTTACTAGTTGTGTTTTATGTCATATTTGTATATGAAAAATTCAAAATTGAATTTTAGTTAGTTGATTTGGAAAATTAAAACAAGTTATTACAAATAATTAGTTTAGTATTTTAGATATATTTGATATTAAATATACATTAGAAATAAAGACTAAAAATTAGCAGAGGAGAGTGTCGAGTATTTAAATTTTGGAATCTAAAAGTCGTAAAAGATATTATTGAAAAGGATATAAATTTAGTTACAATGTTGTTGTGGTGAGTTTTGGTATATACTCAGAATAATGTTATCAAAGTTGGGTTATTATTACTATCTAAATAAATTATTTAACTATGGAATACCAATGTATTATTACCGTTAGTTGAGTTTGTTGAAAAAAAATCCTGATTAAAATTATTGATCAGACTGTTGAATATAGGAGAATTATTATGTCAGTTATTAATTTATCAGATTTAGATTTAAACTCAAAACGAGTGTTAATTCGTCAAGATCTTAATGTGCCGATTTCTAATGGTGTTGTTACCAGTGATAAACGTATCAAAGCTTCATTACCAACTATTAAAATGGCTTTGAAACAAGGTGCTAAAGTGATGTTAATGTCACATCGTGGTCGTCCAATTGAAGGCAATCCAAGTGATAGATTTAGTCTACAGCCTGTTGCAGATCGTTTGAGTGAGTTATTAAACATTAAAGTACGTTTAGAAAAAGATTGGTTGGATGGTATTGAGATGAACAATGGTAAGGTAGTGCTTTGTGAAAATGTTCGCTTTAA
This sequence comes from Candidatus Vesicomyidisocius sp. Pext_18_S21, assembly GCA_021730165.1. GTDB lineage: Bacteria > Pseudomonadota > Gammaproteobacteria > PS1 > Pseudothioglobaceae > Ruthia > Ruthia endoextente. Next base: position 73,763 of record CP072535.1, read on the forward strand.
CGTTGGTGAAATGGTTAATGATGATGAGTTATCTAAGCGTATGGCATCTATTTGTGATATTTTCGTGATGGATGCATTTGGTACTGCTCATCGTATTCAGGCATCTACTTATGGTGTTGCTAAATATGCACCTATTGCTTGTTCCGGTCCATTATTATCGGAAGAGCTTAATGCACTTGGTAAGGCGTTAGATAATCCTAAACGTCCAATGGTTGCAATTGTTGGTGGCTCTAAAGTTTCAACAAAACTGACTGTGCTTGAGTCGTTATCCAAGATAGTGGATCAACTAGTTGTAGGTGGCGGTATTGCCAATACTTTTATTGCAGCTCAGGGCTTTAACGTGGGTAAATCTTTATGTGAGTACGATTTAATTCCAATAGCAAAAAAACTTATGGAAGATTGTGAAATTCCAGTATCAAAAGATGTAGTATGTGGTAAGGAGTTTTCAGATGTTGCTGAAGCTGAAATTAAAGCATCAAAAGATGTTGCTGATGATGATATGATTTTTGATATCGGACCTAAATCTGCTCAGCAGTTAGCTGATATTATTAGAAATGCAGGTACGATTGTATGGAATGGTCCAGTTGGTGTCTTTGAGTTTGAGCAATTTGCTGGTGGTACGGAAACGTTAGGTAAAGCGATTGCTGAGTCTAATGCATTTTCAATTGCTGGTGGTGGTGATACATTAGCGGCTGTTGATAAATACGGTATCGAGGATAAAATAAGTTATATTTCAACTGGCGGTGGTGCATTCTTAGAATTTCTTGAGGGTAAAAAATTACCAGCAGTAGAAGTTTTAGAACAAAGAGCTTTAGAGGGTATAAAACTTGCATAGAAGAACTAAAATATTAGCAACACTTGGCCCTGCAACGGATAAAGAGGGTGTATTAGTTAGTATTCTTGAGGCTGGTGTTAATGTTGTGCGCATTAATTTTTCACATGGTTCAGAGAAAGAACATTTGAATAGAGTTAAAGCAGTACGCGCTTGGGCAGAAGCTAATCAAACTTATGTAGGTGTTTTGATGGATCTTCAAGGCCCTAAAATTCGTATTGCTGCTTTCAAAGGTGGAATAAAGATTCAGTTGAATAATGGAGATACCTTTGTACTTGATGCTGATTTAGATGAAAACTTAGGTAATAAATATTCAGTGGGTATTGCATATAAAAAATTACCACAAGAAGTTCAAATTGGTAGTATTTTACTTCTAGATGATGGAAAAATAATACTAAAAGTTACTGATATTAAAGGTAATAAAATTAATACTAATGTGGTTCAAGGTGGTATTTTATCAGATAAAAAAGGAATTAATCTTCGTGGTGGTGGTTTATCTGCTAATGCACTAACCAAGAAAGATAAAAAAGATATTTTAATTGTAGCAAAAGCTAAAGCAGATTATGTGGCTTTATCATTTCCAGTTAGTGGTGATGATGTACGCGAAATTAAGAAATTATTAAAACAGGTAGATTGTGATGCCGGCGTAATTTCAAAAATTGAACGTGCTGAGTCCTTAGTAGATAGCGTTATTTTAGATATTATCAGAGAATCAGTGGGAATTATGGTTGCGCGCGGTGATTTAGGTGTTGAAATTGGTGATGCACAATTACCTGCACAACAAAAACGTTTAATTAAGTTAGCTAGATCAAATAATCGAATAGTTATTACTGCAACACAAATGTTAGAATCAATGATTATTAATCCAATCCCAACTAGAGCTGAGGTTTTTGATGTCGCTAATGCAGTATTAGATGGTACTGATGCAGTAATGCTTTCAGCCGAAACAGCAGTAGGTAATTTTCCTGGGAATGCTGTTAAAGCCATGCACGATGTTTGTATTGAAGCTGAAAAAAATCCAATTGCTAAAATATCTCATCATCGTCTTGATGAAACCTTTACTTATATTGATGAAACCATTGCTATGAGCGCAATGTATGCTGCTAATCATATGGGTGCTAGAGTGATTTCTACTTTAACAGAAGGTGGTAAAACCGCTATATGGATGTCAAGAATTAGCTCAGGTATTCCTATTGTAGCAATGTCTGATAAGATATCTACTTTGCAAAAGGCTACGCTTTATCGTGGAGTTCATCCTTGTTTTTTATCCACTAAAAAAGATTGGACAGAGATAAATAAGGCTGTTATTAAGCGGTTACAAATTGGAAATTTTGTTTATGATGGTGATACTGTTATATTAACTAAAGGTATGTATAAAAATAAGTCTGGTGGTACTAATCTGATGAAAATTTTGACAGTTGGCGATTCAGAGTATTAAAATAAGAGTAAAAATAGTTATATTTGTATAAATAATAAAAGTAGTAAACTTTAAAAACTTAAAAAGGAGAAAAATATGTTAATTTCGTTAAGAGAATTATTAGATCATGCTGCAGATAACAACTATGGTATGCCAGCATTTAATATTAATAATATGGAACAAGTCCATGCTATTATGAAAGCAGCAGATAAAACTAATAGTCCTGTTATTATGCAAGGTTCTGCCGGCGCACGAGGCTATGCAGGTGAACCGTTTTTACGTCATTTAATTTTAGCGGCAATTGAAATGTATCCACATATTCCAGTGGTTATGCATCAAGATCATGGTTCTGATCCGTCTGTCTGTTTGCGTTCAATTCAATCTGGCTTTTCATCAGTGATGATGGATGGTTCATTAGAGCCAGATATGAAAACTCCAGCTTCATTTAAGTATAATGTTAATGTGACTACTGAAGTTGTAAAAATGGCACATGCAGGCGGTGTTTCTGTTGAAGGTGAATTGGGTTGTCTAGGATCATTAGAAACTGGAATGATGGGTGAAGAAGATGGTCATGGTGCTGAAGGTAAATTAGATTTAAATATGTTACTAACTTCAGTTGAAGAAGCTGCTGATTTTGTTAAATTAACTAATGTTGATGCATTAGCTATTGCTATCGGTACTTCGCATGGTGCTTATAAATTTACCCAAGAACCAACGGGGGATGTGTTACGTATTGATAGAATTAAAGAAATCCATGCACGTATTCCAAATACTCATTTAGTTATGCATGGCTCTTCTTCAGTACCACAAGATTGGTTAAAAATTATTAACAACTTTGGTGGTGATATGGGTCAAACTTATGGTGTTCCTGTAGAGGAAATTCAAGAGGGTATCAAGCATGGTGTACGTAAAGTTAATATTGATACTGATTTACGTATGGCGTCGACTGGAGCGATTCGCAAACACCTAGGTGAAAATACATCAAACTTTGATCCACGTAAATTCTTAAAAGAAGCAACTAATGCGATGAGTGATATTTGTGTAGCTCGTTTTGAGGTATTCGGCTCAGCAGGTAATGCTGATAAAGTCATCGTATCCTCATTAGACACTATGAGTAAAAAATATCTTTCTATCGAGTTAGACTCTCAAGTAAAGTAGAAGTATAACAATTTATAATAAACAAGGCTCGTTAAAAAAAACGAGCCTTGTTTATTATAAATTGATAAATATGAAACAATCTAAGCGTTATTTAGTTATTGTTATTGGTGGTGGTCATGCTGGTACAGAAGCGGCACTTGCGAGTGCACGCATGGGAGTTAGTACGTTGCTTATTTCTCATAATATTGAAACACTTGGGCAAATGAGTTGTAATCCTGCAATTGGTGGGATTGGAAAGGGACATTTAGTTAAAGAAATTGATGCTATGGGTGGTATTATGGCACACACGATTGATAAATCTGGGATACAATTTCGTACATTAAATGCCTCAAAAGGTTCTGCGGTACGTGCTACTCGTGCACAGGCTGATCGTATTTTGTATAAGTCAGAGATTCGTTATGCTTTAGAAAATCAAGATAATTTATCTTTATTCCAACAGGCAGTCGATGATTTAATTATTGAAGGCGGTCAAATTAAAGGTGTAGTGACTCAAATTGGACTTACTTTAATGGCAGATAAGGTTATCCTTACATCAGGTACTTTTTTAGGCGGTATTATCCATATTGGACAACGTAATTTTCAAGGTGGTCGTGCAGGTGATGCACCTTCCAACGCTCTATCAAGAAAATTACGCTCTTATGATTTAGGTGTTAATCGATTAAAGACAGGTACACCACCAAGATTGGATGGAAGAACATTAGATTATTCTCTCATGCAAGTACAACCAGGAGATATACCACTACCGACATTTTCATTTATAGGTGTTAAAGAAGAACATCCAAGACAAATTCCTTGCTATATTACTCATACAAACAACAGAACCCATGATTTGATTCGTAGTGGATTAAAAGATTCACCTATTTTTACTGGAAATATAGAAAGTATCGGTCCTAGATATTGTCCATCTATTGAAGATAAAGTAGTGCGTTTTAATGAGCGTGATTCACATCAAATCTTTGTTGAACCTGAGGGACTAAGTACTAATGAGGTTTATCCAAACGGAGTATCTACATCGTTATCTTATAAAGTACAATTAGATTTTATTAATTCCATTAAGGGTTTTGAGAATGCACAAATCATACGTCCAGGCTATGCGATTGAATATGATTTTTTTGATCCTAGAGGATTGAAACAAACATTGGAAGTTAAAAAAATATCAGGATTGTATTTTGCTGGACAGATTAATGGCACTACGGGTTATGAAGAAGCGGCAGCCCAAGGATTGTTAGCAGGTGTTAACGCTGCATGTGCCATATTAGAAAAAGATGCTTGGTTACCGAAACGAGATGAGTCCTATATTGGCGTTATGGTAGATGATTTAATTACAAAAGGTACTAATGAGCCTTACCGAATGTTTACCTCGCGTGCTGAATATCGCCTATTATTAAGAGAGGATAATGCAGATGAGCGTCTCACACCCAAGGCTAAAGAACTTGGGTTAATTAGTGAGTCTCGTTGGCAGTCTTTTAAAGTTAAATATAAGACTATTGAACAAGAAAAAAAACGTCTTAAAAATACTTGGATACAAGCAAACGACACTCAGGCAAATTCGATTTTAAATCAAAATATAAGTCATGAATACTCTTTATTTGAATTACTTAAACGCCCTAAAGTTGATTATCAAATATTAAGTAAAATAGAATCTGGTAAACCATTTTTAACGGATATTACTTTAATGAGAGTGATTGAAAATCAAATTAAATATGCTGGTTATATTAAGCGTCAACTAGTGGAGATTAAAAAATATCGTAAGAACGAAAATACAGTATTATCTACAAATATAAATTATAACTCAATTAAAGCGCTCTCTGTTGAGGTTAGACAAAAACTTGAACTACATAAGCCAGAGACTATTGGTCAAGCAAGCCGTATCCAAGGCGTCACTCCTGCTGCTATTTCTATTTTATTAGTTTATTTAAAAACACACATTAGTCAAGATTAATGTTAAAGGACGTTAGTTAATAGGTATGAAGTTTGAAAATAAATAAGTCAATAAGGTTATGAAGTATATTGCTTTGATTATTAATTAGATTTAGACTTACAATCTAAATGCTATTAGAATCTTGGAACAATGTAATTTTATGTTATTTGATAAATTTAATGATAATTAACAATCTTTAATTTGGTTAATTCTAGGTTATAACCCTGTTAGGTTAAATCTTGCTTTAGATAGACTATTTTTAATAGTCTTTTTCGAGGTTGAAAAAAATATTGAAATTGATACAATAATTATTATGCGATAATAACGAATACTTGTTAATAAAAGGAAACAATATTTTAAGTAAAAGGAATTTATTAGGAGATAAATGAAAAAAATAGGGTATTTTTTAATAGGTTTAATTGTTATTTTGGTTCTTATTATGATGTTTGCATTTGACCCAATAGGAAAAAAATACGTACAAAAGTATGCACAAAATATACTTGGAACACCGATAACTATTAGTCAATTTAGTAGTAGCTTCTGGGATAAGCGTTTAAATATTGATTTTATTGAAGTGCAGAATCCACCAAATTTTAATAATAAAGATGCTTTTTATTTAGATCACTTTGTATTAAAAATAGGTGATGGTACCACTCTAGATTTAATTGTTATTGATGAGCTATCTTTTGATGGAATGCATTTTATTTTGGAGCAAAATAAGACTAACATGAATTTAGTTACACTAATTGATAACTTAGGTAAGAATAGCAATAATACCACTTTATATTCATCTGATAAAACTCATAACGTTATCGATAAAAGAATTAAGATTAATCAATTTAATGTTATTAATACTACATTAAAAATTGATACAAAATGGCTTAAAGAGACAATTAAAGTGCCTAACATTAACCTTCAAAAATTCGGTGGTAGCAGTGGTATTACACTTAGTAAAGTTGGTCAAGAATTGATGGAAATTGTGCTTAATAATTTAGAAAATGCTTTAGAGAAAAAAGGTATTGAACTAGGAAAGAAAGAAATCAAAGAAACTCTAATTCGAAGATTATGGATTAATAATATTCAAGAAAAGTTTAAATTGGATAAATTTAAAGAATCATTAGATTTTAGTGAAACTAAAAAGTTACAAAATCAAGCTGAAGATTTATTTCAGAAACTTGGTTTTTAATTAATTATGCAAATAGTTGACTCGCACTGTCATCTTGATAAGTTAGATTATGTTAATTTTGGCGGTAATATTGAGAGTGTAATTGCTCATGCCAAAGAATTTTCTGTTATCAAATTCTTGTGTGTATGTATTGATTTAGAACATTTTGATGAGGTACTATTTTTGGCGAAAAAGTACCCACAAATTTATGCTTCAGTTGGTGTACATCCTGTTAATACAAAAGGCAAAGATCCAAGCATTTGTCAGCTTTTAAAATTAGCAAATTATGAAGAGGTTATTGCTATTGGTGAAACTGGTTTAGATTATTTTCATATTAAAAAAGCAATAGCTGGTTGGCAACGAAATCGTTTTAGGCGACATATTAGAGCTTCGAACCAATCAGGCAAGCCAATGATTATTCATACACGTAACGCCAAAGAAGATACTATTAAGATTATGCAAGAGGAAAAAGCCACACAAGGTGTAATGCATTGCTTCTCTGAAGATTGGGAAACTGCTCAAATGGCATTGGATTTGGGTTTTTATATTTCTTTTTCTGGTATTATTACTTTTAGAAGTGCTAAAGATTTACGTGAAGTGGCAAAAAAAGTACCAAGTGATAAATTATTAGTTGAAACTGATTCTCCATATTTAACACCTATGCCTTATAGAGGCACTTCTAACTTACCAGCTTATAGTTATTATGTTGTTGAGAAGTTAGCTGAAATTCGTGGTGTGAGTATTAATGATATCGCTAGTACAACTACAAGTAATTTTGAACAACTTTTTTTAACATGAGTGTTAGCTTTCAAACTATTGATGAATTTTCACAAGGTCAACGTTTGGATAATTATTTACTTAAAATACTTAAAGGCGTTCCTAAATCTCATATCTATAGAGTTATTCGTAAAGGTGAAGTACGTGTTAATAAAGGTAGAAAAAAATCAGAATATAAATTAAACTTAGATGATATAGTTCGTATCCCACCAATTAAAGTGTCTACAACTAAGTTTATGTATATTTCATATAATCTAAAAAAAATATTAACTAATGCTATTTTATATGAGGACAAGGGGTTACTTATTATTAATAAACCAAGTGGTCTGGCGGTGCATAGTGGTTCTGGTGTTAATGTTGGTGTTATTGAAGCGCTTCGGCAAATGTATAAAGAACCTATTGAACTGGTGCACCGATTAGATAGCGCTACTTCTGGGGTTTTGTTAGTTGCTAAAAAGCGTCTAGTGTTAAAAAAATTGCATGAGCAATTAAACAAACATAGCATAGAAAAACATTATATAGCCTTGGTGAAAGGGGTATGGTCAAAAAAAATACACACTATTGATGCGCCACTATATAATAATTCAAGATATACAAAGGTAGATGTTAAAGGTAAATATTCAGTTAGTCATTTTCATCCACTTAAAAATTTTAGTACTGATAATTTTGCTGCTTCATTGGTTAATATTAGTATTGAAACTGGTCGTACTCATCAAATCCGTGTACACGCAAAGTATGCTGGACATGCGTTGGCTTGTGATAATAAATATGGGGATAAAGAATTTGATAGACAAGTAAAATTCAAAGGTCTAAAAAGATTATTTTTGCACTCGAATCAACTCATTTTTATTAATCCATTGACGAGTAATATTCAAAAAGTAAATGCACCTTTGCCGGTTGAATTAGAAGAATTCTTAGCTAAATTATGAGTTTTCATTTTAAGACTACTTCTTTTGTGGCGTATTTGCGTTTAATGCGTTTGGACAATCCAATTGGTATTTATTTATTATTATGGCCAACATTATGGGGGTTATTTTTGGCGTCAGAAGGGTTTCCTGATTTAAAATTATTATTAATTTTTGTTTTAGGTGTTATATTAATGCGATCAGCAGGTTGTGTGATTAATGATTATGCAGATAGATACATTGATAAATTGGTAGAACGCACTAAGCATAGACCTATTGCCTCAGGTAAGATTCATCATAGATCTGCGCTTAGATTTTTTGTATTATTAATTCTGTTGGCATTTTTATTGGTATTATTAACTAATTGGTTAACTATCCAACTTGCTATGATTGCGGTACTATTAACAATTTTGTATCCATTTACTAAGCGTTGGACTCATTTTCCACAATTTGTGTTAGGCTTAGCATTTTCGATGAGTGTATTAATGGCTTTTTCAGCAACCCTTAATGAGATTCCAATTACTGCTTGGTATGTATTTGCAGCAACAGTTGTTTGGACAGTAATTTATGATACGATGTACGCTATGGCTGATCGAGAGGAAGATTTAAAAATTGGGATCAAGTCAAGTGCTATTTTATTTGCAAAATTTGATAGATTAATTATTGGAATTTTACAAATTATATTTTTGCTAATTTTGATAGAAATATCAAATGTTTTTAATCTAACTATTTCTTATAATATTACATTACTTTTAGTTGCATTGTTAATGAGTTATCATCAATATTTAATTAAAAATAATAATAACTATTCTTATTTACATGGATTTTTACATAATAATTATATAGGTATGGTAATTTTTGTAGGGATTATGTTATCTGTTGGATTATAGATATTATATGAATTATATAATACTAAAGAATTTATGGATGGTAATATTTGACTGGTTAAATAAACTAAACTTGATTGCAGAGAGTAATATGGTAATGAATTTATGTCTAAAATATCACAGTTCTAACAAAAAAGATTAATGATTTGGTAAAGTATATATCTATTAGATAATTATATTTCGATGATTGATATTTGTAATCTTGTTAAGAGACTTATGTTGATTGTAAGGTTGTTTTACTTTGTATAGGTTTTATACCTTTAAAGATATGATTAACTTTTATGGTATTAATTTAGTTATAAGGTACAGTTGGTATTTATATTCAACATTGTTAAATTTATATTACTGGGCAACACTTATTAAATTAATAGTAATTGATAGGTATTTAAATAAAATAGCAACAAAAGAAGATATTAGTATTCATAAAAACCTTAGTTTTGTATAGGTTAACCGAGTTACAGGATAAATATAAGATTAAGTTTAGTATTAATCTAAACGGCTTAACAAAAAAATCTCATTATTTTTTTGTTAATAAAAGAAGGTTTATTGGTTTTTTATATGCCTCGTAAAAGCTCATTTATACCTACTTTATAACGTGTTTTTGCATCTACTTGTTTAACAATTACTGCGCAATAAAGTGAATAAGTGCCGTCTTTACTTGGTAGGTTTCCAGGTACAACTACTGAACCAGCAGGGATACGTCCATATGTTATTTTATTTGTTTTACGATTGAATATTTTTGTGGATTGTCCAATATAAACACCCATTGAAATAACAGCACCTTCTTCAACAATCACACCTTCCACTATTTCTGATCTAGCACCGATAAAACAATTATCTTCAATAATTGTCGGAGTTGCTTGTAATGGTTCCAATACTCCACCGATACCAACTCCCCCTGATAGATGTACATTTTTACCGATCTGAGCGCATGACCCTACTGTTGCCCAAGTATCTATCATTGTGCCTGAGTCTACATAAGCACCAATATTGACATAACTTGGCATCATCACTGTATTTTTAGCAATAAAAGATCCGTATCTCGCACTTGCCGGTGGAACTATACGGACACCTGCTTTATTGAATTCATCTATTGACATGTCAGCAAATTTAGAAGGTACTTTATCAAAGTATTGAGTGAATCCACCTTGCATAGGTATATTTTCTTCCAATCTAAAAGATAACAAGACTGCTTTTTTCAGCCATTCGTTAACCTTCCAATCACCTACACTTTTTTGTTGTGCAATACGTGCTTTACCAGAATTAAGTAGATGAATGGCATCAGCAACGGATTGCTTTACTTTTACATTGACTGTTTGTGGATTAAGATTAACTCTATCTTCAAAGGCTTTTTCAATAATATCTTTCATGTTAAATTCTACTTAAATAAATTAAGAATTATATCATTAATCATGCATTATTGATAAGTGGTGGATTTAAATTATTGTATTTCTTGATAAAATTAAGAAAAAATTAGGATTAATGATATGATACTTAAAATATAAAACTCCTCCTTATAAAGAGGTAAAACATGACAGATAAAAAAATCCAAATAGAAAACTTATATGAAGAAGGTGAACTGTGGGTGCAAAACCTAGGAGACAAAACCATTCATGCAAAACGCATGAAGGGAAAATTCCGTAATTTAAAATGGTTAGCTATTGTTGTTTGGTTGCCATTTTTTATAGGCCCATATCTTACTTGGAACGACAAACAGGCTATTCTATTTGATATAGATAACAGACAATACCACTTATTTAGTATTACCATTTTCCCACAAGACATTTGGATGTTGACTATGGTATTGCTATTTTTGTCTATTTTACTTGCAATAATGACCACTGTTTTAGGTCGGATATTTTGTGGTTATTTTTGTTTTCAAACAATTTGGACAGATATTTTTACCAAAATAGAACAATGGGTTGAAGGTACACCAGTACAACGTCGAAAGTTAGATAAAGAGCCAGTGAGTTTTAATAAACTTAAACTCAAATTAGTTAAACATTCTATTTGGATAGCAATTGCACTTTTTTCTGGTGTTACTTGGATGCTGTATTTTGGTGTTACTTGGACTGATTATGTTAAGGGTAATGTTACTTCTACAACGGTGGTTATCACTGCTATTATTTCATTTGGTGCTTATGTATTTGCTGGATTTATGAGAGAGCAAACTTGTTTGTGGATTTGTCCATATGCGCGTATTCAGGGAGCTATGGTTGATGAGCAGAGCATTTTACCAACTTATGATTATTATCGTGGAGAGCGTCGTGGCAGACTTAAAAAAGGTGAGTTTGTTAAAGGTTTTGGTGATTGTATTGATTGTCATCAGTGTATTGCTGTTTGCCCAACAGGTATTGATATTCGAAAAGGCCAAGAGTATGGTTGTATTACTTGTGGACTATGTATTGATGCTTGTGATTTGGTAATGGAAAAAGTTGGTAAGTCTAAAGGTTTAATTTGCTACACCTCCTTAGATGAGATGAAATTTAACAAGCCAGTTAAGGTGTTTTATAAACGCCCAAGGGTTATTATTTATGCCTTAGTATTATTTTTGGCATTATCAATATTGGTTTATGGTATTTTAAATCTTGCACCAATGGACTTAAAAGTACTACATGATAGACAGCCATTATTTGTACAACTTTCTGATGGTTCTATTCGCAATAAATACGAACTTAAAGTTATGAATAAGACAGATAAAATCATGTCAATTAGTATTAGTTTTAGAAGTAAAATTAAAAATCTAAAATCTAAAAAATCGTTTAAGACAATGATGATTCCAAGTGGTAATATTAAATCTATTTATGTTTATTTAATAGCTTTAGAAAGTAATGTAGGTTCTGATAATAACGTTATATTTGTGGTTAAAAGCGAACAGGCTACTTTAGAATATAAAACTTTATTTTTCACGTCTAAGAGTATGTAATGAGTATTTATAAAAGCCCAATCATGATGGTTATGTTAATGCTTTTTATCATTTTAGTGGGCGCAACTGTTTATCGAATTATTATTGCACTTGAAACTCATCCAGGATTGGTGGTAGAAGATGCGTATTTAAGTGGTCAACGTTATGCAATAACATTAAATCACAAAAATCAATTAGCACAGTTTGGTTGGGTATTAAATCTTGTCACTCCAGAAGTGGTGATTCATAATATTAAACAAATTTACACGGTTAATAGCACACAGCATGGTAAGACTTTGTCAGATGCTTTGGTTACAGCATATTTTTATCGTCCTTTAGAAAAACGACACGATTTTTCTATTAATATGGTATTTAGTCAAGAAATTGATCAATATCAAGCATATATAATATTACCTTTAAAAGGACGCTGGGATTTGCTGGTTGAAGTGGTTAAAGAAGGGTTAGTACAAAGAGTTTCTAAAAAACTATTTGCTCAATAGTTTTAATTTTTTTAGGTTATATTAGTTAAGGGATTCTTCTTTTAAATTCTTTTAATAAAAAACTTAGAAGATGAAATTCCTAATAATATGTATTATATATGCTTGATTTACATTTATAAATTATTGCTATTTATTCTTAAATTAGTATCATTTTTTGTTATTTCTTTTATTTAAAGCGATATATAATATTATAAACATTTTTTTTATTGTTAATAAAATGATAAACCAATAATTCTTTCAATGGCAATAATTTTATTAAGATTATTGCCATTGAAAATGAATATAACCTTAATTTTTATCCATACCAGGATAATATAAATTTAGAAAACCTGAATATATTAAGTTAAATAAATATTGAATACTAAGTTTAATAAAATCTAATAGTTATTTTCATTAGATATAGCAAATTTGTTAACTACAAACAACACTATTACGGATTCAATTATTTAGAACGGTTTAACTATTGTTATAAGCCATGAAAAACCATCATTAAAAATGTTATTTAAACCTTTAAAAATATCATTATCGTTGGTGTTAACCATAACAATTATAGTAGCAATAACAAATGAAATAAGTGGGATATCCTTTATATGAGCTTCCTTTTACTTGCTATAATTAATACTTATGTTCATGATTATGATGATGTTCATAAGTAGCCATTAGTTCATCTATTTGGTCAGCAAATAAATCATTAAATTGCGCATCTTTTAAAATAGTATCTGGCCTCCCTATGCAACAAATATGATGGTATAGACATAAGACTTGGGTTGATTCCTTCATTACTCTATGAAGGTCGTGTGATACCATGAGTACAGCACAATTTTGTTGTTTATGAATATCTTGAATAAGTTTATACAGATGCATTTGACCACTTACATCAAGGTTTTGAGTGGGTTCATCAAGGATTAAGACATTTGGCTTTGCAAGTAAGGCGCGTGTCAGTAATACGCGTTGTATTTCACCACCAGATAAATTTTTTAATGCTAAATGTAGTATTGTTTCAATACCTGTGAGTGTGGTTGTATTTTTTAAGAACTTGGCTTCAATTTTTTGGTTAAGTTTGAGAAAATCAATCACTGAGATTGGGATAAACTCATTAGGAATGAATTTTTGTGGTGTGTAGCTTAGTCTGATATGGTTAGATTTTTTAATCTTACCATTATCAGGAGTAATAAGCCCAAGTAGAATTTTAATTAATGAGCTTTTTCCAGCACCATTTGGGCCAATTAAGGTAATGAATTCTCCTATTTTTAATTCAAAGCTAACATCATCAAGCACTTTTTTACCATGATGGCTAAGACTAATATGATTTGCACTAATAAGGGTTTCTGACATGGAATAATAAGGATTGCTAACTAGTTTTTATTTTATACGTATAATCTTACAACTGTGTTTATGTTTAAAAATTAATAAAAGATGGAACTTTATGCCACATAAACTAATTTTAATGGATGGCTCTGCTTTTTTATTCAGAGCTTATTTTTCTACGTTAAAGCAGAATTTAACCAATCAAAATGGGTTTCCTACAGGTGCTATGTTCGGTGTTATTAATGCTATAAAAAATCTTCAAAGGAAGTACCAAGAGGCTAGAATAATTATTATATTTGATGCTAAAGGTAAAAATTTCAGGCATGATATTTACCCACAATATAAAGCGAATAGAAAACCAACTGATAGTGGATTAGTGCTTCAAATTGAACCTTTGTATGAGATAATTCAAGCTATGGGCATTCATCTTATATGTGTGCCTAAGGTTGAGGCAGATGATGTAATTGCTACGTTAAGCTGTTGTACTAATCAAAATAATATTAAGACTATTATTGCGAGTGGCGATAAAGATTTAATGCAGTTGGTGGGTACGAATATTTCACAATTAGATATGAAAGGTATTTTGCATGATCGCCAAAGTGTGATTGAAAAGATTGGTATTGCACCAGATAAAATTTTAGATTTTTTAGCTTTGACTGGTGATAGTGTAGATAATATTCCTGGTGTACCTAGTGTTGGTCCTAAAACAGCTATTAAATGGCTACAAATTTATAGTGATATCTTAGGAATTAAGAAAAATGCAATGCAGATTAAAGGAAAAGTGGGTGAAAAACTACGTGATAATTTTGATCTTTTAGATTTATCTTATCAATTAGTTAAGCTGAAATTTGATGTAGTGTTGCCTTTTAATATTTTAGATGATGAGCCAGTGAAAAATATTAATAAATTGGCTGATTTATATCAGCAGTATGGGTTTTTTATGTGGTTAAAACAATTAGATAATGTGCCTGTATTAAAGCAAAAGAGTATGCAGGTTATTGGAACAGATACAGGAGTTAATAACTCGGCTGATATTCTTAAAGGCTATTCACAGACATTAGTATTAGATTTGGATATATTTAATACAATGGTTAGTCGTCTTAAAATCTTAAAGACATTTGTATTTGGTTTAGAAGCTACTTCGTTAGATTTTATGAATGCTTCCATTGTTGGTTGGGTATTTTTAATTGATAAGGATAGTTTTTATGTGCCTGTTGGTCATGATTATCTAGATGTACCAAAGCAGTTGAATTTTAATGATGTACTTAATCAACTAAAGCCAATTTTAGAGGATGTGTCTATTAGTAAAATTGGGCAAAATTTAAAATATAATGCACATATTTTATCTAATTATAAAATTGATTTGCAAGGTATTAGTGATGATATTATAGTGAAATCTTATTGTTTAAATTCAGTTGCTACAAGGCATAATATGAATGATTTGAGTAAATATTATTTGAATTATCAAACCATTCATTTTGTTGGTATATTAGGTAAAGGTAAAAAACAAATTACTTTTAATAAAGTTAATGTAGAAATTGCTCTTCTTTATGCTTGTGAAAATGTGATAGTGATAAGTTTATTAAATTATATATTAGATGAAGAAATTGCTCAATATCCTAGATTAGTTAAATTGTATCAAAACCTAGAATTGCCATTGATTAAAGTTTTATTATGCATGGAGCGTAATGGTGTTGAATTAGATGTGAACGTATTAAATACTCAACAGTTAGATATTACGCAACAAATGAAGGATATTCAGAATCAAGTATTTGAACTGGTAGAGAATGTGTTTAACCTTGAATCTCCTAAACAAATTCAACGAATTTTATTTGAGTCTGAAGGTTTAGGCTTAATTCCTTTGAGAAAAACCCCTAAAGGCGTACCCTCTACTAATGAGGAGGCTTTAAAACTTTTAGACCATCCGGTGGTAGATCT
Organism: Candidatus Vesicomyidisocius sp. Pext_18_S21; assembly: GCA_021730165.1. GTDB lineage: Bacteria > Pseudomonadota > Gammaproteobacteria > PS1 > Pseudothioglobaceae > Ruthia > Ruthia endoextente. The sequence continues at coordinate 89,476 of CP072535.1, forward strand.
AATATTAAGTTATCGAACATTAGTTAAACTTAATTCTACTTATCTTGAAGCACTTCCTAGAAAGGTTGATTTAAATACGCATAGACTTCACACTTCTTATAATCAGGTAGTAACTGCTACAGGTCGATTATCATCAAGCAATCCAAATTTGCAAAATATCCCTATTTTCTCTGAACAAGGTTCGTATATTCGTAGTGCATTTATTACAAGTAAAGGCAATGTTATTATTTCCGCTGATTACTCACAGATTGAATTAAGGATTATGACACAATTATCCAAAGATCAAAATTTATTAGAAGCTTTTAATAATGATAAAGATGTACATAGCGAAACCGCATCAACTATGTTTAATATACCAATTGATGAAGTAACATCAGAATATCGTAGGCGCGCCAAAGTGATTAATTTTGGTTTGATTTATGGTATGAGTGCATTTGGATTAGCAAAGCAAATTGGTGTATCTAGAACCGAAGCAAAGCAATATATGGATACTTATTTTGATAACTATCCTAGTGTGCTACATTACATGGATAATATTAAAGAAACTGCAAAAATACAAGGTTATGTTGAAACTATTATGGGTAGACGTTTGTATTTACCACAAATTAATGCTAAAAATAAGATGTTACAACAACATGCACTTAGAACTGCTATTAATGCCCCAATGCAAGGTTCTTCAGCAGATATCATTAAAAAATCTATGCTTGATGTTTACACATGGATTGGAGAAGATAATCCAGATATTAGAATGATTATGCAAGTACATGATGAGTTGGTATTTGAGGTAAGTGCGTCAAAAGCTGATGAATTTTCCCGTAAAATACAAGCTTTAATGGTCAATGCTTATTTATTGGATATTCCTCTTAAAGTAGATATAGGGATTGGTAATTCTTGGAAAGAGGCACATTAGTGATTTAACTTACAAGTTTTATTTTGTTATGTTATAGCTTGATTTTAATCAGTCATTTAAGTTTGTTAGATTTCTTTGTAAAAAAAAGATGTTTTAAAAAATAAAAATTTTCCAATCCTAGATTTTAGAGTGGGTATTAAAAAAGCAAAAAATAATTGTATTTTGGTAGAATATAGAGAAATACATGTTATGAATCAATTATTACTCTTGTAATGTTAAAAATGACAATGAGTATAACAGTCGATATAACTAAATTAAATATAGTAATCTTTGGATTATTATATTAAAACAGAATTAGATCTGTATGTAAAAAAATAGGTATATAAATTTTATTTAGATATATTACAGGATAGTAAAGATTAAATTTATTAGTCTTACACAGGTACGTGATAAATTAGATGTTTAACGTTTGATTTTAAAGAATCAATTGTATAAAAATAGTAAATTAGCGAGGTTCTTGTAAAAATATAAATTGACTTAATTTATTAAATCAAATAATTATTCTAATTTAGAAGGTGAATTTTTAGAGTTAGACGTCGAAAATGTTTTGAGATAAAAATAAAATTATCATTCACAAGAATAATAATTTCACGTCAAAGAAATAGAAATATATATAAAATCAATTAAAATGAGTAAAAATACCACCCTTTCAGATAAAATAACTTTAAAAATATTAATAACTTTTGCTTAAATTAGTATCGATCTATTTGGATATTGAGAATTTTTTGTATTTTATTGTATGGCTTATTTTTTTGTAGTTTATTTGATGTTTATAATGCATAATATTGGAAGGATTAATTATAGTTTCTAAATCTAACACATGAAGTAGAATTTATAGCAAAAGAACGCTAAAGCGATTGATTTTTACATTTAGAAAATACAGAAGATAATTATGAAACAACGATTACAACAATTGTTAATGCAATCTTTAGAAGTATTGATCGACAATAATATACTTGAAAATATGCCTGAGAATATTCGTATTGACCATTCTAAAAATAAAGCTCAAGGAGATTTTGCTTCTAATATTGCGATGTTATTGTCTAAACAAGCACAGTGCTCCTCTAAAGTATTGGCACAAAAAATTAAAGCTAATTTTCCAGATTCTGTTGATGTGGAAAAGATTGAGATTGTAGGTCCTGGTTTTATTAATTTTTTTATGTCACAAAGTTCAAACGCTTTAGTGGTAGAGGATATTATTAAGCAAGGTGGGAATTATGGTTTGTCTAATATTGGTATGGGGCAACGAGTTTTATTGGAATTTGTCTCTGCTAATCCAACAGGTCCACTTCATGTAGGACATGGTCGTGGAGTAGTATATGGTGCAGCGGTTGCTCACCTTCTACGTGCAGTAGGTTTTGAAGTTGATTGTGAATATTATGTGAATGATGCGGGTCGGCAGATGGATATTTTGGCTATTTCAGTTTATTTACGTTATGTTGAAACTGAACAATTTCCAGATAACGGTTATAAAGGGGATTATATTTTTGATATTGCTAAAAAAATTAAGGGTATCAAAAAACTTGATATTTTTACTAATACTTGTAAAGATATATCCAAATGTAAGATTCAAAAAAATAGTATCGACAAGGAAAGACATATTGATGATTTGATTGCTAATTGTAAGTTCCAATTAGGAAGTGATTATAGAAAAGTCTTTGATTTTTCGATTAATAGTATTTTAAGTGGCATTAAGATTGATTTAGCTGATTTTGGTGTTGAATATCATCAGTGGTTCTCTGAACAGTCTTTAGTGGATAGTGGCTTGAGTGAAAAAATTGTTAAAAAATTACAAGATTTAGGATATATTTATGAAAAAGGAGGTGCTCTTTGGTTTAGAACCACTGATTTTGGTGATGATTTAGATCGTGTTGTAGTTCGTGATAATGGAATACATACTTATTTTTCCTATGATATTGCCTATCATTTTGGAAAGTTTGAACGTGGTTATGATAGGATTATCAATATTTGGGGTGCTGACCACCATGGTTATATAGCAAGGGTTAAGGCATCAATTAAGGCACTTAATTACAATCCTGATAAGTTGGAAATCTTATTGGTACAGTTTGTTAACCTTTTTAGGGGTGGTAAAAAGGTTTCCATGTCAACCCGTAGTGGTTCGTTTATTACTTTAAAAGAATTGCGTGAAGAAGTAGGTAATGATGCAGCACGTTTTTTTTATATTTTACGTAAATCAACACAACAGATGGATTTTAATCTAGATTTAGCTAAATCAAAAAGTAATGAAAATCCAGTATTTTATATTCAATATGCTTATGCACGTATTTGTTCAGTTTTAAAACAGGGTAAGCCTTTTATGGCAGATATTGATTTATTGGTATTAAATAATGAGTTAGAAAGTTTATTAATTAAAGAACTTAATCGCTATAAAGATATCTTGCAATCATCTGCACTTAATTATGAGCCACACGTATTAGCTTGTTATTTACGTAAATTAGCTGGCTATTTTCACAGCTATTATAATAATAGTGAGTTTTTGGTAGATGACGATAAATTGAGGAATTCAAGGTTATTACTCATTACAGCAGTTCAGCAAATATTATCGAATGGTTTAAATTTATTGGGAATTAGCACACCTAATTCAATGTGAATGACCAAGAACAAAGGCGAGAAGCGTTAGACGTTAGTCAATCTTTTATTATTCAAGCGCCTGCTGGTTCAGGGAAAACAGAGTTATTAACACAACGTTATTTGAAATTATTATTAGTCAGTGATTCTCCTGAGAGTGTGATTGTGATGACTTTTACTAAAAAAGCTGTTAGTGAGTTGACTACTAGAGTGATTGAATCATTAGGATTAGCTCAAGAAAATCGACCAAAAGATCCACATAAACAAATTATTTATGATTTAGCTTTTCAAGTGTTAGAAAGATCTAAGACGTTTGATTGGCAATTATTAAACACACCTGAGCGATTTAAGATTTTAACGATTGATAGTTTATCACGTTTGATTACCAGTCGTTATCCAAGTAAAAATAAATTAGTGCCTAAGAAAGTTATATCTCAAAATTGGGCACGATATTGTATGTATTTTCAGGCTGCTAAGCAAACTTTATTAGCAGTTGATGAACTTGAATATCAAGATAGTATTGAGTCGATTCTTTTATATTTGGATAATAATGTTGATAGATTTTATCAGTTGGTTACGGATATGCTGGCTAAAAGAGATCAGTGGATCTTGAAATTATATCAACATGGTACGCTTAATATTGAAACTTTGAGGCTAAGTTCTGAAAAGGTTATTATTCAACATTTATTTCTGTTAAAAAATGAAGTAGAATATTATTTTGATCCAACTTTTTTTAAATTGTTAAAATATAATTCTAAGCTAGAATTTTCTCAGATTCAAGGCGTACCTGATGCCACTATTAAATCGCTAGAAGTTTGGAAAAATTTGAGCAGGTTATGTTTGACGGTACAAGGTAAGTGGCGTTCATCATTGAATAAAAATAACGGTTTTCCTGCAGAGTTAAAAATGCAGAAACGAGCTATTATCAAAATATTTCAATCTTTATCTAGTCATGAACAATTAAGAGAGTTATTATCAGGGGTTGAATATTTGCCTGATATTAATTTTTCAACTGATCAAATTAATGCTCTGCAAGATATTGCACAAGTATTAAAGTTAGCTGTTTCTCAATTGAAAATTTTATTTGATGTTAATCAAACGCATGATTTTATTCAAGTTTCTTTAGATGCTGATCAGGCTTTAGATGAATATCATGTTGGTGATATAACGTTATTCTTGGATAATAAAATCCAACATATTTTGATTGATGAGTTTCAAGATATCTCAGTTATACAGTTTTCTTTATTAGAAAAATTAATTTTTAACTGGCACTCAGGCGATGGAAAAACACTATTTTTAGTAGGTGATCCTATGCAGTCTATTTACTTATTTAGGCAATCTCAGGTAGGTTTATTTTTGCAGGTTAGAGCGCGAGGAATTGCTAATATTAATCCTAAATTCTTACAACTTTGTACTAATTTTCGTTCCTCTCAATCTGTTGTTGAGGGAAATAATGAAATATTCTCAAAGATATTTCCTAATCAGGAAGAGGCTTATAAGGGTGCAATTAAGTATGAGTATTCAAAGGCCCATTTTACTGCTGAAAGTAAAAAAGCTATTAATTTTTATCCATTTGCATATAAACGTTATGATTTTGAAGCACAACAAGTTTTAAAAATAATTCAGAATAATCCAAGAAAAGAGATTGCTATTTTAGTTAGAAATCGTTCACATTTAAATAATATTGTACCTGTTTTAAAGCAGGCTAATATTAAATTTGAGGCAGTAAAAATACTTCCATTAAAAGATGATTTATTTACCCGTGATTTGCTTAGCTTAACTCGGGCATTAAGATATTTAGGTGATAAACTTGCTTGGTTATCTATTTTAAGAGCCCCTTGGTGCGGATTGTTGTTAGAAGATTTACTTGTATTATCACAAAATAATAAACGTGTTATCTTTGATCTTATTCAGGATGATAAGATATTACAAGATCTAAGTTCAGATGGACGTATTCGTGTGGATAATTTTGCTTATGTTTTAAGTGATATTGTTAATCAACAATCTAGATTTAGTTTTACTCAGCTACTTGAATTTGCGATTAATCAATTAGTACCTCCAAATTCTTTATCTGTTAAACAGTCTATGATTAAAACTCAGTTCTTGCAAATTATTTATGACTGTGAGTTTGAGCAACAGTTGGATGTTGAAACTATTAATCAAATGTTAGATGAACTGTATACACCTAGTGTGAATGTATTAAATGCACGAATTAAGTTAATGACTATTCATGAAGCGAAAGGCTTGGAGTTTGAGTTGGTTATTATTCCTGGGTTGGGAAGAGCATCACAAAATAATAGATCACCTATTATTCACTTACAAGAGTTTAGTAATCAGTCTTTATTATTAGCGCCGATAAGGTCTTATACACAATTAAATGATAGTTGTACTTACATTTATTTAAAGCATATTAAATCACAACAAGATAGGTTTGAAACCATTCGTTTATTATATGTAGCTATGACACGTGCAAAATATAAAATTTATTTATTAGCAACATTAAGTCAAAGTAATCAAGCCATTAGAAATACTTTTTTAAAATTATTAGAACCTATATTTCAAAATCAGTTTGACCAGCTCAAGCCGTCAGTTATTGAGGATAATAAACAACCCATTCGAGCGCCAGAGTTAGTACGTTATATTAAGCCTATAGAATATAATAATTTGCCTGATAGAAGTAAGAAAAAAATAAATTTTCAGCTTAATATTGACTTACAATATAAAAGCTTACTTGGTACTTTATTACATCAATATTATGCAGATGAATTATTCGCACCAGATAGACAAAATATAAGAGTAAGATTGGTTGAATGTGGTATTGGTAATATGGATATAGATGATTCTATAGACTTTATTATTAATATGCTTAATTTAACGAAACAAGATAAATACTTTTCGTGGTTATTTAAACAAAGACTATCAACCCAGGTTGAAGTAGAATTTATTAATGACAAACGTAACATTATTATTGATCGATTATTTATTGATGAAGGCGCTTTGTGGGTTATTGATTTTAAAACTGAAAGACAAGTAAATAATGAGTCAATATTACAATTTATACAAAGGCAAAAAATTAAACACAGCCATCAATTATTATTTTATAAAGTGATTTTATCAGAATGTTATTTAATGGAGGTAAAGTGCGCTTTATATTGTCCAGCAGTACAAGAATTGATTAGAATTGGCTAAATATTTATTTTTTAATATTACTTAGTTGATATGTAATCCATATTATATTTTTCGACTAAATATAAAGAAGTTATACCAATACGGAGAACATAATTTAACGGTTCTCATATTGGTTTTTAATGAATAAATTATTTCAATATTTTCTTACTAGTATTGTAATTAACAATTACATTGTTTTTATTGGGTGAATGACGTGAATAGAGTCAGGTATTTTATCGAGTATATTTTTAGTTTTGAATTTAAACCTAATATTTATTTAAAAAAATGAGATACAAGGTTAAGTTAGTGATATTAAAAAAGACTTTAAGTTTAAGTATTGTGTACTAATCTAAATTTATACGAAAGAGTTTATGATTCCTAGTTATAATTTTTAAACAGAGCATTAATCATTGCTACTGCATCACATCCAGCATTAAATGCTTGTTGTTGGTTGTAAAGGTCAATACCACCGATACCAACAATTGGTATGTGTAATATTTGTTTTGCTTTAGTAATTACATTAAGTGGGCAATGTGGTGCGTTAGTTTTGGTTTTGGAATCGAATAGTGCACCAAAGGCTACATAATTAGCACCTTGTCTTTGAGCTTGAAATGCTAAATTAATGTCATTATAGCAAGATATACCAATGATAGAATCAACACCTAATTGCTGTCTTGCTTGTTGTATTGAGCCATCATCTTTTCCTAAATGTACACCATCAGCATGAACTTTTTCTGTTAGATTAATATCGTCATTTATGATAAATAAAGTATTATGCAATGAACATAGTTGACGTAATGCATACGCCTCTTTGAGTTTCATATTGTCGTTATTAGTTTTGTGTCGATATTGGAGTATACTAATCTGATGTTTGGTAATTACCCATCTTATTAGAATAGAATTAAGTGAAGCATCTGGGGTTATTGCATATATATGGCTAATTTCTTTATTAAAAACCATGTTTGACCCTCAGTTAAGACGTAGTTTATTAAGTGTATTTTTTATTATAGTAATATTTGGTATTATATGTTTTTTTATAGGATTATTTTTGTTTTCATGCTCCATTCAGGAGGATAAACATAAAGCATCATTAATACATAATCAAACTTCTTTTGAAGAAGTGACTTATCTTGAAAGAATTGATAATTTTTCTTTGCAGGTGTTTGATGCTAAAGCGGAATTGTCATATTTTGTTAAAGCTAAAAGCTATTTTAGTTTTAACAACTTACCAGCACTTCTAATAGAACCGGAAATAATATTTTATGATGCAAAAGGTAATAAAAATTATGTATTAAATTCTAAACGTGCTCAATATGTTGACAATAGTGGAATTAAGTTTAAAGGGAAAGTTGGTATTCATTTTAGCAATGGACTTAATCATAAGATAAATACAGAAGAATTATTACTCGATATTGAGACTAGAGACTTGATGAGTAAGAAACAAGTGACTTATTTAGGTGAAACCGTCAAGATTATATCCCAAGGTATACAGATACGAGCTAAATCTGATATAATAAAGTTAATAGGTAATATTAAGATCAATCAAAGAGATGGTCAACAAATATTGACTAAAGACTTGTATATTAATCAAATTGAAGGTCAAAAACATTTTTATTCAAAAAATAAAATTGTTTACATGTTTCAAAAAGATAAAATTTATGCTGATGGTATAGATATAAATGAACAAGAACGAATTATAGAATTATTAGGTAAAGTAAGAATTGTGAAAGACTCTGGTTCTAATATTAGTACTAAAAATTTGTCTATTGATCAATCAAATGGTTTAGAAATATATAAAACCAAAGAAATGGTACACTATCGATCTAATACCGCTGATATTCATGCTGTTGGTATGATTTATGATGTCATTAAGCAAAAAATAAAGTTGACAAGTGATGTGTCTGGGACACTCTATAAATAAGATTAATTTTTATGTTACCAACAATCCTAACTAAATTACTCTTACTTTAAGAGCATGGTATTTAAATATAATATATATGACTGAACAAGAACCTGCACTATCTTAAAGACAAGTAGATCTCGCGTAAAATTTGGTACTAAATATAGTTATATTTTTATTAATCCTGCTTAGATATTCTTAATTTATATATCTATAGGGGTATGTTGAAATATCCCTATAGAGTGATATAGGTAAAAATGACCATAGGTATAATTTTTGGTTTTATATTGAATATAGGATTATAATATGTCAAAACTAGTTCCTCCACATGGAGGTGATAAATTAAAGCCTTTAGCTTTAGAAGGTAATTCTCTAATGGTTGAGTTAGAAAAAGCAAAATTATTATTAAAAGTTAGCTGCTCTTCAAGAGAAGTTGGTGATATTATTATGATGGGTATTGGGGGTTTTACGCCGTTAGAAGGCTTTATGGATAATGTAAATTGGCAGAGTGTATGCGATAATATGACGATGTCAAGTGGTTTATTCTGGCCAATTCCTATTACTTTGTCTACTAATAGTGAAGATATTAAGCAGGGTGATGAGGTTACTTTGGTTAATGGAGAAACGGATGATATTATTGCTACTATGGTTATCAGTGAAAAGTATTCGATTGATAAATCTCATGAGTGTAATACTGTTTATAAAACAACTGAAATGGCGCATCCAGGAGTTGTAATGGTAATGGCTCAAGGAAAATATAATCTTGCTGGTTCTATCAAAGTATTATCAGATGGTAATTTTCCTGAAAAATATGGTAGTTTATACATGACTCCCATGGAAACTCGTGCTTATTTTGATGACAAAGGTTGGAAGACAATCGCAGCATTTCAAACACGTAACCCAATGCACCGTTCACATGAATATTTAGCTAAGATTGCAGTTGAGATTTGTGATGGTGTTATGATTCACTCAGTATTAGGTGGTCTTAAAGATGGAGATATTCCTGCTAATGTACGTTCAGAAGCAATTTCAGTATTAATTGAAAATTATTTTGTAGATAACACAATCTTACAATCTGGTTATCCATTAGATATGCGTTATGCAGGTCCTCGTGAGGCATTATTACATGCATTATTTAGACAAAATTATGGCTGTTCACATCTTATCGTTGGTCGTGACCATGCCGGTGTTAATGATTATTATGGTCCATTTGATGCACATAATATCTTTGATGTGATTGCTAATGATGCGTTAGTGACAAAGGCATTAAAGTTTGATTGGACATTCTGGTGTCATAAATGTGGCGGTATATCTTCAATGAGAACTTGTCCTCATAGTTCAAAAGATCGTGTATTACTGTCAGGTACTGAAGTTCGTAAGATACTTTCTGAGAAAAAAGAGTTGCCAGAGACTTTTTCTCGTCCTGAAGTAGCTAAAGTGCTACAAGCATATTATGCTAGTATTAAAAATGAAGATAAGGTAGAAATTAAATTGAATAATCATTCTATTAAAAAGTGTTGAATGTCTTAATTTTGTATATCTAAAGAGATACGCTGTAATATTACCATAAAGCAATAGGTTTGATTTTTTGAGCTAACTTTATGCAAGTATAATAGGTCGAATTTTGACTTAATGCCATTAAGTGTTGAAACAAAAATAGGGAATGCTAATTAAAAAAAGTTGGCACAATTTAGAATGAGAGTGATTTAACTTAAGGAGAAGAACTAATGATCGATATCAATTCAACACCAATTGCTAGCTTATTAGCAGAAGGTATTTCATATGCAAATATGCAAATGTACGTAGTTATTATGATTGCTTTAGTGGTTATTATGACAGTATTAGATTTGTTGCATAAGAAAAGTTCAATTTACTTTTTTAATGCAACAGCTAAATCTGAGAAGGATTTAGCTGCAGGTAATGCGCCATGTTCATTGGGTAAAGAAGAAGATAGACTTAAAATATTAAGTGTTGGTGATAAAGTAAATATATTGGCAAGTACAGTTGTAGTAGATATTTCAACAGCTGGTGAATTTAGTAATGGACTTCGTAGATTGGTACATATTTTAACTATGTGGGGTTTTATTTTCTTTAATGTAGCAACTATAATTATTATTTTTGGTGCACAAGAAACTCAGATATTAGCACAAGTGTGGAATATTGGTGCAATAATGCTATTTTTTGGTACATTTTGGTATTGGTTTGGGTTTAAAGTAGACAGTCAAGCAGAAGGTTATTCGTGGACAAGGGTGGTTATTAGAAGAGATATGTTTAGTTTGTCATTAATGGCAACTTCGGTATCTGTACTAGGTTGGAACATATATGACGGTGGTACTGGTGTATGGTTCATTTTAGTTCTTTTGTCTACTACATCACTATTTGGTGGTGTATATTGGTCTAAATTTTCTCATATGTTTTTTAAGCCTATTGCTGCATATAATAAGAGAATTATTAAAGCTAACGGTACAAATGAGAATTTGCCTCATGAGACAAGAAATGATGTGTGGCAACAAAATAGACATTCAATGAAGCTTTTAAAAGATGCTCCTATGGATATGGGCCTTGGTATTAAGCGTGAAGCGCCTAAGCATTATTAATATTAATTAAATAAGAAGAGAGGAAAATAATATGCCAACTTTTGTATATATGACTCGTTGTGATGGTTGTGGACATTGTGTAGATATTTGCCCATCTGATATTATGCACATTGATGATAAATATCGTCGTGCTTATAATATTGAACCAAGCATGTGCTGGGAATGTTATTCATGTGTTAAAGCATGTCCACACCAAGCAATTGATGTACGTGGTTATGCAGACTTTGCGCCATTAGGGCACAGTGTTCGTGTTATTCGTGATGAAGAGAAAGGCACTATTGCATGGAGAGTTAAATTTCGTGATGGACGTGTAAAGAATTTCTTATCACCAATTACGACTCAGCCATGGGGAACTAAGATTCCTGATCTCAGAAATGAACCTGAGCCTAGTGATGATATGCGTAACTCACAGTTATTAGCATTTGAACCTAAATATATTCGCATGGATGATGGCGATATTCATACATTAGAATCTAATGGCTTGAAATTTAAAGAAGGAGTGTATTACTAATGGGTATTAAAACAATTGTAGAAGACAACATTGATATTTTAGTTGTTGGCGCTGGTTTAGGTGGTACAGGTGCTGCTTATGAGGCTAGATATTGGGGTCGTAATAAAAAAATTATAATTGCAGAAAAAGCAAATATTAATCGTTCAGGTGCTGTTGCTCAAGGTTTGTATGCAATTAACTGTTATATGGGTACTCGTTTCGGTGAAAATAATCCTGAAGACCATGTGCGTTATGCGCGTATGGATTTGATGGGTCTGGTTCGTGAAGATTTATTATTTGACATGGCTCGCCATGTTGATTCTGCAGTACATAAGTTTGAAGAATGGGGTCTTCCACTAATGAAGGATCCTAAGAGAGAAGCTATTGGTGCTTATATGCGTGAAGGTCGTTGGCAGATTATGATTCACGGTGAATCATATAAGCCTATTGTTGCTGAAGCTGCAACTAAGCAAGCTGATAAAGTTTATAACCGTATTATGGTTACTCATTTATTAATGGATGATAAGAAAAAGAATCGTGTTGCTGGTGCTGTAGGTTTTAATGTACGTACTGGTAATTACCACGTGTTTAAGTCTAAGACTACTATTGTTGGTGCTGGTGGTGCGTCTAATATTTTTAAGCCTCGTTCAGTCGGTGAAGGTATGGGTCGTGTATGGTATGCACCATGGTCTTCTGGTTCTGCTTATGGCTTATTGATCGAAGCTGGTGCGAAAATGACACAAATGGAAAATCGTATTGTTCTTGCCAGATTTAAAGATGGTTATGGTCCTGTTGGCGCATACTTTTTACATCTTAAGACTTATACCCAAAATGGTTATGGTAATGAGTACGAGTCTAAGTGGTTTCCAGCATTATCAAAAATGGTAGGTAAAGAATATTTAGATACGGAAGGGCAACATTTATCTCATAAACCAATTCCAACTTGTTTGCGTAATCATGCATTTATTAGTGAGGTAAATGCTGGTCGTGGTCCAATTCATATGGTAACAATGGAAGCATTTAAAGATCCTCATTTAGAAGAAGTTGGTTGGGAAAATTTCTTAGGTATGACTGTTGGTCAAGCAGTACTTTGGGCTGCAACAGATGTTGATCCTAAATACGAAAATCCTGAGTTAACAACTTCTGAGCCATATGTAATGGGTTCACACGCTACTGGTTGTGGTGCATGGTGCTCAGGTCCTGAAGATATTTCGCCTGATGAATACTTTTGGGGTTATAATCGTATGACGACGGTAGATGGCTTATTTGGTGCTGGAGATACTGTTGGTGGTACGCCACATGCGTTCTCATCAGGTTCATTTACAGAAGGTCGTTTAGCTGCTAAGGCGGCTTGTAAGTATATTGATGATGGTAAAGCAGAAGGTATTGTTGTATCTAACAAGCAAATTGCTGAGCGTAAAGAACAAATTTATAAGCCTTTAGAGAATTATACGATTGGTCGTAATGAAATTACTGCTGGTACAGTATCTCCAAGCTACATCCTTCCAATGAGTGGATTGCAACGTTTACAAAAGATTATGGATGAGTATTGTGGTGGTGTTACTGTTTCTTATGTAACTAACGATAAGTTGCTTAATATAGGATTGAAGAAGTTATCTATTTTAGAAGAAGATTTAGAACATATTGGTGCAGAAGATCTTCATCAGTTGATGCGTGGATGGGAATTAAGACATCGTCATAGAACTTCTGAATGTGTGACCCAGCATACACTATTTCGTAAGGAAACTCGTTGGCCTGGATATTATTATCGTGGAGATGCTATGAAATTAGATGATAAAAATTGGCATGTATTAACAGTTTCTCATCGTAATCGTATTACTGGTAAATATACACTAGAAAAGGCACCTTGTTACCATTTAGTTGGTGAAGAGGATGAGAAGTAGAGGTTTAATTAAAATTTCTATTTTAATAAGAAGGCCAATATTTATATGTTGGTCTTTTTTATTTATTGTGTATTTTAAGAAAAAAACGTTTTTTTGGAGTTATTAAATCAATGAATATTATTGATAAAACAGATGAGGAAATTTTAGCAATTGCAAATCCAATGTGGAATAACTTAGTTAAATATTCTAATAATGGTAATTACGGTGCTTTTAGTCGTCATTTTTCAGAAGATTTTTTGCGTGGTGCTAATGAAATTGAAATGGGAAAGCAATTTGCTCGTAGTGAATTAACTAAAGGTCTTGAAAAAGGTGCAGGATACTTAGGTATGATTCGTCGTGGTCAATATGTAACTGTGTTGTATAAACAAACCCATTCTAAAAAAGAAGGCGAGTATTTAGGAAGGTTGGTGCTTGGTTATGAAGATGATGTGGTTAAAATTTTTGGTACAACAATTTTTTAGAAATTGTGGATAATATTATTAAAGAGTTTAAATATGTTGAGCTGATCTATAAAGTTATTGATAAAAAGACTGGTAATATTTTTTTATCAATTGAGTATCCAGTCGGCTATGTGCATGGTATTAATGATACATTAGGTAAAGAGGTTATTAATGAATTAGAGGGTAAAAGGCAAGGAGATGTTATTGAGGTTGAGATTGATGTAGATAAACTCTATGGAATTCGTGACGAATCTTTAGTTTTTATTGATAAAATAGAAAATATTCCTCAGGAATATCAGAAAGTTGGTACTAAGATTGTTATGGAAAATTCTAAAGGAGAGTCTAAGGATTTTTTGGTAACTAAAGTAGATGATAAAAAAGTTACTATTGATGGTAATAATCCTCTTTGTGGTCGTGAGGTTAAGTTTATTCTTGACATTCATTTGGTTCGTGATGCAACAGATAGAGAGATGGAAGTAGGTGGTATGATAGATAAACAGCCAGATATAGAACAATTATTAACAGTGCATTAATCATGAGTATTGATTTTTTAGAATCAGAAATAAAGACCATTCAAACTGCAGTTAATCAGCGCTGGAAAAAAGAAAATATTAATGTTAATTTAGCTGATATTGAAATTACTAAAGAAGGTGAATTAACACTTATTCCAGCAGCTGTTTGGGAAGATGAAAACTCAACTTTTATTATTTTAAAGATAGGTATATTTTCTTACAAAAGTTTATTTTATTATTTAACTGATAAGCGTTTTGATACTGGTGTTTCTGAGTATAACGATTTGTATGAATGTGCGAATACATTGTTAAAAGCGCAAGCAGATTTTATTTTAAGTGAACATACCAAAGATTTGAATTTACATAGTCTTAAATAATATTTATGTAAGACTCAAATTTTAAAAAAAGACATACTATATTATATATGTCTTTTTTTTTAGGAAAATTAATTTTTATAAAATAGGGATAATCATGATTGCAACGATATTGATAATTTTGATTAATGGATTGATTGCAGGCCCAGCTGTATCTTTATATGGGTCTCCTACTGTATCACCAGTAATAGCAGCTTTATGGGCATCTGAATCTTTTCCACCAAAGTGACCGCTTTCGATATATTTTTTTGCGTTATCCCATGCTCCACCACCTGTGGTCATTGATATTGCAACAAAAATACCGGTTGTAATAGAACCAATTAATAATCCCCCTAACGCTTCAGCACCTAATAATAAACCAACTACAACTGGAAATGCGATTGGTAGAATAGAAGGTAATATCATTTCTTTAATGGCTGATTTGGTTAACATATCAACTGCTTTAGAATAATCAGGTTTTTGTGTGTAATTCATAATACCTGGTATTTCTTTAAATTGACGACGTACTTCGTTAACAATTTCACCTGCAGCACGACCAACAGCTTCCATTGCCATTGAGCCGAATAAGTAAGGTATCAACCCCCCTAGGAATAAACCAATAATAACC
Organism: Candidatus Vesicomyidisocius sp. Pext_18_S21; assembly: GCA_021730165.1. Lineage (GTDB taxonomy): Bacteria > Pseudomonadota > Gammaproteobacteria > PS1 > Pseudothioglobaceae > Ruthia > Ruthia endoextente. Next base: position 104,967 of record CP072535.1, read on the forward strand.
TTGTGATCTGAGAGGTCAAATGGTATATTACTACCAAATTTAATTGAAATTTCATTGGTAAAATCTGCAAATAAAACTAGTGTTGCTAAACCGGCAGAGCCAATTGCATAACCTTTAGTTACTGCTTTAGTAGTATTACCAACAGCATCTAAAGGATCGGTAATATTGCGAATTTTTTCTGGAAGTTTAGCCATTTCTGCTATACCCCCAGCATTGTCCGTAATTGGACCATAAGCATCTAGAGCAACAATAACGCCTGTCATTGATAACATAGCGGTTGCTGAAATTGCAATAGCGTATAAACCGCCTAGTTCATACGCACCCCAAATACTTGCGCATACTGCAAGGATAGGTAAGGCAGTGGATTTCATGCTTAGGCCAATGCCAGCAATAACGTTAGTACCATCGCCTGTGAGTGATGCTTTTGCAACATGTTGTACAGGACTATATTGAGTTGACGTGTAATACTCTGTTACTACAATCATAACAGCTGTTAGTGCTAAACCAATGAGTGATGCGTAGAATAAACTTATTCCCATATTCATGTTATTGGTAATAAAGTAGAAAGTAATTGCAGCTAGTACTGCTGATACGATTAGGCCTTTATATAAAGCACCCATGATAGAACCACTATCGGAGATTTTAACAAAAAAAGTACCTATAATGGATGTAATAATTGAAATTGCTCCTAGAGCTAATGGGTATAAAATAGCATTATCACCTAAGCCTAAAACACCTGCAAGCATCATAGTTGCAATAATAGTTACTGCATAAGTTTCAAATAAGTCAGCAGCCATACCTGCACAATCACCAACGTTATCACCAACGTTATCAGCGATTACTGCAGGATTACGTGGATCATCTTCTGGAATACCAGCCTCAACTTTACCAACAATATCAGCACCAACGTCAGCACCTTTAGTGAAGATGCCACCGCCTAAACGCGCGAAAATTGAAATGAGAGAACCACCAAATGCAAGACCAATCAGTGCGTGTAATGCATCTTTTTGTGCAATGCCGTATTCAATCATACCGGTGTAGTAACCAGAGACACCTAATAGTGCTAAGCCAACGACTAACATACCTGTAACAGAACCACCTTTAAAGGCAACTTGAAAGGCAGCATTTATACCATTATGAGCTGCTTGTGCTGTTCTAGCATTAGATTTAACTGACACATTCATGCCAATATAACCTGTTATACCTGATAATACTGCACCAACTAAAAATCCAAGACCAACTGTATAGCCTAAAAAGTAGGTAATAATGATAAGTAATATAACACCTGCTATAGCAATGGTTGAATATTGACGGTTTAAGTAAGCACTTGCTCCTTGTGCAATTGCATTTGAAATTTCTTTCATTTTATCATTACCTAAAGGTTGTTTGTTAATCCAGGTAATTGTCAATAAGCCATATAAAACAGCGACAATTGATGCCGAAATGGCAAGGATAAGAATTATGTCCATTATTTTATTTTCTCCTTTTTACTTGTGTGTGTTAATTTTATTCAAGGTTGATTATAGTTAATAATTTCCTATATAGTGAAATGATAATTAAAATAATTTTATAGAATATAACTTATTTTAATTATCATTTAGAGTGTTAATAAATACTAGTATTTATTTCAATATTTGTTTTTTGATATTATGATCAATTTTTCCCTCATTTAAATATAACTTAAGTTATAAGTAGTTTTTTAATAAAATTAGGCTAAGCTTGTTTAATTGAAAATATTTTAGGTGTAGTGTATAGAAGTATTGTTGATTGAGTTTTGGGGAGTAGCATTATTTTGCAATTAGGTGTTATCTAATAGATTTAAGATGCTTTTCGATAAAACAGTAAATTTTAATTGTTAGTTAATAGACTGTTATTTTGGGTTATATTTTGAAGATATTTATTTTTATGATATGATATTCTTTCTAAGAAACAGGATGAAATATTATGTTAATTTCTCTTGTACTAGTTCTAATCATAATAAATTAAAATGTTTAATTTAATTGTTTATAGATACGATCTCTAACCTCATCAAGCGTACCTATACCAATAGCTGCAGCATATTTAGGTGCGTTACTATCTTTATTCATCCAGGACTGGTAGTAATTAACTAGTGGTTGAGTTTGATTATGATATATATCTAGGCGTGATTTTACCGTATTTTCGGAATCATCTGAGCGTTGTACTAGTTTTTCACCAGTAATATCATCAAATCCTTCAACTTTAGGTTGATTATAGGTAATATGATAAGTACGACCTGATTTTAGGTGAGTGCGACGACCTGACATACGAGCAATAATTTCTTGATCTGGCACTTGAATTTCAATTACAAAGTCAATTTTAACATTATCTTTTTTTAATGCCTCTGCTTGAGTGATTGTACGTGGAAATCCATCAAATAAAAAGCCATTTTTACAATCATTTTTTTGTATTCTTTCTTTGACTAAATTAATAATAATATTATCAGAAACTAAACCACCAGAATCCATGATTTTTTTAGCTTCAATACCTAATGCTGTGCCTACCTTAACAGCAACGCGTAACATATCTCCAGTTGAAATTTGAGGTATTGAATATTTATGACAAATATTGGTTGCTTGGGTGCCTTTACCTGCTCCAGGAGGACCTAATAAAATTATGTTCATTTTTTCCTTGTTTGTTTTATTTAATGTTTTAGCTAAAATAAAAATATTTGTCCCTTTTAGGAGTAAAATTTAAACTTCAAATGGAGGTAATTTTTTATCCACCATTAATTTTTTCATTACTACATAATCAGGTAAACCATTTTTGTATGGTGGATAGTCTTCACCTTCAATAAGTGGTTGTAAATATTCACGACAAGCCTCAGTAATGCCAAAGCCGTCATTAGAAATATAGTTCATAAGCATTATTTTTTCAATGTTGGCAATATCTTTTAACTTACCTGAACCAATTTTCCAAGTATAAGGATTATTTGATGTTCGAATAATAGCAGGCATGATTGAGTTTTTACCTTCAAGTGCCATGTTAACAGCTGCCTGGCCTAATGCATAGGCTTGTTTAACATCGGATTTTGAGGCTAAGTGACGAGCAGCACGTTGCAAGTAATCTGCAACTGCCCAGTGGTACTTATAACCTAAGGTATTTTTTATTAATTTAGCAATAATGGGTGCTACGCCACCAAGTTGAGCATGACCAAAATCATCGTGTGTATTTTGTTCTGATAGGAAACGACCATCTAACCACTTTGCACCTTCGGATACAACAATTGTGCAGTAGCCAAATTCTTTAACATTTTTATCAACTTTAGCTAAGAATTTTTTTTCATCAAAACCAACTTCTGGGAATAAAATCACGACAGGGATGGATTTATCAACTAAACCACCTGCTGATGCAATCCAACCCGCATTACGACCCATAACTTCAAGGACAAATATTTTAGTTGAAGTTGCTGCCATTGAAGCGACGTCAAAACTAGCTTCCATGGTAGAAACAGCAATATATTTAGCTACCGATCCAAAACCTGGAGAATTATCTGTAATTGGTAAGTCGTTATCGACTGTTTTAGGTATATGAATAGCTTGAATTGGATAGCCCATTGATTCAGATAATTGAGAAACTTTTAAACAAGTATCTGCTGAATCTCCACCGCCGTTGTAAAAAAAATAACAAATATTATGTGCTTTAAAAACTTCGATTAGTCTTTCGTATTCTGCTTTGTTTGTCTCTAAAGATTTCATTTTATAACGACAAGAGCCAAAGCCACCAGAAGGTGTGTGTTTTAAGGCTTTAATATCGGCGCTAGATTCTTTTGAAGTATCTATTAAATTTTCAGTTAATGCACCGATAATACCGTTTTTACCTGCATAAACTGTGCCGATTTTATTTGAATGTTTACGTGCTGTTTCAATTACACCACAAGCTGATGCATTAATTACAGCAGTTACCCCCCCCGATTGTGCATAAAAAGCATTTTTCATTATTTTTCCTTAATTTAATTCAATAATTATACCTTTAAAACCTTTAAATTATTGAATTTAATTGAAAATATAAGGAATAATTTGCCATTTTTGGAAGTGGTTAATTTTAAGAATAAAGCATTTTGAACCACCATGATTACGTGTTTTCCCAGCAGCACCAGGGTTGATAATCCAAGGTGTTTTTATCTTATCTATGACTTGTTTGTGAGTATGTCCATAAATGATAATTTTTGAATTGGGATAGGCGGATCTTAACGAATTATGAGAAGGTTGATGATGTCCATGTTTGTGTCCATGTTCGATGATGATATTTCCACTTGAAAAACTTAATTTTTCTATTAAATTTAGATGAGTTATGTGTGTGTCATTATTACCTTGGATAGCAATTAATTTTTGTTTAGGTTTGAGCGTTTGAAGGGTTTTTTCATCAATAATATCACCAGCATGAATAATAATATCGCATTGGTTCATTAACTTAATAATATTGGGATGGATAAATCCATGTGTGTCTGAGAGAATGCCAATTGATGTATTTATCATATGTTAATATTCCTTGATAGGTTACAAGTTTGTTCAAAGTTTTTGATATTAGTAAGCTCTTTTATTGATTTTATTAATGGTAATGATAGTTCTATATGCCATATTGTTTAGAGGAATTTAGCACAGATAAAGAGTTGTCAAAAAAAGATATTTTTGTTTGTTAAGCTTATTTGAGTTTTATAATTTGAGCTAAAATTACTGTTCTTTTTTACATTAAAAGATTGTATCAAATGAGTCGTTTGTGTTTTCAATTGAATGGTGTTCCTACCTATAAATGTTAGTAACTAAATAAATGTACTTTATATTGTGTCTTCTGGTTTAGTGTAAGATAGATTTTATCATAAAAAGGATGTATTTAAGTCATATGAACTATATCCTTTTTTGGTTTAGTAATTTTCAGTTTAAATACTTCTTTATCAATAATTCAAACAATACGAATGTAACTTTCTTTATTCCTTACGAAGAATAAGATAGATTCTCTCATTTATATTTTGATTTTTGGTGGATTAAGTTGTGGTTTATTATGCAAATATCAATGTAGTATGTCATATTCTTCCATTGAAAAATTTAAGTTTAGTAAAGTACTGTTTATGTTTAATAAAATTAAAATAGTATCTATTGAAGATCAGTTAATACTATTTTTTACGCCAAGTTGTACCATTGATATTATCCTCTAGTATAATATCAAATTTAGCTAGTTCATCTCTAATGTAGTCACTTAGTGTAAAATCTTTATTGATTCTGGCTTTATTTCTATTGGTGATTTTTGTATTAATTTGTTCATCAGATAAAGAAATACCTTGTTTTAAAAAATTTTCTGTATTCATCTGTAAAATACCAATGTAACCACCGAGTTTTTTTAATAATTGTGCCAAGGTGTTGGCTTGGTCAGTGTTATTTTCACGTTGTATATTGACTGTTTTTGCCAATTCAAATAAAACACTTAAAGCAATAGGTGTATTAAAGTCGTCGTCAAGTGCTTCATTAAATCGAACTAAATAATCAAAATGTATAGATATTTCCTTATTTCTTACATTACAAGTATTTAAGCCGCGAATAGTAGTGTATAAGCGAGACAGTGATGATTTTGCTTTATTAAGATTTTCATCTGAGAAGTTGAGTGGACTGTGGTAATGAGAACTCATGATAAAATAACGCAAGATTTCTCCATTATAGTTTTTTAATACATCACGAATTGTGAAAAAATTATTTAGCGATTTACTCATTTTCTTATTATTAATATTCACAAAACCAATGTGCATCCAAGTATTAACAAAAGTGCAATTATTTGCACCTTCAGATTGGGCAATTTCGTTTTCATGATGGGGAAAGGTTAAATCCATTCCACCACCATGAATATCAAAATGATTACCCAAGTGATGTGTGGACATAGCAGAGCATTCAATATGCCAACCAGGTCGACCCTTTCCCCAAGGAGATGACCAATTTGGCTCGTTAGGTTTAGACATTTTCCAGAGGACAAAATCTAGAGGGTCTCTTTTGGCACTTTCTACCTTAATTCTAGCTCCTACTTCAAGTTTATTAAGGTTTTTCCTTGAGAATTTCCCATAATTTTTAAAATGTCGTACTGAATAATAAACATCACCATTATGAGCTTGATAGGCAAAGCCTTTCTGAATTAGTGATTTAATCATACAAAATATTTGTTCCATTGTATTAGTTGCACGTGGTTCAATATCAGGTGGTAGTATGCCAAGCTCATGTTCATCCTCGTGCATGGCGTCAATAAAACGATTACTTAATGTGTATATATCCTCTTTATTTTCAACGGCGCGTTTGATAATATTGTCATCAATATCGGTAATATTGCGCACATATTTAACATTTAAGAAATGTCGTCTAAGATGGCGGGTGATGACATCAAACATCACCAATACTCGTGCATGACCCATATGACAATAATCATAAACTGTCATCCCACAAACATAGATACCGACTTTATCATTATTAATTGGTTGAAAAATCTCTTTTTGTTTACTTAGAGTATTGTAAATTTTAAGCATAAGTAGTATTTTAACGTAAGTATTTATCCAGTTTTATCTTGTCAATAAATTATAAACCCTTACTTTCTGAATTATGATTTATTAGTATAAGTAACTGTATAATTGACTAATATTTCTTTATTATATTAGGAAAAATATATGAATGTTTTAGTAACACAACAAGCTCCAGATTTTAAAGCTGCTGCTGTTTTAGCAGATAGTACTATTGTTAATAATTTTCAACTTTCTGACTTTAAAGGTAAGAAAATTGTATTATTTTTTTATCCATTAGATTTTACTTTTGTTTGTCCTTCAGAAATTTTAGCGCATCATCATAGAATGATGCAGTTTAATGATAAAGGTGTTAAAGTAGTTGGTGTTTCAGTAGATTCACAATTTACGCATAATGCATGGCGTAAGATCGCTCCAATGGATGGTGGTTTAGGTGTTATTGATTTTCCATTGGTGGCTGATACTAATCATTCTATTATGAAATCTTATGGTATTGTGCATCCAACAGGTGTTGCATTGCGTGCGTCGTTTTTAATTGATGAGAATTTTGATATTCGTCATCAAGTAGTGAATGATTTACCACTAGGACGTAATGTTGATGAAATGTTGCGAATGGTTGATGCACTTGATTTTCATAGTAAGCATGGCGAAGTTTGTCCCGCAGGTTGGAATAAGGGTGATGAAGGTATGAAAGATACACCTGCTGGCGTAGCTAATTATTTGTCACAATATGCCGATAAATTATAAGTAAATAAGTCTTATTTTCTTATAATTTTATGCATGGAGGATTGGTAATGGTAATGAAGAAGTATAGATGTATTGTGTGTGGTTGGGTATATGATGAATATTTAGGTACATCCAAAGAGGAGAGTGAGTTAGGCCAAAAATGGGAAAATATTCCTGAGGATTGGGTGTGTCCGGATTGTGGCGCTAGCAAGTCTGAGTTTGAAATTGTTAAAATCTAGTTAAATATTATTTTAAAGATTAATATAAAGAATTAGAATGTCTAAAGTATTAATATTACCAGGTGATGGTATTGGTCAAGAAGTTGTAATACAAGCACTTAAAGTGATTGATTTTCTGAATGCAAATTTTAATCTTGGTATGACGCTTGAACATGGCTTGATTGGTGGTAGTGCTTATGATGTAACTGGTTCTCCTTTGCCACAAGATACATTGGATTTTGCACGTAAATGTGATTCTATTCTATTAGGCGCTGTGGGTGGCTATAAGTGGGAATCTTTATTACGTGATTTGCGGCCAGAGCAAGGTTTATTAAGACTACGTGCAGAAATGGATTTGTTTTCTAATTTACGTCCTGCAATTCTATATTCACAACTCATTAGTGCTTCCACATTAAAAAAAGAAATGGTATTAGGACTTGATTTGATGATTATTCGTGAGTTGGTTTCTGGTATTTATTTTGGCAAACCGCGAGGTATAGAGATACGTAATGGACAAAGATGTGGTTTTAACACAGCTACTTATTTTGAGTCAGAAATCAGGCGTATTGGGCATTCAGCTTTTAAAATTGCACAACTCCGTAATAAGCGTGTTTGTTCTGTAGATAAAGCAAACGTGTTAGAGGTATGTGAATTATGGCGTAAGGTTATGATAGATCTGGCTAAAGATTATCCAGATGTTGAGCTGTCACATATGTATGTAGATAATGTTGCAATGCAATTAGTTAGAAAGCCTAAGCAATTTGATGTAATAGTTACCTCAAATCTATTTGGTGATGTATTGAGTGATTGTGCAGCAATGTTGACTGGTTCAATTGGTATGTTGCCATCAGCTTCACTTAATCAATATGGGTTTGGTATGTATGAACCTATTCATGGTTCAGCACCTGATATTGAAGGCAAAGATATTGCTAATCCTTTAGCGGCTATCTTATCGGTTGCTATGATGTTGCGTTATTCACTTAATCAAGAGCATTTGGCGCTTAAAATTGAAGTGGCAGTTAATGCTGTATTAGATAAAGGTTATCGCACGCGAGATATTTTAACAGAAGGTGATATAGTTGTTGGTACGAACGAAATGGGTAATTTGGTGGTAGAGGAATTAGTATGAATATTTTAGTCTCTAAATACAAATGTTTTAGAGTTTATATTATCATCTATAAAGTTATTGTTTGATAAGATTTATCATCGAATAGTAAGACATTATTTAGCTATATATTTTTGTCAAAAAACTTTTGACCATATTATAGAAAGATACTTTTATTTAACTATAGATAAAATTCTAATTATGCGTAAGAAGTCTTAATATTTTTTAAAATAAAATTGTACAATCTGGTACTATTATTTATCTTTACTTGAGGTTTGAAAGTTTAAAATGATAAAAGATCATCTTAAGAATTAAGTTTAAATTCATTAAAATATATATTTTAATGAATCCTACTATTTCCCGTTAGTTTTATTCTTTCTTTTATAGACTAAATATATTATAGTTGAACGTTATTTTGCTAAATAACTATGTTCAATACAGATATAATTTGTATAGTATTCTAATATATTGTTTATAAAAATGATGGTTTCGTTGTATAAGTTCAGGTGTTTTTATAAAATATTTTCTTATTAAGGAATATTTTATATCATATGTTAATGTTCATCCAATAGACAATCCATTTTCTTTGACACAGTTTATTAAGTTTTATGGTGCGACTTTTTAGTTTTTAAGTTTTTATTCAAGTTTTGTTAATAATCTAGTAGAGATTATCTTTATTCTATCATTGCCAATATATACTATTAAAAAAGGATTTAATAGTATAATTATTTGTATTTAACTCATGAAAAATATAAAAAGTTTAATTAGAGTTTAATTCTATTATATATACTACTGTATTAAGCCTTGTGACTGATTTATAAACTACGCTAAAATTTAGCAACGAATAAGAAGGCTTAACTATGCAACCAATGTTTGCTAGATTTGTGTTAATGGAGTTGGTAAATAAATGGAATCTACTATTTGAGCAAAATATCATTTGATGAATATCGTGTACTTACCTTGCTAGTATACTTATTAAAAATAATGGCATTAACATAGTAATAAAGATTGTTATTGACTATCAATATATGATATAGATTGATTAAACTAACTAAGTTGTATAAATAATAATTTTTAATCTATCTTGCTATATAATTAATTTTTATAACTCTAGCGCTTCAATTTCAAGTAGTACTTTACTAATGTGATTACCAAGTTGCTTATCAAACCCATGCCAATTCTTATAGGAATTTAATTTTTTAATAGCGATAGGTTTAATTTCATAGTCAGTAAAATCTTTTTCATAACCTTTTTTAGCTTCAGATTGAATGATTAGTAAGTAATCTAAAAATGGCTTAACAGCATGGTTTACATTGCCTGATGAGCCATGGCCAGGTACGTAATAATTTAGACCTAAGTTTGTTGCATATTGCAATACTTTGATGTTGTTATGTATGCTAGAGCTATTGTCAAAACGACCCATACGATTAACAAAACTATTATCTCCTAAGAATAAAGTTTTACTGTTAATATGTTCAATCATAATATCTGTATTAGTATGTGATTTTATAGTAGGGTTGTGAATTTTAAATTGTTCTGAGTCTAATTTGATTACTTGTAAATGTTGGGTTGGATTAGTTGGATAAGTGGCAATCGTGTCTTTTGTTAAACCGTTAGTCATTTTTGTTATTAGATTAATCCATTTATCGCCTTTTCCATTTCTAGCTTCAATAATCATTTGTGGATGGGCATAAATCTTAGTATTGGGATATTTTTCGATAATTGCATGGTTACCTAACCAGTGGTCGCCATGAATATGCGTATTAAAGATAGAAATAATAGGTTTTTTGGTAATTTTTTCAACTTCTTTAATTACTTTTTTACCAATATCATAAGTACTACCTGGGTCAATAATAATAACACCTTCTTTTCCAATAATAATGCCAGGGTTGTTTATAAATCCTTGGTTTTGAATATTAGGCTCCCCAAATGGACCATGAATAACAAGTAGATTATTGCTAATCTTTTCAGGTGAGAATTCACCTATTCCTTCAATTTTCCAGGCGTTTGATAGGGTTGATAGAGTTAAGGTAAATAAAAGATAGATTGTTTTCAATATTTTCTCCAACAAAGATTATTGTATCTTATCAGATTTATAGGTATAATATATGAAACAGAGTTGCTCTTTTTTATTGTATAAAGTTAAATATATAACAGTTCAGAGGAGTCTAATTTTGTTGATATAATAAGTTATACTTGGAAATAAATCATAAATCATAAATCATTTTTAGATTTTTTAATGAGTATTACGAGAGTAGTTATTCCTAGTTTAGTAGATGCAGAATTCATTTAGGTAAGTAATAATGCTTATTGTTAACTTCCTTTGTTGTATTTGGTGTGATTTTGTCTATGCTACGATGGCATGAATATTGGATATAGTTGTGCAATTAATTTAAGTATTAATAGCGTTAATTTTTATTAGTATATATTGATATGATTGTATCTAAACTATGCGTTTTAATGATGATGCTAAATCGTAAGATTTATGTTTGGCATTAATCAATGGCATTAATCAATGGCATTAATCTAACTATGCGCAAGAAACCAACAGTATTAAATATTAAAACTATTGCTACAACTAATTTTTTCAATATTGAGGAAATGGATATTAAATTCTCAAATGGTGAAAAAAGAATATATGAACGTTTAAAACCATTTGAAAATGGTACAGTATTAATTGTTCCTATGTTGGATGATGAAACTGTGCTTATGATTTATGAATATTCTGGCGGTACAGATAAATATGAGCTTGTATTAACCAAGGGGAAAATTGATGATAATGAAATACTTATTGAGGCTGCTAATAGAGAGTTAATTGAAGAAATTGGTTTTGGTGCTAATAAATTAACCTTTATTAAAGAAATGACTATTGCACCTAGTTATCAATCTAGTATTACCTATATTGTATTAGCACAAGATTTATATAAAGCAAGTGCACAAGGTGATGAGCCAGAATTATTAGAGGTTGTTACATTTAGAATGGCTGATTTGGAAAACTTGGTTTACAACGAACACTTAACTGAGGCTAGAAGTATTGCAGCTTTATACATGGCGAGAGATATGATTAATAAACAATAATATAATAATCTTAGTTGTTGAAATATCTAAGAATTTTTTGTCATTTTCTGACGTTAAAAATACTGATGGTTTTGATTGTATTAAGTGTTAATTAGAGACTTATCAACGAGTGATTTTATTTTGATCTATCGGATTAAAGCTAGTATATTAGTATTTTCTAGATTTAAGAGTAATGACTACTTTAGAGTGATTTTTATTTCAAACAGTTTAAATAAAATGATTCAGCGTAAAAATTAAAATGCTACTTGGATTCATAATGATATGGTGCGTGTTTATAGTGAACTTTACAAACAAGGATTTACGTACTTAGTTGGATATGTGGTAAGATTTTAAATTGGCAGGTAGATTTTATCGTATTGTTTTAAGTTAAGTATTTTTTATGAATCTATTTTTTATGATACGTAATGCTTATAAGTTTATTTTTGTATATCTGTTCATGAATATATTTTATAAATTTGGTTGATTGTTAAGTCGAGAACTTGCATTTAAAAAACTTTGGTATTTTAATATACAGTGTTATGTGTTAACGCAGTTATTAACAAAATTATTGTAAAATAGCCTGTGTTTTAAATAAAAAAAACAGGCAAGGAAGTAATATGAAAAAGATAACCATACTTATAGTATTAGCCTTTATTGTTATTATTACTGCTTGTGGAAAGATGGGTGAATTGGAACGTATTAAATCATCATCATTAGGTATATCAAGCATTACCCAAATGGTATAATGAGTTTTTCTTATCAAAATCATATACTACATGCTGAGTCTGTTGCTATAGCAGATTTGATGAAAACCTATGGATCACCTCTTTATGTTTATTCAAGGACAGATATTGAGTATAATTGGCATTTGTTTAGTCATGCTTTTGGTATTCATCCACATTTAGTTTGTTATGCAGTTAAAGCCAACTCTAATCTAGCAGTGCTTAGTGTATTGGCAAAAATAGGCTCTGGTTTTGACGTTGTATCTAATGGTGAATTAGAACGTGTTTTACTTGCTGGAGCGGATGCCTCTCGTTGTGTTTTTTCAGGTGTGGCTAAAACAAATATTGAGATTAAACGTGCTTTAGAAGTTGGTATTTTTTGTTTTAATGTTGAATCTATGGCGGAGATGAGTCGTATTGAACAAGTAGCAAAAGAAATGAGTATGCAAGCACCAATTTCATTACGAGTAAATCCTGATGTCGATCCAAAAACACATCCGTATATTTCAACAGGACTTAAGGAGAATAAATTTGGCGTTGATATCGATGATGCTATTCCTATCTATAAAATGGCATATAACTCCCCATATTTAAAAGTTAAAGGAATAGATTGCCATATTGGCTCACAATTAACAAAAATATCTCCTTTCCTAGATGCATTGGATAAAGTGCTTGAATTGGTTGCTAAACTTGGTAAGCTTAATATTCATGTTACTCATTTGGATTTGGGAGGAGGTGTTGGTATTAAGTATGACAATGAACAAACAATTGATATTAATGCTTATATTTCTTCCATTCTTGATAAAGTAGGTAGTCTAAAAATTATTTTAGAACCAGGTCGGGCAATTGTCGGTAATGCTGGTATATTTGTTACCAAAGTTGAGTTTTTAAAACAGAATTCAGATAAGTCATTTGCAATTATTGATGGTGCAATGAATGACTTATTGCGCCCTTCTTTTTATCAAGCTTATCATCAAGTATTGCCTATTGATGAGAATGCTGAAGGCATTGATGCTCATTGGGATTTAGTGGGGCCAATTTGTGAAACAGGTGATTTTTTAGCTAAAAATAGAAGACTTTCTTTATCGGAAGGAGACTATTTAGCGCTAATGTCTGCTGGTGCTTATGGTTCTACTATGAGTTCAAATTATAATTCCCGTCCTAGGGTAGCGGAAGTAATGGTATTAGGTAGTCAATACACATTGGTACGAGAACGTGAAACTATTCAAGATTTGTTTAATAAAGAATATATGATTAATGACTAAACTAACCAATAATCAAAAAAAGTTTCTTAGATCAAAAAGCCATAATTTAAAACCTATTGTGATGGTAGGACAACATGGATTAAATGAGTCTGTTTTCGCAGAGATTAAGATATCTATGGATAAACATGAATTATTAAAAATCAAGATACGTATGGATAAAAGAGCGGAAAAGAAAAAAATAATTTATAAAATTATTAATACTTATCATGCCCATTTGGTGCAAGTTATTGGTAATATTGTGGTTATTTATCGTGCATTTAATGAAGACCCACAAATTATCCTGCCAAGAAAATAAAGCTCAATGAGAATTGCAATTAGTGCAACAGAAGCTTCAGGTGATTTAATTGCTTCTAAATTGGTTAAATCCTTAAGAAAGCAAAACTCTAATATCATCATTGAAGGATTAGCCGGGGATAAAATGTTTGCTGCTGGGTGTATACAGGATTGGGATCAAAGACAAGTAAATGTGATGGGTTTTAGTGAAATTTTAAAGAAGTTACCTTTTTTATTTATTTTGCGTAAACGTATTATTGCTTATTTTTCTAGTCAAAAACCTGATGTTTTTATTGGTGTTGATGCGCCGGATTTTAACTTTGTGATTGAGAGAAAACTTAAATCTAAAGGTATTAGAACTATACATTTTATTTCTCCTTCTGTTTGGGCTTGGCGTCAATCACGAGTTAAAAAAATTAAACAATCAACAGATTTAGTGCTGTGTTTATTTCCATTTGAAGTAGACTTTTATCAAAAGTATAATCAAAGAGCATTGTTTATTGGGCATCCCTTGGCACAGAGTTTGCGCCCTAGAAAATCACATATTGAGACAAAAAATATTCTCCTAATGCCAGGGTCTAGACAAAGTGAAATTAAGCTATTATTGCCTGAAATATTGTTGGCAGTTGAAATAATGTCCTTACAAGATAGAATGTTAACTTTTAACTTGGTTTTAGTGAATGATGAATTATTGGATTGGGTAACTATCCAAGTAGGGAATATCCCAGTTGAAATTTCATTTGATGATGCACATACACGTATGTTAAGAGCAGATTTAGCGTTAGTTGCATCAGGTACTGCAGCGTTAGAGTTAACTTTGGTTGGTGTACCTATGGTAGTTATTTATAAACTGTCTCGTTTTAGTTATTTTATTGCTTCAAGATTAGTTAAAAGTAAATATATCAGTTTACCAAATATAATTGTCAATAAAAATCTAGTACCAGAATTGATACAAAATAGTGCTAATGGTGATAATATTGCCAAACATGCCATGATAATTATGAATCGTGATAATAAATCATTAATTAAAGAGTTTAATGTAATTCATCAACAGTTAGACTTAAATGCTAGTGATGAATCAGCACGTATTATTTATGAGTTTATCAACGAATAAGTACATTCTCAATAGTGTTGTATTAGCTTTAGACGAGGATCTTGGTACTGGTGATGTTTCTGCTGATTTATTATTAGATAAAATAAATACAGCTGAGATTATCTCAAGAGAATCAGGTATTATTTGTGGCATAGAATATGCACAGAGTACATTTTTATTGCTTAATGAGAATCTTAAACTATATTGGAAAGTTAAAGATGGCGAGGACATTAATCCAGGGCAGGTCTTATGTGTTTTAATAGGTTCTTCCAAGGCTATTATTAGTGCTGAGAGGGTGGCACTTAACTTTTTACAGATGTTAAGTTCTGTGGCAACAAGAACCCATTACTTAGTAAATAAAATTAACCATACTAATGCACAATTATTAGATACTAGAAAAACCATTATTGGATTAAGATTAGCACAAAAATATGCTGTAAAATGTGGTGGCGGTGTTAATCATCGTATGGGTTTGTATGATTGTATTATACTAAAAGAGAACCATATTGTTGCTTTAGGTTCAATTACTTTGTCAGTTAAAACGGCAATAGAAAAATATCCAAATCTACCTTTAATTGTTGAAGTTGAGGATTTAAATCAATTACAAGAGGTGCTTAAACTTAGTGGTGTAACTAGAGCATTGTGTGATAATTTTCTCATAAGTGATTTAATACAAGCAGTTGTTATGGCTAAAGGTAAACTACCTTTAGAGGCTTCTGGTAACATCAATGAGAGTACTATTGTAGAAGTGGCTAATACTGGTATTGATTTTATTTCTATAGGTAGTATCACTAAGAATATTCAAGCGATAGATTTATCTTTAAGGTTTATTTGAAGCAAAGAAAATAGGGCTAGTTAAATCATCTTTAGTATTGTAACTGAGAGGCTTTTCATTTTGATTAACAACACTGCCTCCGGCATTTTGTAGAATGCATACGCCAGCAGCAGTATCCCATTCAGAACAAGGACCAAATTTTGGGTAATAGTCATATTTACCTTCTGCAATAGCACAAAATTTTAGCGCACTACCTAATTGTGACACCTTATAGGTCTTGTATTTTTTTAAATGGTTTTTTAATTGTTTATTGTGTGATGACCAATGACCAATGACAATTCTTAAAGGGTTGTGATTGGGGCGTACATTTAATGGCTGAATAATATTCTTTTCTTGTTTGAATACTTTGTTTGCGTCTGTTGTATAGTAGTGTGTTTTTCTTGGTGGTGCATAAATCATACCAAATATTGGTTTGTGTTGTTTAATATAAGCAATACAAATACAAAACTCATCTGTTTGTTTAAGAAAATCACGAGTACCGTCAAGTGGGTCAATTATCCAGTATTCACGCCATTTAGAGCGCTCAGAAAATTCAATTATTTCAGATTCCTCTGAAAGTATAGGTGTATTTGGTGTAAGTTTTGATAGTGTTTTAACAATGAGTTGATGTGCGTTTTTATCAGCAATGGTAAATGGTGTTTTATTTGATTTTATTTTAATATTAAGTTTATTCTCGTATAGTGACATAATCATATCGCCAACTTTCGTGGTCATTCTAATTAGTTTTGGTATGAGTAAATCAAACATAGATATATTATCATATCTCATCAAGTATGATAAGTATTGATGGAAATGGTAGGTCTAATTGGACTTTAACCAAGAATTAATAGAATAAAATATTAAAAGCAGAGTAATTTTTGATACTGTAAATAAAAATATTAAAGTTTTTCATTGTGTTTGGTCTAATTATGATAGAGAATATATCTTTATTGATTCGTTAAATTAGAATTACTATTCTTGTATAAGATAGTAATAATTGGAGTGTTATTTTAACATAATTTTAGAAGATTTAAAATAAAGTAAATAAATTTTACAGAAAGTGTATTAACTAATAAAAACCTGTTGTATTTGACAATTTTTCTGTGTAATAGTTATCCTTTACATGTGTCAACTTTATTAATATTGTTATTAAATATGTAATTAGAATTAGAATAATAATTATGATTTTTAAGTTTTAATTCGTAGGTATTTACTTTTATTTGTTAAACTATATTCCTAATATTGTAAGGTATAGGATACCGTTATTTTTTTAATAATGTTATCCTAAGGTCAACATAAATTTTATCATCAGAAAATATAAAAACCTTGTATTTAGCAAGTAAAGGATTATCTTAATACTACGTATTAGTAGTTTACTATTTTATATCTGGATTTTTAGTATTATCAGTTTTTTTATTATTAAGACTGTTACTTTCTTTAAACTTATTATTAAATAGTTTTTTAATTCAAAATTGCGACTAATCCTTGTCTCCTAAAGTGTTTTATTTTGATAAATACTAACTTTTAAAAGGGAAGATGATGTTGTTAATAAAATTAAAAAATTATCTTGTAATTAACAGTAATTAGTAATCTTATAAAATTCTTTAGATTTTCTAAATACTCACTAAATAGTAAGTTATTGTAAATAATGATATATTATAAGTAACTAAGTGGTGGGCCTACTTGGACTTGAACCAAGGACCGATCGATTATGAGTCGATTGCTCTAACCAACTGAGCTATAGGCCCTATAGAATTATTCTAAAAAACTTTGTAATTTATGCGCACGAGAAGGGTGTCTTAATTTACGTAGTGCTTTAGCCTCAATCTGACGAATACGCTCACGAGTGACATCAAATTGTCGACCAACCTCTTCTAAAGTATGATCAGTATTCATGTTAATACCAAAACGCATTTTTAATACTTTAGCTTCACGGGGCGATAAGTTAGAAAGTAAATCACCTGTAGTTTCTCTTAAGCTTTCTTTGGTGGTTATTTCAACGGGTGAAGATAGATTAGTGTCTTCAATAAAATCACCAATATTAGAATCTTCATCATCACCAACTGGTGTTTCCATTGATAATGGTTCTTTGGCAATTTTTAAGATTTTAATAATTTTGTATTCTGGTAACTCCATTTCAGTTGCTAGTTCTTCAGAAGAAGCTTCTCGACCAAATTTTTGCAAGAGTTGGCGACGTACACGATTAAGTTTGTTAATAGTTTCAATCATATGAACTGGGATACGAATAGTACGTGCTTGGTCTGCAATAGAACGAGTAATAGCTTGACGAATCCACCAAGTTGCATAAGTAGAAAACTTATAACCACGACGATATTCAAATTTATCAACTGCTTTCATTAAGCCAACATTTCCTTCTTGTATTAAATCTAGAAATTGCAATCCACGGTTGGCATATTTTTTAGCAATTGAAATTACTAACCTAAGATTAGCTTCAATCATTTGAGATTTTGCTTTTTTAGCACGACGATCACCACGACGATACATTTTATTTAGTTTTTTAAGTTCAACAATAGTTAGTTGCATTTCCTCTTCGAATTGTTGAAGGTTTTTTTGAGCGTAGTAAATTTTATCTTTACTATCTTTTAGATTATTTTTAATTTTTTCATCTAATTTAATGGTATCAAGCCAATTGAAATTAGTTTCATTATTAGAAAATAATTCAAAAAAATGTAATCGATTCATTCCTGCGTCTAGGCAGGTATTTTTAATGATTTTTTCTTGTTCTTTGACTTGACTTACACGATTACAAATAACTTCTATCATAGTATTGACTAATTTAGGAGCTAGGCGTAAATCTGATAATCCTTTAGATAACTGTTGACGTGTTCTAATTGTTTTGTTATGGCGAAATCCAAGTTGTTCAGTGGTTTTGTTGTAAATTTCAGAGTATTTTAGAACTGTGTCAAAACGGTTGTATACTTGATTTTTATCTGGTCCTGTGTATTCCATTTCTTCTATTTCTTCATATTCTTCATCGTTATCAAACTCACCTGCATCAAAGGCTATTTTCTTATTAGCGAAATCTTCTGCGTCACCTTGATAACCTATAATCACATCAGTCATTTTACATTTTCCTTCTTCTAAACGGGTGTGTGCTTTAAAGAAAAAATCTGTAATAACAGGATACAATGTGATACTTTGCATAATTTCAAATACCCCAGCTTCAATTTCTTTAGCAATACGAATTTCGTCTTCTTGCTCTAATAAATCTACAACACCCATTTCACGCATATACATTCTAACTGGATCTGTTGTTCTTCCAAACTCCGAATCAAGAGCTGCTAGCGCTGCTATTGCGGCTTCTGCTGAAGTTGATTGTGCTTTGGCACCAGATTCAACTACTAAGGTGTCTGCATCCGGCACTGTATCAGAAACGGTAATATCCAATTCTTCAAGAATTGTAACAATAGGCTCTACTTGTTCTTGAGTTAATAAGTCTTCTGGCAAGATATCATTAATTTCAGAGTAGGTTAAGTAGCCTTTTTCTTTTCCTACCATGATGAGTTTTTGTAGTGCTTGCTTGTGTGCTTTAGTTGTGGATTTCATAAATTATGATTATTATATTTGAAAAGCCAAATGATGGATTATACCCAAAGTTATTAGTTAGAAATCATAGCCTTGTATTACGATGTTTTTATTGTACCATTATGTAAAAATAGTACTAATAGATTGTTCTTCGCTAATTCGTTTAATAACTTCAGCCATCGTTGGTGCAATTGATAATTGTCTAATTTTAAAACAGTTAGCAACATTAATATTGAGCGGAATAGTATTAGTTGTTATTAATTCATTCAGTTGAGAATTATTAATATTATTAATTGCATTACCAGAAAGTACTGCATGGGTGGCATAGGCTACCACCTCTTTTGCGCCTCGTTGTTTTAAAATACTGGCAGCTTGGCAGAGTGTACTAGCGGTATCAACCATATCATCAATTAAAATACAACTTCTATCCTTAACATCACCAATAACATTCATTATCTTAACCATGTTAGGTACTGGTCGGCGTTTGTCAATAATGGCAAGATCTGCATCATTTAAGCGTTTTGCAGCAGAGCGTGCCCTTACTACACCACCTACATCAGGAGATACAACAACAATGTCTTTGTAATTTTTAGATAAAATATCTTCAATTAGAACGGGCTGGGCATAAATGTTGTCAATTGGGATGTTAAAAAATCCTTGAATTTGGTCTGCATGTAGATCAACGGTTAATATTCGGTCGACGCCTGCAGATTCAATTAGTTTTGCTGCAAGTTTTGCTGTAATTGGTACACGAGTTAAGCGTGATCTACGGTCTTGTCTTGAATAGCCAAAATACGGTACAACAGCAGTAATTCTTGTAGCTGATGAGCGTTTAAGTGCATCAACGATAATCAAAAGTTCCATTAGGGTTTCAGCTGAAGAAGGTCCGCAAGTAGGTTGAATGATAAATACATCACAACCCCGTACATTTTCTAATATTTCAACTTGGGGTTCACCATCGCTAAATCTACTTATAAGTGCTTTACCTTGTACAACATTTAAACTAGAAATAATTTCTTTAGAAAGTTCAGGGTTAGCATTACCGCTAAAGATTTTAATTTTGTCAAGAGACATAGAGGTTAACCAATACCATTAAAGTGGCTAAATTATACGCTTATAAAATATGAAATATAAAAATAAGTTGGCTGGGCTGGCAGGATTTGAACCTGCGTATGACGGGATCAAAACCCGTTGCCTTGCCGCTTGGCGACAGCCCAATTGTAAATGGGAGAATTATTGATTGCACGTGTTACAAAACTCATCCATTTTTTTGGCACTTTTTTAGCCGCTGCCAAGGCATCTTTTTCAGTTAAGAATTCATTAAAAACACAGCTTCCTGTACCACTCATTCTAGCTTGTCCGACACGATTATAGCAAGTATTTAGGTGTTTTAGCGCAACACTAATTTCTGCTTCTAATGCTATAGCCACTTGTAAACAATCATTATGAGTGTTTACAAGCTCAGAGAAGTTGGCTATTCTCCCTTGAGGTTCGCTTATTGTCAATGCATAATGAGAAAAAATTTCTTTAGTTGAAATGTGTTTATTAATAAAAACTACTAGAAAGTAATGATCCGGTGTTTTAATAGGACTTAGAATATTTCCTATACCTTCTGCCCAAGCACTTTGAGCAAAAATGAATACGGACACATCCGCACCTAAATTTAAACCTAACTTCATAAGTTGTGCCTGAGTTAATTTTGTATCCCAAAGTTGATTAAGTGCTACTAACGTAGTTGCTGCATCTGAAGAACCACCACCTAAACCACCACCAATTGGAATATTTTTAACGATTGATAGATTGGCGCCTAACGTTGTTCCAGTATATTGTTGAAGTGCTTTAGCTGCTTTAATGATTAAATCTTGATCTTGTTTTATACTTTTATTACCACTAGTACGTTTAATGACACCATTATTAGTTATTGTGAAAGTTAATTTATCATAATAATCTAGTAGTTGAAAGATGGTTTGTAAGTTGTGGTAATTATCTTTCCTTTTTTTGTTAATGTGCAAAAATAAGTTAATTTTTGCAGGTGCAAGCCAAGTACTAGGCATTAATGAAAACGTTTCGGTAGTGTTTTAATTCATCAATTGAATCTTGGATATCAGAAAGAGCCAAGTGTGCTGAGTTTTTTTTAAATACCATTTTTTCATTAGGTTTCCAGTGCATAATTAATTCTTTAAGAGTAGAAACATCAATATGTCGGTAGTGGAAAAATTGTTCTAGTGTTGGCATGTAGTTGTATAAAAAACGTCTATCTTGACAAATAGTATTACCACACATAGGTGATGTACCTTTGTTTACATATTTTTTTAAAAATTTTAAGGTATGAATTTCTGCTTTCTTGCAAGACATATTACTTTTTTTAACACGTTCTAGAAGTCCAGAACTAGTATGGTGTTTAGTATTCCATTGGTCCATATTAGTTAAAATTTTATCATTTTGATGAATAGCTAGTGAAGGACCTTGTGCAATGATATGGAGTTGTGCATCGGTAACAATGGTAGCAATTTCGATAATAACATTTTTTTCAGGCGTAAGGCCTGTCATTTCTAAATCAATCCAAATTAGGTTAGTATCTTTATTTATCATAAAGATCTATAATTAACAGCCAGTTGATTCACGGACAAAATCATCTAACTTTTGATGAGCTATCCCACTATTTAAGATTTTTAACGCTTTACTAACACCCTCTTGTAGTGAGTTTGCAAGCTCACATACATAAATAGCTGCACCTGAATTAAGTGCAATGATGTTTTTAGCTACGCTATCTTTACCATCAAGAGCTTGTTGAATTAGTATTAATGAGTCATCCGCATTGTTAGCTTTAATATCATCTAAATTACCTATTGGTAAACCAAAATCAGTAGGACTGATAGTGTAAGTCTTAATTTTACCATTCTTTAATTCAGCTACAAATGTATCATCTGCAATTGAAATCTCATCTAAACCATCTTTAGAATGCACAACTATAATATGTTTAGAGCCTAAATTTTTTAAAACATGAGCAATAGGTTCAACTAAAGATTGACTATAGACCCCCATTATCTGATTAGGTACTTTAGCAGGATTAGTTAGTGGCCCTACAATATTAAAAATGGTTCTAATAGCAAGCTCTTTACGCACATCAGTGGTATATTTCATTACATAGTGATGAAAAGGCGCAAACATAAATCCAATGCCAATTTTTTTAATACATTTACTAATTCTTTCAACACTCATATCAAGATTAACACCTGCTGCCTTTAATACATCAGCACTGCCTGATTTTGAAGAAACACTACTATTACCATGTTTGGCAACTGATCCGCCAGCAGCTGCTACAACAAAGGCACATGCAGTTGAAATATTAAACAGCCCTAGTCCATCACCACCTGTTCCACAAGTATCTACCAGGTGTTTGGTATTCTTAATGTTAACACTTTTGGTAAAAGAACGAATAATTTTGGCAACAGCAGTAATTTCATCAATACTTTCACCTTTTATTGAAAGTCCAATTAAAAAACCACCAGTTTGTGCATCGGTAGTTTTACCGGTCATAATGTCACTCATTACTTTTTGCATCTCACTCTGACTAAGATCTTGTTTTTTAACAATTTGTTTAATAGCTTGTTGTATGTTCACAGTATTATTGGCTCATAAGTAATTCAATATCGTTGATTTCTTTAGCGAGAGATTTAGTTAGTACTGTATTTCCTGATTTTGTTATTAATACAATGTCTTCAATTCTGACGCCAATGTTGTGATAAATTGGATTAATTTTATCATTTTTACGGATATAAATACCAGGTTCGATAGTGGTTATCATGCCAGCTACAAATTTTTTGTGATGACCATTTTTTTTGTATTGACCCACATCATGTACATCAAGACCAAGCCAATGTCCTGTACTATGCATATAAAACTGTGACAAGTTGTCACCTATTTGCAATATACCAAGACTAATTAAACCTTTTTTGATTGTATTAATTGCAATTTTATGGGGTTTATTGATTTTTATACCAGGTTTAATGCTATTAATAGCATTAATTTGAGCATTAAGAACAATTTGATAAATTTGTTTTTGTGCAGAAGAAAATTGACCATTAACTGGGAAAGTTCGTGTGATATCTGAGGCGTAGCAGTCAACTTCAGCACCAGCATCAATCAAAATTAAATCACCTTTATTGAGTTTTCTGTTATTTTCTATATAGTGTAATAAACAAGAGTTCATTCCTCCTGCAACAATGGGAGTGTAGGCATGTTGAGCATTATTTTTGGTAAAAAATCCATCAAAAATACTTTGTATTTCAAATTCAAACATATCTGGTTTGATAGTTTGCATCGCTAATTGGTGTGCTTTGATTGAGATATTAGCTGCTTTTTGAATAGTACTTATTTCAAGCTTGTCCTTAATAAGGCGCATCTCATGTAAAGTTGGGATTAATGATTTTAGTTTATACTTTAATAGAAGGTACTCAATATCATTATCTACTTGACAATTTGTGGTATCAAAGTAAACTTGATTATTCAATATTAATTGAGGTATTTTTTCTTTTAAAAAGTCTATAGAAAAAGCATTATCTGATTTTAAAATGTTAGATGCTTCATCAATTCCTAGGCGTTTTTCACCCCATATTTCACATGTTTTGTCTTTAGGACGTAAAAATATTGTGTAGTTTTTTCTAGAAAAAACTGCTATTGCTTTAGGCTCTTGTAAGCCAGTTAGATAGTAAAAATCACTACGTACCCGGAATGGGTAATTGATATCACCAGAACGATTCTTCTCAGAATTACTACTTATAATAACGACTGCATTGTTATCCAGCTGGTTTAGCAGTGAGAGTCTTCTCTTTTGATGTATCATTTTATCAAGTAAAGTTTAATTATTATCCACTATTTAGTGCATACAAGAATACCATGAAACATGTACGATTGTGTCAAAATATCTCCTTAAAAATTAATAAGAAATTGGTACTTGATGAGTATGTATCATGTAATTTGGCAAAATTATTGCGATTTTTACAAGGGCAAGAGATTACTTTATTTAATGGCGATAGTAGTAATTATTTAGCAACGATTGTGCGAGTAAAAAAACTATCGTGAAGGTGTAATACACACCTGCACACAGAATAATTCAGAGCCTAAGTATAAATATTACTTTGGTTCAAGGTATTGCGAAAGTTGAAAAAATGGATTTTTTAACGCAAAATTCGGTTGAATTAGGAGTGAATAGAATAATACCTATTTTTAGTGAGTATTGTGTGATTCATCTCCAAGATGAGAAATTATAGAAGCGCATGGGGGTCCCATTGGCAAAAGATTATCATTGGTGTTTGTGAACAATTAGGTAGATCTGTGATGCCAAGTTTGGCATTAGCCATGAATTTTGAGGATTTTGTTAATACTAAGTTTAGTAATGGGTTTGTATTGCATCATCGTGCCGAATATTTATTATTAGAAATGAATAAGGGTTAAGCAACTATTATTATTGGATCAGAAGGCGGACTGAGTGGTCAAGAAATAGCAAATGTAAATGAACAAGTGCTCAAAGTTTATTATTAGGCTCGAGAATATTAAGAGCTGAAACCGCCTCGTTGGCGACTATTGCTAATATGCAGTTATTATGGGGTAGTTAATACATTTAAGGTTTTTTGAATAGGTCTTAATATATTTATAAGTTTTTTACGAGTAGCAGAACCTATTAAACAGTGTGCTGAAATGGTGCTAACGACTAAATATTCATTTACACTTGCTAATAGCATTCTAGCAAATAGTTGTTCTCTTTCATCTTTTAATATCACAAACCATAACATTAGCTTGGTTAGTAATATCGACAATAGATTCTTTAAAAGTTATTGAGGGATGATATTAGATATTGTCCGATTACATCTAGTGTACGATACAAAATAGTTTTTTTATTAATTTTTTTTAAAATATTAATTGTGTTTGTTTATCTGAAATACTTTGTAAGTCTTGATGTCTAAATTTAAAAAAAACCACTTAAAAAGGTTATTTTTTTTACCTTGTTTCCACAATTTAGCTTTTTTATTGATTAGGTCTTTTTGTAATATCAATTTAGTGGTATCAATTAATTGTTCTATATCATGTATAAAGGGTAATAATTCTAGTAAATATTTGGCGATATTTTTACCAATATTGGCGTTAATAATAAAATCTTTAGTGAGTAATAAGCGTCAGATTTCATCTTGATTAGTAGTATTAGTAGCGCACGATTAAGTTAGTTTGAGTAAATTTATCAAATTTGATTGTATTTGATACTACTATAACAGCTTCAACCTCACCCAGTTTGAGTAGTAATGAAAGGTTTAATGATGTTACTTATTTCTATTATTGAGCATTGCTTTAAATATGATAGATATTTTCCCTTTATTGTTTCCATAACTTGATTGATAAGAAGTTTTTTAACTTCTTTGGTATAGTGTCACTATTACTTAGTTAGGCTTAAATCAATCACTTGTTCTTTAAATTGTGTGTTTAGTCTAATAACTATTAGTTTATAAGTATCAATATGAATTGCGGTCGAAGTCTTAGAATATCTTCAGTGTTTAGTATTTAGAAGTCTATTGGGTTTTGATATAATAGAATTTATTAAAAAATAACTAGCTCTTGTTTGCTAATGTTGATTATTATTAAAAATCTAGATTGATATGTATACATCTGATGGTAGTTATTTATTATTTTAACTATGTTCTTGATATAATCATATTTTATATGGCATTGTTTTTATATCTATTTTTAATAGATTAAATTTAGTATGTAAATTCAATATGTGTCTCAAAAAGTAATATTTATATTTAATAAGTGTAATAGTATTTTTTAATGAAAAAACTGTTTAAGTGTTGAAGTTTTTTGCTTAATGACTTATTCATCATTACTCAACTCTATACCTATTTTATTTGCTCTATCAGAAGCAGCACGTATTGCATGAGTAATAATAACTTCAAAGTCTTGGTTTTGTAAAGACTCAATTGCTGCTTGAGTTGTTCCATTTTTTGAGGTGACTTTATTGCGAAGTTGCTGTGGTGAATCTTTAGAACGACTTGCCATCATACTTGCACCTAGTGCAGTTTGAATGCTTAACTTTTGTGCTACTACTTCATCCAGACCTAATGTTACCCCGGCTTTAGTCATCGATTCAAGCATTAAAAAAAAATAGGCAGGGCCACTACCAGAAACTGCCGTGATTGCATTCAACAAACCCTCATCATTTACCCATAAGCATTCACCTACAGAATTTAGTATGGTCTCTGCTAGAAATTTTTGTTTATTTGATACTTGTTTGTTAGCAAATAAACCTGTTATACCTTGGTTGAGTAATGCAGGTGTATTAGGCATAGTACGTACAATAGCTTGGTTACCACCTAGCCAGCGTTCAATATCATGTGATCTTACTCCCGCAGCAATGGATATAATGAGTGTATTGGTTGTAATTTTGTTTTTTAAATTTTTACAGACTGATGATAATACTTGTGGTTTAACAGCAAAAATAATAGTGCTACATTGAGTTGCAAGTTTGGTATTATCCGTAAAAACTTCAATATTAAATTCGGTTTTTCGAATGAGTAATAATGCTTCGTTAGTATCACTGATTTTGATTTGGTTATGGTCAGTCTTATTGCTAATAAGCCCAGAAATAATAGCATGGGTCATATTACCAGCACCGATAAAACCGATAAGTGAGTTTTGCATAACTAATATTATAAAGTATTAATATACTGTGTATTTTACTAAAATAGTGTTTATTAAAAAATAAAAGGACGTCAATGAAAAAATTTAATCCAAAATTAATTATAATTGATGTAGATGGGACATTGGTAGATAGTGTTCCAGATTTAGCCTATTGTATTGATGAGTTAATGAAAGTAATGAATAGGACGCCATGGGGTGAGGCAAAAGTTCGTGACTGGGTTGGTAATGGTGTATTAAAGTTAGTAGAAAGGTCATTGACTGGTAAACTTGAGGCGAGTGTTAATAAACAAGATTTTGATAAAGCTTATTCAATTTTTTTAGAGTTGTATAGCGTTAATACTTCTGTGCGTTCATGTTTATACGACGGTGTAAAAGAAGGTTTGGATTACTTAAAACGACAAGGTTACTTGTTAGGCTGTGTGACCAATAAAGACGAGCAATTTACCTTACCAATTTTAAAAGATTTGGATATTTTTAATTATTTTGGATTGGTAGTTTCGGGTGATACTTTAGTAAAGAAAAAACCAGATCCATTGCCATTATTACACAGCGCTAAATTTTTTAATATCCCTCCACAAAGTTGTTTAATGCTTGGTGATTCAATTAGCGATGTAATTGCTTCACGTGTTGCTGGTTTTGAGATTATTTGTATGTCGTATGGATATAATCATGGTAAAGACATCCAAGATGTCAATCCAGATTTAGTTATTGATTCAATGATTGAACTTAAAGATTATTTATAATAGATTAGTATCAGTAAAATATATTCATATGGATACATTTGACAACCAACATATTTGGCATCCATATGCCAAAATTCCTAACGAAGTTCCTACTTATTTGGTTGAATCAGCCGAAGGCGTTTATTTAATTCTAGAAGGTGGTAACCGTGTTATTGATGGTATGAGTTCATGGTGGTCAGCAATTCATGGTTATAATCATCCAGTACTTAATAAAGCAATTGAAACCCAACTCAGGAAAATGTCTCATATTATGTTTGGTGGTTTGACACACCAACCTGCAATTGACCTTACTAAAACATTATTGAGTGTTACGCCTGATAATTTAACTAAAGTATTTTTCACTGATTCTGGTTCACTATCAGTAGAAGTTGCACTTAAAATGGTCCTACAATATTGGAATAATAAAGATCAAGCTAATAAGCAAAAATTTATTACTATCCGAGGTGGATATCATGGCGATACATTTGGAGCTATGAGCATATGTGATCCAGATAATGGTATGCATCATTCATTTTCAGGCGTATTGCCACAACACTTTTTTGTTAAAAGTCCATCTATTGTTCCTATGAATGAGGCTTTGGAAGATTTAAGAGTGACATTAAAACAAAATTCTAATAAAATTGCCGCTATGATTTTAGAACCTGTTATACAAAATGCAGGAGGTATTCGGACATATAACCCTCAATATTTGCTTAAAGCTAAAAAGCTTTGCAAACAAAATAATATTTTATTCATTTTAGATGAAATTGCAACCGGTTTTGGCCGTACTGGAGAATTGTTTGCACTGGAATACACTAATGTTGAACCTGATATTTTATGTTTAGGTAAGGCATTAACAGGCGGTTATATAACTTTAGCAGCTACATTAACAACCGATGATGTTTCAAATGTAGTAGGTACACTTATGCATGGCCCTACTTTTATGGCTAATCCCTTAGCTTGCGCTGTCGCTAATGCTAGTATTGAATTATTACTTAACTCTCCTTGGAAAAATAGTATTGCAAATATCGGAAAGATATTGAGCAGAGAATTATTACCTCTTAAAAATCATGATAAAGTTAAAGATGTACGAATCTTAGGCGCTATTGGCGTAATAGAGATTACTCATGAAATTGACATACAAATAGTTCAAAAGTATTTGATTGATTTAGGTGTTTGGCTAAGACCTTATGGAAAATTACTTTATACCATGCCACCATTTATAATTACTGATGATGAACTTTTAACAATTACTAGTGCTATTAAAGTTATAGTTAGTAGGCTGTAACTTTAATATAATGGACAGTCAGATGAAATAGTCTATTGTCGTCTATTATTATTATTATTTGTTTTTATACAGTTCTAATTTAGAAACAGTTTTATAAGTTATTTCCAATAAAAAGATCAATTTTATACTTCGATTTACTTAGTAACTTAAAATGGGTAGTGTAGAAATTATCGAGAAGACATCTAGGTGTAAGTTTTTTGGATTTTATTTGTATCTTTTTATATTTTTGCTTTTTAAATAATGGTAAAGATGTGGCGAGTAGTAGATAGCTAAGAGTAATAATTTTTACTTACTTACTATTCTAAGATTTTGTCTCTTATTTTGTATATTTAGTAGATCTACTTTATATAGTTATTAACTTAATGTGGTATTTTACAGAAATAAAAACTCATTTTGTATTTTACTTAAGAGTTATAAACTTATATAATAAAATGCTTTTGAATTTGATAATTTAATGATTAATAATTTTATTTGTTGTTATTCAATTGGATCAATATCTAAGTACCAACGTACTTTATTCTTGAGTTTGAGTGTATTAATGTGTTGACTGAAAGTGGATAATATTTGGTGGAGTGTTACTCGGTTGTTAGATTGTAGGTATAGGCTAAAGTAGTAGTAGTCTGACTTTTTTTCAATAGTATTAGCAATTGGCCCCCAAATTTCTACTGAATTTATTTGTATGCTTTTTAATAAAATAGCTGCTTCATGTAAGAAATTTTCAGCGTTTTGTTTGTTTTTTGCATTAGCACATAATAATGCTTGGTGTGAAAAAGGCGGCATCATTGCGCTCAAACGCTGTTTTAGAAGTTGACTAGCAAATTGTGTATAGCGAGACGACAAAACAAAATTAAAAATTGGATGATCAGGATAGCGAGTTTGTATAACAACTTCACCTTTTTCTTTGTGTCTACCAGCACGGCCAGATACTTGAATAAGGAGTTGGGCTAAATATTCAGTTGCTCGAAAATTTGTTGATAAGAATCCAGTATCAACATCTAGAATACCGACCATTGCAAGGTTGGAAAAATCGTGTCCTTTGGTTAACATTTGTGTACCAATAATAATGCAAGATTTTCCAGTGTTGATTTGTTCTAAGTGTTGTGCAAAGGATTTCTTGCGTCGTGTGGTGTCACGATCAATGCGGATAATAGGAATGTCTACAAAGTATGAAGATAGGGTTTCTTCTAATTTTTCTGTACCATATCCTAATATTTTAAGGCTTTGTTCAGTACAATTTGGGCAGACGTGTTCTGGTATTTTTTCGTCGCCACAATGATGGCATTTAAGACGATTGATATGACGGTGATAAACCATGGTTAAATCACAATGATTGCATTGTGATTTCCAGTTACATTGTGTACAGTAATAGATAGGTGCATAACCTCGGCGGTTGACAAATAACATAACTTGTTTGCCAATAGATAAATATTGCTTGATTTTTTCAATTAACATTTTAGATAATGCGCCATTAGTATTACTGCGCATATCAATCAGACTTATCTTGGGTAAAGTTGCACCACCTGCGCGTTTAGTTAGCGTGATGCGTGTGATTTTCTTATCTATCGCATTTTTTAATAATTCTAACGAAGGCGTTGCTGTACCTAATACCAATGGTATATTAGATTGCTGAGCGCGAATAAAACCTAAATTTCTAGCAGAGTATCGAAAATTTGATTGTTGCTTAAACGAGTTATCATGTTCCTCATCAATAATAATTAAACCAAAATTTGATATAGGTGTGAAAATAGCACTTCTTGTACCGAGTATCACGCCAGCATTACCGTTTTTAGCCATAAGATAGGCGTCTAGTTTTTGAGTTTTGTTAAGTTGCGAATGGATTGTTATTACACGTGTTTTTAGGCGTGTTTTAAAATGTGTAATCATTTGTGGCGTTAGACCAATTTCCGGAACCAATACCAATACTTGTTTTTTTTGGTCAATCATTGATTGGATGATGTGTAAATATACTTCAGTTTTGCCACTACCAGTTACACCATGGAGTAAAAAAGCGTGATATTGATTGGTTGATTTCAAAATTTGTTTGATAGCAATATTTTGTTCATCTGTTGGTTGAAAGTCTGGTTGTTGTAGTTTATTTGGGAGATTTATAATTTTTTTAATTTTTGCCTCTTTACCTAAAAGTAAGTTCTTAGGTAGTGTAGATAAAATAACTTTGCTAATTGGATAATGGTAATAATTAGACGACCATAACAAGAGGTCTAAAATTGGTTTGTCTAAAATTGGTATTTTATCTAGTACCTCTTCAACAGATTTAAGCTTATACCCCAGTATATCTTCTCTTTTTTTTCTGAAATTTGTTTCGTTATATCCACTTTTATCTTTAATGGCTAATACGATTCCAATTACTTTTTTTCGTGCAAAGGGTACTTTAACACGTACGCCAACAGACACCTCGTTATCACATAGGTAGTTAAAGGTTTTGCTTAATGGTATAGATATAGCAACTTCAATAATTAATGACAAAGTAATAGATTTTTGATAAAATTTAGATTTTATCAAAAAAATATCATTCAATCTAATATTAAATATGGTGATTATACAAAATAGTATTCACGATTTATCTGTTAATGAAGATAAATTAAGTTATATTTTACAAAAAGTGGTTAAAGAGTGGGGAAAGGGTGAAAGTGAGTTGTTAGTTCGATTAGTTAATGAAGCGGAGATTCAAAATCTTAATAAAGTTTATCGATATAAGGATAAATCTACCAATGTATTATCATTTCCAAGTGATTTGCCGATTGAAATTGATGAAAAGATTTTAGGAGATGTTGTAATTTGTACACAAGTAGTTTTAAAAGAGTCTATTGAACAGCATAAGTCTTTTAATAATCACTTAATACATATGGCAATTCATGGTACGTTGCATTTATTGGGTTTTGATCATATTGATACTAAAGATGCACAAAAGATGGTAAACTTAGAAAGAAAAATTCTAGCAAAAATTGGGATTAATAATCCTTATTAAATTATCAAAAAATGTTACTACTTATTTAAAACTGGTAATTTTTATTTTTTATATTCAAGCGATATAGGTCTTACCAATACGTTCAATGGCATATAATTTATTACTAATGTAATACATTCTTAACTGGTTCCGTTCCCAAGGCGGAATATTAGCTTCTTGTAATACTTTTTTTAATGATTTGGTGTGTTTTTTTTCTAGTAATTTAATACGTTGACCTTTTTGTCGATAACGAATTGAAAAATTTGGAAAGTCCTTAAATTCTTCATGAAATGGGCAAGGATCGTTCTTCTTTGGCAGGGTTTTATTGATGAAATATAATTCATTTTGGTAGCGTCTAATCTCGTACTCATTCCAACACACTAGTGGATTAGTATCCTCTTTTGCGTGCAGTAGTTTAATAAACTGGTGCATTATTTTATCGCTAGGCGTTAAAAAATTAAGAAAGTTTAGATGATGACGGAGAATGTTTTTAATTCTATGGATTTCAAGTTTAATAAGCTGACTTATATTGATACGATTGGTACGATTGATAATGTAATATGTTGTAATATCAATAACTGCCAGTTCACGTGTAAGTTTTAAGGTTTCTGATTGGTGTTTTGCACTTCTGGCAAGTGTTTCTGTTAAATTTTTATATACCTCAGATAATTTTGGTAGAATTTTTAAACGTAAGAAATTGCGTCTAAAATGAGTATTTTTATTGCTGTCATCTTCTATCCAGTTTAATTTGTGATTATTAGCATAATCACTAACTTGAGATTTATTAATTGTTAAAAAAGGGCGATAGTGAATACCCTTTCCTAGAAGTTTTTCTCTAGGCATAGCAGCTAATCCAGCATTACCACTACCACGGAATAGTTGTAGAAGTAATGTTTCTGCTTGGTCGTTTTTATGGTGTGCTGTGCAGAGTACTTCATTTATTTTTAATAAGTTAGATAATGAATGATAACGTTTCTTACGTGCATTTTCTTCGATATTAGATGTATTATTAAAAGATAAATTAATGCTTAAGTAGGCAATATTAAGATTTAAACATGTTATTTTGCAAAAATTATCCCATTTGTTACAAGATTGAGATAAATGATGATTATAGTGAATAACTCTTATTTTATTGGGATAATATGTGTTTAAATAATGT
Organism: Candidatus Vesicomyidisocius sp. Pext_18_S21; assembly: GCA_021730165.1. GTDB lineage: Bacteria > Pseudomonadota > Gammaproteobacteria > PS1 > Pseudothioglobaceae > Ruthia > Ruthia endoextente. The sequence goes on from CP072535.1 coordinate 138,123, forward strand.
AAAAGTACGATAGAATCAATACCACCACTGAGACCAAGAACAATGTTCTTACCTTCAAGAAATAAATCTTTAGTCTTTAAATTTTCCAAAATCTAAGAGTTTTTTTTGTCTGTTTTGTAATAATTGTTCTATTGATAGTTGTTTAATTTTATTGAGCTCTTGTGTTAACACCTCTTTTAAAAGTGTCTTTGCTTGTGAAGGATTACGGTGGATGCCACCTAATGGCTCATTAATAACTACATCAATTAACCTTTCTTTTTTAAGATGGATTGAGGTTAATTTTAAAGATTCTGCTGCAAGGTTTGCTTTGGTTACGTCTTTGTATAAAATAGAGGCACAACCTTCTGGAGAAATTACAGAATAAATACTGTATTCAAACATCATAATTGTATCTGCTACACCAATAGCTAGTGCACCACCAGAGCCACCTTCGCCAATAACTATTGAAATAATAGGCGTGGCAAGGGTTGACATTTCAAATAGATTCTTGGCAATTGCTTCGCTTTGTCCACGTTCTTCAGCGCCAATACCAGGATAAGCACCAGGCGTGTCAATAAAAGTAATAATAGGCATTGAAAATTTTTCAGCAAGTTTCATTAAGCGTAAGGCCTTTCGGTAACCTTCAGGTCTAGGCATGCCAAAATTGTATTTGATCTTTTCTTGAGTGGTTCGTCCTTTTTGTTGACCAATAAACATCACTGGTTGGTTATCTAATGTAGCAATACCACCAATAATAGCATGGTCATCACCATAAGTACGATCACCATGCAACTCTGTAAATTCATCAAATACATCAGAAATATAATCAAGTGTATAAAGGCGTTTTGGGTGTCGTGCTAGTTGAGATATTTGCCAATCGCTTAAAGATGAGAATATTTTTTTGGTTAAAGCGTTACTTTTAGATTTAAGTGCTTTTATCTCATTAATAATATCTACTTTATCTTTAATATTTGCTTTGCCTTTAATATTTTCAAGTGTTTGTATTTTTTCTTCTAGTTCGGCAATAGGTTGTTCAAAATCAAGATAATCTAAGTTCATACTCTAGTTTAAAATTTGTTCATATACAATGTTTAAAATTATAGCAGAAATACTAGCATTTCTAGCTTTTGCTACTTTTATATTAAGTTAGTTTTATAAATAAATTTAAATAGGTATCTTTTTTAATTTAAACGAGTAAGATTTGATGTACTATTATTAATAATGAGTTAAATTAATGCATTAATTTTTATCAGTACATTAAAAAATTAAAGGCAATTAATATTGTTTTTTGATAAAAATAAGGAAGAAATATGGATGTAATTTTTTGGCTTATACCAAGTATGATTTTTGTTGGTTTTGTTCTTGTTATTATTTTAATAATAGGGGTTAAGAACGGTCAGTTTGATGATTTAGAAGGGGAAGGAGAACGTATTTTATATGACGAAGAATAGATAAATTTAGCACCTATAAAAATATTCAAAATAAGATTGACAATTCGCATCTAAAGATGCTAGAAAAAACAAAATGGCTCAAAATATAATAGATGGTCTATTTGGTAAATCACCCATTAGCTCATTGCAAAAACATATGACACAAGTGCATTCTTGTATTTCAGAACTTAATGGTTTTATGATTGCTATTCATACCCAAAATTGGGTGAAAGCTGAAAGAATTAAAAGTGACATAGGTATTAAAGAAGGTAAAGCAGATATTCTTAAAAAGAATCTACGTTTAAGTTTGTCTTCAACGTTTATGATGCCTTTTTCACGTAGAGATTTACTTGATTTATTGCTTATTCAAGATTCTATTGCCAATATCACTAAGGATGTTTCGGGTTTGATGATTGATCGTAAGATGATTTTACCAGATAAGATTTTTGATGATGTTATAGAATTAACTAAGATTTGTATCAAAACATCAGCTACGGCACTTAAAGCCGTTAATGAATTAGATGAATTATTAGAAACTGCATTTGGTAGTCGTGAGCGTAAGATTATTAGTTCTATTATTGAAGATGTTAATGAACTTGAAAGTAAATCTGATAAAATTCAGCACGGAATTCGTACTGAATTATTTCCGCTAGAATCTAGCTTACCACCTATTGATATTATGTTTTATTATCGTACTGTGGAATGGTTGGGTGAGCTTGCAGATGCAGCTCAAAAAGTTGGCTCAAGACTAGAAGTGCTGTTAGCAAGATAAGGGAGGATATTATGGATATAATTGCAAATTATGCTGATATTTTTATTATGTTGTCAATTGGGTTTGGTTTGTTTATGGCTTGGGGTATTGGTGCTAATGATGTTTCTAATGCTATGGGTACTTCGGTGGGTTCTGCTGCTATTACTTTTAAACAAGCAGTTATTATTGCGGTTATTTTTGAGTTTTCTGGTGCAATTCTTGCAGGCGGAGAAGTAACTGATACTGTTCGTAAAGGTATTTTAGATGCAGTATTATTTACTAATAATCCACACTTACTAGTGTATGGTATGCTTGCTTCACTCTTGGCAGCAGGTTCGTGGTTATTGATCGCTTCATCTTTAGGATGGCCAGTTTCTACGACACATTCAATTGTTGGTGCTATTGTTGGTTTTGGTGCAGTAGGTGTTGGTATTGATGCGGTTGCTTGGGATAAAGTAATTAAAATTGTTATGAGTTGGGTAGTATCTCCAGTACTTGCTGGCACACTTGCTGTGTTTATCTTTAAAAGCCTACAATTCTTAGTGATTGATACTAAAGATCCGTTGATAAATGCTAAGAGATATTTGCCATTTTATGTATTTTTTGTTGGTTTTATCATTGCGTTGGTTACGCAATTTAAAGGTCTTAAACATATTAACTCTTTAGAATATATCTCTAAAGACGTTTCTTTAAGTTTAATAATTGCAATTATAGTTGGTATTTTGGCAGCTGTTATTGCTGCGTTTATTATGAGAAATATTAAGATAAATCCTAAGGATGATAAGGATTTTCATTATGCTAATATGGAAAAGCTTTTTGCTGTACTTATGGTGATTACCGCATCTGCTATGGCATTTGCACATGGCTCTAATGATGTTGCTAATGCCATTGGTCCATTAGCTGCGGTTTATAGTATTGTAGAAGCTGGTGGTGATATTACCTCAAGGAGCGCTATACCTTCATGGGTTTTACTGGTTGGCGGTGGCGGTATTATATTTGGTTTTGTAACTTATGGATTTAAAGTTATGAAAACTATTGGCAAAGGAATTACAGAACTTACCCCTTCTCGTGGTTTTGCTGCTGAATTAGCCGCTGCAACAACGGTAGTTTTAGCCTCATCAACAGGTATTCCTGTATCAACTACACAGGTTTTGGTAGGGGCGGTGTTGGGTGTTGGTATTGCTAGGGGGGTGGTCGCACTTAATATGCGAGTTATAAATACAATTTTCTTATCTTGGTTAATTACCTTGCCAGCAGGTGCAGTCATGTCTATTCTATTTTTCTTTATACTTAAGGGAGTATTTGGAGCATGAGTTATGACATTAGAAGAAATTAAAGAAAAAATTGAATCAGGTATAGAAGATTCAACAGTTATTATGGAAGGCGATGGTTGTAGTTGTTCAACAAAGGTTGTATCGCCAATTTTTGAAGGTATGTCGCTATTAGCTAGGCAAAAAATGATACTTGCTATTATGAATAAAGAAATTATAAATGGTACACTTCATGCGCTTAGTATTAAAACACGTACACCAGAAGAAGACATTTAAAGTGTATTTATTTTCATATATAACTTGTTCAATACTGTGTTATTGGAATTTATCAATATTGTAGTTAGTTTTTCGTATTTGTATGTGAATAATTAATTTAGTGCATAATTTTATTGTTATAGCGATATGAAATAGCTTAGATTAATTTTAATAGTTTGATATTTATTCATATATCTATCATAGGATGCTCATGTAAAATTTCTACCTTTTGGATATAAAATATTTTTATGAGTTTTTCTAAATTAGGTTTATCTGATTCAATTCTTAAAGCTATCGAGCAGAAAGGATATAGTAAGCCATCACCAATACAAAATCAATCAATACCTGTTATTTTGAATGGTAAGGATGTTATGGTAGCTGCACAAACGGGAACGGGAAAAACAGCATGTTTTGCCTTGCCTATTCTTGAAATATTATCCAAAAAAAAACCTACAAAATCCAATCAGGTTCGTACATTGATTCTAACGCCTACGCGTGAATTAGCTATACAAGTTAATGATAGTGTAACGACTTATGGTAAGTATTTACCTCTTAAATCAAGTGTGGTGTTTGGCGGTGTGAAGATTAATCCACAAATGCAAAAATTATGTTCAGGGGTTGATATTCTAGTCGCTACACCAGGTAGGTTATTAGATTTGTATTCTCAAAATTCTGTGAAATTTGATATGCTAGAAATAGTTGTATTTGATGAAGCAGATAGAATGTTAGATATGGGATTTATTAACGATATTAAGAGAATTTTAAAGATTTTACCGTTAAAAAAGCAAACACTCATGTTTTCAGCTACTTTTTCTAATAAGATTCTAACATTAGCAAAAAGTTTGGTTAACAATCCTGTAGAAATATCAATTACTCCGATAAATTCTACCGTTAAAGCAATAAAGCAATGGATTCATCCTGTTGATAAATCTAAAAAACATGCATTATTAACTCATCTTATTCAAGAACATAATTGGCGCCAGGTTCTAGTGTTTAGTCGCACGAAATATGGTGCAAATCGTATTGTCAATCAATTAGAAAAGAAAAAGATTAGAGCAACTGCGATTCATAGTAATAAAAGTCAGAGTGCGCGTACAAGAGCTTTGTTAGACTTTAAAAATCATGAAGTGAACGTATTAGTGGCAACCGATATTGCTGCAAGAGGTATTGAAATTTATCAATTACCACATGTTATTAATTTTGATTTACCATATGTGCCAGAAGATTATGTACATCGTATTGGTCGTACAGGTCGTGCTGGCTCAAAAGGTGAGGCAATTTCATTAGTTAGTGCTGATGAAGCTAAGCAATTATTTGATGTTGAACGTTTAATTCAAAATAAATTAGATCGTGTAATTGTAGAAGGTTTTGTTCCAGATCACAACCTGCCAGAGTCAGGTAAAAAATTACTGTCACCAAAAAATAGAAATTTCAAGAATTCAAAAAGTCGTAATCAACTTAGATATGGCAAAAATAGTAGTTTCAAGAAAATAAACTTAACAATGAAAAATTCATAAGGAAAGTAACATGAAAATTAAATTAATCACATTTATCATCGTACTATTTTTAACCCCAGTTCATGCTGGATTGTGGGAGAAAATAACTACAATAGGCGCTAAAATAGTTACACCAACCTCAGAATACTTAATTGAAACGTCAGGCTGGAATATTCGAGTATATGAATGGATTCCTACTGATAACCCTAATACACGTTGCTTGTTTGCAGCAGGTTCACAAAAAGGTGGAGTGGCTTGTTACTCAATTAACGATTGATAAATAATTAATATATTTATCAAAAAGCTAATTTATTGCAGATGACTAGAATTGGATTTAATCTTTAATTTTTTCAATAAATATACCAATGATTCTTAATATATTATTGTGATTGTATTTCGATTACGAATATATAGTGATAAATGCTTCTTATGTTATACTTTATAAGTATAAATATAAATTTATTGAAATAAAATTTTATTTTTTGTTATTTATGGTGTGTATTTAGTATCAAATTTCTTAATTAAGCAAATTTTAGCCTCTAAGGTTAATAACACTATTCAGTGTTTTATTAACCGTTAAATTCAAGTATTATAATTATATTTAATTCGTTTCCATTGTCTAGATGGTATTATTTTTTTGACTTGAGGTATGTTTTTACATTGTGAGTAATAATCATTTGTAATTTATTTATAAATCTATCCATTTTTGTATAAGAATTTATAGAAAGTAGTGTTAAGAACTAATAAATATAAGAACTAATAAATATAAGTGGTGGAGATGGCGGGAATTGAACCCGCGTCCGAAAACTTTCAAACAAGAAGTCTACATGCTTAGCTTGATCTATTTTTGTTAACTACTTACCACCCGATCATCAGGGATGTAAGTAGCGATTTTCAACAAGTTTTAACCGAATTACGTGAAAAGAATAATCCTAGCGAGTCTGTGAGCGACCGTTATTCTAAAAATACAGACACCTTTTAGATAACGGCTAGCTATGCAGCTAGAGCGTAGTTGTTTTCGTTTTCAACTATATTTTATAAGTATATTTTAACGAGTTATCTTAATCCTCGGCATGCATCCTTGAGATCCAACCCCTCGTCGAAGCCATGTCATCCCCAAAACTGTATTATAACACTTTCTTATTGAATTGTCACTCTTGCGAATTTTCGTTTTCCTACTTGATAAACGTTTTTGCTAGTTGTTGGTTTAAAGTTTTTGTTTGTGATTTTAATGTTATTGATTTTAACAGCACCTTGTTCAATCATTTGGTATGCGTTTGAGGTACTAAAGCAAAGTCCACTATCTTTGAGTAAATTAGCAATTTTTATGCCAGCTTTAAAGCTAAATTCATTGATTTTATTAGGCATCTGATTTTTACTAAAACGATTAATAAAATTTTGTTGTGCTTGTTTAGCGATATCGATCTTATAGAAGCGAGTAACAATCTCATTAGCTAGGATGAATTTAATATCTCTTGGATTTTTACCCTGTACTATTGTTTGTTTTAGATTGGCAATTGCTTCTAAACTTTGGAAACTTAATAATTCAAAATAATGCCACATTAAATCATCAGAAATTGACATAATTTTGCCAAACATTTCATCAGGTAAAGCATTAATACCAATGTAGTTATTTAATGATTTTGACATTTTTTGTACGCCGTTTAGTCCTTCTAAAATTGGCATGGTAAGTATGACCTGTTGCTCTTGTCCTGCTTGTTTTTGTAGTTCCCTACCTACTAATAAGTTAAATTTTTGGTCAGTGCCGCCTATTTCTACATCGCTTTTTAATTCGACAGAATCATTACCTTGAATTAAAGGGTATAAAATTTCGTGGGTAGAAATGGATTGTCCTGATTTGTAACGTTTGGAAAAGTCATCACGTTCTAATATTCTGGCAATTGTTTGTTTACTTGCAAGTTGGATAAACTCTATCGGCTTCATTTTATCCATCCACTGAAAGTTAAATACAACCTTAGTTTTATTTTTATCCAAGATTTTGAATATTTGCTTTGTGTAGCTTCTGGCGTTCTCTTGAACCTGTTTTTTTGAGAGTGGTGGACGAGTTTTACTTTTACCTGTCGGATCGCCAATCATAGCCGTGAAATCACCAATTAAAAATAATATTTCATGACCTAAATTTTGTAATTGTTTGAGTTTGTTGATTATAACGGTATGTCCTAAATGTAAGTCAGGTGTAGTTGGGTCAAAACCTGCTTTAATACGTAGTGGTTTGTCTTTTTTGAGTTTTTTCTTGAGTTCTTGAAATGGTAATATCTCATCAGTGCCACGTGTAAAAATAGCTAGCGTTTGTTCTATGTTCAAAACTTTTATTGTCTGATATGCCCGTCACCTAGGACGATAAACTTTTGTGAAGTCAATCCTTCTAAACCAACAGGGCCTCGTACATGGAGTTTATCAGTACTAATGCCGATTTCTCCACCTAGACCATATTCAAAACCATCAGCAAAGCAGGTGGAGGCGTTAATCATGACCGATGAGGAGTTTACTTCTGTAATAAAACGACGTGAACGAGTATAGTTTTCACTCACAATTGATTCAGTGTGGTTTGAGCTATATTTATCAATATGTTTAATGGCTTCACTCATTGAGTCAACAATACGAATAGATAAAATTGCATCTAAATATTCTGTCTTCCAATCTTCTTTAGTGGCTGAAATGATTCTATTTGATAGTTTTACAGTTTTTGAACAGCCTCGTAATTCCACTCCTTTTGCTAAGTATTGTGTAATTAGTTTTGGCAATATTTTATCTACTACTGATCTGTGTACTAATAATGTCTCAGTAGCATTGCACACACCATAACGGCGAGTTTTGGCATTAAAGGCAATGCTAATAGCTTTTTGTGTATCAGCATCTTTATCGATATAAGTATGACAAATACCATCTAAATGTTTGATAATAGGTACTTTGGCGCTGTTACTAATAGCTTTAAGTAGGCCTTTACCACCTCTAGGGATAATAGCATCAACATAATCACTTGCTTTGACTAGCTCAATAACAGCTTTACGATCTTGAGTGTTAATAAGTTGAGCACAATTTTCATTAAGTCCTGCTTGTATTATACTTTGTTTGACACAGGTATACAGAGCATGATTAGAATGAACAGTTTCTGATCCTCCACGTAGGATGATACTATTTCCTGATTTTAAACAAAGTGCTACTGCATCAATTGTAACATTAGGTCTAGATTCATAAATAACACCTATTACACCAAGTGATACGCGCATTTTGCCTACTTGGATGCCACTTACTTGGTATTTTAAATCTGTAATTTCACCAATAGGGTCTGCTAGATTGACAATTTGATTTAAGCTTTTAATAATGTTATTAAGACGTATATTATCAAGCATCAGTCTATCAAGTAGTGCTATGTTTAGTCCCTTATTTTTGCTATTAGCAAGGTCTTTTTCATTGGCTTTAAGAATACTAGTTCTATTTTGGTCAATTTGATTGGCGATATTGATTAGTGCATTATTCTTAGCTACTGTTGTAGCACTACGCAATGTTTTTGCAGCGTTTTTTGCATTTTTACCTAATAGGGTAATTAGATTTTTTATTGAGTCCATTGTATTTCCCCAGCTAAACTTAATAATAATGTATGTAGTTCATCAATTACATTGAGATTATCCATGTTTTTGATTGAACGGTCAATACGTCCTAGTGATAATAATATTTTTTGAAAGTGCTGATAAGAATGGTTCTTTAATGCATTGGTAATAATAGGTTTTCTTGTATTCCAAACTTGATGGTTTTGCAAAACTTTATTAGTGTCTTTAACTTGTCTAAGCTCAATTGACATTTCAGTTATTGATTTAATTTCTAGGTATAAAGCATGGCTTAGTTGAATTGGCATGATTGTATTAGAGATTAAAGTTTGATAAATTTTATTAACCTGGTTACTATTACCAAGTAAAGCTGCATCAATTAAATCATAAATGGTGTATTTAGATTGTTGATTAGCTTGTTTAAGATATTCTTGAGTATTAATTTTGCCATTTGGGTAGGCTATTTTTAGTTTTTGAATTGCTTGCATAGAAGCAGTCAAATTACCCTCTGTGCAAAAAGCGATATTTTGTGCAATTTCTGTATTATCCTTAAGCCCTAATTCTGCCATTTGTTTTGTAATCCAACTAACTAAATTATTATTTTGTACTTCAAAATGCTGGATAATACTACCAGTTTGTTCTAGTATTTTGAACCATTTGCTTTTTTGTTGTGCTATGTTTAATTTTTCAGTAGATATAATTAATAAAATATCATTGGGTAAAGTGCTGACAATTTCAACTAGGTTATTAGTACCTTTAACACCAAATTTACCTGTTTTTAATCGGCATTCAATAATACGTTTTGGTGAAAAAAGTGAGGCAGTTGAGACTTCTTTAAAAATTTGATTCCAGTCAAAGTTGCTATTAATTTCAAAACTTATTTTTTCATCAAATTTTTTTTGTTTTGCTGCTTTTTTTATTTGTGCTAAACTTTTTTCAATGAGCAATATTTCAGCACCAAAAACAAAATAAACGGAATCAAGTTTGTTGGCTAGTTGAATATTAAGTTGTTGAGGTCTAATTTTCATTAAGTTTGTATAATCTTCTTAATAGTTGTTTGATAATTAAACGGCGTAATTGTTGGTAACCTTCTTCAATTTGAAGTCTATTTGCTTGGTATGCATCTATTTTACTCAAGTACGTGTTAGCACTGAAAGTTTTAGATAGCAATAGTTTTTTTTTATGATTAAATACTTTAATAGGTATGTTTAGGTTTAATATATAGCTACTAGTTTCATTACTTGAAGTATATGAAACAGTTCGTTGATTTTGATTTTCAATACCTACTTGAATAACTAGAGTTTTATGTAAATTTTGATTAAAATGTTTTTGCAATTCATTAGCAAAAATATTATTATGGTTACTGGTGATAGAGGCATTTATTGTTAAATTTGTATATGGTGTATGAAATCCACAAGAACTAAGGATCGTCACCATAATAATAGTAGCTAATAAGTTGATTTTTAACATGATTCAAAAGTATTGATTTAACGTAAGTTAAGAATTATGGCAGAATTTTAATTTATTTGTAGATAAACCTTGAAAAAACGTTATTGGACCCATATACTAATCATTGCAAATAGTCATTCTCTTATTTTTTATTATATTTTGTAACATTATGTTTAAGAATTTATTACTTTGGTTGATTTTGGGTGGTGTCCTTACTTCGATTTTTAGTCAATCTCAGATGGGTGATCAGAAAAATGACATTACTTATTCTCAATTTATTCAAAATGTTAAGCAAGGTGCTGTATCTCAAGTAACGATTGCTGGTAGCAATATTACTGGAGTGGGGACTAGCGGTGAACAATTTGTAACATATAGTCCAGGTGATTTAGGTTTGATGGGTGATTTATTGAATAACGGTGTTAATGTAGTTGCTAAATCACCTGAAAAAGAAGGATTTTTCAAACAATTAATTATCTCTTTAGCTCCTATTTTATTATTAATTGGTGTGGTTCTTTATACTATGAAAGGTGCTGGTGGTGCGATGGGGGGAAAAAACCCAATGAGTTTTGGCAAATCTAAAGCACGTCTTATTACTAAGGATGAGTCTAACATTACTTTTGATGATGTAGCAGGTGTTGATGAGGCTAAGGATGATGTGAGTGAACTTGTAGATTTTTTATCAGATCCTGGTAAATTCACTAAAGTAGGCGGAAAGATTCCTAAAGGGGTGCTTTTAGTAGGCCCTCCAGGGACAGGAAAAACCCTATTAGCCAAAGCGATTGCAGGTGAAGCTGATGTACCATTTTTCTTTATTTCGGGTTCTGATTTTGTAGAAATGTTTGTAGGTGTTGGTGCATCACGTGTTCGTGATATGTTTGACCAAGCAAAGAAAAATGCACCTTGTATCATCTTTATTGATGAAATTGATGCTGTAGGACGCCAACGTGGTGCTGGTATGGGTGGTGGTCATGATGAACGTGAACAAACACTCAATCAAATGTTGGTTGAAATGGATGGTTTTGAGGGTTCTGAAGGTGTTATTGTTATTGCAGCCACTAATAGACCAGATGTTTTAGACCCTGCTTTGTTAAGACCAGGTCGTTTTGATCGTCAAGTTATCGTGGGTTTGCCTGATATTAATGGCCGTAATGCGATTTTAAAAATACACATGCGTAAATTACCTATTGCAAAAAATGTTAAATCAATTAATATTGCTAAAGGAACACCAGGATTTTCTGGTGCAGATTTGGCTAATTTGACTAATGAATCTGCGTTAATTGCAGCAAGAAAAGATAAAAAATTAGTTGGTATGCAAGAGTTTGAAAAAGCTAAAGATAAAATTATGATGGGTTCTGAACGAAAATCTATGGCAATGGATGAATCTGAAAAAGAAATGACAGCTTATCATGAAGCAGGACATGCTATTGTAGGTAGATTAGTACCTGAACATGATCCTGTTTATAAAGTAAGTATTATTCCAAGAGGAAGAGCATTAGGGGTGACTATGTTCTTACCAGAAAAAGATAGCTATAGTATTTCTAAGCGTAAATTAAATTCTCAAGTAGCATCACTTTTTGGTGGACGTATTGCAGAAGAATTAATCTATGGTGTAGATAGAGTAACAACTGGCGCAAGTAATGATATTGAGCGAGCAACAGAAATTGCACATAAAATGGTAAAACAATGGGGCATGTCTGAGGTATTAGGACCTTTATCATATGGTGAAGAGGAAGGTGAAGTATTTTTAGGTCGACAAGTCACCAAACACAAGCATATTTCAGAGGATACATTTAGAACTATTGATATTGAAATTCGTAAGATTGTTGATAGTAATTACCAAATAGCTTTAAAGATTTTAAAAAGTAATAAAGATATCTTACTTGAAATGACTAGGGCTCTTATGGAATTTGAAACTATTGATAAAGAACAGATTGATGATCTGATGAACAGAAAACCAATACGTGAATCGGCTGTTGTTATTGATTCTAATGTCGCTTCTACTGAATTAGGATCAGGAGCTATGTTTGATGGTAGTAACCAAAATTCTGATGAAAAACCATTAAATAAGGGTTCTACTGAACAGGTCGCTTAATTTTTTTGTTTTTGAATATTATTCAATCACATAATAGTGCATTCATCTAATGTAATGATTATGGGTGTTCTTAATATAACACCTGATTCATTTTCAGATGGTAATCAATACTTTGCTATTGATCGTGCCATTAGTTACGCTAAATTGATGATTGATCAAGGTGCTGATATAATTGATATTGGTGGTGAATCAACCAGACCAAATGCACTACAAGTATCAATTGATGACGAAATTAGTCGTGTTATTCCTGTTATTAAAGTATTATCTAAGTTAGGTAGTGTGCCAATTTCTATTGATACTTCACAAGCAAAAATTATGCAGCTTGCTATTGAAGCAGGAGCAAGTATGATTAATGATGTACGTGCTTTACAAGCTAAATCTTCCCTTGAAGTAGTAGCATCAAGTGATAAGGATGTGTGTCTTATGCATATGAAAGGTAGTCCTAAAACTATGCAAAATAATCCTATTTATACTGATGTTATTGATGAGATAAAATATTTCTTTGATCAAAGAATTGAAGACTGTATTAGTGCTGGTATTGACCAAAATAAGATTATTCTAGATCCGGGTTTTGGCTTTGGTAAAACACTTAATCATAATTTTGAAATTTTACGTCGTCTTGACGAGTTTCAAAGTTTTGGCTTGAGAATTTTAGTAGGTATGTCACGTAAATCAATGATTGGCAATATTCTTAATAATAGAAACATAGATGGAAGAATGATTGGTAGTATAACTACCGCTATAATAGCATTTCAAAATGGTGCAAATATTATTCGTGTGCATGATGTTTTAGATACTAAAGATGCATTTAAGATTTTACAAAGTGTAGTAGGAGATTAAGTTGGATAATTATTTTGGTACTGATGGTATACGTGGTAAGGTAGGTATAGAGCCAATTACCGCTGATTTTTTCTTAAAATTAGGTTGGTCAGTCGGCTCAGTATTAGCCAAACAAGGAAAAGCTAGTGTTATTATTGGTAAGGACACCCGTATATCTGGTTATTTATTTGAATCTGCGCTTGAGGCAGGATTTCTATCTGCTGGTGTTGATGTGGGCTTGTTAGGACCTATGCCAACGCCAGCAGTTGCATATTTAACACAAACTTATAATGCCAGTGCTGGAGTAGTAATTAGTGCTTCACATAACCATTTTCAAGATAATGGTGTAAAGTTTTTTTCTGCTAAAGGCCTAAAATTTAGTGGTCAAGACCAAATTGCAATTGAAAATAAATTAACTAAGCCTATGATAAATGTGACTGCTGATAAAATTGGTAAGGCTTATAGACATGAACAAGCACTTGGGCGTTATATTGAATTTTGTAAATCAACTTTTGATCGAACACAAAGTCTTTTAGGGCTTAATATCATTATTGATTGTGCAAATGGCGCAACTTATCACATAGCTAGAAGTGTATTTTCAGAATTAGGCGCAAATATTCATATCATTAATAATACACCAGACGGGTTTAATATTAATGAGCATTGTGGTGCAACTAATACTAAGCATTTACAAGAAGTTGTATTAGAATTAAAGGCGGATTTAGGGATAGCTTTTGATGGAGATGGTGACCGTTTAATAATGGTAGATGAAAATGGAGAGTTAGTTGATGGAGATGAACTAATATTTATTATCGCTAAAGCTTGGCAATCTCAAGGTAGGTTGGTTAATAATACAGTTGTCGGAACAAAAATGAGCAATCTAGGTATGAGATATGCTCTAAGAGATTTAAATATTCAATTTATTGAGGTTAATGTAGGAGATCGTTTTGTCATGGAGCAAATGCAAAAAAGTGGATCTATATTAGGAGGCGAAGGTTCAGGACATATTATATGTTTAAATAAGACTACTTCTGGCGACGGTATGATTTCTGCCTTACAAGTATTGGAAGTACTAGTTAAAAGTCAATCTAGTCTTACTCAGTTAAAACAATCAATGAATAAATACACACAAATTTTAATAAATATCAAAATTCATACACAAATTAATTTAGAGAATCACACTAAACTACAACAAGCCCAACTTGAAGTTGAAAAAATGCTTGGTAGTGAAGGAAGGGTAGTGATTCGTGCTTCAGGTACAGAGTCATTAATTAGAATAATGGTTGAAGCTAAAAATAAGATTTTTGCTAAAAAAGCCGCTAAAAAGCTATCAAATGTTTTTAAATAGAGTAAAGCAAAAGGAATAATTAAGTATAGATGTACTTTGTAAGTGACCTATTTTGAATAGTTTTTTTTTCTCAATTTAACAAGTAGTTTTTAACTGATTATCTATCGTAATTATCAATTAGTTCTCTATTATTACTATAAACTTCTTTTTAATGATCCATATGTTTTGCTAATTGTAGTAATATTACATGGTATTTTTATTATTGTGCGTCAAATATCTTTTAGAAAATCTAATAATAAAGGGAGATCAAATCTTTACAAGATAACTATTAAGTTATATATCTATAAAATGATAATGAATTGAATTTGGTAAGCTATAGGATGATGAACCATATATTTGAGAACAAACAGTATTCCAAATATTTTTGATTGCTTTATGCTATTACTGATTAGTTTCTAAGTAATACTCCTCTTATTCTTGCTAGAAAGCATTATTAGCGGAGATAAGTATCTAAGCGAATAGAGAATATAGGTATTTAAGTTTACGTAATCATGGTACTTTAATAAAGAAAATATTATTCGATATATTTTGCTCTGAGCAGAGCAAGAATACTATTGTACCATTCATCAGATTATCTAGTAGAATTAATAATTATAGTTCCTCTCTTTGCAAAAAGTTTGGTAATTAATTTTAGGATTTTCTTTAAAATTAATTACATAATTCAATCATATTAATGAGGGTTGTTAAGGTTTTTAATGGGTTTATTAGTAAAGTAAAATATAGTAGCAAGTACTCAAAAACCAGGTGTTAAATTTGAGTATTGTAAAAAAAACAATTTGAGATAGTAGGAAGTAATAAAAATAGATGAAGTTATCTTCTAATAAATAGATCTTATTATTAGAAGATCATTTGTTATAAAGAATAGAAAGGTATTTTGATAGGTACGTATAGTAATGTATTCAAAAGAGTTTGAATGTAAATTTTTTCTTAGATTAGCACCCTAATAAATACCACTTTTAACCAGTTAATAGTTAATATGGAGATATAAAAATATAGGAGTGCTGATAAAAAATACTAGCATACACGTTTATAGATTTATTTATTATAAATAAGCATAGATATTCTCATCATTTAGATGTTATTAATGGATAATATTATACAATAATAGTTTACCCTAGTTAAGAGATGGTAGTCTATATGACTGGTAAATAGTGAGGAGTATGTATTTTTCTAATACGGAATTATTTTTAATTAGTTTGATTTTCTTATGGGTAGGATTTGTACGCACTGGGTTTGGATTTGGGGGTGTATCGCTTGGTTTACCACTAATGTTATTGATAGGTTCATCACCTGTTTACTGGCTACCTATAATTGGAATTCATTTATTATTCTTCTCATCATTAACTTTATTTAAGTCTATTAAAGAGGTTGATTGGTACTATCTTAGATACTCACTTTTATGGATTATTCCACCAACTCTATTTGGATTATTCTGGTTGTTGTCATTATCTGATAAGGTGATGATTGTGGTTGTGTATTCAATTACGATTTTTTATTCAATTATTTGGATTTTTAACCAAAAACTTACTTCATGTCGGGCGTGGGTAGATAAATTATTATTAATGCTAGGTGGTTATGTAACAGGTACTTCGCTAATTGGTGCGCCTTTGATTGTAGCTGTATATATTCGTTATGTAGCAAAGAAATATTTGCGTAATACTTTGTTTGTATTATGGTTTATTTTAGTAAGTATTAAAATGAGTGTTTTTATAGCATTTGGAATAAAAATTGACTGGCAATTATCTTTGAGTTTAATTCCTATTGCAGCGATTGGACATGTTGTTGGATTGAAATTACACCAAAGAATTATAGAAAATGACGATTTATTTAGGTATTGGGTGGGTGGTATATTATTGCTGACTAGCTTGATTGGTATTTTAAAGGTTATTATGTAGAATAACCTCTCAAGTATTAATTATGATTTGAATCTTATTATTTTTATTGGTTATGGTCCTAACTTAAGAAGAAAGATAGATTGGGTAAAATTTAGCTATACATGCATAGCTAAACAGATTGATTATACTATGGAGAGGTATAGGTTATTTAGATAAATAAGCCTGTATTAATAATGAAAGAAATCGAAGGTAGATAGATTCAAGTAAATATGGTGGTAAATGTGGTATTTATACGAAACCATTAAGACTTCTTTAATTCAATTTAAATTTTAGTATAAAAACTATCGGAATTAATGTACTCTAATGTGTGTGTTAAAGGTTAATTAAAATTAGGTTAAAATCATCTTTATGAATGAATATGTTTTAATATTGGTAAGTACAATTTTAGTTAATAACTTTGTACTAGTTAAGTTTTTAGGATTATGCCCGTTTATGGGAGCGTCAAGAAACATTGATACCGCAATTGGTATGGGTTTTGCTACGACTTTTGTATTGACTTTAGCAAGTATTTCTAGCTATTTAATTAATACCTATGTTTTAGTTCCATTTGAGATAGAATATTTAAGAACCATTGCTTTTATTGTAACTATTGCGGGCGTGGTTGGGTTTACTGAATTAGTAGTTAACAAAACTTCCCCTACTTTATATCAGTCTTTAGGTGTATTTTTACCACTTATTACTACTAATTGTGCCGTATTGGGCGTAGCATTATTAAATGTTAATCAAGATAACGGGTTTTTAGCATCATGTGTTTATGGTTTTGGTGTTGCTATTGGATTTTCATTTGTATTGGTATTGTTCTCAACTATCCGTGAGCGAATTGATGTGGCGGATGTGCCATTGATTTTTAAAGGTGTGCCTATTGCATTAATTACTGCTGGGCTGATGTCAATGGCATTTATGGGTTTTATTGGACTTGTTTGAGTTTGGTTTAGTTTGTTTGATTCAGTTTTAATTTTCTCTATTCTTACTTTAATATTAGGTTTAGTTCTTGGATATGCTGGAGTTAAATTTAAATTAAAAGATAATCCTTTGATTAGTCAAATAGATATGATTTTGCCACAAATTCAATGTGGTCAATGCGATTATCCTGGATGCCGTCCTTATGCATGCGCAATTGCTAGCGGTGAAGCGAAAATTAATCAATGTCCACCAGGTGGACAAGAAGTAGCTGATGCTCTAGCAGAACTTTTAGGGGTTGAAACTTTAGAACTTAATGCTGAGCATGGTGAAACTAAGCCTAGCCACGTGGTATTTGTTGATGAGCAATCTTGTATTGGTTGTACTTTGTGTATTCAGGCTTGCCCTGTGGATGCATTTGTAGGTGCATCTAAGATGATGACTCAAGTAATTATTAATGAATGTACAGGATGTGATTTGTGTATTCCTGTTTGTCCTGTTGATTGTATTTATGTGAAAGAAATTACTCCAAAATTAATTACATTTGTATCAAATATTATCAAGGTTAAACATTAGCCATGGGTAATTATTCATTTAATGGCGGAATTGTGATTAAAAATCCTTATTTACTGAATAAGGTTGAGATTATTCAGGCTTCACTACCAAAAAAGATAATTCTTCCTTTGCAAAAGTTTGATGGGAAGGCAGAACCTTGTGTAAGTGTTGGTGATTATGTACTTGTTGGGCAAGTTGTTGCTAGTACCGAGAGTGGTTTTGATGTATCAAGTCATTCTTCAATTTCTGGTGTAGTTTTGAGTATTGATACACAAGATATAGCGCATAAGTCAGGATTTAAATTTCAGTGTATTACTATTAAATCTGATGGTGAAGATAAGTGGATAGATAATAAAGGTTGTAATGTTGATTTTTTGCATTATTCAAAGGAAGTTTTAGTTGGCATTATTCAAAAATCAGGTATTGTAGGAATGGGTGGTGCTGGGTTTCCAACTCATGTTAAGATAAGTAAGGTTCTAGATTGTCATACTTTAATTATCAATGGTACTGAATGTGAACCAGGCGTTATGTGTGATGATGCTTTAATGCAATTTTATCCAAAAGAAATTATTCTTGGCATAGAAATTTTACTATATATTTGTGGTGCAGATCGTGCTATTATTGCTATTGAGGATGATAAACAAGCAGCTTATCAAGCGTTATTAACTGTTAACCATAATGATAGGATTAATATTAATCAAATTCCAACTAAATACACCTCTGGTGCTGAGAAGTTACTCATTAAGGCGCTACTTGATATTGAAATTATATCAGGGCGTTTTGCTATTAATGAAGGTATTATTTGTCAAAATATATCCACTACTAAAGCAGTATTTGATGCAGTTATTAATCATAAACCACTAATATCACGTATTGTTACGGTGACAGGAAATGGTGTTTCTCCAAATAACTTTGAAGTTCGTTTAGGTGCATCATTTAAGCATCTTATTTCAATGTCTACTCCTAATACAAAAGAACATAATTATCGTATGGGTGGTATGATGATGGGTATTGATGTTGTTGATATTAATATGCCTATTGGTAAAACTACCAGTGCTATTTTTGTTAATAATAAAATGCCTAAACCTATTATTCAGGAATGTATTCGTTGTGGTCAATGTTCAGAAGTTTGTCCTATTGGATTGCTTCCACAACAACTTTATTGGTATGTTAAAAGTAAGAGTTTTGAAAAAGCTTTGAAATATAATTTACCTGATTGTATTGAATGCGCTTGTTGTGATTATGTCTGTCCAAGTCATATACCATTAGTGAGTTATTTTTCTTTTGCTAAGATGTTTAGTAAGCAACAAACTATAGAACAGGATAAAGTTAATATTGCTAGAGAAAGATTTAAATATAGAGAGCATCGTCTTAAGCGTAACAATCTTGAACGTGCACAGGTAATGCTGGATAAGAAAAAATTTTTAAAAGAAAAAATGGTAAAAGAACAGTTCCAAAAACAAAAAATCATTGATGCAATGAAGCGAGTAAAACAAGTAAAGGATAATTTTTGACATTAATATTGAGTTCAACATCATGGATGATGCGTCAAGTTATTTATGCATTAGCGTTAGGTATATTTGTATCTTATTATTTCTTCGGTTGGGGTATTGTATTACAAATAGTGCTAGGTGTAATAACAGCTGTTGTAGTTGAATCAGCATTTTTAGCACTTAGAAGACGTGATATTATTAGTTCAATTAGTGACGGTTCAGTAATACTCACAGCAATCTTATTAGCTATCTCTATTCCTAGTATTGCACCATGGTGGGTGATAATAGTAGGAATAAGTTTTGCGATTATTTTTGGTAAGCAATTATACGGTGGTTTGGGTAATAATCTATTTAATCCAGCCATGTTAGGGTATGTATTTTTGCTGATTTCTTACCCATTACAAATGAGCACTTGGTCAATTAATTTTTTAAGCTTTAATCAAGCCCTAGAGGTAGTGTTTAATTTAAGTAATATTGATGCAATTAGTGGTGCAACTAAACTAGATGAAATAAAGAATAGTTTATCATTGTCAAGCTCAATTCAACAATTAGAAATACATTTTCCCTCACAGGCATGGATTAATGCAGGGTTCTTTTTTGGAGGAGTGTATTTATTATTTAGAAAGATTATTTCTTGGCATATTCCTGTTTCGTTTTTAGTAGGTATTGTGATAACTTCAGTGTTGTTATGGATAAGTAATGTAGATTTATATATACCTATGCAAAATCATATTATGTTAGGTGGTACAATGTTAGGTGCATTTTTTATTGCAACTGATCCAGTTTCAGCTAGTACAACGCTAAAAGGTAGAATAATTTATGGCTTTTTAATTGGAGTGATCATCGTTATTATCCGTACTTTTGGTGGTTATCCTGATGGGATTGCTTTTGCTGTACTGTTAATGAATATGACCGTACCATTGATTGATATTTATACACAACCTAAGGTATTTGGGAAATAATGTTGCGTGCTATGTTAAAGTCAGGGGCACTATTGTTTGTATTTACAGTAGTGAGTATATTTTTTGTTTCGCTTACACAAATTAATACCAAGGATATTATTATTTATAATGAAAAACAATTATTAATTCAACGTTTAGGTGAATTGGTTAGTGGTTATAGTAATGATATATTAGCAGATAAATATTCTAAAACACTTAAATTACATGGTGTAGTACAAAATATTAATATTTATCCAGTAAAAAAGAATCATAAGATATTTTCCTATTTGATTGAACACACTTATCCTAATGGTTATAATGGAGATATTCGTTTATTAACAGGTGTTGGTATTGATAAAAAGCTCCTTGGTGTCCGTGTTATAACGCATAAAGAAACTCCGGGTTTAGGTGATAAAATAGAGCTGAAAAAATCAAATTGGATTGAACAATTTTTTGGTCTTTCTCTTTTAAACCCAGTGAAGAAAAAATGGAAAGTAAAACGAGACGGTGGTATATTTGATACCTTTACTGGTGCAACTATCACTCCACGAGCCATTGTTACTGCAACTTATCAAGTCTTAGAATTACTAAATGAACCTTGCTTACTTAGTAAAAAACCATGCAATTAAAAGATTTTGATTTTGATTTACCAGCTTCTCTTATTGCTCAGCATCCACCTAAAAATAGAATAGATTCACGACTTTTGGTCAAAAGATCAAGCATTATAGATATACAATTTAACCAAATTGGTGATTTTTTTCAATCAGGTGACTTGTTAATAATGAATAATACAAAAGTTATTCCTGCACGCTTATTTGGAATAAAGGAAACAGGTGGTAAAGTTGAAATTATGATTGAACGTATCTTGGATGAAAACCGAGTACTTGCAATGATTAAAGCTAGTAGAGCGCCTAAGATTGGTAGTTTTATTTTCTTAGAAAACGATGTTAATATAATAGTATATCAAAAAGATAATGGTTTTTATACACTAATATTTGAAACCGACTCCTTATTTGATTTGCTTAATAATATTGGCCATATTCCACTACCTCCTTATATTAAAAGAACAGATAATATACAAGATTTAAGTCGTTATCAAACTGTTTATGCACAAAAAGAGGGTGCAGTGGCTGCCCCAACGGCAGGTCTACATTTTGATGATAGTTTATTAACACAATTAAAAATACAAGGTATCGATCACTTATTTGTTACATTACATATTGGTTCAGGTACATTTATTCCTATCAGAACTAATAACATTAAAAACCATGTAATGCACAGTGAAATATTTGAAATTAGCCAAGTAACAGTTGATAGAATTAATTTAACTAAAGCAAATGGTGGACGTATTATTGCAGTTGGAACGACTACTGTAAGGGTTTTAGAGTCTAGTCTTAAAAACGGCAAACTTATTGCCCAGAGTGGCGAGACTGATATTTTTATTTACCCCAGTTATAAGTTCATAATTGTGGATAGTTTGATTACTAATTTCCATTTACCAAAATCTTCATTATTAATGTTAGTAAGTGCTTTTATCGGACGTGATAAAATGCTTGAACTTTATCAACACGCTATTGAGCAAAAATATAAATTTCTCTCTTATGGCGATGCCATGTTTTTGGAAAAAAATAATGATTTATGAAAATGTATGAATTACTCTAGGAATTGAATTTAGTGATACCTATCGGGTTAAGATATATACTAAATAAGTTATTAAATAATTTAGCGAATGTATTGTGGAAAAGTTAATATTAAGTTATTATCATGTAGATAGAATTAACATTATCTATTTTAGTAGTGTATTGATACTAGTTTAATAGTTATTTTTAGATTATAGATATTTTACTTAGTTGGAAACTGGATATAATTAATATTTAAAGACTAAACATTATTATATATTTTATAATTTTAAAAGAAGTAATATTAATCTTAATTGTGAGTTTTTATAAAAACTCTGTGCATAATATTGAGAGTATTTTGTAGTTTAGGTATTTTTTATGGGTAAAAAATTTATTGAAGAAGTCTAATAATTTTTAGTTTGCTAGTTTTAGAGAAAAATATTGCGCAAGTCCTTATCAAATAGATAATTAAATGTGTTTATTTGCAATTTTTTTTAATGCTGGTACAGATAAGTTAAATGCTTTTGCTAATTCAAGTGTGCGTTTTAGTCTTGTAAGTGCAAATCTTCCCATGCAGCTATGTTCTAAGTCACTTTCAAAGATTTTTATCATGCCTTGTTCTAATTTTTTTTCATCAAAGGTTTGTCCAGTAAGTTTGCTTTGTAGGGCTATGATATCATTTGATACATTTCTCATTAAGCTTGAGTGTTTGTTACGTAAATCGTTAATATTCGCATCTGATTCAATGACTAAACCTACAATATTAGTGGTTAAGATATAAAGATTTTTTAACACTAACTCAAATAATAACTCTTCTTCGGAATTAAGAATATGAGAAGGGATATTAATCAAAGATAAAGAATCAACTAGAATTTTTGCTTTTTTACCATAGGTAGGAGATGAAATTAATACTTTAGTATCTATGCCTTTTTTTTTCTCAAACCAGACTGAAATTACAGTAGGGTCTACAAAGTTATGAGTTTGCCAATCCCTAGGTAAGAGTTCATTTTGTATCATGGTAATTCTATCTTTCCATTTATCAGGAGTGGAAAGTAGTGCATTTTGTAAATCGCCTTCTGCTGTACAAACTAAGACAAGTTCTGGATTGATGGTATTGGATAACTCGTTAATATTGGTTTGTCTGGTGATTGGATAAACAGGATAATTATTTTTTAAAAAAGCACGAGAGAAAATACTTCCTAATTCTCCAATTCCTAGTACAATAATTGGCTTTTTCATGCTAATATTTCAAGTAAGGTTTCACCAATACTTGTGGGTGTGGGCGCAATTGCTACGCCGACTTTTCTCAAGGCTTTAATTTTATCGATCGCCTTACCAGTGCTCGCACTAATAACTGCACCAGAATGCCCCATACGCTTGCCTTGTGGTGCATTTAAGCCTGCAATATAAGAAACTACAGGTTTAGATACGTTAGATTGAATATATTCTGCTGCCTCCTCTTCGGCTGATCCACCAATTTCACCTACCATAACGATAGACTTAGTTTGCGAGTCTGCTTCAAATAGAGCTAGACAGTCAATAAAATCCATCCCTTGAATGGGGTCACCACCAATTCCAATACAGGTGCTTTGCCCTAATCCTACTAATGTAGTTTGATGTACGGCTTCATAGGTTAATGTACCTGAGCGTGATATCACTCCAACACTGCCAGCTTGATGAATATTACCAGGCATAATCCCTAATTTGCATTCATTAGGTGTAATAACGCCTGGACAGTTAGGACCAATCAGAATTGAATCAGATTTTTTTAAAATAGCTTTAATTTTAAGCATATCTTGTACGGGAATGCCTTCGGTAATACAAGCAATCACAGGAATTTTTGTTTCAATGGCTTCAAGTATTGAGGCGTAAGCAAAGCGTGGTGGTACATAAATTATGCTAGCATTAGCGTGTGTTTCATTTATGGCCTCTTTAGTTGTGTTAAAAACAGGCAAGTTTAAATGTCTTTGTCCGCCTTTATTTGGCGTTACTCCACCAACAATTTGTGTGCCATAAATAATTGATTGCTTAGAGTGAAATGTTCCTTGTTTTCCTGTAAATCCTTGTGTAATAACGCGTGTATTTTTGTCAATTAGAATACTCATTTTGCTAGTTTTATAATTTTTATTGTAGCTTTGTTTAAATCAGATTCAGTATGAATATCTACCTTTGCTTTATCTAGTAATTTAAGTCCATTAGTGGCATTAGTGCCTTCTAGGCGCACTACAATTGGCAATGTCAATCTCACTTTTTCAATTGCTTGTAATATACCTTGTGCAATTAAATCACAATGCACAATACCTCCAAAAATGTTCACTAATATACCTTTAATATTTTTCTCGGTTTGAATAAGTTCAAAGGCTTTAGCAACCCTGTCAGCAGTTGTGCCTCCTCCTACATCTAAAAAATTAGCTGGAGAGCCGCCAAAATGCTCAATTAAATCCATCGTAGCCATTGCTAATCCTGCTCCATTCACCATGCAACCAATTGTTCCATTAAGTGAAATATAATTAAGCTGGTATGTATTAGCAAGTCTTTCTTTTTCATCTTCTTGTGATATGTCACGTAACGCAATAATATCTTTATGTCGATATAGCGCATTATCATCAAAATCAATCTTTCCATCAAGCGCTAATAGATTGTTTTCTTTAGTAATAACAAGTGGATTAATTTCAATTAAATTAACATCTTTTTGAGTAAAGATTTCGTATAAACCTAAAAGAATATTGTTAAATTGCTTAGTAAGTTTAAAGTGAAGGTCTAGTTTTTTAGCTATAAAAGTACAATCTTGTACAGATAAATGCCCCAGTGGGTTAATGCCAAATTTAATAATTTTATTAGGAGTTTTTCTGGCAACCTTTTCGATATCCATACCACCCTTAGTAGAGGCTAAAACAGTGATTTTTTTCGTTTTTCTATCTATCAATAAACCAAGATATAATTCATTTGTAATATTCTCCCATATTTCAATTAGTATTTGACTAACTGGTAATCCTTTAGCATCTGTTTGTGGAGTGATAAGTCGTGAGTTTAATAATTTACCACATGCATTCTTAACTTCTTCAATGCTACTACATAAAATAATACCACCACCCTTGCCACGCCCTCCTGCATGAATTTGAGCTTTAATAACCCAAATACTACCCCCTAAAGTTTTGCAAGCATCGTTAGCTTGGGTAACACTATAAATAAGAATACCTTTAGGGGTTTGAATATGTTTGTGATTAAATAATTTTTTTGCTTGGTATTCGTGTATATGCATAAGTTTATCTCTTATTATACATTTTCTAAAATAAATATTCTCGGTCTCTGTTTTTTAAAATTTTAATAATTTTAAAAAACAAATAATCTCTATCATTTTTTTTGTTAAGTATTTGTCTATATGTTAGTAATAGAAAATTACTAACATATAGAACCCGTAAATAAATTTTTAATAATATTTTAGACTTATTATGTTTATAGTTGGTTTTCTATATTATAAATACAATCAAATAATCCACTTTACAAATTAGAACATTTCTTGTAGCTAAATATAATGTAATTAAGTATTCTTTTTAGCTCATAAATCTTAATTAAGATTTACACACTTTGTTTAAATTCTAAAAAAACAATTTTATTATTTTTTTCAAAATAAAAACATCCAATTATAGGTGAATAATTTTATATATCTGAAAGGATTTAGCGCACCTTATATATTTTATTATTAGTAAGTTATCAATGTTTATGCTTAAAAAATTATTACTTAAATTTAGTAAAAATAGTTTTAATTAGGGTTTAAATATTGATATGATAACTTTAAATTTCTTTGTTTAATAAAATGGTTAATAAATTCTATTTTTATTAGGTAATTATATATGATAATAAATGGGGATTGTTTTACAAATAAAATTTGCGTAAAATGGATTATTCTGTTTCTTAAATTTTTTTAAAAATGGATAAATATTCTATTAACCATTTCAAAAATGGCTTAAAATTCATATTAGATAGTAATCCTTGTTCGATTCTGAATAATGAAATTGTTAAACCTGGTAAGGGACAGGCATTTAACCGAGTTAAGTTTAAAGATTTAATTACTGGTAAAATCCTTATTAAAACCTTTAAGTCTAGTGAGTTTTTAGAAGGTGCTGATGTGATGGAATTGGATTTACAATATCTTTATAATGATGGTAATTCATGGAATTTTATGGATCTACATTCATTTGAGCAATATATCATTGATGGTACTATTGTGAGTGGTGTTAAGGGTTATTTGGTTGAGCAGGATATATGTATAGTTACTCTTTGGAATGATAATCCTATTTCAATTACACCACCTAATCATGTTATTCTTGAAGTATTTGATACTGATCCAGGTTTAAAGGGTGATACTGTAGGTACAAGTGCTAAACCGGCTACAATGAACACAGGAGTTGTGTTACAAGTACCTCTTTTTGTTAGTATTGGTGATAAAGTGAAAGTAGATACACGTATTAATGAATATGTAGGACGTGCATAGTATTATCTTACATTACCTAAAATTTTTTGGAATGAGTAAGTCTCGTTTCTTTGTTTATGATGCGAAATACACTTATTAATAAACAGCTAATTATTCAAAAAATTAGAGAGTTCTTTAGGAAGCAAGAAGTTTTGGAAGTTCAAACACCTATACTACAAAACACATCAACTAGTGATGTTTATATTGATAGTATTTCACTTACTATTAATAGTGATATTGGCATACAAAGTATCCAGTATTTACATACTTCTCCAGAGTTAGAAATGAAAAAACTTTTAGCACAAGGTAGTGGGGATATTTATCAAATTTGTCAAGTATTCCGTAATAATGAATATGGTGAACAAAATTTTAATGAATTTACTCTGCTTGAATACTATCGTTTAGGTTTTGATATTCATCAGTTAATGGATGATATCGTTAATTTATTGCAAATGTTAGGTGTTCAAGATAAAGTGTATCAATTATCTTATGCTCAAGTTTTTAGTCAATATGCGAATATTGATATTTTAAATACTGATATTGGTTCACTTAAAATAATCGCCTCAAAACTAGGGTTGAGTACTGATTCTATTTGGATTGAAGATTTACAAATGTTATTATTTGTGCATTTAGTTGAACCAAAATTAAAAAACTTGCCATTATGTTTTATTTATGATTACCCTAAGTCACAATCTACACTCGCTAAAGTTAGAAATCAAGTAGCTAAACGTTTTGAGTTATATTTGAATGGCGTTGAAGTAGCAAATGGCTATGATGAATTACAAACCAAGGATGAGTATCAACAGGTTTTTATATGTGAAAATAATAAGCGTAAACAATTTAGTAAGCTTATATCTGAAATTGATGTGTCATTTTTGTCTAAGCTTAGTAAACCTTTGCCTCAATGTACTGGAGTAGCGATAGGTATTAATCGATTATTAACACAAATTAATTAAACTAAGATTTAAAAAACATTTTAATTATTTAAAAAAAAATTTATGATTAAATTTATCTATCTTATTCTTTTATTTTCTTTGCCAATACAAGCATTGCAAATTCTACAACTCATTAACGACAATCAAGTTATCCATCAACTAGATCTACCTCAGTTAGATACGTTATTGTCTTCTGAACAATTATTAACTAAATTAAAAAAATCAGCTAATCGTGGTAATGCTAGGTCGCAATTTAGTTTAGCTAATATGTATAATAATAGTATTAATGTAACAAAAGATAATAAACTTGCTTTTTATTGGTACTTGCAAGTAGCTGAACAGGGCTATGCAAGTGCGCAATTTAATGTAGCTAATAGTTATTTTTATGGCTTAGGGGTTGGTAAAGACTTGGAGCAAGCATTTAATTGGTATAAAAAAGCAGTAAAAAATGGTCATGTACAAGCGCAATATAACTTAGCAACTTTATATCTAAATGGTGATGGTGTTGAAAAAAATAGCAAACAAGCTGTTTATTGGTATCAAAAATCAGCTGAACAAGGTTATTTAGAAGCGTACTATCATTTGGCATTATTGCAATTGATAGGTAATGGTATTGATAAAGATATTAAAAAGGCTTTAAATATTTTACTTGATTTATCGGCTAAAGGCCATCAAGTATCGCAGTATCAATTGTATTTGATCTACAATAAAGGTGAATTTGTTGTTAAGAATGATATTTTAGCCAAAACTTATTTACTTAAAGCTGTAAAAGGAGGATATGCTAAAGCTCAATATCAATTAGGAAAAAGTTTTCTTGATCAGGACATGGATAAAAAGGCGGCCGTTCATTATTTAGAATTAGCGGCTAATCAAAAAAATGTTTTAGCTTTTAATTTGTTAGAAAAATTACAATCTAAATTACAGAAAGAGGTACAAGATAGACAGAAAAAAGATACAATGCAGTTTGCTGCAAATATCGACCAATCAATAGTAACTGTTGCATTACCTATGGTAGGGGTACTTAAACAGGATATTTGGCCTGTTAGGTTCAATTTAAATAAAGAATTTAACCATGTTATAGCTAATTTTATTCCTAATCAAAGTGAGATTGCTAGCTCGCTTAGTTATAACATTAAATTGCATGTTAATTTAGAGGAGTTATTTCTCAATGCAAAGCAAGGTAATCCTATTGCCCAGTATAATTTAAGTATGCTCTATCATAAGGGTGAAGGTGTACAGAAGGATAATAGAGCAGCATTTATATTAATGTATCAATCTGCTAATCAAGACATTACTCAGTCTCAAAACACCCTAGCTAAAATGTATATGAATGGTGTTGGTATTCATATAGATTATAACAAAGCGTATTATTGGGCAAGCGTAACAACTCGTAAAGGTAGTCAAGAAGGTAAGCGTATTTTACTGTATCTAATCGATAATTTATAATTTTTTGGGAAGATATAGTGTTAAAAGATATAACAGACATGTATGTAGTGGGAGTTTTTATGCGATAATTACTGGTATTGTTATTTGCATAAACTTAAGATCTAAGATACGGGTAATATTTATTAAAATAGTTTGTCATCATGTAGATGAATAAAGTTTACAATACTTATATTATGAAATGTTTCAACAGCTGGCACCGGATTGTTTCATTATTGACTTGAATTAAGGTAATAAATTTAATTAGTTACAGCAGCGTTATATGCTTTTCGACTTTTGTATGAGAAAAAGATACTACTTTAAGTGATGTAGAAACTATATATTTATTCAGATATTTTTATAAGTGAATACATTCTTTAAGGTAATGAAGTGAGTGAGTGAATAAAAATATTTGGTACATATGAACAGGAGAGTAGAAAGTTGAAGTATTAAACTAACAAATTAAATTTTATTAACCAAAATATTCATTTATTAAAAGAAAGATGAGTTAAAGTTGTATTTGCCTTAAAAGAAGAAATGGACAAAACAAGCATAAATAAAGTAGTATTAGCCTATTCAGGTGGACTAGATACAAGTATTATAGTTAAATGGCTACAAGACACTTATCAGTGTGAAGTAGTTACTTTCACAGCTGATATTGGTCAAGGTGAAGAGGTAGAGCCTGTACGTGTCAAGGCAGAAGCTGCGGGTGTCAAAGAAATTTATATTGAAGATTTACGTGAAGAATTTGCACGTAATTTTGTATTTCCTATGTTTCGTGCTAACGCCGTTTATGAAGGTGAGTATTTATTAGGTACTTCTATTGCTCGTCCGCTTATTTCCAAACGCTTAGTAGAGATTGCCCAACAAGTAGGCGCAGATGCAATTAGTCACGGTGCAACAGGAAAGGGTAACGACCAAGTTCGCTTTGAGTTGAATGCTTACGCGTTGAATGCAGATATTCAAGTGATAGCACCATGGCGTGAGTGGAATTTATCTTCACGTAAAAGTTTAATGGATTATGCACAAAAACATGGCATTGAAATTGATTATAAAAAACAATCTAAAAAATCTCCTTATTCAATGGATGCAAATTTATTGCATATTTCTTATGAAGGTAATATTTTAGAAGACCCTTGGACAGAACCTGAAGAGGATATGTGGCGTTGGACGCTTTCACCTGAAAATGCACCAGATAAGGTAGAGTATGTCGAAATGACTTTTAAAAAAGGAGATATTATAGCTATTAATGGTAAAGTAATGAGTCCTGCTTCTGTGATGGAAGATTTAAATAAACGCGCAGGTGCGCATGGTATTGGTCGTGATGATATTGTGGAAAATCGTTTTGTCGGTATGAAATCTAGGGGTTGCTATGAAACACCTTCAGGTACTGTTATGCTAAAGGCGCGTCGTGCTATGGAATCACTTACGCTTGATCGTGCAGCTGCTCATCTAAAAGATGAGCTTATGCCTAAATATGCTGAAATGGTTTATAATGGCTTCTGGTTCGCGCCTGAGCGTGAAATGTTACAAGCTGCTATTGATAAAACCCAAGAAACTGTTAGTGGTGTTGTTCGTCTTAAGTTCTATAAAGGAAACGTTACTGTTGTAGGTCGTCAATCTAAGAATAGCTTGTTTAGTGAAAAAATTGTTACCTTTGAGAATGATGATGGTATATATAATCAAAAAGATGCTGCTGGATTTATTAAACTTAATGCGCTGCGTTTATGTCTTAATGCAATAAAGTAGCTCGTAATTTTTAATTAAACATAATATTATTTTAAATATTTAAATGTATAGTAAGAGCATAAGGCGGGGGGGTGGAGGCTGGGACCGGAGTCGAACCGGTCTATAAGGCTTTGCAGGCCTCTGCATAACCGCTTTGCTACCCAGCCACGTTAAAAACTCTGTCAAGCGATAATAACCTGTATTATTCCTTCTTTGTAAGAAGGAGCTCTTTTAACTTGGAGCGGGAAACGAGATTCGAACTCGCGACATTCACGTTGGCAACGTGATGCTCTACCAACTGAGCTATTCCCGCAATAGGTGATGAATTATAGTGTTTTTTAAATAATAGTCAAGTTAGATATGGCATTAATTATTAAAAGTTTTGCGCTCCTTTTTTTAGATAAATAAATCCTGACCATAAAGTTAAAAAAGTTGCTATTAACAATAAAGTAACCCCGATTTTAAAACTTGGTAACCCAAAAAAAGATTGTTGATATAATAAAAACAAAATAGCAAATATTTGCATAAAAGTTTTTATTTTACCAATCCAAGAAACATTAATATTCGATCTTTGGCCAATAGTTCCCATCCATTCTCTAAGTGCTGAGACTAAAATTTCACGTGAAATAATAATAAGTGCACAAACACTAATGTACCAATGTGTATCAGTTGGGTAGAAATCTACTAGGAGAATGAGTGCAGTGGAGACCATAAGTTTATCTGCAACCGGGTCTAAAAAAGCACCAAGTTGTGAGGTCATATCTAACTTTCTTGCTAAGTATCCATCAAAGTAATCCGTTACACTAATGAGTGCATAAGTACTTGTAAGTAAGAAATTAATCCAAGTAAAAACAGGTGTTATGGAGTAGCTAGGCTGAAAATAATATAAACTTACAAACACTGGAATTAGAAAAATTCTTGACAAAGTTAGAATGTTTGGAATTGTGGCCATTGGTTGATTGTTATGATAAGTATCGGAAAAAGATATGGCGCGCTCGGCAGGAGTCGAACCTGCAACCGATCGGTTCGTAGCCGATTACTCTATCCAGTTGAGCTACGAGCGCATCAAGGGAGTCATTATCTCTATATTTGAATTAAAGGTCAAGGTGAATTAAACTTATTTTTTTAGTAACTCAACCAACTTATTTAGTTTTGCCATTCTAGAACCTTTTATTAATATAGTAGCGTTAGTATGGTTAGTCAGTAGATGGTTAGCTAATTGTTGTTTTTTTTCGAAGTGGATACTACAGCTACAGTAGTTTAGCGCTATTTTTCCATAGCTATAAAAAGTATCAGCAGATTTTTTTGCTAATTGTCCAATTTTAAAATGGAACATTTCTGAATCATCACCTAATTCTTCCATGGCACCGAGTACAATAATTTTTTCTTCAGAAAAATTCTGTAAGGCTCTAAGAGCGACAGTAGTTGAGTATGGATTAGCATTGTAAGTATCGTTAATAATTCTAAATTGTTTAGTATGGATAATTTCTAATCTACCAGGTTCTGCTTTTGTTGCTTCTAAACCTTGTTTGATTAGGTTGATATCAATTCCTAATGCATATACACAAGCACTAGCTGCTAGGGCATTATCAATATTGTGCGTACCAATCAAGTTAAGTGTGATTTCTATTTTTTGCTGATGAATATTTAAATCAAACTTATTATTAATAATATTACTAGCAAAAATATCACCATTATTACCACTTACTTTAGTATTCCCTTGAGGGGTAAAACTAACATCACCTGTAAAAATACTTTGAGTGTTAACAATATTTTTAGAGTCATTCGAATAAATTTCACCTTTAGCTTTGATTAAATTATTAAATCCACCGAATCTACCATTATGTGCATCAAGTGTATTAGTCACAATAGCAATATCAGGGTTAACTATTTTACGAAGATGTAAAATTTCACCTAAATGGTTAGCTCCCATTTCGATCACTGCATATTGGTGTTGTTCTTCTAATGTTAATAAAGTCATTGGAACACCTAAGTGGTTATTTAGATTGCCTTGGGTTTTTAATATTGGGGCTTGTAAACTTAGAATATTAGCTAGCATATTTTTGGTAGTAGTTTTACCATTACTGCCTGTAATAGCGATAACAATAGGTTTGATATTTTGGAGGTGCCAACTAGCAATTGTACTAAGTGCAGTTTGTGTATCATCCACCACTAATATTGGTAACTGACTATCTACAGATTTATTAACAATGATTGCTACTGCACCCATTTTTTGTGCTTGATAGATATAGTCATGTGCATCAAAGTTATCACCAACCAAAGCTACAAATAACGCTCCATCCATGCGTTTCTAGTATCAGTACAAACACCTTTAAATTTAACATTGACAGAATATTCTATTTTTAATACTTTAGCAAAACTACTTGTAGTAGTTTGTAACATGAGGTTTATAATTAGTTCTTTCTAATTATAAAATATCTTAAAAGAAAGAACTAACATCTATTTGAAAAATTTTATCGATTTTTACCAATATATTCAATATTCTACGACAACTTCAGACATAGAGATAATTTTGATAGATTTATATTCCATTTTTAGTGTTCATGTTAAAAGTAGCTCATAATTTTTAATTAAATATATAGTAAGAGTATAAGCGTAGAGGCTGGGACCGGAATTACGACATGTTTTTTGTATTTGATATTGAATTAACATTTTTTTAAATGGTTAAATATGCTTTGTTAATGTTTGCATTTAATAAAAAATTTCCATAGTAAATAGTACTTAAGTAGTTTTTGTAATTTACAATATACTATGGTATTTATGTAAATATAATTAATAGGTTGTCTTTCTCTTTAGAATATGAATATAGTATATTTATATTTTAGCATTTAAGTTTAATGAAATAAAATCAAACAGTAGTATTTAACATTATCGGAATAAACTTTTATTTTTAAAGTTTAAAAATAAAATTGCATGGTGTTAATTAGTATAATATTTTGAGTTGTAATATGATGATTTATCTAAAAAAGAGTATAATTCTTTTTTATAATAATTGAATTTTTTATTTTTTAAACAATATATAAAATGTTTTTAATTAGAAATTAAATATCTGTAATGCTGTTTTGTGCAATTTGAAAATCATTCAGATAGATTATTTTATCAAATAATTGTTGTGTTGTTTCATGCCCTTTACCAGTAATTAGTAAACATTCATTTTCTTTAAGAGTTGTCATTGCAGTCTCAATAGCAAGTTGTCTATCTTTAATAATATTTAATTGAAAACTATCGTCAATACCATTTAATATCTCATTAATAATGGTTTGTGGATTTTCAGATCTTGGATTGTCATTGGTTAAGATAATACTATCTGCTAATTTTGAAGCAATTCTACCCATTTTTGAACGTTTATTTCTATCCCTATTACCACCGCAACCAAAAACAATACGAATTTTAAAGTTTGGATAGTGGTTTTGTAAAGTTGTGATGGCGTTCTCAATAGCATTAGGTGTATGAGCATAATCTATCCAAGCATGATAGTGGTCAATTTTTTGCATTCTGCCAGGTGGTGTTGATAGTTGATAAAGTAATGGGATTATATCATTGCGTTTAAATCCAAGTGCTTCAACACTGTTTAATGTTGCTAGAATGTTTAGTAAATTAAATTCACCTAAAAATGGAATTTCAAAAATATAATGACCTAATTGTACTAAGAAGCCTTGTTGAATGATTTTAATTGAATTAAAATCACTTAGAGAATAGTTATTTTGCTTTTTCCCTTTACTAACTTTTAGGAAGTGTTCATAATAATGGTCATCTCGATTAAGAATGACAGATTTAACACAATTAAGGCTAAATAATTTCTGCTTGGTTGCTTGATATTTATCAAGTGTGTGATGATAATCAAGATGATCCTGAGTAAGATTAGTAAATACTGCTTGTTTAATATTAAGTCCAGCAATCCTATTTTGAGCAAGTGCATGTGAAGATATTTCAATTACAGCATAGTTAATGTTTTGTTGATAATAATGATGTAATACTCGGTACAGTGTTAATATATCTGGAGTTGTATTAGAGTAAAGTTGTTCATTATGAGTAATCCCTAAAGTGCTAATTAAACCATTTTTGATCCCTAGTTTTTCCAAAAGCTGTGAAACAAGGTAAGCAACAGAAGTTTTACCATTTGTGCCTGTAACCCCAATTACATCAATTTTTGTAGCGTTATTATAAAAAGTGTTTGCTAGTGTTTGTAAATATTTAGATAAGTTATTAATACGAATAGATGGAATAGCACATTTTATCTCTTTTGAGTCAACTAATATAGCAACACAGCCTTTGTCAATCGCTTGGTTTATATAATCGGTACCGTTTGTTGACTTTCCTTGAAGAGCGATAAATAAATCACCAGGTTGTGCGCTTTGAGTATTAAGACATAGACCTTTTATTTCTATGTCTATTTTAGTTTGTATAATGTTGATCAAAAGTTGAGAAATATTCATATTTTAGTATTATAAGATTTTTTCTGATTCTTTAATAAAAATGTTATTATTTAATAGTGTATCTTTATATGTGAATAAATCTGTTAAAATTTTAAATATCTTATTCTAGTGAATAGTTTTTTTGGGGAGAGTATGGCGTTAACACGTAGAGATTTTATTAAGGTATTAGGTGCTAGTTCGGCGGTAGGATTGATTAGTAGTTGTGGTAATGATACAGACAAGTTGGCTTCTCAAGACAATCGATACGAGGTAGCAAAAACAGGTAATGCTCGTATTTTGCATATTACTGATACTCATGGTAATTTGCTTCCTAATTATTTTCGTGAGCCTAATGTTAATCTAGGTTTTGGCTCTACTTTTGGGCAATTACCACATGTGGTAGGTAATAATTTACTTAAGCAGATTGGTGTTAAAGCAGGTTCAGCTGATGCTTATGCTTTTACTTATAATAATTTTGAAGATTTGGCAGCAAAATACGGTAAAACCGGTGGTTTTAGTCAAATTAAAACTGTATTAGATTCATTACGAGAAAGTGCAGGTGGCATACAAAATACACTGACCTTAGATGGTGGAGATACTTGGCAAGGTTCAGGTACGTCACTTTGGACGCGTGGTGCTGATATGGTTGAAGCTTGTAATATTTTAGGAGTAGATGTCATGGTTGGTCATTGGGAATTTACTTATAAAGAAGAAGAAACATTAAAAAATATTTTACTTTTTAAAGGTGACTTTCTAGGTCAAAATATTCGTATTGTAGAGGATGCATTAATGGGAGATAGTTATGTCACTATGACTGAACGATATGATGGAAATGGTTTATTTAATGAAGAGGATGCTTTGCCATTTAGATCTTATGTGATTAAAAATGTGGGTGGTAATCGTATTGCTGTGATTGGTCAAGCCTTTCCAAGAACTTCAAATGCTAATCCGAAAAAATATTTCTTTCCAGACTGGTCTTTTGGTTTGCGTGAAGATGAGATGATTGAGTTAGTTAATGATATTCGTAAAAATGAAAAACCAGATGCTATTATTGTGATTTCGCATAATGGCATGGATGTTGATATTAAAATGGCATCACGTATTAGTGGTATTGATGCAATTTTTGGCGGTCATACGCATGATGGTATACCCAAGCCAGTTGAAGTAAACAACGCAGGTGGTGTTACTGTGGTAACCAATGCTGGTTGTTCAGGTAAATATATTGGAGTAATGGATTTAAATATTAAAGATCATAAAGTTATGAGCTATGAATATAAAATGCTACCTATTTTGACTAATTTTATTAAGCCTGATGTGAGTATGATGTCGTTTATTAATCAAATGCGTACTACTAAATATGATAAGAATGTAGTTGAAGCTCGTAGTGATAAAATGTCAAATAACCTTAATCGTATTGGTAAGACTTACGATGCAATTTTGACAGAAAAATTATGTACTACTGAGCAAACACTTTATCGTCGTGGTAATTTTATGGGAACTTGGGATCAAGTTTTAGTTAATTCGCTACGTGAAGAATATAATGCAGATTTTTCAATGTCAGCAGGTGTGCGTTGGGGTACAAGCGTTCTAGCAGGGCATGATGTGACTATGGAAGATTTGATGACTAACACCTCAATGACTTATGGTGAAACTTACGTGAATGAGATGAAAGGCTCTCAATTGAAAGAAATTTTAGAAGGTATTGCAGATAATTTATTTGTACAAGACCCATATTTACAGTCAGGTGGTGATATGGTGCGTATGGGTGGTATGGATTATACAATTGATCCAGTAGCAAGTTTTGGTAATCGTATTAGTAATATGAAAGATGATGAAGGAACAGCTATTGATCAAAATAAATCTTATAGAGTGTCAGGATGGGCGCAAGTTGATAGTATTGGTAATGGTCGTTTAATGTGGGATGTAGCAGCAGATTATTTACGCAAACAGAAGCATCTTAATTTGACTAAAATAAATCATCCAACTATTAAGGGTGTGAACAATAATCCAGGTATTGAAAACTATGGTGGTAAATTAATTTAAATTTTATAATAAAAATAATTTTTATTATAACGTGTTAGATAATTTAAAAGATATTATTAAAATTATTTGGTTTATATTCTGTTTAAAATTTTACTAGGAATGTTAGTTATTGGTGCACGATTTTCTCCTACAATTTTATTGTCAAGTTTTTTAGTTTTAGGTAGGAAATCTAAATGGAATCCTATTGGCCTAAAACGTTGTGTTTGTATATTGGGAGCGACCTTTATCTCTATATGTATTGTCTTTTTTAATCCAGATATAGTCGCACTTTGGATTAATGGTTTATTGGGTATTAGTATTCCTGTTGATAAAAATTATGTACCTTCTTAGTTGCATTGAATTTAGTGTGGATATGTTGTTATTTATGTGGTGTGGTTAGAAGCAATTTTAGGTTTTTGTGTATGGTGTAAAATCAATCTATCTCTAATAAATAAAAAATGTTGTGCTATTAGATTAGGATTATATTTTATTTATTAGAGTTATTTAGTTAATATAAATTATCTAGTGTTAACTTTATTTTTTATAAAATTATTAAATATGGATTATAAAAAAAAGTTATTGTTTTAATTTCAGTACTCATTTCTTTCATTGAAATTTGATGGAGTATAGAGTGGTTTACGGGTTAAATAATTTTTGCTTGCATTAGAGTGTGGGTATTAATAGCACCAAGTATTTGGTTATTATTATCAACTACGGGTAATGAGTTTAGATTAAACTTATCCATCATTTGTACTGCTACTATGGCTGGTTTATCTGCTGAGATTGATTGGCAGTTATGTGTCATAACTTCACCAATGGTTAAGTTATGAATATTGGGATGTGTTTCAATGACTCGCCTTAAATCCCCATCCGTAAAAATACCTTTTAGGGTATTTTTATCAGTAATTAATACCATACCTAAAGTTTTTTGACTCATCACCAATAAAGCATTTAGTAATTTAATATCAGCATTAACCATAGGTATATCATTACCTGTTTTCATAATGGTACTAACAAAAGTTAACAGACGACGACCTAATACACCTGATGGATGTGATCGGGCAAAATCATCCACACTAAAACCTTTATTAGTTAACAAACTAATTGCTAATGCATCTCCCATGACTAAGGCTACTGTAGTTGAAGAGGTTGGGGCTAGGTTATGTGGGCAAGCTTCTTTTTCAACATTTACATCAAGATGTACGTCACTAATCTTACTAATTGAGGAGTTTATATTTCCTGTCATGCCGATGATAGATACACCAAGGTGTTTAATAATTGGTATTAAGGTCATAATTTCGTCAGATTCACCAGAATAAGAAATGGTAATTACAACATCTTCTTGTGTAATCATTCCTAAATCTCCATGTCCTGCTTCACCAGGATGAACAGCAAAAGCAGGCGTGCCTGTGGAGGCAAGTGTTGCGGCAATTTTGCTTGCAATGTGTCCAGATTTACCCATGCCAATTAACACTACTTTTCCAGTACAATTTTGAATTAATTGGCAAGCATTAATAAAGTTTTGATCAAGACTATCAGCTAACATTGTTACGGCTTTGGCTTCAGTTAAAATTACATTTTTTGCAGATTGTAATAATGAGTTAGACATGGTTAATAAATACATTGATATAATATATCATCGATTTTATCAATACATATGATGTGTTAGTAAAGAGAAAATAAATTTTATTTATTTGTATGTATAATATATGTCGCTTAACAATGTAAATCTTTTTAGATTATAAGTGGAGAAACGCTATGTTAAGCGCTTTGTTTGAAGTAGATTTTTCTGATATTTATTCTTATTATATTAGTGAATAGTTAGATTCTCTCAAAATTAGTCGTTGATAAATATCATGTTAATTGATTTATTCAAAGACTACGATAACTATATGATTAGTAGTTTTTTATTAAAAAAGTTTGTTAAACAATCTCTGTAAATCTTGTTGACATAGTTACTTCTAACAAAGTATAATGCCTGGTTTTGTTGTCTTTAAGAAAAATCATAAAGACGATCAATAGCTTAAATACAATTATAAACTTTAGAGAAATTTGGAGGAATTGCAACATGTCAACAATTAATCAATTGGTACGTAATCCACGTAAAAAGAAAGTTATTAAAAGTGGTGTTCCAGCATTAGACAGTTGTCCTCAAAAACGCGGTGTTTGTACTCGTGTGTATACGACAACTCCTAAAAAGCCTAATTCAGCACTTAGGAAAGTCGCTCGTGTTAGATTAACTAACGCTAATGAAGTAACGACCTATATTGGCGGTGAGGGTCATAATTTACAAGAACATTCGGTGATTCTTATTCGTGGTGGCCGTGTGAAAGATTTACCTGGTGTTCGTTATCACACAGTTCGTGGTGCATTAGATACAACAGGTGTTGATAGTAGAATGCAAGGTCGCTCTAAATATGGTACTAAGAAGCCAAAAAATAAGTAATTACGATAATTAAAATAAGAGAAATAAAATGAGAAGAAGATCTGCACCTAAAAGAGAAATTTTACCAGACCCTAAATTTGGCGATTTAGTATTGGCTAAGTTTATTAATATTTTAATGTTTGATGGTAAAAAATCAGTGGCAGAAAAAATTGTATATGAAGCTTTAGATACCATTAAAGCTAAGGGTAATGCACAACCAATTGAAGTGTTTAAGCAAGCATTAGATAATATTGGTCCTCAAGTTGAAATTAAATCTCGTCGTGTTGGGGGTTCTACTTACCAAGTGCCAATTGAAGTGAGAACTGAGCGTAAGACTGCTTTAGCAATGCGTTGGATTATTGAAGCATCGCGTAAGCGCGGTGCAAAAAGTATGAAGCTTAGACTAGCAGGTGAAATTTTAG
Organism: Candidatus Vesicomyidisocius sp. Pext_18_S21; assembly: GCA_021730165.1. Taxonomy (GTDB): domain Bacteria; phylum Pseudomonadota; class Gammaproteobacteria; order PS1; family Pseudothioglobaceae; genus Ruthia; species Ruthia endoextente. Next base: position 177,849 of record CP072535.1, read on the forward strand.
ATGCTATACAAAATCGTGGTAATGCATTTAAAAAGAAAGAAGATTCTCATAGAATGGCAGAAGCAAATAAAGCATTTGCTCATTTCCGTTGGTAGTAGTAATATACATAGGAAACAAGAAGAATGGCAAGAATAACCCCACTTGATCGTTATCGTAATATTGGTATTATGGCTCATATTGATGCTGGTAAGACCACCACTACAGAACGCATTTTATTGTATACTGGCCGTACTCATAGAATTGGTGAAGTGCATGATGGTAGTGCAACTATGGATTGGATGGAGCAAGAGCAAGAGCGTGGTATTACTATTACTTCTGCAGCAACTACTTGTTTTTGGAAAGGTATGGATAGTCAATTTGAGAATCATCGTGTGAATATTATTGATACTCCAGGACACGTTGATTTTACTATTGAGGTTGAGCGCTCATTAAAAGTATTAGATAGTGCTTGTGCTGTATTTTGTGCAGTTGGTGGTGTAGAACCTCAGTCAGAAACAGTTTGGCGTCAAGCCAATAAATACAACGTACCAAGAATTGGTTTTGTTAATAAAATGGATCGTTCTGGTGCGGATTTTTTACGTGTTTGTGAACAAATTAAAACACGTTTAGGTGGTAATCCAGTACCAATGCAAATTGCAATTGGCGCAGAAGAAAGTTTTGAAGGTGTGATAGATTTAATCAGTATGAAAGCTATTTTTTGGAACGAAGTTGATCAAGGTGCGACTTATGAAACAAGAAGTATTCCTGTAGAACTACAAGATTTAGCAAAAGAACAATATGAATTTATGGTTGAATCTGCTGCTGAGGCGAATGATGAGTTAATGGAAAAATACCTTGAAGATAGTAAGCTTAGTAAGCATGATATTAAAAAAGGTATTCGTTTACGGGCTATTAAAAGTGAAATTATTCCAATGTTTTGTGGCTCTGCCTTTAAGAATAAAGGTGTACAAGCTGTGTTAGATGCTATGATTATGTATATGCCATCACCATTAGATGTGGATCCTATAACAGGTATATCAGATGACAAAGATGAAACAGTCATTCCCAGAAAAGCCGATGATAATGAACCTTTTGCTGCATTAGCATTTAAGATTGCTACTGATCCGTTTGTGGGTAACTTAACTTTTTTTCGCGTATATTCAGGCGTATTAAAAGCAGGTGACTTTGTATACAATTCATCTAAAGGAAAAAAAGAACGTATTGGTCGTATGGTACAAATGCATTCCAATGAGCGTGATGAAATTAAAGAGGTACGTGCAGGTGATATTGCAGCAGCAATTGGTCTTAAAGATGTAACTACAGGCGATACCTTGTGTGATATGAAAGAAAAAATTATACTTGAAAGAATGGAATTTCCTGAGCCAGTTATCGCATTAGCAGTGGAGCCTAAAACTAAAGCAGATCAAGAAAAAATGGGTATTGCTCTTGGTAAATTGGCTGCTGAAGACCCTTCTTTTCGTGTGTCAACTGATGAAGAATCAGGTCAAACTATTATTGCAGGTATGGGTGAGCTTCATTTAGACATTATTGTTGATCGTATGGTTCGTGAATTTGATGTTGAATGTAATGTTGGTGCACCACAAGTTTCTTATCGTGAAGCTATTACAACTATGGTTGAGCATCAGTATAAATTCGTTAAGCAATCTGGTGGTCGTGGTCAATATGGTCATGTGTATTTGCGGATTGAACCGCAAGAACCAGGTACTGGTTATGAATTTGTAGATGAAATTAAAGGCGGTGTTATTCCTAAAGAGTATATGCCTGCAGTAAATAAAGGTGTTCAAGAGCAAATGGAAAATGGTGTATTGGCTGGTTTTCCTTTAGTTGATATTAAAGTAACTGTTTATGATGGTTCTTATCATGATGTTGATTCAAATGAAATTGCATTTAAAATTGCAGCCAGTAAGTGTCTAAGTGAGGGTGTTAAGATGGCTAATCCTCAATTACTTGAGCCTATAATGTCAGTGGAGGTGTTAACACCTGAAGACTATATGGGAGATGTAATGGGTGATATTAATAGACGTCGTGGTATTGTTAGTGCGATGGAAGATATGCCTGCAGGTAAGCAAGTCAAGGCAAAAGTTCCACTAGCGGAAATGTTTGGTTATTCTAATGATTTACGCTCAATGACACAAGGTCGAGCAAATTATTCCATGGAATTTGCAAAATATACAGCAGCACCAAAAAATGTAGCTGATGAAATAATTGAAAAATTAAACAAGTAAGGAACATACAATGTCAAAAGAAAAATTCGAACGAACTAAACCACATATCAATGTTGGTACAATCGGTCATGTTGATCATGGTAAAACTACACTTACAGCTGCCATAACTAAAGTGATGTCAGAAATTCGTGGTGGAGAATTCAAAGATTATGCAGATATTGATAATGCTCCTGAAGAAAGAGAACGTGGTATTACCATTTCAACAGCTCACGTAGAGTATGAAAGTGAGATACGTCACTACGCACATGTAGATTGTCCAGGACATGCTGATTACATTAAAAATATGATTACAGGCGCTGCCCAAATGGATGGTGCTATTATTGTAATTGCTGCTACAGATGGTCCAATGGCTCAAACTCGTGAGCATATTTTGTTATCTAAGCAAGTAGGTGTACCTTACATCGTTGTTTATATGAACAAAGCTGATATGGTTGACGATGAAGAATTGGTTGAATTAGTTGAAATGGAAATTCGTGAATTATTGGATGAATATGATTTTCCAGGTGATGACACTCCAGTTATTTTTGGCTCAGCACTTAAAGCCTTAGAAGGTGATATTTCAGAGATTGGTGTCCCTTCTATCTTAAAGCTAGTGGAGGCATTAGACTCTTATATCCCAACTCCTAAACGTGATACAGATAAGGCTTTTATTATGCCAATTGAGGATGTATTTTCAATTTCAGGTCGTGGTACTGTGGTAACAGGTCGTATTGAAGCAGGTGTTGTTAATATTGGTGACGAGTTAGAAATTGTTGGTATTAAAGATACTAAAACTACTACTTGTACTGGTGTTGAAATGTTTAGAAAATTACTTGCTTCAGGTGAGGCTGGTGATAACGTTGGTGTCTTGCTTCGTGGTACAAAACGTGAAGAGGTTGAACGTGGTCAGGTATTATCTAAGCCTGGGTCAATTAAACCACATGCAAAGTTTGAAGCAGAAATTTATATTTTAAGCAAAGATGAAGGTGGTCGTCATACACCATTTTTTAACAATTATCGTCCGCAGTTCTATTTTAGAACTACAGATGTTACAGGTGCTTGTCAGTTGCCTGATGGCGTAGAAATGGTTATGCCAGGCGATAATGTGAAAATGATAGTAGAGCTATTATCACCAATAGCTATGGAAGATGGTTTAAGATTTGCTATTAGAGAAGGTGGTCGTACAGTAGGTGCGGGTGTAGTTTCTAAAGTGACGGATTAAGTTAATTAAAGCGGTAAGATTTATTGTATAATCTTACATTTTTTATTTGAGAAACTTGCAATACAAATAGACAGGATATAAAGATACATGAGCAATCAAAATATTAGAATTAAATTAAAAGCATTTGATCATCGTTTAATCGATAAATCAGCAGTTGAAATTGTAGAAACAGCTAAGCGTACAGGAGCCAGTGTTAGAGGTCCCATTCCTTTGCCTACTAAGAAGGAACGTTTCACTGTATTGACTTCTCCTCATGTTAATAAGAAAGCAAGAGATCAATACGAATTAAGAACCTATGTTAGGTTAATGGATGTTATTAGTCCAACAGACAAAACAGTAGATGCGCTAATGAAGTTAGATTTAGCAGCAGGTGTTGATGTTGCAATTAAGCTTAATTAAGCAACAAAGCAAGTACATAATTTAGGAAAAAATCATGGCAATTGATTTAGTAGGACAAAAAATAGGAATGACACGCTTAATAAGCGATGACGGTTCTATAATGCCAGTAAGTGTGATTAAAATTGAACCTAATCGTATTGTCCAAACAAGAACGATTGATATAGATGGTTATAGAGCTTTCCAAGTAACAACAGGGAAAAAAGTCAATAAAAAAGGTAAAGCTAAAGTACGTCGTGTTTCTGCTGCGATTAAGGGTCATTACGCTAAAGCTTCTCAAGAAATTGGTTTAGGGCTTTGGGAGTTAAAACTGGAAGATAATGAAACAACTAATGTAACAAGTATTGATATTTCGTTATTTGGCGCTGGTCATTATGTTGATGTTATAGGTAAATCTAAAGGTAAAGGGTTCCAAGGTGGTGTAAAGCTCCATAATTTCCAAATGCAAGACGCTACTCATGGTAATTCAATTTCTCATCGTGCTATTGGTTCTACAGGACAATGTCAGGAACCAGGTCGTGTATTTAAAGGTAAGAAAATGGCTGGCCATATGGGTAATGAACAAGTAACACAAGAATGTCTTAAGGTTGTTAAAGTAGACAGTGAGAAAAGCGTTATTCTTGTTAAAGGCTCAATTCCTGGAGCGAATAAGGGCTTTGTTAAGATTTCTTTGTCACCTAAGAAAGATAAGATTAATAAAGAAGTTAGCAAAAATATTAAAAATCAAGTAACTAATGAAGTTGACCAGACTAAGCAAATGTAAGATAAGGGTTTAAGATGGAATTAAAAGTATTAAATATAAGTTTAAATAGTTTAAACACCATTGAGGTGGATGATACTATATTTGCAAGAGATTTCAACCAAGCATTGGTCCATCAAGTGACTACAGCTTATATGTCTGGATCTCGTCAAGGTTCTAAGGCGCAAAAAAATCGTTCTGCTGTTAGTGGTGGTAGTAAAAGGCCTTGGGCGCAAAAAGGTACAGGTCGTGCCCGTGCTGGCACTACTCGTGGTCCTATTTGGCGTTCAGGTGGTGTTACGTTTGCTGCACAACCAAGAAGTTATGCACAAAAAGTGAATAAGAAAATGTACAAAGGTGCAATTAGTATTATTTTTTCTGAACTCGTTCGTTCTGAACGTTTAAAAGTAGTGAAAGAATTTGATATTAAAGAAGCTAAAACTAAAAATATTATCGCATTACTTAAAGCACTTAACGTTAAAGATACTTTACTGATGACTGATGAATTAGATGAGAATCTCTATTTATCTTCTCGTAATTTATACCATGTTGGTGTTTGTGATACACAAAGTATTGACCCAGTTAGCTTGATTGGTTATGATAATGTTGTGGTAACTGAGTTGGCATTGAAAAAAATTGAGGTAATGTTATGAATCAAGAAAAGTTATTAAAAACCTTATTAATGCCTATCGTTTCTGAGAAAATAACTATGCTATCAGCGCATAATCAATACGCATTTAAGGTTCGTATGGATAGCTCTAAAAGAGAAATTAAAGCTGCAGTTGAAATATTATTGAGTGTTAATGTTGAAAATGTGACAACTTTAATTGTTAAAGGTAAGAAAAAAATATTTAAAGGGAGAAGCGGGTCGCGTCCAAATTGGAAAAAGGCAATGGTAAAAGTGTCTGCAGGCCAAATAATTGATGTGAGCAGTACTTAAATAGATTATTATGGCACAAGTAATTAAAAGAAAACCAACCTCACCAGGTAGAAGATTTGTTGTTAGCATTGTAGATAAAGAGTTACATAAAGGTACATCTTATCCACCATTAACGCAGAATAAAAATAGAATTAACGGGCGTAATAACGCAGGTCGTATTACTGTGCGACATAAAGGTGGAGGGCATAAGCGTCGTTATCGTATAATTGATTTTAAGCGTAATAAAGATGATATTACTGCACGTGTTGAACGTTTAGAATATGACCCAAATCGTAGTGCTAATATTGCCTTGGTTTTATATGCTGATGGTAAACGCAATTATATTATAGCACCTCGTGGTTTAAGTGTTGGTGATATGATTGTGTCAGGTAATTCTGTTGCCATCCAAGTAGGTAATGTTATGCCATTAAGTAATATACCATTAGGTAGTGTAGTTCATTGTATTGAATTAAGACCTATGAAAGGTGCACAAATTGCTCGTAGCGCTGGCACTTCTGCACAACTGATTGCTAAAAGAGGTAATTATGTTACTTTAAGACTTCGTTCTGGTGAGGTACGTAAGGTTTTAACAGATTGTCGTGCAACTATTGGTGAGGTTTCTAGGTCTGAACACAGCCTAAGAAAACTAGGTAAAGCAGGTGCTACTCGTTGGCATGGTGTTCGTCCAACTGTTCGTGGCGTTGTTATGAATTCAGTTGATCATCCGCATGGTGGTGGTGAAGGTAAAACCAGTGGTGGTAGGCATCCAGTTTCTCCTTGGGGTACTCCGACTAAGGGTTATAAAACACGTAGTAATAAACGCACAGATAAGTTTATCTTGCGTCATAGGAATAAGGGTTAATTATATGGCTAGATCATTAAGAAAAGGACCATTTGTAGATGAACATTTAATTAAAAAGGTATTAGCGGCTCAAGATAATAATGACAGAAAACCAATTAAAACATGGTCCCGTCGTAGTGTTGTTGTGCCTGAAATGATTGGACTTACTATTGCAGTTCATAATGGTAGAGTACATGTTCCTGTGTCTATCAATGAAAATATGGTTGGTCATAAGTTAGGTGAATTTGCTATTACTAGAACTTTCAAAGGTCACTTTGGTGATCGCAAGGCTTAAATAAAGGCTTAAATATAGGTAGGTGATGATGAAAGAAGTTAAAGCAGTACATAAATATGCAAAGACATCCGCCTTTAAGGCGAGATTAGTTGCAGATCAAATTCGTCTTAAATCGGTAGAAGAGGCATTAAATATTTTATCATTTAGCAATAAAAAAGCAGCAGTTTTAGTTAAAAAAGTACTGAATTCAGTTATTTCTAATGCTGAACATAATAATGGACTAGATATTGATGAATTATTTGTTACTAGTATTTATATTGATGAAGGTTCAACCATGAAGAGAATTCGTCCAAGAGCAAAAGGAAGGGCAAATAGAATTTTAAAAAGAACAAGCCACATTACAGTTGGCATAGGCAAGTAGGTTTAGTATGGGTCAAAAAGTAAATCCAAAAGGTATTAGATTAGGTATTGTTAAGGATTGGGATTCTAAATGGTACGCTAATTCTAAAGATTATTCTAAGTACTTATTATCTGATATTAAAGTTAGAAACTATCTTTTTAAGAAATTAATAAACGCTTCTGTTAGCCGTGTCCAGATTGGACGTTTGGTAAATAATGCTAAAGTTACTATTTATACTGCACGTCCAGGTATTGTTATTGGTAAGAAAGGTGCTGATATTGAGCAGTTAAAGTTAATTATTTCAAAAATGATGGGTATTCCTGTTCATATTAATATTGAAGAAATTAAAAAACCTGAGCTTGATGCACGTTTGGTGGCTGAGAATATTTCTCAACAGTTAGAAAAACGTGTGATGTATCGTCGTGCTGTTAAGCGTGTGCTAGGTAACGCAACTCGTTTAGGTGCTCAAGGTATTAAGGTTATGGTTAGTGGTCGTTTAAATGGTGCAGAAATTGCACGTTCCGAGTGGTATCGTGAAGGTCGAGTGCCATTACATACTTTTAGAGCTGATGTTGATTATTCTTCTTATGGTGCAAAAACACAGTATGGCGTTATTGGTATTAAGGTTTGGATTTTCAAAGGTGAAATTTTAGATCATAAAAAAGGTACACTAGATGAGGTTGCTCATCGTGGTGCAATAAATCAAATTGCTAAAAAATAAAGCGAAGGATTAATAAATGTTACAACCTAAGAGAACAAAATTTAGAAAAATGATGAAAGGCCGTAATCGTGGTCTTGCAACGGGTCATAAGGTTAGTTTTGGTGAAATTGGACTCCAAGCTGTAGGTAGATGTCGTATGTCTGCTAGACAGATTGAATCTGCACGTCGTGCAATGACACGTCATGTTAAACGCCAAGGAAAAATTTGGATTCGTGTGTTTCCAGATAAGCCTGTTACTAAGAAACCATTAGAGGTTAGGATGGGTAAAGGTAAGGGTAATGTTGAATATTGGGTTGCAAAGATTAAGCCTGGTCAAATGTTATTTGAAATGCAAGGTGTTGAAGAAACAGTTGCTATAGAGGCATTTGCGTTAGCATCAGGGAAGTTGCCAGTTAAAACAACAATTATTAAACGGACGATAATGTAATGGATATTAAAGAATTAAGAAATCAATCAGTTTCAGCGCTTAATGAAACGTTGATGAAACTTCTAAAAGAGCATTTTGAGTTTCGTATGCAACATAAAAGTTCACAATTGGATAATTTTTCGAAGTTGGGAAAGACAAAGAAGTCAATTGCACAAATTAAAACTATTATTAGGCAAAAACAAGAATGAGTAACAAAAAAGTAGAATGCGTATTAACAGGAACTGTTGTGAGTAGCACTCGTGACAAAACTATTACTGTTTTAATTGAGCGTAAAGTAAGACATCCTATTTATAAAAAATATATTAAACGTAGTACTAAAGTGCATGCACATGACGATAAGAATGAATGTATATGTGGTGATTTAGTTCGAGTAGTTGAAGCAAAGCCATTTTCAAAAACTAAGCATTGGGCATTATTGGAAGTGGTTGAGAGGTTAGTTTCTGTTGATTAATATTAAATTTATTTAAAGAGAGTAAGTCATGATTCAAGTGCAAACAAGACTTAAGGTCGCAGATAATAGTGGTGGCGTTAAAGCAATGTGTATTAAGGTATTAGGTGGTTCTAAGCGTCGTTATGCTAATATTGGCGATGTCATTAAAGTTAGTATTAAAGAGGTTGTCCCGCGTGGTAAAGTTAAAAAAGGTGATGTGTATGATGCGGTTGTTGTACGTACCGCTCATGGCGTTCGCCGTAGTGATGGGTCTCGTATTCGTTTTGATAGCAATGCAATTGTACTTTTAAATACAAAACTTGAACCAATTGGTACTCGTATTTTTGGTCCAGTGACCCGTGAATTGCGTAGTGCACAATTTATGAAAATTGTTTCACTTGCACCAGAGGTTTTATAATGCAAAAGATTAAATTAAATGATGAAATTATTATTATTGCTGGCAAAGATAAAGGTTCTATAGGTATAGTTACTAAGATGGTAGATTCTAAGGTTCTAGTTGAAGGGTTAAACCTTGCTAAGAAACATGTGAAGCCTAATCCAAATAAGGGTGTTACAGGTGGTATTACAGAGATAGAAATGCCTTTGGCGATTTCTAATGTTGCTATTTATAACTCAAGAACTAAGAAAGCTGATAGAGTTGGAATTCGTATTAGTAAAAACAGCATTAAAGAAAGATTTTTTAAATCAAATGATAAATCAATAGTTTGATAAGGTATAAGGAAATATATGTCTAGATTACAAGAGCAATACAAGAATAAAATTTCACTAATTTTACAAAAAGAGTTAGGTATGTCTAATCCTATGCAAACACCTAAGATTGAAAAGATTACAATTAATATGGGGCTAGGTAACGCGTTAGGTGATAAAAAAATATTGCAAAATGGTTTAGAAGAAATGAGTCTTATTTCTGGTCAGAAACCACTAACTTGTAATGCACGTAAATCAGTAGCAAGTTTTAAATTAAGAGAGGGAAATCCAATTGGTTGTAAAGTTACTTTACGTAAGAAAAAGATGTATGAATTTCTTGATCGTTTAGTTAATATTGCCATTCCTCGTATTCGAGATTTTCGTGGTTTAAAAACTACTGCATTTGATGGTCGTGGTAATTACAATATGGGCATCACTGAACAAATTACGTTTCCTGAAATTGATTTTGAAAAAGTAACAAAAATACGTGGGATGGATATTGCTATTACCACTACTGCAAAAAGTGATGAAGATGCTAAAAAACTATTAGCAATGTTTAAATTTCCATTTAAAGGGTAATAAAAATGGCTAAAAAGTCTATGATGAATAGAGATATTAAGCGCACAAAGATAGTGAAAAAATATAAATCAAAACGTCTTGAGCTTAAGAAAATTATTAAGAGTATTAATGTATCTGATGAAGAGCGTTTCCAAGCAACTATTAAGTTGCAAGCTCTTCCACGTAATGCTTCGCCAATACGTCAACGTAGTCGTTGTAGTTTGACTGGTCGTCCGCATGGTTTTTATCGTAAGTTTGGTCTTGCTAGAAATAAACTTAGAGAATGCACTATGAATGGTGAAGTTCCAGGTTTATCTAAAGCGAGCTGGTAAGGAGAAATAATATGAGTATGTCTGATCCTATTGCTGACATGTTAACACGTATTCGTAACGCACAATTAGTTAAGAAAAAAGAAGTTAATGTTCCAGCATCAAATTTAAAATCTGCTATTGCAGGTGTGATGCAACAAGAGGGTTATATTGAATCTTTTAGTGTTAATGGTGTTGTTGCTAGTAAAATACTGAAAATCAAGTTAAAATATTATGATAATAAGCCAGTTATTGAAAAATTGCAGCGTGTATCAAAACCAAGCCTAAGAGTTTATGTATGTAATTCAAAGATGCCAAGTGTAATGAATGGATTAGGTATTGTTATTATTTCTACACCTAAAGGTGTGATGACTGGACAAGTTGCACTTGATCAAAATGTTGGTGGCGAAGTGTTGTGTAGCATTTACTAATATTGGAGAATTAGAATGTCTAGAGTTGCAAAATCATCAATTACTATACCAACTAGTGTTGAAGTTGTTATTACTGGAAATTTAATGTCTGTTAAAGGTAGATTAGGTCAGTTAAACATGATTATTCATCCTTGTGTGGCAATTGTAAATACTAATAGTAAACTTAGTTTTAATATTATTACCATTAAAAAGAAAGAACAAAAGAAAGCTTGGGCTCAGGCTGGTACAGCAAGGGCTAATACTGCGAATCTTATTCAAGGTGTAACAGAGGGTTGGAAAAAAAAGTTAACCTTAATTGGTGTTGGTTATCGTGCTAAAGTAATAGGTAAAATATTGGATCTTACATTGGGTTTTTCACATCCAATTAATTACAAATTTCCAGAAGGTATTATAGTTGAAACTCCTTCCCAAACCGAAATTATTATTAAAGGTATGGACAAGCAGAAAGTAGGTCAAGTGGCTTCAGAAATTAGATCCTATCGTCCACCAGAGCCTTATAAAGGTAAGGGTGTTCGTTATATTGATGAACAAGTTATTCACAAAGAAATTAAGAAGAAATAATTGACCAAGGTATTAATATGAAACTTTTTAAAAAACAAGCTCGTTTAAGAAGAGCAACTAAATTTAGAGCTAAGCATGCGAAAAAAGATATTGAGCGTTTGTGTATTCATAAAACTGCACAGCATATCTATGCTCAGATTATTAGTTCTTGTGGTACTAAAATTTTGGCTTCTGCCTCAACATTAAAAGCTAAGCTTAAAAATGGTGGAAATATAGATGCGGCAGCTAAGGTTGGTGAGGCGATTGCTAAAGCTGCTACTAGTGCAAAAGTAAAAAAAGTAGCTTTCGATCGGTCCGGATTTAAATATCATGGTCGCGTTAAAGCATTAGCCGATGCAGCAAGAGAAGGTGGCTTGGACTTCTAAGTTATTAATAAAATTAATTAAAAAAATAAAAAGGCGTAAATAATGGCTGGATATAAGGAAAATAATATTATTGATAATAATTATATTGAAAAGTTAGTTAATATTCGTCGTGTTGTAAAAGTAGTTAAAGGCGGTCGTATATTTGGTTTTTCAGCGTTAGTTGTTGTCGGTGACGGTAATGGTAAAGTTGGTTACGGAACAGGAAAAGCTCGTGAAGTCCCTGTTGCTATTCAAAAAGCAATGGATAAAGCTCGTAAGGCAATGAAGAGTGTACCACTAGTAAATGGTACACTTTATTATTCAATTATCTCAAATGTTGGTGCAGCTAAAGTTTATATGCAACCAGCTTCAGAAGGTACAGGTGTAATTGCTGGTGGCCCAATGCGTAGTGTATTGGAAGCGGTTGGCGTACATAATATCTTGGCGAAATGTAATGGTACTCGTAATCCAATTAGTGTGGTACGTGCAACTATTGAAGGTTTGACTTCTATGTTATCTCCACAATTGGTTGCTATTAAGCGTGGTATGACTGTTGATCAAATTACTGGAGAGAAATAATGGCCGAAGAAAATAGAACAGTTAAAAAAGTAACAACTATCCAAAAGACGCAAGTATCTAGTAAGCACAACACAATTAGCGTTACCTTGGTTAAAAGTTTTCATGGTCGCTTACCATCTCATCGTGAAACCATTATAGGGCTTGGTTTAAAGCGCATTAACCATACAAAAAAGTTTAAAGATACTTCTGAAATTAGAGGTATGATTAATAAAGTATCTTACTTACTAAAAGTAGAGGATTAGGATAATGAATTTAATGCAATTAAATACATTATCACCTGCACAAGGTGAAAAGAAATCAAGAAAACGTGTGGGTAGAGGTATTGGAAGTGGTATTGGTAAAACTTGTGGTAGGGGTCATAAGGGTCAAAAATCACGTTCTGGCGGTTTCAATAAGATTGGTTTTGAGGGTGGTCAAATGCCTTTGCAACGTCGCCTCCCTAAGGTTGGATTTTCATCAAGAATATCTATTATCACCTCTCAAGTAACATTATCTGAAATTAATAGATTAACTGAGACTGATATTACTATTAACGTTTTCAAAGCGCATAATTTAATTAATAAAAATATTAAGCGTGTAAAAGTTATACTTTCTGGTGAAATAACTAGAGCAGTTACATTAACTGGTATTAAAGTAACTAAAGGTGCAAAGTTGGCTATTGAAGCTGTTAAAGGTTTAGTAAACGAGTAAGTGATGAATCAATCTTTAGGCCTTTCTCAAGATTTATCAAAGCGCATACTTTTTTTATTGGGCTCATTAATTGTTTTTAGGTTAGGTACACATATTACTATTCCATTTATTTCAAGTGTAGCATTAGCTAGTCTCGTACAAAATCAGCAAGGCACTATTTTAGATATGTTCAATATGTTTTCAGGTGGTGCACTAGAAAGATTGTCTATTTTTACTTTAGGTATTATGCCTTATATCTCGGCATCGATTATTATTCAGTTGATGACCTCTGTTGTGCCAAAATTAGAGCAATTAAAGAAAGAAGGCGAAACAGGTAAACGTAGAATTACACAATATACACGCATAGGCACAGTGATATTAGCGGTATTTCAATCTTATGGTATTTCTATTGCCTTACAATCACAAAGTTCTGGTGGTGTTGCTTTAGTGACTCAAGGCGGTTTTACTTTTAGTATGGTTACTGTAGTAACATTAACTACAGGAACTTTATTTCTAATGTGGCTAGGTGAACAAATTACAGAAAAAGGCATTGGTAATGGTATTTCAATGATTATTTTTGCTGGTATTGTTTCAGGCTTGCCTTCGGCATTTGGTTCAACTTTATCGTTAGTGTCTACAGGCGAGTTTAGTATTATTTTAGTAGTAATTTTATTAATCATGACATCACTAGTGATAGCTTTTGTGGTCTTTATGGAGCGAGGTCAACGTCGTATTACAGTTAATTATGCTAAACGTCAACGAGGTCGTAAAATGATTGGTGCTCAAAGTTCATATTTACCATTAAAAATTAATATGGCAGGTGTTATTCCACCGATTTTCGCTTCATCAATTATTTTATTTCCAGCAACATTAGGAGGCTGGTTTTCGAGAAGTGAAGGTATGGGTTGGTTGGCAGATATAACTGCAAGTATTTCTCCAGGGCAACCTTTGTATGTTCTATTTTATGGATTGGCTATTGTGTTTTTTACTTTTTTTTATACAGCGTTAACATTTGATTCAAAAGATACAGCTGATAATTTACGTAAGTCAGGTGGTTTTATTCCAGGTATTCGACCAGGTAAACATTCAGCAGATTATATTGATTCAGTTATGTCTAGGCTAACAGCATCTGGTGCGGTTTATATTACGGCTGTTTGTTTGTTACCAGAGTTTTTAATTTTATACTGGAATGTGCCATTTTACTTTGGTGGTACTAGTTTATTAATCATCGTTGTTGTGGTGATGGACTTTATTGCACAAGCTCAATCTCATTTGATGTCTAATCAGTATGGATCATTAATGAAGAAGGCTGGTTTAAATTAAAAAAGGTAATCGTTATGAAAGTAAGAGCATCAGTTAAGAGAATTTGCAACAATTGTAAAATTATTAAGCGTCATGGAGTTATTCGTGTTATTTGTAAAGAACCTCGTCATAAGCAAAGACAAGGTTAATTAGAATTGATATTAAAAAACTATAAGAGTAGAATGATGGGTTTTTTAAATTTAGTATTGTACATTACTATAATAAAAGTTACATAGATAGATGGTAGATAAAAATCTAAAGATATAAGGAAAATAAGTTTATGAGACAGACATGCGTTAGAGGTATAAGATAGATGGCTAGAATAGCAGGAATAAATATTCCAACACATAAACATATTGTGATTGGCTTACAGTCAATTTTTGGTATAGGTGATACAAGAGCAAGAGAAATTTGTATTACTCTAAAATTAAATCCAGTCACTAAAGTTGCTAACATTACTGAAGATCAACTGGAATTAATTCGTATAGAAATCTCTAAGTATGAAGTTGAAGGCGATCTTCGTCGTCAAATTGCTATGGATATCAAACGTCTTAAAGATTTAGGCTGTTATCGTGGTGTCCGTCATAGAAAATCTTTACCACTACGTGGTCAAAGGACAAAAACAAACGCAAGAACTCGTAAAGGTCCTCGTCGTTTAATTAAATAATTATAGGTAAATATTATTATGATATCTAAATCATCTTCAAAAAAGAAATCTAAAAAAGTAATTACTGATGGTATTGCTCATATTCATGCGACTTTTAATAATACCATTGTGATGATTACAGATCGTCATGGTAATACGGTTTGTTGGGCAACATCAGGTGGTTCTGGTTTTAGAGGTTCAAGAAAGTCTACACCATTTGCTGCACAAGTGGCTGCAGGTAGTTGTGGTGAAAAAGCATTGGCTTTTGGCATGAAAAACTTAGAAGTTCATGTTAAGGGCCCAGGCCCTGGTAGAGATTCAGCAATTCGTGGTCTTAATGCACAGGGTTTAAAAATTCAATCAATCACAGATGTGACACCAATCCCTCATAATGGTTGTCGTCCTTCTAAGAAACGTAGAGTATAAGGATAAATTATGGCTAGATATACCGGACCTACTTGTAAATTAGCACGTCGAGAAGGCGCTGACTTATTTCTTAAAAGTGGTATTAGATCGTTGGATTCTAAGTGTAAGATTACTCAACTTCCTGGTATGCACGGTGCTAGTGCCCGTCGTCAAAAAGGTACAGAGTATGGGTTACAATTACGTGAAAAACAAAAAATAAGACGTATTTATGGCATTTTAGAAAAGCAATTTCATCTATATTATAAAAAAGCATCACAGAAGAAAGGTTCTACAGGTGAAAATTTATTATCACTGCTTGAGTGTCGTTTGGACAATGTCGTTTATCGTATGGGGTTTGCCTCCACACGTGCCGAGGCAAGACAACTAGTTTCGCATAAGTCTATTATGGTTAATGGGTTGGTTGTTAATATTCCTTCTTACCAAGTGAGTGTTAATGATAAAATTTCAATTAGAGAGAAAGCAAAAAAGCAAAGTCGTATTCAATTAGCACTTGAGTTGGCTAGACAATCAACTCAACCACAATGGCTTGATGTTGATAACAAGACGCTTAAAGGAGTGTTTAAAAATGTTCCTTCTCGTGATGAATTACCATCAGACATTCAAGAACATTTAATTGTTGAACTGTATTCTAAATAAGGAATGAATTATGCAAGGTAGTGCAAGAGATTTTTTAAAGCCAAAGCTAGTTGAGTCTTCTCAAACTGGTGTTAATGAATTCAAAGTAATTCTTGAGCCTCTTGAACGGGGTTTTGGTCATACTTTAGGTAACGCTATAAGAAGAACGTTGTTGTCTTCTATGACGGGTTTTGCTGTGACTGAAGTTGCAATTGATGGGGTTATGCATGAATTTTCTACAATTGATGGCGTTCAAGAAGATGTATTAGATATTTTACTTAATCTTAAAGAGGTGTCAGTTGTATTAAATACAGTTGAAACCGCGCAAGTTGTTATTGACAAGAAAGGCCCATGTGAAATTACAGTAGCTGATATTGAGAGTAATGGTATTGATATTACGACATTCAATCCTGATAAGGTTATTGCAACAATTAATGATGAAGGTCATATGCGTATGACACTTAAAATTACTACTGGTATTGGTTATGATGCTGCTGCGTCACGCACTGATGAAGCATCAAGTATTGGTGGTATGCAGTTGGATGCAAGTTTTTCCCCTATTAAACGCGTTAGTTTTACGGTAGATGCAGCACGTGTTAAGCAGAAAGTTAATCTTGATAAATTGAATATTATGATTGAGACTAATGGCTCAGTTAATGCGGAAGTTGCTATTAAACGCGTAGCAACAATCTTACAAGAACAATTGTCTTCATTTGTTGAGTTAGAGTTGGTCGAGGAAGAAGTATCATTACCAACATCAGAAGATTTTGATCCACAGTTATTAGCAGCAGTAGATGAGTTAGAATTAACTGTACGTAGTGCGAACTGTTTAAAGGCAGAACAGATTTATTATATTGGTGATTTAATCCAAAAATCTGAGCAAGATTTACTAAGAACTCCTAATTTAGGCCGTAAATCACTTAATGAAATTAAGGAAGTATTAACTGAAAAAGGGCTTTCTTTAGGTACAAATATTGAAAATTGGCCACCAGTTGATTTAATGAGTGAATAAGGAATAAGATATGAGACATAGAAAATCAGGTAAACAATTAAATCGTAACGCATCTCATCGTAAGGCTATGTTTAAAAATATGGCAAATTCATTGTTTTTATATAAAACTATTCGAACAACTTTACCTAAAGCAAAAGAGCTTAGACGTATTGTTGAACCATTAATTACTAAAGCTAAAATTGACAGTGTTGCTAATCGTCGTAATGTGTTCTCACAATTACGTGATAGTGTAATAGTTGCTAAGTTGTTTACTGAATTAGCACCATTCTATAAAGATCGTCCTGGTGGTTACATTCGTATTTTAAAAGCTGGTTTTCGCACTGGTGATAAAGCAGCAATGGCAATTGTTCAATTGATTGACCTTGAAACTATGACAGATACAATTGCTGGAATTACTACTTCATAAAGGAAAATATATGCCATCAATTAAAGTAAGAGAAAATGAACCTTTCGATATTGCGCTTAGACGGTTTCGTCGTATCTGTGACAGGGCTGGTGTTATTACTGATGTAAGAAAGAAGGAATTCTTTGAAAAGCCAACTTGGATTAGTAAGCGTATGAAAGCAGCTGCTATTAAAAGAACACACAAAGAGATGTCTAAAAATCGTGTTCATCGTAAACGTATGTATTAGAAGTAGAAGTACATTTTATACGTTTATTACTGTTAATATATAATCAGTAATAAAGACGAAAGATAAATCTAACTCTTTAATATAATATTAATAATATGGTGATGGGTATTTCTGAAGAACTTTTTAGTTATTATAATAAAGTGGCTATGATATAAAATATGGTTAAGGTGGTTGATAATGTTGTCATTAAAGTTAAATAAATAAGTTGGGTGATTATTTTGTAAGGTATTTAATATCATAAACAAAATACTGTTGGTTCGTAATATTAAGGCTTGATTGGAGTTTTAAACGTGTTTACTAAAATTTATTGATACATGCTATGATTGTATATGCTTAGACCTTAATTCTAAAATAGAAATAATATGTGTATCAGTAAAATTTGTACACAAATCTTTAATTTTTTAGTTTTATATATAAAAAATATTTTGTTTGTTAAAATATACACTCATAGGTAGGTATATTGGTATGATATATGTCGCTTTATTTGTTTATTGATTAAGGAAGTGATATCGGTGATAAATTTAAAATCCTTAGAACTTGAAAAATTAGGTCAATCCATCCCTAATTTAAATATGATGTGAAGTTAAAATAAGACTTTATAATAATTTAAAATATAATTTCATTGGTTATTACGGTTGTAATATTTGTATTTTAGCGTTTTATGTTCTCGTGATTCTATCTATTAAGAATGAAAATTTATTTAGTTGGTGGTGCAGTACGTGATCGCTTGTTGGGAATTGCAGATGACAATACTGAAAAAGATTGGGTTGTAGTTGGTTCAACTAGTACTGAAATGCTGGATTTAGGTTATCGTCAAGTCGGTAAAGATTTTCCTGTATTCTTACATCCAGGAACACAAGAAGAATATGCCTTAGCAAGGATAGAACGAAAAGTAGGTATTGGATACAAAAGATTTGAATTTGACGTTTCAACCTCAGTAACGTTAGAGCAAGATTTGTCACGTCGTGATTTGACAATTAATGCAATTGCACAAAAAGACGATGAGTTATTTGACCCATTCAATGGTCAAGAAGATCTAAATAATGGTATTTTACGTCATGTATCTAATAATTTTAGCGAAGATCCAGTGCGTGTGTTACGTGTAGCTAGATTTGCAGCATATTTTAAAAATTTTGGCTTTGAAGTAGAACAGGAAACTTACCAATTAATGAGAGAAATGGTTGCTTCAGGTGAAGTTGATTCTCTAACTCCTGAGCGTGTATTTAAAGAACTCAATAAAGCTTTATCATATGGAATGCCATCAGCTTTCTTTAAAGTATTAACTGCTTGTGGTGCTTATCAAAAAGTTTTCCCTAGTCTTAATAATTACATATATCAAAATTATAGTAACTCCTTTGAATTTTTAGATAATCTTAATACTAAGGCACATATTAAATTTTCTATTTGGCTTAAAGATGAGAATAAGTGTAATATTAAATGTCCTAAACAGTACCAACAATTATCCGAACTTACTAGTCAGTTTTATCAATTTTCAAAGGATTTTATTAATAAATCCAGTAGAGAAATATTTGATTTTTTCATTCAAACTGATGCTCTTAGACGTCAAGATAGGTTTGAAGATTTACTTACTGTATTTAAATTATTGGAGATTGATATCTTACCTATTAAACATTTAAAAAATTTACTTAAAAATATTGATATATCTAGACTGGATAAATTAGACTTTGGTAAAGCCATTCAAATAGAGAAAAGATTAATTATTGATTTATTTATTAGAAAAATAAAGAAATAATATTACAATAATGTATATTGTAATTTAGTAAAAATTTGTTTATAATTTTAAACTTAATTATCTCTATAATTTTCTATTTTTTACACTAATTAAACGATTTAATTATTTCTTTATAAAATTATTTGATTAAAGTTTATAAGTAAGCTGCTTTCTTATTAAATATAATTTAATTTTTCTTCTGGGATTTTATAGTACTTAGGATAGAGTATTTTTGAAATAGAACTTTTAAGTAGTTGAAATAACAAACTTATACGACACAACTATAGTATTATTTGGAGTAGTAATGCTGTCAATATCAAATTTATAACTATTAATAATGTAACCTTATATTTACCTATAAAATAGGTTAAATATTATTTTCCACTGGGTATGGTTTCTAGTTATTGGATTGATCACTAGATTAGTAATAATAACTTTGTTATTCTAGATAATAGACTTAGTGATTATTTAATTTTAGTATCATTTTTATGGTATATTTATGTCTTAGAACTCCTTACCTTTGATTAGTTTATTATTTGCAATGATTAGATTACTCAGATCTTTTTTATATATAACTGTTGGTAGTAATAATTTATTTATATAAAATAATATCTTTTTTATAAAGATAAATTTGTATTTAATAGTAGAATACTATTGAAAAATAATTGTTACTTACATAACTTAGTGAATATGAAAGTAAATTCAATTATTCAATTATGGAGTTAGCTTATGATTAAAGCTGGAATCGGGGTGTAAATGATTATTTCTTGACACGACAAAACAAGTAAAACTTACAATAATCACAGGCATTTTTATTAGGTAAGACGACAGCGATGCCATTTTGAAAATCAAAACTAGCAGTGTTTAGGATGTGTCGCCAGATTTTAAGTTGTTTATTCCAACTTTGGCATTTTCCTTTATATTTGGATTGTTTAGGTAGAGAGTCTGAGTCTTCTGATAATCCTTTGAAATTTATTTTGTGTGAGGTTAGTTCAATAAAAGCCGCACCTTGAACATTGTTAGTAATAGCGTAAATAGGGAGTTGCGGCTTGCTAATAGCAGTATCACACCAATTGTGAATTGAAGTGGAACTTGTTTTATAATCGAGGATTATTTTGTCGCCATTACTCATTTGATCAAGTCTATCTAGCCGTATTTTGAATTCTAAATTGGCAATATTAATAGTAATACTTTGTTCAGTTTTTAGTATATAAAAATCTTTTCTGAGTTTATCAACTGCAATGAAACTATGAATAAGATGAGAAAGTCTGAGTTTTTCTATTTTTTTAAAACTAGAGCTTGGATAGTGTCTTAGCGCGGCTTTTATTGTATTAAGAATAAGATTATCAAGATCTTTATTGTTAAGTTCTAAGAGCTGTTTTTTTGAAGTAATTTTTTGATAAATATATTGTAAGGTGTTGTGGATAATATATCCTTGTTCTAATCGATTTATGCCGATATGTGGTGCATCAAAATTTGGGATATTTAATCGATGTACGAAGCCTTTGAAAGCACAAGCCATTTGGTCTTTTAAAATACGAACACCTGATTTGACTTGGGGGTTTTTTAAATGAGTAGTGTTAGTATCATTAATAGACTCTAGTGCAATGGGGAATATTTTTTGAATATGGTTTGTATTAATTGATGGGTCAAATTTTACCAGTGGTGAAGGTAATTGTTCACTGCCAAGGTTTGTTACTGCATAGGAAAAAATGACCTTATCGGCAATTGAATTTAAACTTTCTAGTGTGTTTTTAGCATCAGTTGTAATTAATTTGTAATTTGTGTGTGGGATATGGTGTCTTGTACTAATGTCATACGTAATAAAGCGTGGTAAATTAAGTTTTGTAGGTAGAAACTGATTAGTCATACCTAGCACCCAAGCTTCGTCAAAATATAATCCATGAGCTTCTGAAACACTTAGAATTTGAATATTGGTTTTGCTTGCTTGTGTTTGGAAAATTATTTGTGTGGTTAAATTATTTAATTGTTTAATAGCAAATTGAGTGCTAACTTTATTATAATAAGATGAAAGTCGATTTAGTTCTAAACTAGTTTCTAAGTATTTTTTAAATATTTGATATTCGGTATTGCTTAGATTTCTATCAGTAGCAAATCCCCAAGTTAAAAGTGTGTTGTTAAAGGCTAAAAGGTGTGATTCTAATGTGTTATCGCTTGGTTGTCTACATTTGATGTTATCAATAATAGTTTTTAATATTGGACATTTAGATAGAGCTTCATCAATTTTATCTAAATTAAATTTATCAGTTAATAAAGATAAAACTTGGTTTTTTAACAAATTTCTATCTGATCTTTCTTTTTGGTAGCCAAATACATAAACGCAAGTAACAACTTGGTTAAATAACGTGCTTCTAATTTTGTTGTGTTGTATTTGAGCGGATAGTGTTAATATTGATAATAAATCTTGAATTATTTGGTATTGATTTAAACGTAATCCTAAGGACATAGTGTAGGATTTTTCCTCAATTTCAGTGAGTAAATCACCAAAAACTTGATCAAAAATAGAACTTAACTGGTACTGTATATTATTAGATCTTGGATTTATAATAGCAATTGATTTGTTTGGGTTGGTATCAAAGTGTGTTTTTGCCCACTTAGCGGCTTCAAAGATTTCGCTTGTGACGGTATCAAAAGTGAAAGTTGATACATTGTGAGTGTTGATAGCGCTAATTTGTTGGTATCCAATTATATCAAATAAAAGTTGTTGTTGAGGAGTTAAAGTTTTAAAGCCGTATATATGAGGTTTGGTGATTGATATTTTAGCTTTAATAATTAACCTTGGTAGGTCTTGTAAATCAATCAAATCCAAGTTTGACTTAGTGTTCTGATAGGTGTTAATCCAAATGCTAAATATTTCAGATGAATGTATTTTTGAATGATATAACTCAGATAAATCAATTAAATAATTGGTACAATAATTATAATTTCTAATTACTTCATCTAGTAGATGCTGGTTAATTTTTTGTCCTAATTTTTGTATAGATTGTTTGATAAGATATCTTGATTCAATTTGGTCAATAAAGCGTAAGTTTGAGTTAGGATTAATTTGGTGCCAAGTGTGGAGTAAGTACTCTTTCCAAGATAAGATTATTGGTAATTGAGTGTTGCCATGTTGAATGGTGAATGTTTTTTTAAGAGCCACTACTTGTTGATTATTGGCTAAAATAATAATATTTTTAGCATTAAGTTTGGTTAAATCGACATTAATCAACATAATCAAAAAAAGTATCTAATCTAGCCCACAATTTTTTTAAGCCTTGTTTTTTTAGGCTAGAGAATAACTGTATATCAACATAAGAGTATTTTTTGATTTGATTAAGGACTTTAAAATACGTATTGTTGGCAGCATTTTTTTTGAGTTTATCAGATTTGGTGAGTATGATTTGTGTAGGTAAATGAATATTATGACACCAGTCAAGCATCATTTGGTCAAATGGTTTAAGTGGATGGCGAATATCCATAACTAGTACTGCACCGCGAAGACAATCACGCTGATTAAAGTACTCATTCATGTTTTTATACCATTTTACTTTGATATGTTCTGGTACTTTGGCGTAGCCATAGCCAGGTAAATCAGCTAAGCGACGATTTTTGTCAAGTTCAAAAAAAACCAAATGTTGAGTTCTACCAGGCGTACGTGATACTTTAGCAAGTTTATTTTGTATTGTTAGTGTATTAATGGCACTTGACTTACCTGCATTTGATCGACCAGCAAAAATAACCTCATATCCTTGGTCTGGTGGACAGTCTTTTAAAGAAGGGCAAGAGAGAAGAAATTTAGCTTGGTGATAGTGTTTGTACATTGTTAAAATATAATGTATAATAAAATTCTGATGAATTATTTATTATTAATTTTACTATAAATAGGGAGAAAATAATGAAAAGAATTTTATTAGTGGCAATTATCGCTATATTTACAATAGGGTTTGCTCAAGCAGATGGCGCAGCAGATTATGCTAACAGTGGTTGTGGTAGTTGTCATGGTTCGACAGGTGTATCAGTCGTTCCAATATATCCTAATCTTGCTGGACAAAATGCGGCTTATACTGTTAAGCAATTAAAAGCTTTTCAATCAGGTACACGCAAGGATGTAACTATGAACGCAATGGCATCAATAATTGTTGGTAAAGAACAATCAATTGCTGATTTTTTAGCAACACAAAAATAACCATTTATGAACAGGTAATTGCTGATTAGCTCCCCTAAATTATAAAATTTTAATAGAACAAGGTTAATGTATAATCCTGGCTTATTTTTTTTCAAAAACACATACTCTTATGAATAAATTAGCCTCAATTTTTATTATTGTAATTGTTTTTACATCAATCAATGTTTTTGCATCTGGTGATGTTGACAAAGGAGAAGCTCTTGCGATAACTTGTGTTGCTTGTCATGGTGTTCACGGTAATTCAGTAGTAGCTGCATTTCCTAAATTAGCTGGACAGGGTGAAGGCTATTTATTAAAACAGTTAGAGGATTTTAAATCAAATACTCGTCAAGATGTAATTATGAAAGGTATTGTTGCATCGTTAACTGAGAATGATATGGAAAATTTAGCTGCTTATTTTTCTAAGCAAACTATCACACAAGGTGTTATTGTTAAAAGTGCTAATATTGACTTAGGTAAGAAACTTTATAGAGGTGGAAATAAGAGAAAAAGTATAACAGCTTGTATTGCTTGTCATGGACCTACAGGTGCTGGTATTCCTTCTGCTAAATTTCCAGCTTTGACCTATCAGAATACGACTTATATAGCTAAACAACTTATCAATTTTCGTCAAGATGCATATAATACTCAAATGGATACTAGTGAACCTGAACGTAGTAATGATTATGAAGGTATGATGAGAAACATCACTAAATATTTAAGTAATGCAGAAATTGAAGCAGTTTCTCAGTATATTAGTAGGCTGCATTAAAGATGGACTAAGACTGAGAATAAATAATCTTGATTAATAAATAAAGGGTAGTTATACTGCCCTTTTTCATTGTCTGTGTTTTAGGTATAATTGGTTTTTTCAAGTATAAGAAACGGATTTAAACGCAATGAAAACTTCATTAGAAACATTAAAGGGCCTATTTAGATCATTAACAATAGATCTTCCTGTTAATATTTTTAATCAAAAAATGGATAAAATTCTACAAAAAATGGCATTGAAAGTAAATATTGATGGTTTTAGAAAAGGTAAGGTTCCTATTTCTATCGTACGTAAGCGTTTTGGTAATAATGCCAATTCAGATGCAATTAATGAGATTGTGAATGAGACTTTGACTGATGCATTAGCGCAAGTCAAGCTAACACCTGTTGCACAACCAGTTATCACTAAAGTTGATTCGAAAGGTAATAAGAATTTTTCTTATACAGTGAAGTTTGAAGTATTTCCTAAGATTAAAGTAGCTGATTTTTCAAAGCTTTCAATTGAGCAAACTAAGGTTAATATTACCAAAGATGATGAGCAAAAAACACTAGAAGGATTAAAAGATCGACTGACTGAATATAAAGCTGTTAAATGTAAATCTAAAATAGGCGATAGATTATCGATTGATTTTAAAGGCTTAATTAATGGTGAAACATTTGATGGCGGTGAGGCTAAAGATTTTAAAATAGTGTTAGGAAAGGGTTCAATGATTAAAGGTTTTGAAGAAGGTTTAATAGATGTATCTTACAACAGTAGAGTTGTGTTGGATTTAACATTCCCCAAGGAATATTATATGGATAAACTAGCAAGTAAGGATGTTACTTTTGAAATAAATATTAATGAAGTAGCCTCACCTAAAGAACTAAAATTAGATGAAACATTTGCTAAGAAGTTTGGTGAAAAAAATATGAATGCTTTACGTGTTAGTATGAAAGAGCAAATGAGGGTTGAAATTGATGGACGTATTGGTTATCTAAATAAAAACGCTATTTTTGATAAACTTACTACAGTAAATCCGTTTGATGTACCACAACATAGTATTGATAATGAAGCACAAAATTTATTCAAAGCAATGCAAGATCGTATACAACATCAAGGCTTGTCAACACAAGCTGAAATGCCTGTTACTGCTTTTAATGATGAAGCACAACGCCGTGTTAAGTTAGGTTTATTAGTTAATCAAATTTCTAGAGACTACAAATTAAGCGCTAGTATGAAACAAATTGATGAAAAATTAAAAGAGATATCTCAGACGTATGGTGAAAATGCTCAACAAATGATTGATTTTTATAACCAAGATCCAACAAGAAAATTAAGTATTGAGTTATTAGTGGTTGAAAAAATGGTACAAGATTTAATTTTAGATAAGGCTCAAGTAACTTTCAAGCAGAAAAAATTCCAGGAAATTACACAGTAGATAAATGAATATTGAAAATTTAAATCAGATCCCAATAGTGGTAGAGCAGTCTGCTAGAGGTGAAAGAGCTTATGATATTTATTCACGTCTTTTAAAAGAACGTATTATTTTTTTAGTGGGTTCAGTTGAAGATTACATGGCGAATGTGGTTGTTGCGCAATTACTTTTTTTAGAGTCTGAAAATCCTGATAAAGATATTCATTTGTATATTAATTCTCCTGGAGGGTCAGTTTCTGCTGGTTTGGCGATTTATGATACCATGCAATTTGTCAAATCTGATATATCTACCTTATGTATTGGTCAGGCAGCAAGTATGGGTGCCTTGTTACTAACAGCGGGTACTAAAGGAAAGCGTTTCGCATTACCTAATGTTAGGTGTATGATTCATCAACCTTTAGGAGGATATTCTGGTCAAGCTAGTGATGTTGACATTCATGCACAAGAAATTCTAAAAGTGAGGGCAAATCTCAATCAAATTTTCAAACTTCATACAGGACAAGTGATTAAGACTATTCAAAAGGATACTGATAGAGATAATTTTATGTCAGCTGATGAAGCTACTAAATATGGCTTAATTGATAAAGTATTGGTAAAGCGTTAAATTTATGAAAGATGATAATCAAGAATTAGTTTGTTCATTTTGTGGTAAGAGTAAATCTAAGGTTGAACGTTTAATTGCTGGTCCTGGTGTTTATATTTGTAATGAATGTATTGGATCGTGCCATGATTTAATTGAAAAACAAGCATTACAAGAAGTAATTGATAAATTTAAGAACTGGGATTACACGCCTAAACAGTTAACCAATTTCTTAAATGATTATGTAATTGGCCAAGAACATGCTAAGAAAGTGCTATCTGTTGCAGTTTATAATCATTACAAACGCCTCCAAAATGATCATATATCTAATGAAGTAGAATTAGATAAATCTAATATTTTAATGATTGGCCCTACAGGTTCTGGAAAAACATTATTGGCACAAACATTGGCACGTATTTTAGATATTCCTTTTACAGTAGCTGATGCTACCACATTAACTGAAGCAGGTTATGTAGGTGATGACGTTGAAAATGTAGTTAAGAATCTATTATCAAAGTGTGATTTTGATCCAGATCGTGCCCAACGTGGTATTATTTTTATTGATGAAATTGATAAGATTTCTCGTCGTTCTGATTCACCTTCTATTACTCGTGATGTTTCAGGTGAGGGGGTACAACAAGCTATGCTTAAATTGATTGAAGGTACTATTGCAAGTGTACCTCCTCAAGGGGGACGTAAGCATCCTAATCAAGAAACTATTGATGTAGACACTTCAAATATTTTATTTATTTGTGGCGGTGCTTTTGATGGTCTGGATAAAATTATTAACAGACGTGTTAAAAAAGTTACAGGTATAGGTTTTTTTGTAGATGTGAAAGATCAAAATGAAGAGAAAGCATTGAGCGATTTATTTGCATTAATTCAACCAGAAGATTTAATTAAGTTTGGTTTAATTCCAGAGCTTGTTGGACGTTTACCAGTACAAACAGTACTGAGTGAGTTAGATGAAGCTTCTTTAGTAAAAATTTTAATAGAGCCGAAAAATTCAGTGATTAAACAGTTTCAAGAAATATTTTCCATGGAAGGTGTTAAACTGATTTTTAAAAAACCATCTTTACTTGCTATTGCAAAATTAGCAATTAAACGTAAAACAGGTGCTAGAGGATTACGTTCTATCTTAGAAGACTTGTTATTAGATACAATGTTTGAATTACCATCACTTCTTGATGTGACTGAAGTGGTGATTGACAAGATGGTGGTAGAAAAGAAGAAAAAACCCATGATTGTCTACCAACCTCAAAAACGTGTTAACAACTCTAAAAAGGTTGGTTAGTTAGATTGAGGATTATAAAATATTTTTAGTAAAGAAGAAAGACTATCTTAGTGTATGTTTAGTTATCAACTAGTTCTAGTGAAAGTTAGTTGGTAACTAATAAATGATAACTGGTATATAAATGGTTACTATTATTAATAGGAAGTTTGATATTACTTGATTATGCAGAGATTTAGAAGAAATTTTATATGTTAATATTTTATTACATAGAGATTATTAATTATTATAAGTAATATCATTATTTATTGAGTTTATCTTTCATTATAGATAGAAAAAATGTTAATTTTCTTCATCAAGCTTTGGTTAAGCATCTTAATGGTATGATGACTTGTGTAAATAGATATATTGATTATGAAAAAGTAAATGATTCTGTGATTTGGGTACTTGAAATCTTTGTCACTAAGCACTATCTATCTAAATTACTAAACTTCAAAGGCGTTAGATTGTTATGGAAACAGAACTCACCAACGAACAAATTGACTTAAGTAAGGGTAATATTCCATTATTACCCTTGAGAGATGTGGTGGTTTTTCCACATACTGTTATGCCATTATTTGTTGGTAGGGAAATCTCTGTTAATGCAATTACTCGGGCAATGAGTACGAATAAATATATCTTTTTAGTTACCCAGAAAGATGATCAAGTGGAGAACCCTAAGGGTGGTGATTTACATCAAGTTGGAACATTAGCAACTATTTTACAAATGTTAAAATTGCCCGATGGTACCATTAAGGTCTTGGTTGAAGGAGTTAGACGCGCTAAAATTGAACAAATTGTACAAGCTGATGGTTTTCTTGAAGTGAGTTTAAGTGAATTTAGTTTACAGTCTAATGATGATACTGAAATAAAAGCCATGATGCGTTTAGCATTAGATAGTTTTGAGAATTATATCAAGTTAAATAAAAGAGTACCAGAAGAGGTACTTAAGATGTTACAAGAAGTTAGTAATGTTGAACGTTTTAGTGATGTGATTATTGCTAATTTAAATCTTAAAGTATCTGAAAAACAAGCTTTATTAAGTGATGATAAGGCTAAAGATAGGCTTGATAAGATTTTATCGGTAATTCAAGGTGAAATTGACATGCTAGGAACCGAGAAGAAAATTCAATCACGTGTACGCAAGCAGATGGAGTCTAATCAACGTGATTATTATTTAAATGAACAAATAAAATCCATTCAAAAAGAACTAGGTCAGGCTGAAGATGAAAATGAAATTGAAGAGTTACAAGTTGGTATTAATAAGGCTAAGATGTCAAAGGAAGCTAAGGAAAAAGCACAAAATGAGTTAAAGAAACTTTCACGTATGTCATCACATTCATCTGATGCATCTATTATTCGTACTTATATTGAGAATTTGTGTGATGTGCCATGGAAGAAGAAAACCGTTATTAATAAAGATCTTAATAAAGCGCAAAAAATTCTTGATGATGATCATTATGGTTTGAATAAAGTTAAAGAACGTATATTAGAACATCTAGCAGTACAAACACGTGTTACTCATAACAAGGCTAATATTTTATGTTTGGTTGGTCCTCCAGGAGTGGGAAAAACATCTTTAGGTGAATCAATTGCTAGAGCAGTTAATCGTAAATACGTTCGTATGGCACTTGGTGGTGTTAGAGATGAAGCAGAAATTCGGGGCCATAGGCGTACCTATATTGGTGCCATGCCAGGTTCAATTGTACAAAAAATGCAGAAAGTGAAGGTTAAAAATCCACTTTTTTTATTAGATGAAATTGAAAAAATGGCAAGTGATTATCGCGGTGACCCTTCTTCAGCGATGTTAGAAGTATTAGATCCAGAACAAAATCATACCTTTAATGATCATTATTTAGAAGTTGACTATGATTTATCACAAGTAATGTTTGTTGCAACTGCTAACTCACTTGATTTACCACAACCGCTGTTAGATAGAATGGAAATTATTGAATTATCTGGCTATACAGAAGATGAGAAAGTTGAAATTGCTAAACGCCACCTAATTAAAAAAGCAATGAATGGTAATGGTGTTAAGGATAGTGAAATTAAATTTCAAGATGATGCTATTCTAGATATAATTCGTTATTACACACGTGAAGCAGGTGTACGTGGTCTCAGCAGAACAATTAGTACTATTTGTCGAAAAGTGGTTAAAGAAGTAATTTTGAAGAAGTGTGAAACTAAGGCTTATATTAATGCTAAGAGTTTAGAAAAATATTTAGGCGTGAGGAAATTTCGTTTTGGACTAGCTGAGCAAAATAATCAAATAGGAGAAGTAACAGGACTCGCTTGGACTTCAGCGGGTGGAGATCTGTTAACTATTGAAGCTACTGCCTATAAAGGCAAAGGTAAACTTAATTATACAGGTCAATTAGGTGATGTAATGCAAGAGTCAATCCAGGCAGCAAAATCTGTAGTTAGGAGTATGGTTAAAAAATTTGGTATTGATGAAAATTTTGACGAAAAATTGGATATTCACATTCATGTTCCTGATGGCGCAACACCAAAAGATGGTCCTAGTGCCGGCGCGGCTATGACTACAGCATTAGTATCAGTACTCACAAGTAGAAAGGTTAAAGCTGATGTTGCCATGACAGGGGAGATTACTCTTAGAGGTGAAGTTACCCCAATTGGTGGATTAAAGGAAAAAATGTTAGCTGCATTACGTGGTGGTATTAAAACAGTTATTATTCCTGATGATAATGAACGAGAGTTGTCTGAAGTACCTGATAAAATTAAAGGAAAACTTAAAGTTATTCAAGTTAAATGGATTGATGAAGTGCTAGATATTGCTTTAGAAAAATAAAATTACTTATTAGGGTCTAATGTAAGAATAACCTTGTTGTTGTAAATTTCCAATACGAACTACACCAGAAGTTACAATATTAACTCCTTCTACTAGTGTTGGAAATTTACCTTTTTTGCGTTTAATAGCTTTCATAGTGTTGTGACAAGCATTAAAGGTAATATTATTCATTATCATAGATTCAACACGATCAGAATTTTCATTGCTTTGAGTTAATATACTTAAACCAGGACCATAAGCTACAATTTCAATATCAACATTATCAATACCATAGTATTTTTGTAGGTTGACAGCATTATTTAGAACAATATTTTGTGTTCTAGTATCGTCTGTACTGATTTGAATCACATACTTTTGATTTACTGCTTGAACGTTTAGTGTTAATAGTATAAGTGTTGTAATACTGAATAATATTTTTTTCATTTTTTCTCGCCATAATTAAAAAACATCTATTTTTGTATAAATACATCAATTATCTTACGCTATTTTTATGATTTTAGAGTAATAATAGCTATCAAAATTATTACTGACTATCATTATTTTAATCTAGTTCTATTTGTGATTTATTTTATATTAGCTGCTCAAAGCTATTGTTAACATGGTAATACTTTGAGGTTTATGTAGAAGTATTTATTTAAGATACTATGTATTTTGATTGATTCTTGTGAGTTGTTATAAATACAATAATTTAGTATTATATTGATTGTTGTATTATAAAGTATTTAAATTAAGTTAAGATATATGCTGGGTGCAATAAGTTTATTTATTGCATATTTTGCTAGGTTAAATATTTTATTTATCATTAAAATTTATAGTGCTATAGTGGGTTCTTTAGATAAAATTCTTTTTCCTTGTCATTGTTATTGATAACTATTTAAATTAAGAGAAGAATGCATATGGATAGTTATGCTCGTTTGTGTGTTATTTTATTTTATTTTAAATTTGCTTTAAAGTTGTTAGAATAATCCTGTTGAGTTAATTTGACTTTGCTATTTATTGGCGTTAGTTGGCTAGTTATTATTATTAATAATAATATTTTAGGTTAAATGATGATTTTCTTCTGATATTAAAAGAGAATTAATATTAATTAGATAATGTAATTTTATTAATCTTATCTTTTTAGGTAAAATACCTACTATTATAGTTTTTAGTAAGGTACTAAGATGAAGTTTACACTGATTAATGAAATAGTTCAAAACTTTAAGGGCGATGCCGTAGTCGTATTTTCTAATTCTAATACGGTTTTTAATGATGATAATATTCAACAATTAATTAAACTTAATCATTTTGATTCTAAGCCTGGGAAGGTGTTATTATTAAATTTGGTTTCTGGTTTTAAATCCAAACAAGTTATTGTTTCTGGAGTTGGTGATGCACCTATAAGCGCTAAAAACTATGTTAAAGCGTTGAATGCTGTGATTATTATACTTATTGAAATTAAAGCTAAAAACTTAATGGTTCAACATATTGGAATTAAAGATTTTAATGAACTTTGGGTGCATGAAACAACTGCTAAGGTAATGTATAATGCAACTTATAAAGTTCAAAAAGTGGGTAGTTGTAAAAAGCAGAATAGTGGTATTGAGTGTATTGCTATTCAATCAACTATGGATAGTATATATGGCTTAATGAAAGGCCAAGCAATTGCTGATGGTATGTCTTTAACGCGCCATTTAGGGGATTTGCCATCTAATATATGTACACCTAGCTATTTGGCAGATACCGCCATGTCTTTGGCTCAAGAATTTAATCTTGAGTGTGAGGTCCTAGAAGAGGTGGACATGGAGAAACTTGGTATGTGCTCGTTATTGGCAGTTTCTAAAGGCTCGAGTGAGCCACCTAAACTCATTAGTTTGAGTTATCAAGGTAATGGCAATGAAAAACCGATTGTACTTGTAGGTAAAGGTGTTACATTTGATAGTGGTGGTATTTCACTGAAACCTGGTACGGGTATGGATGAGATGAAATATGATATGTGTGGTGCAGCTTCTGTATTAGGCGTAATGCGTGTTATTGCACAAATTAAGCCAAAAATTAATTTAGTTGTTGTGTTGCCAGCAGTTGAGAATATGCCAGCACATAATGCTTCTAAACCTGGTGATGTTGTTAAATCTATGTCAGGGAAAACGATTGAAATTTTAAATACAGATGCAGAAGGACGTTTGATTTTGTGTGATGCACTTACTTATGTTAAGCGGTTTAATCCAGAAGTGGTTATTGATGTTGCTACACTTACAGGTGCAGTAGTTATTGCATTAGGTAAGTATAATTCAGGACTTATGAGTAATGATAAAGATTTGGCTAATGATATCATTAGCGCTTCTAAAGTTTCACTTGATGGTGTATGGCAATTACCTATTGAAGATGAGTATGATGAATTATTACAATCAAACTTTGCCGATATGGCAAATATTGGAGGGAGTGAAGCTGGTTCTATTACTGCTGGGTGTTTTTTGTCTAGATTTACCCAAGATTATCGTTGGGCACATTTAGATATTGCAGGTACAGCTTGGTTAAGTGGTGATAAAAAAGGTGCTACAGGTCGTCCAGTATCTTTATTAACACAATTCATTTTGGATCAAATTTAAAAGAGATTGTGATTTTAGATGTTATAAAAATATAACTATTGTTGGATTGGTTAATGATCTATTTTGATGGAAAGAGTTAAATTATACGGTTTGTTGTAGGTGAGGTTAATATGTTTTTGCTAAATAAATATGAATGAATTTCATTCATATTTTGGTTTAATTTTTTATTAACTTTGCTTTATGGTTTTTTTGACTTATGTGTCAAATTATAAGGGTAGTAGTTGGATAGAAAGATTAGTTTTTCTTTTGGTTATAATTAAAAGCTAGATAGCCTTAGACCAAGTCTATCGATAGAAAATACTCTATGAGAGTTTATTCTAAATACATATGTGGTGGCGTATATGTTCCTGGGAATTTATAAATTTTAATAGGTAATACGTTGTTTTAATATAGTATTTAAAATTTCCTGAAAATTGTTTAAAGAATAATTTATCATAAACTTAAATATAATACATGTTTTTCTAAAAATCACCTTTTGCGCCATTATTCTGAATAACAGTCATTGTTCTTTGAACAGCTAAAGCCTTTTCAAGTAAGTAATTAGGTAATGGTGTACCACCATAAATCATAGTATTCATGTTTAACATATATAGCCATCTTTGTCCAGATTTATCTTCAATGAGTGCTAGTCTACAAGGTAAGTATGCTGAAAATGCATCTGAGTGATCAATCATTGTCATCGCTGTTCGTGGTGAGCAATATTGATAAATTTTTAAGAATCTTTGTTTGTCGCCAGTTTGTAATTCAACCATTTCTGATAAGGGTAACATACCTACAGAACGAATACCTTTAGCAGTTGCAATGCTTTCCATTGCCTCTTCAACATCTTCATTTGAAACATCGTCAGCTATTTTTACACGCACAATAGAAGCCATAGCAATATCACCTGTATCAAGTAGCGTGTTGATCATTGGCATGTATACCTTAGACATAGACTTTGGATGTAGTTTTGGTGAAATTATTTCACTGATTACTTTTCCAGCTATACCATCGTATTTAATTTGTAGTGATATAGTATAATAAATTGTAATAGCGCCAATAATAATTAATAACCATTTGATTAGATTGATAATTCCACTCATTTATTTTTCCTAATTATCCAATATACAAAATATTTCTGTATTCTAGCAGGTTAAAAAAAAATAGTTAATCTATCACTATATCCTAATTTCCTAATATTTTTTTGTTATACAATCTTTAAACTATTAAAGACAATGCTAGTTAAGCTAACCATGCCAATGATCTCACCATTATCTAAAACTGGGCAACGAGAAAGATTAAAGTTTGTTAATAGTTTTGCACAATAACGAATATCCATATTAGGGTGGACTGAAATAGCTGGTTTGTTCATAATTTCATATACATTAACCCGATCAAGCGCTCTGTCTTTGGCAATGACTTTGGAGGCAATGTCAGAAATTAGCACTACACCGTATTCATCATATACATGAGATTTGTCAACTAAAAGCATTTTTGTTTTCTTATGTTGCATGTCATTAAGTGCATTTTGCACGGTGCATTTTGAATTAACAATATCAACCTGTGTCCACATAACATCTTTTACTAGGGTTATTGTTGTATTATTAGTCATTATATTTTTCCCTTTATAGTGTATTCTAGTGCATGAATTTGATGCATAACTCCAACAGCATCTTCTACATCAACTTGAAAAGCAATTCCTTCTTTTGGGTTGGATTCAAAATTGCCCGTATCAGCAATTGTTTCCAATATATCCCTAGAAAGATGTTGCTCTACTAGTAACAATAAGACATCTCTAGGAGTTTCAATATTAAGTCCTAAAAATGTTTTGTTGTGTTTGAGGCCTTCTCCTCGAGCTTGAGAAATAATGGTTGATCCTGTAGCGCCTTTTGTTCTAGCGGCCTCAAGTATGTTGTCAGTTTTATTAGAATCAACAAAAGCAATAATTAGTTTAAAGTGCATAGTACCTTCTATTTCTTATTTTGTTTTAAAAATTTCATAATTTGTACATAAGTCATCACACTCATAATAGGAAATAATGAGGCAAAAGCTATTAAACCAAAACCATCAATAAGTGTAGAGCGTCCATCGATTGTACTCGCAAGTCCAAGTCCAAGAGCTGCAACCAGTGGTACGGTTACGGTAGATGTTGTTACACCACCAGAATCATAAGCAAGTGCAATAATATTTTTAGGTGCAAAGTAGGTTTGTATAAGTACGATAACATAGCCAGAAATAATAAAGTAATATAATGGTAATCCAGTTATAATACGAAAGCTTCCGATGGTGATCCCGACAGCCACACCAATAGCAACTACAATTCTTAGAGGCCATACCTTGATAAAACCGCCAGATACTTGATTGGCTTTAATGGCAATTGCTAGTAAAGCTGGTTCAGCAATAGTTGTGGCAAAGCCAATACTGGCTGCAAAAATATAAATCCAGTAATAATCTTTCCAGTTAAGTGCGTCATTACCGATAAAGTTACTTGATGTTAGTTGCTGTGCCATTAGTTTTCCTAGAGGAAATAGTGCTTTTTCTAACCCAACAATAAATAAAGTGAGTCCTATCCAAACTAAAATAAATCCTGTAATAATCTTCTTTAAATATGGTATTTTTTGTTTAAGAATGATTATCTGGAAACCAAGTAATACCACTGCAATAGGCATAACATCCCAGAACATATTGATAAAATTACCCATTAAATTCATCGTAATATACCAAATAACATTACTGCAATAATAGGTAGAAGTGAGGCAATGGCAATCATTCCAAAACCATCTGTTAAAGGATTTCTGCCACTAATTGAACTAGCAAGACCTACACCAAGTGCAGTGAGTAATGGTACAGTAATGGTACTTGTAGTGACACCACCTGAATCATAAGCGAAGCCAATGATAAAGTCTGGTGCAAAGAAAGTAGTAGCAATTACTATAAGATAGCCGCTAATAATTAAGTATTGTATTGGCCAACCTTTTAAAATTCTGAGTACACCAATTACTACAGCTAAACCTACAGAAATAGCTACAGTAAAACGTAAGGTTCTTGCATAATTATTAATTTCTGTTTGTGTATTGACAATACCACCAAGTTTGGCAACTTTAGCTGCCTCATTAGTAATTGCTATGAGGGCAGGTTCTGCTACTGTGGTACCAAATCCTAAGGCAAATGAAAATAAGAGTAACCAAAAAATTGAACCTTTTTTAACAAAACCGTAGGCTAATGTTTCACCAATAGGAAATAATCCTAGTTTTAGTCCGTATACAAATAAAGTCAAACCTAATAAAACAAACCCTGTCCCAATGATAATATCCATTAAATTCGGTATGCTTTGTTGAAGTACAATAATTTGGAAAAAAGTAATTACACCTATTATAGGAGCTAAATCTTTAGCACTATCAGTTAGATTATTAATAAACTGTTGAACAGTTTTTTTCATAAAGATTTTAAGATTTGTGTTATTTTTTTGATTAAAATATTGGACTAATAATAAAAATTTATCTTCAGGTAACAATATTATTTATTGAATTATAATACCATTTTATGGTTACCATTTTATTAATTAACGGTAAAAAACAAACCAAACTTAGTATATTTAATCGTCTAGTGCAATTTGGTGATGGTTTGTTTGAAACTTGTTTAATTAAAGATTCTAGATTATTATTTTGGTCTAAGCATTTTTTAAGGCTAGAAAAAGGTTGTGAGAGGTTAAGAATTCATAAAGTGAATGAGGATATTTGGCTTAAAGAAATTGCTCAAGCATTTACTCTTTCTAGATTAAATCAAGCAGTGGTTAAGATTATTCTTTCTCGTGGTGAAAGTACAAGGGGTTATGGTTATGAGAAAAACATTAAGCCAATCCGTATTATAATTATTTACCTTATGCCTAACTTACCTTGGCAATATGAGTTAGATGTGTGTTCTAGTGGTTATGTTGGTAATCAATTGTTATCTGAAATTAAACATTGTAATCGTTTAGAACAAATTCTTGCAAGGTCAGAATTACAAGAGCAAGAGTGTATTATGTTAGATGAAAATGCTTTGGTTATTTCAGTTACTCAAGGTAATATTTTTGCCATTCGTAATCAAGTAATTCTTACTCCTAGTTTGACTAATTGTGGTATTGAAGGTACTAGGAGGTCTGTAGTTTTTGATTTAGCAAAAGAATTAGACTTGCAATTTAAGATTTGTTCTTTATCATTAGTTGAGTTACTTGAAACAGATGAAGTATTTATTACCAATAGTGTAATTGGTATTAAACCTGTGTCTAAAATTAATCATAAGTTATTTAATAATCATCAAATTACGGATCAATTAATTAGTGCTTTTGTACGCTCCAAGAATAAGCATTCATTGTCAGTTCTGCTTAAATCAAAACCCTCTTATTTGAAGTTTATCTTTATATTTGTTGCTATTTTTATTTACTGTTCTGGATGTATTTGGGAAATGGTATCAAAACAAATAATCTAGATATGTAGTAAAACATCTCATGACGTTAGTTCTTATTTGATTGCAAATAATTTAGATTATTTAGGTTATATCAATTCTAGTATTTTAATGTGATTACTTGATAAATTATTTAAATTAGAATTAAAAATTAAATTAGGTTATTATGATAATAATATGTATATAAATATTTTTGATTGGTTTAAATCATTTTATTTCTATGAAAGTAGAAATTAGAAGTATTACCCTAATTGAGAAAAATACTATTATTGTTTTTATTAAGAACTAGATTAATATGAAAGTACTAAAATATAATAAAACTTTGGTAGAAATTATGATTGAAATTAAGTCAAATATTCTAGATAATGACTCAACTTAAAATTTAATAGCTTCTGTAATTTTTATAGAAATAAAGGATTCCTACTAGGAGTTAATCTTTAAGGTAGACACAAATTAGTTGTATGCTTTATTTTTTGTTAAAAAAAGGATGGTGTTTATATTTTATAAATACTTATTAATAAAATAAAACTTATATCAATAAGTATTTATAAAATTTATACATTATCTATATAAAATATCCGGCATGCAAAGAGGAAAATTTATCACTATTGATGGTGTTGAAGGTGCTGGGAAGAGTACACAAATTGATTTTATTTGTAGCTATTTAGCTAAAAAAAACATCAATGTTATTTTAACACGTGAACCAGGCGGTACTAAACTTGGCGAGAAAATAAGAGAATTATTATTAAGTATTGATACCAAGTTAATGGACAATGATACTGAGTTGTTATTAATGTTTGCTGCTAGAAATGAGCATATTAAGACTAAAATTATTCCAGCCCTTAAGAGGGGGGATTGGGTATTAAGCGATCGTTTTACGGATGCTTCGTATGCTTATCAAGGTGGTGGTAGAGGTTTGAGTATTGAGCGTATTACATTTTTGGAACGATGGGTATTGCAAGATTTTTCTCCTGATGTAACTTTATTATTAGATGTGCCAGTTGCATTAGGTATGTTACGGATTAAATCTAGAATTCGTAAGGATAGAATTGAACTTGAGACAAATGATTTTTTTAATCGTGTGAGAGATGGGTATATTAAAAGGTCTAAGCAATTTCCTGAACGTATTAAGCTTATTGATGCCTCACAAACACTTAAGGAAACAAGTCAACAAATTAAAGTTATTTTACAAGTGTTATGAACCTTCCTTGGCATAAAAATGCATGGTCTAAATTACAAAATATGATTGATCAAGATTGCCTGCCCCATGCATTATTAATAACAGGTGTTGAAAAAATTGGTAAATTTGAACTTATGCAACAATTAGTTAGTGTTTTGTTAAAGGATAATATTATTAGAAAAGATAATATTAGAAATAATTTAGACTATCCTGTATTAATTAGGCGCTCAAATTATCCTAATATGGTTTATTGCCGTGCAGGAGAAATGGTTGAAAAAAATAAAAACCGATCTAGGGATATTCGTATTGATCAAGTACGTGTTTTTTGTGATGCTTTGAATAAAACTGCTGATGAATTACAAATTGGGGTTATTTTTTACGGAGATGAAATGAATATAGGTGCTGCCAATGGTTTGTTAAAAACTCTTGAGGAGCCTAGAAAAAATACGTTAATTATTATTTTAGCACATCATATTGAAAGCTTGCCAATTACTATTGTATCAAGGTGTCAAAATATACATATTTCTCAGACATATGATCAACAAACTTGTCATTGGCTAATTAAACATATTGGTAAAACTAAAAAGAAAGATTATAATATTAAACATCTATTAGAGAGTACACATGGTGTTCCGTTTAAAGTATTGTCTGATTTGTCTGATGGTAGCTTTACTCATTATCAGAATTACCAAAACCAGTTGCTTAATATTGTTGTTAATCCATTAATGATAGTACAAATTAAAGATTTTAAGGGTAATGAATTGGTTATTTTAAATTGTTTGCAAAATATTATTATTGAAGGAATTAGATTAAAAATTGTACATCAAGAAGACGCTATTACTGAACTTTATCAAGTTTTTATAACAGTAAAATTTGAATTTTTATTCAAATTACTTGATGATATTTATCATACTATTAAACTATTAAAAACCACCGTTAATATTAGCTTATTAATGGTTAATATTTTAACTGTCTGGTCACATATTGTTCATTTAAAAAAATACCCACAAATTACCAATAAACTTGTAAAGCTTGTTTTTTAATAAATAGGAGGAGATATGAATCAATCAGAAGTTTTATTCGCACAAGCAAAAACTGTTATTTCTGGCGGAGTGAATTCACCAGTTAGGGCGTTTAATGGCGTAGGTGGTAATCCTATTTTCTTTACTCGTGGCGAAGGTGCTTATCTTTTTGATGTGGATGGTAATAAGTATATTGATTATGTTGCTTCTTGGGGCCCAATGATTTTAGGTCATGCTAATCAAGAGGTTATGAATGCTATTAAAACTAATTTGGAAAATGGTCTTGGTTTTGGTGCTCCTTCTCATATTGAAACAATGCTGGCAGAAAAGGTATGTGAACTAATGCCTTCAATTGAATTGGTTCGTATGGTAAGTTCAGGTACGGAAGCAACTATGAGCGCTATCCGTTTGGCGCGTGGTTATACTGGCAGAGATAAAATTATTAAATTTGAAGGTTGCTATCATGGACATTCCGATTCATTATTAGTTAAAGCAGGCTCTGCTGCTTTAACATTGGGTATACCTACTTCACCTGGTGTACCTAAAGATTTTGCAAAGTATACACTGACTTTGGAATACAATAATATTGATCAAGTATATGAAATACTCAATAAAGTTGGCACTGAAGTGGCTTGTATTATTGTTGAACCTGTGGCAGGTAATATGAATTGTATTCCACCTATTGACGGTTTTTTGCAAGGTTTACGCAAGTTATGTGATGAATATGGGGTTATTTTAATTTTTGATGAAGTTATGACAGGTTTTCGTGTTGCTCTTGGAGGGGCGCAGGAATTTTATAACGTAGAACCTGATTTAACAACATTGGGTAAGATTATTGGTGCTGGTTTACCAGTGGGTATATTCGGTGGTAAGTGTGAAATTATGAAATTTATTACACCACTAGGACCTATTTATCAAGCAGGAACGCTTTCAGGTAACCCAGTATCAATGGCAGCAGGACTAGCAATGTTAAACGTATTGTCAAAAGACAAAAGTTTTTATACTACTTTAAATATTAAAGTCCAAAAATTAACAAAGGGTTTTTTAGCTAAGGCTAAGGAAAATAATATTGGTATGACTGCTAATATTGTGGGGGGTATGTTTGGTTTATTTTTTACGGATGCTAAATCAGTGACTAATTTTAAAGAAGTCTCTCAGTGCAATGTTGAATTGTTTAAAAGATTCTATCACCTAATGTTGGAAGAGGGAGTGTATATGACACCTTCTGCTTATGAAGCAGATTTTGTTTCTAGTGCTCATAGTGACATGGACATTCAAAATACTATTGATGCAGCTGGACGCGTATTTGCAAAATTGGTATAAATTATTATGAATATTGATTTGGTTGAGTCTTAATTTACCAATGTTACTAAGTTATTGGATAATTTTAGTAACAATATTACTATTTTTAGCTTCGTAATAAATAGCATGACTATATAAATAATATTTCAACCTATATTTAAATGATTGGTCCGCTATTTGAGTATTTTTTTGATACTAAAAGTAGTCTAATATGAAGATGCTTGTATATTTTTCCTTGATATGGTTTTTGGTATATTTGATGAGCTAATGGGAGTATTAATATTAGTGTGAATAAAAAAAGACAAACGTATTAAAATTTTTATCTCTAGGTATATTATTTTTGATTAGTAGTCATTACTGGTTTAAAACACTTATATAGTAGGTTATACTGATCAACAAGATTTAATTCCATTTTGTCTTATGTATGGGAGATTGTAAAAACACTAATCAGTATTAAGGAGGTGTAATGGCACTTGCAATTTTTGATTTAGACAGAACTCTCATTAATGGCGATAGTGACTTTCTTTGGGGAGAATTTTTAAGTGAAATTGGTGCTGTTAATATAAATAATTATCAAAGTAAAAATCAGTATTTTTTTGATCAATATATGCTTAGAAAATTAGATATTCATGAGTATTTAGAATTTTGTTTAGAACCTTTGTCTAAATACTCTATGGAAATATTAAATCAATGGCACCAGTGGTTTATGAACCAAAAAATTGAGCAAATTTTATTACCTAAAGCTCAATTAGTGGTCGATGGACATAAAGAAAAAGGTGACACATTAATGGTGATTACATCTACTAATCGCTTTGTTACTGAACCGATTGTGGCTAGATATGGAATTAAGAATCTACTAGCCACTAATCTTGAAATAAAAGAAGGTCAATATACAGGTAAAGTTACGGGTGAACCGTGTTTCCAAATTGGAAAAATTAATCACCTTAATAAATGGTTGAAAAAAACTGGTGTAAGTATTAAAGGTGCAAGTTTTTATTCAGACTCTTATAATGATTTACCAATGTTGGAATTAGTAGATTATCCTATTGTTGTTCATGGCGATGATAAACTTAATGTCATTGCAATTGAGAGAGGTTGGAGATGTTTAGATTGGACATAATGTTTTTATAAAAAGTACGAACTTTTGTTTACTTTAGAAAGCACAACAGTCTCTAAAAGGAGGCTTTTATTGATGGATAAACAAAAGTTATTACATATTATTACATATTATTACATATAAAGGTTATGGTTTGAGTCATTACATTCATCAAAGTAAGTGGCTGCACCTGCAAATTCAACACCATCAATGAAGTCATTTTTGCTGTAACCAAATAAATCAACTGTCATTTCACAAGCGATAAATTTAACATTAAACTCCTGACATACAGAACGTAGTTCATCAAGCGTTGCAACCCCGTTTTTCTTCATGGTTTTCTTCATTAAATAAGTGGCTAAATATTCTGTAAAAGGCAATAACCAAAATATATTTGGGATTTTAGGGCTAAAATCAATTTTTTGTAACCATTTAGGTCCTATAGGTAGTTTCATTGGCATGGCTGGATTACCTATAGGAGATATACGTAATTTAGAGGTGTCTTTTAATAAAAGATTAAGCCCGTAAAAGGTAAAGAATATGGTAACTTCTTTATCCATTGCAACACCAGTAGAAGCAATAATGAAAGGTGGAAAGGCCCAATCAAAAGTTCCTTTAGTGGCTATAATAGTCATTTTTTTATTATCTGACATAATGATTCTCCTGTAAAATATGTTAGTGTTTAAGTCTTTTTAATGGTGAAGATATATTTACCACTTTCTTCAACAGCGGACATAAGTTTATTACCTGTTTGATTGCAAAAAGCTTCAATATCTTTTACTGAACCAGCATCAGTTGAAATTACGTCTAAAATCTTACCTATATCCATTTTAGATAATGCTTTTTTAGTTTTTAAAATTGGTAATGGGCAGTTTAAGCCTGATGCATCTAAAGTTTCGTCAGCCATTTATGGACTCCTTATATTTTTTAAAGTTTAAAATAATGAACATATTAGAAATAACTAATAAGTTGTACTATTTTAGTCGTCCATCAGTAAAGAGTCAAATATAATAAAGTAATATGATTGAATATTTAGTAATGGATGTATTGATGATTTTATCCACGTTTAGATTAGATGTATCTTAGCCGCTATTTTTAAGTTGTTATAAAAACGTTATATTGGAAATAAAGTGCTTAATTATGATATTTTAGGGAAATAAAAAGTATCAAAAGACTAAAAATCATGTTTGATTAACTTTTATTACATAATACGTAACAACCTAATATAGGTATTTACTATTCTCATGAATTATGTAATAGATCCTATAACGATAAGGTAAGTGAGAGTATTATTCGTTATCAGCAAGTAAAACTTATCATTCTAGATCGAAAGATTAATTTGATACCTTGATAAAGTTAATATTGGGTATTTAGAAAAATTGATAGAGTTAAAATTGATAGAGTTATATTAATTTTATCCAATTAAGTGGTTATTACCTTTACACCATTTGGTGTGCCTAGTAATAAAACATTTGCACCACGATTAGCAAAGAGTCCATTGGTTACTACACCAATAATACTGTTTAATTTTGTTTCCATTGCCTTGGGATTAGTGATTTTTAAATCCTTAATATCAAGAATAAAATTACCATTATCAGTAATAAAGTCTTTTCTAACTTCAGGTATACCACCAATTTTTTGTATTATCTGATTTTTAACATAATTAACTGCCATTGGAATAACCTCAATAGGTAGTGGAAAACTACCCATAATCGAAACTAATTTTGATTCATCGGCAATGCAAATAAATTGATGAGCTACTGCTGCAACAATTTTTTCTCGTGTTAGTGCACCGCCACCACCTTTGATAAGGTTTAAATCGTTGTCTGATTCATCAGCACCATCAATGTAAGTTGAAATAGCTTCTATCTTATTAAGGTCAAATACTTTAATACCATGATTTTCTAAGCGCTGTGCAGTTTCTTTAGAACTTGCAACAGCTCCCTTAATATTGTTTTTTATAGTGGATAGAGCATCAATAAAAAAATTAGCAGTAGAGCCGGTTCCTACGCCTATAATAGTATTTTTTATTACGTATTTGAGCGCGGTTTGTGCCACAGTGAATTTCATTTCGTCTTGAGTCATAATGAGTTCCATGGAATCTAAATATTAGGCTAAATTATACACGATGAAAGAGATTATTCTTGCTAGCAATAATCAAGGTAAAATCAAAGAGTTTAACACCATGTTAAGAGGTATATATCAGGTTATACCCATGAAGGATAGACAGATTAAAGAAGTTCCAGAAATAGGACTAACCTTTGTTGAAAATGCATTGATTAAAGCACGAAATTCTAGCGAACAGTCTGGGTTACCAGCATTGGCTGATGATTCAGGTATTGTAATTGATGCATTGGGTGGTAATCCTGGTATTTATTCTGCACGTTATGCGAATTGTCATGGAGATGATGAAGCAAATATACAAAAAGTATTAATTGATATGAAGGACGTAGTAGATGGTGAGAGAACTGGACGATTTTGGTGTGCGATTGTTTTTGTTGAACATGCCAGTG
Source organism: Candidatus Vesicomyidisocius sp. Pext_18_S21 (assembly GCA_021730165.1). GTDB lineage: Bacteria > Pseudomonadota > Gammaproteobacteria > PS1 > Pseudothioglobaceae > Ruthia > Ruthia endoextente. The sequence continues at coordinate 222,042 of CP072535.1, forward strand.
ATCCAACGCCTATTATTATTCAACAAAGCTGGGAAGGAGAGATATTACGTGAAAAAATAGGTAATAATGGTTTTGGTTATGACCCAATTTTTTATGTGCCAATCCATAATTGCACTTCTGCTGAGCTTTCATCTGTAACAAAAAATAAAATTTCTCACCGAGGAAAAGCTTTATCAGCGTTGCTTAAAGTACTCAAAAAAAATTAGTGAGTTACATACTAGAATTACCACCATTATCGTTATATATTCATTATCCATGGTGTGTTAAAAAATGTCCTTATTGTGATTTTAATTCTCATGATTGTAATCAACGAAGTGGTTATATTGAGTCGTTATTAGAAGATCTTAATGAGGACTTAGATTATATTCAAGGTCGCGTCCTTCAATCTATTTTCTTAGGTGGTGGTACACCTAGTTTAATGAGTGAGCAAGAACTTTTTAAGTTATTTACTGGTTTAAAAAAGAGGTTGAAATTTGCAAATGATATTGAAATTACGTTAGAAACTAATCCTGGTATTTTTGAGATTGAAAAGTTCAAATTATTTAAGCATATTGGTATTAATAGGCTTTCAATTGGTGTGCAGTCTTTCAATGATAGACATTTGCAATCATTGGGCCGTGTTCATAATGCTGATGAAGCGATTTATGCCTGTGAACAAGCTAATGAGGTAGGCTTTAAATGTTTTAATATTGATATTATGTATGGATTAGAGAGACAGACATTAGATGAAAGTTTGTCTGATGTTTATCAAGCTATAAATTTAAAACCTGATCATATTTCTTTTTATCAATTAACTATTGAACCTAATACTTATTTTGCTAAATATACGCCGATTTTGCCAAGTGATGAGGTTGTTTGGCAAATGGGTAATGCAGGTATAAGTTTATTAGAAAGAAATGGATATATACGTTACGAAGTGTCTGCTTTTGGTAAAACACCTTCAAAGCATAATTTAAATTATTGGCAATTTGGTGATTATGTTGGTATAGGTGCAGGTGCTCATGGAAAAATTACTTTATTAAAGGAGTCTTTCCCGTTTAGAACGATAAAGGCACGTTTGCCAAAGGATTATCTAGAAAACAGACAAAAACAAGTTAATCAGATTGAAAATTTAAATTTTGATTTTATGCTTAATGCACTGAGGTTAAAACATGGATTTGATTTGAAATTGTTTGAGCTAAGAACAAGGCAACCAATACAAGTAATTGAGTGTCAATTAAATAAGGCAAAAGCACTTGGTTTGTTTGAATTGGATGGCAATCTGGCGAAACCTAGTAAAAAAGGTTTTGATTTCTTGAATGATTTACAAGCTATTTTTTTATGATGTGTTTTTGGCATTATTATTCATTTGGTATTACTTAGTAAACGCTCAATCTATTCATTATATTATTCCATTTTATAATATAGGTTAATATAATAATTATGTCATTAAATAATATACATGTTTGATATGATACTAATACGATTTATGGTTTTTATGATAATATAAAATATTAATCCAGTTTATAGCGTTTAGCACTTATATTTATGTTTTATATTTATAATTCTTTGAATGAAGCTATTATGATATTCTTTTCTAATCGTTTAGCTCTTCTTTGGATAAGTGGTCTAAAGTAATAAACTTTATGGTGTTTGTTACTATTTGATTTATTATTAGATAAATCTTGAAAATTAAAAGATTTTAAATAAAGAAATAATACTTCTCATTGAGAAAATAGGATTGATTAGAAATTATAAATATGTGTTTTTGAGAAAGAATACTAATTAAGAAAAATATTAGTGATGATATTACAATCAGAACTATTAGTAAAATTAGTTTTTTGTTTATTTTTACTTGTATTAACAAAAATACAGTATTTATTATATTATTGAAATAGTTATCAACTATTTATTATATTTTGGATATAATACCTAGCGTCTTCAGGTATTTTATATCTTCTATATTTGGTATATTATTTAATCCAATGACTTTAGATACGGTAATCTTAATGTTATTAATTACTGTGATTTAATAATGCTAATAGGTTAGTTATATTAAAATTAGTGTTCATTTTTGGAATTATTTAGGGTTTTGTTTGTCAAAAAAATCAGATTTTTGCTATAAATATTAAGTAAAATATTATTTTAATAAATTTTTATGTTGCATAACATGTCTAATAACATACACAATATTGCAAGCGTTTTAACGGAAAGCTTATCTTATTTTCAAAAATTCCAAGGTAAAACTATTGTCATTAAATATGGTGGTAATGCTATGGTTGATGAAGCATTAAAATCTAGTTTTGCGCGTGATATTGTTCTGATGAAATCTGTTGGTATGAATCCAATTGTGGTGCATGGTGGTGGCCCACAAATTGGTAAGATATTAGAGAAAATTGGTAAACAAAGTCAATTTATTGATGGCATGCGTGTTACTGATTCAGAAACTATGGATGTAGTTGAAATGGTGTTAGGCGGTTTGGTTAATAAAGAAATTGTCAATCTTATTCATCAGCATGGAGGTCATTCCATTGGCTTAACTGGAAAAGATGGTAGCTTAATTTCTGCTAAGAAATTAAAAAGTGATCTTAAACCTGAACTAACGTCTGAAATTATTGATCTTGGTCATGTTGGAGAGGTAGATAAAATTGATATTTCAGTGATTAATTTACTATTAAAAGGGGATTTTATTCCAGTCATTGCACCTATCGGTGTGGGCAAGGATGGTTTTTCTTATAATATTAACGCAGATTTAGTTGCAGGTTCAATTGCCCAAGCGTTGAATGCTGAGAAGTTAATATTATTAACCAATACATCTGGTTTATTAGGTGTAAATGGTGAATTATTAACTGGGCTTGACATCAATATTATTGATAGTCTTATTGAAAATGGAACAATTTATGGTGGTATGTTGCCAAAAATTGATTCTGCTCTATCATCTGTTAGAAATGGAGTAAAATCTACACATATTATTGATGGAAGAGTTGAACATGCGGTATTGTTAGAAATCTTTACAGATAATGGTGTTGGTACCTTGATTACCTGTAATGAATCTGGTACATTAATTACTGGTAATGAATAAGGCTAATCGTCATAAAATTAAGGTTTGTGATTGTCAAATTTTGGTACATTCTAGGTTTGAGAATGATCAATATATTTTAACTCTATCATCAAGTATTATTGCTCAACAGAGCAAACCAGGGCAATTTGTACATCTTAGAGTTTCTGATTCTTTAGCAATGAGACGGCCTATTTCAATCATGTCTGTTGATTCTGAAAAAGGCACCTTTGACTTGCTTTACAAGGTGGTTGGCAAAGGTACTCATCAATTAGCTAAGCAAAAAGTAGGTAATGTGCTATCAATTATTGGTCCTATTGGTAATAGTTTTGAGCTAACTAATAAAAAACGACCACTACTAATTGGGGGAGGTGTAGGTATGCCACCGATGATCGCTATTGCACAACAAATAAAAAATAGTGATTATAAACCTTTTGCAATTTTAGGCTCAGAAGTTCCATTCCCATTTTCTGCTAAGTTAGCTAATAATGGTAAAAATTATCAGGGTGCAACGCACACTATGACAGAGTTAGAAGATTGGGGTATTGAGTGTCGATTAGCCAGTTTTCAAGGTTTTGATGGTGTATTTAAGGGGTTTGTAACTGATTTAGCTAAAGTATATTTAGATAGTTTAACAGTTGATGAAAGAATGCAAGTTGAGGTGTATGCTTGTGGTCCACATTCTATGCTAGTAACAGTGAGTAGTTTGATTAAAGAGTATAACTTACCTTGTCAGGTTTCATTAGAGGAAAATATGGCCTGTGCTGTTGGTGGTTGTGCAGGATGTGTAGTTGAAGTTCAAACTAAACAAGGTATTTCTATGCAGCGTATTTGTGTTGATGGTCCAGTTTTTAATGCCTATCAAGTATTTTGATTAAAGATAATTTAACAAAAGTCCAGTTAAGAATTAGTCAGGTTAATCACACTCAGTCTGTTACTTTAGTTGCAGTGAGTAAAACTAGATCAGTATATGAATTACAACAAGCAATTGATGTAGGACAACAGCATTTCGCTGAAAACTATCTTCAAGAAGCACTTATAAAAATTAATCATCTAAAAGGCCAAAACTTAATTTGGCATTTTATTGGCCCTATTCAGTCAAATAAAACCTTAAAAATTGCCAAAAACTTTGATTGGGTACATAGTATAGGCCGATTAAAAATTGCACAAAGACTTAATGATCAACGCCCAAAAAACTTACCTAAATTGAAGGTACTTTTACAGATTAACATTGATAATGAACCTACTAAATCAGGCGTATTGGTTGGACAAGTTGATGAATTGATTACTCATTTTGAAAGTCTAAAGAATCTCACTTTAAGAGGTTTTATGTGTGTTCCAAATCCTTTTAGTTCAGCGCAAAGTTTTTCTAGAATGGAAAATATTATCAAGCAATATTCTAATTTAGATGTTTTATCGATGGGTATGAGTCATGATTTAGAATTAGCTATTGAGAATGGCGCTACTTCTGTACGTATTGGTGCAGATATTTTTGGAAAAAGAATTTGAATATAATAATTTTTTGTTAAATGAAGTACTTTATAACTGATTTTTAGAAAAATAATAAGGTTAAAATTTAATGTTTTAGTTTATAAAAAATACCTAAATTATATTGTAAATGTAGAGTTTTTAAGAATAATTTTATATTTCTATAAATAGATATTGTTAGATAGATTGTCTTTTTTATTTTTGAATAAAATAATTTTACTTTACTATATTTAAGTTTAAATACAGCATAATTTTATTATGATAATTAAATTATTAATTACTGGAGGTACAATTGATAAAGTTTATGATGAGTTGATTGGTAAGTTAGTATTTCAACAAACTTATCTTATTGATATGCTTAATCGGGCTAGGTCTATGGTTGATATTTTATCTGAGGTACTATTTTTAAAAGATAGTTTAGATATGAGCGATATTGATAGAGCGTTAATTGTAAAAAAGTGTCAGGAAAGTGATACAAGCCATATTTTAATTACTCATGGTACTGATTCTATGGTTAGAACTGCAAAATTATTAGCCAAAAAGGTTAATAATAAAACTATTGTTTTATTTGGATCCATGATCCCTTATTCTATTAATTGTTCTGATGCGCTGTTTAATTTAGGTGTAGCTTTAAGCGCAGTACAAATCAAAGAATATGGTATTTATATTACTATGAATGGGCAAGTGTTTGATTTTGACAAGGTAGAAAAAAATAAAGAGATAGGTATTTTTACATTGTTATAGTACTTCGAATGTAATCAATGGTATTTATTTTATCGTATATTCAGATAACTACTTTTAGCTAATTATGTGAATAAATTCATGCAAGTACTTTTTTGGTAACGTCAAATCATTTTTTAAACATATACTTAGACCAATAGGTATAAGTATATGTTTAATTGAATAACTAGATAACGCATCAACGTCAATAATAAAAATATACAGTATTATAATTGACATTATATTTTTAATATAGTTTTGTATCAATATCAATATCAATATCAATAAATAACTCATTTGTAAAAATAAGTTATAATTTTCTAAGGTCGGTGTTATATTTTTAATGTAGCGATAAGTATAATAATGATTAAAAGAACACTTTCGGGCGGTATTAAAGTATTAAAAATAAGCACTTTGGTTAGTGTTATTTTTTCGCTTATTATTGTACTAGTAGTGGTATTTTTTGTGAAATACCCAATATTATTACAAGCGCCGATTGAAAACCAATTATCAAGTTTAACTGGTCTTGATGTTCGATTATCTAAAATTACATTCTATTTTGAAAATATAGGAATTACCTTAAAAGTACATGGTATTTCTATCTCATCAAATAAAAATCAGCAGAAAATAGCCATTATTAAGAAATTATCTTGGCATGTGAATTTATTAAATTTATTTGATAATATTTATCATCCTAGCAAAATTTATATTGATACTTTAATGCTTTATTCTAATCTTGTTGATGTTAATATAAATAATATTAACAATATAGTCTCACTTAGGGTGTTAGAAAAGCTATATTTCTTTGAATCTTTACATATCAATAAAATAATTATCAAGCATGCAATTAAAATTGCGCCTTTGACTTTTAAAAGAGATGGAGTACAGTTTTTATTAACAACTCCTAGACAAGATCTTGCGACTAAATATTTTAATGTTACAATTTCCTTATCTAATCTTCAAGTAAGTTGTGATGGTTGTTTAACACTGCCAATTACTGTGAGTAATGATGACTTTAAAATTGTATTAGTCTTTAAGTTATATAGCCAGAAAAATGATGATTTTATCCAGATTATTGGCCTTATCAAACGTATGGATGTAGTTAAAATTAGTGATTATTTACCCGTAGTATTAATAGGTAGTGCAACTTATAAATGGATCAAACAAGCATTTCAATCAGGTACGATAGATAATATTAATATTAATATTAAGAAGAATCTTTCAAAGGAATTACCAGCAAAGATAAAATTTGATGCACATTTAACTAATACCGAGCTATTGTTTAATGCCGATTGGTACAATCTTAATCAGTTAGATGCAGATATTTATATTGACGATAAGAAAATTACAGTTACAGTTAATCACACCACGTTAAATGAAATGTTTTTACAAGGTATTAAAGTTCAAATACTGGATATGAGTAAAGATGAATTAGAAGTTAGTGTGGTTGGTAAAATTAATACCTATAGCGAAGTGTTGACTCGGTTTTTAAAAGAAGCGCCACTAAATAGTAATGTGAATAATGCACTAAAACATTTTAGTTTATCTGGTAAGGTAATTGCTGATGTGGAGTTAACGATACCACTAAATAAAACAGATCCGACATTAGATATTGATTTGAATATCGAAGACAATCGTTTGACTATATTGGGCGGTGCAATTGTTATTAATAACTATAATGCACATTTAGTATTACATAATAATAAAATTATTTCATATGGTATGGGTAATATTCGAGGTAATTCGTTTAATATTCATATTAATTCTAATAATCAAGATAGCGGTTTAGATGTATTATTTGCGGTAGTACTTACCAATAGTAGTGATAATTTTGAGCTTTACTTAGCTAAATATTTAAATCAATCATGGCAGGTAAATATTAAGTCTGATGCGTTAAAAACTAATGCAAAGATTATACTAAATAAGGGTGTTTTGCCTGAAGTAAAATTAACAAATCTTCAAATAACAGGACTAGATAAAATAAAAGGTAATTGGGATATTAGGGTAAAAGATATCCCTAGTATGCATTTAAGTGTACAAGACATACAAGTAGGTAAAAGAAAGATACCTAATTTTCATGCCACACTTGAATCACAAGACAAAATGTTAAAAATTATTAATTTAGAATTTTTAGGTGTTGCTTTTGGTGCTCAAAATCTGAGTTTTAATGGTGTTTGGATTAATGGCAGAACTAAGCTTTTTGCCAAAGTAAAAGGTAATAAATTGAGCGAATTTCTTGATAAACTAAATATTAAATGGAAGGTTCGTGGCGGTCAATTTGAGTTTGATGTACGTCTATTCTGTAATTGTGCTCCGTGGAATATGAGTTCTGAAGATATTACTGGTTTGATTAAAGTTAAAGTTAAAGAGGGTGTATTTACTAATAAAGATCCTAATATTGGATTGGTTTTATCATTGCTCAATATCAAATCCATTGTTAAGCGTTTGGAACTAAATATTACTGATTTGATTAGTAAAGGGTTTGCTTATGATACAATTGATGCACAAATTTATATTAACAATTCTATGGCGACTATTGTTCATTTTGAACTTAATTCAAGCTCAAGTATAATTACCTTAACAGGTTCAAGTAAATTCGTTGAACAAACCTATCATTTAGAAGCAAAGGTACTGCCTGCCATTGGTGATGCCGTACCGATTGTTACTTATTTAGCTGGTGGTGGTTTAGCAGGTTTGGGAGTTTGGTTAACAGATAGGATGTTATTTAAAGGAGAACTGATTAATAATATTGTTGATAAAGTTGTTGAATTTAAATATAAAATAACGGGTCCATGGAATAAGCCTGTTATTGAGAAGATATCAAGTGTACTATGATTGAACAACTATTGGATGATCACCATTTAAATCAAGAAATAATAACCACTTTATTATCCTCTTTAGCAGTTAAAGGTACTGATTATGCAGATTTATATTTTCAACATTCATCGGTTGAGTCTTGGTTTTTAGAAGAAAGTATTGTTAAGTCTGGTACCTACCATATCAGCCATGGCGTAGGTGCTAGAGCTGTAAGTTTTGATCAAACTGGTTTTGCTTATTCAGATGATTTAAACCTAAGATCGATTGAAAAAGCCATTAATTTTGCTAAGGGTGTATCAAGGTATCAGACTACTGTAGGAAAAATTCAGGATTTTCAATCTATTCCACAAGTTGCTAAATATAGTGGTTTGAATCCGCTTAATAGTTTTAGCTCACAAGAAAAGGTTGATTTTCTAAATAGAATTGATAAGATTGCTAGAAAGGAGTCTAAGGTTACACAAGTTAGTGCTTCTATTTCTGGCGGGTTTAGTGAGATATTAATTACTTCAACTGATGGTGTATTTGCTAAAGATTATCGCCCAATGGTACGTGTTAGTGTAAATATTATTGTTGAGTGTAATGGTAGAATTGAATCCGCCTCAAGCGGTGGTGGTGGTCGGTATGATTATCAATACTTTGTTAATCACGCTTTGGATGAAATTTATGTTAATGAAGCTATTAGACAGGCATTATTAGCTTTGGAGTCAAAGAATGCACCTGCTGGAAATATGCCTGTGATACTGGGTTCTGGCTGGCCAGGAGTATTGTTGCATGAGGCTATTGGTCATGGCTTAGAAGGTGATTTTAATCGTAAAAAATCATCAGTATTTACTAATAGAATTGGTGAGCAAGTCGCTAGTGATAAATGCACTATTGTTGATAATGGAACTTTAGTAAATAGACGTGGTAGCTTGACAATTGATGATGAAGGCACACCAACACAAAATACTTTATTAATCGAAAATGGTATTTTAAAAGGTTATCTATTTGATAAAATTAATGCTAAATTAATGGATACTGTATCAACAGGTAACGGTAGACGTGAGTCTTATGCTCATATCCCCATGCCAAGAATGACTAATACTTATATGTTAAATGGACAAGATTCTTTAGATGATATGATTGCTTCTGTTGATTATGGTATTTATGCTATTAATTTTGATGGTGGTCAAGTTGATATTACTTCAGGTAAATTTGTTTTTAGTGCTAATGAGGCTTATCTGATTAAAAATGGAAAAATTATGCACCCTGTTAAAGGAGTGACATTGATAGGTTCTGGTGATAAAGTATTAAAAAAAATATCTATGGTAGCAAATGATTTAAAACTTGATAATGGTGTTGGTATATGCGGCAAGGATGGCCAAAACGTGCCTGTTGGAGTGGGTCAACCTAGTCTAAAAATAGACCAATTGACCGTAGGTGGCACTGAAGTTAATTTATGATTTAACCTCTAAAAATGTATTTCTTGGTTATAGGTAAATCTGTTAATTTAATTAGATATAATACTTAGAAGTCTATATTTTTAGTTGGGAGAAATTAGGTGTTAGAAAACTATTTACCTATTGCTGTATTTATATTTTTAGGACTTTTTTTTGGCATTGGTCCGATGTTAATTGGCTATTTATTAGGTCCGAGTAAACCAAATGAAGAAAAAAATACTCAATTTGAATGTGGTTTTCCTGCTTTTAATGATTCACATACGTACTTTAATATACGTTATTATTTAGTAGCTATTCTATTTATTTTGTTTGATTTAGAAGTTGCCTTTGTTTTTCCGTGGGCGGTAGTTCAGTCCCAACTTGGTTGGTTTGGTTTTGTTGTAATGAGTATTTTCTTATTTTTATTGATAGTGGGTTTTGTTTTTGAGTGGAAAAACGGTGCACTTGAATGGGAATAACTAATGCCAATTGAGGGTTTAATAAAACAAGGTTTTGTAACTATGTCGCTTGATAAAGTTATTAACTGGGCACGAACAGGTTCGCTTTGGCCAATGACTTTTGGTTTGGCTTGTTGTGCGGTAGAGATGATGGAAGCAGGTTCTTCTCGTTATGACTTAGATCGTTTTGGTATTGTTTTTAGGCCTACACCACGTCAATCAGATTTAATGATTGTAGCTGGTACACTTACCAATAAAATGGCTCCAGCTTTACGTAAAGTTTATGACCAAATGCCTGAGCCAAAGTGGGTTATTTCTATGGGTTCATGTGCGAATGGAGGCGGTTATTATCATTACTCTTATGCAGTTATTAGAGGTTGTGATCGTATTGTTCCAGTTGATATTTATGTTCCAGGTTGTCCTCCAACGGCAGAGGCATTGCTATACGGTATTATGCAATTGCAAGATAAAATTCGACGCACTAACACTATTGCAAGAACATAATGCAAGATTTAAAGACATCATTAGTTGAAGTTTTTGGAAAGACACATTTGGTGGAAGCTTTTGATGAGTTAACTTTAACAGTTAGTTCTCAGAATATTATTAAAACCTGTTTGAAATTAAGAGATTTTTTCTCTTTTGACACGTTAATAGATTTATGTGGTGTTGATTATTTAACTTATGGACAATCAGATTGGAATAGTAATGCCAGTGCTTCTGGTTTTTCTAGAGGACGTAATCATCAAGGTTTAAAAGATATACATGAAGAGCGTTTTGCTGTGGTGTATCATTTGTTATCTGTTAGTAAAAATAAACGTATTAGAGTAAAATCATTTGTTGATGAAGCAGAGCCTATTATCAAGTCAGTCACTGATATTTGGGCATCTGCTGATTGGTATGAACGAGAAGCTTTTGATTTAATGGGTATCTTGTTTGAAAATCATACAGATTTACGTCGAATTTTGACTGATTATGGCTTTACAGGTCATCCTTTACGTAAAGATTTTCCCATGATTGGTGAAGTTGAAATGCGTTATGATGAGGATTTGGGTCGGGTAATTTATGAAAAAGTAAGCATTGAACCAAATATTAATGTACCAAGAGTAATTAGAAAATAAAATGGCTGAAATTCGTAACTATACTCTTAATTTTGGTCCTCAACATCCTGCAGCCCATGGTGTACTACGCCTTATTTTAGAAATTGATGGCGAGGTTATTGAGCGGGCTGATCCGCATATTGGCTTGTTACACCGTGGTACAGAAAAGTTGGTAGAATCCAAGCCATATAATCAATCAATTGGTTATATGGATAGGCTTGATTATGTTTCAATGATGTGCAATGAACATGCTTACGTGATGGCAATTGAAGCTATGTTGAATTTAAAAGTACCTGAACGTGCCCAGTACATTCGAGTAATGTTTGACGAAATTACTAGAATTCTTAATCATTTAATGTGGTTAGGTACACATGGGCTTGATGTTGGAGCTATGAGTATTTTTTTATATGCATTTCGTGAACGTGAAAAATTGATTGATTGTTATGAGGCGGTATCAGGTTCACGCATGCATGCAACTTATTATCGTCCAGGTGGTGTTTATCGAGATTTACCAGATAAAATGCCTCAGTATCTAGCTTCAGATTTTCGAACAAGTAAAGAGTTAGAAACTATGAATGAAAATCGTCAAGGATCATTATTAGATTTTATTGCTGATTTTGTTAAAGAGTTTCCTAAAAGTATTAAGCAATATGATGATTTATTAACGGATAATCGTATTTGGAAACAGCGTTTGGTGAATATTGGTGTTGTTTCTGCGAATCGTGCTAAACAGTTAGGATTTACAGGTCCTATGCTTAGAGGTTCTGGTGTGGAGTGGGATTTAAGAAAAAATCAACCTTATGCAGTTTATGATCAATTAAAGTTTGATATACCAGTAGGCATGACAGGTGATAGTTATGATCGTTATTTAGTGCGTATGGAAGAAATGCGTCAATCAAACTATATTATTAAACAATGTGTTAAGTGGTTACGAGAAAATCCAGGTGCAGTTATGAGTGATGATCATAAGGTATCACAGCCCAAACGTACTAATATGAAAAATGACATGGAATCTTTAATTCATCACTTTAAATTATTTACTGAAGGCTATTGTTTGCCAGAGGGCGAAGTTTATCGTGCTGTTGAGCACCCAAAGGGTGAATTTGGAGTGTATCTTATTTCTGATGGAGCTAATAAACCTTATAGAGTTAAAATTAGAGCACCTGGTTTTTCTCATTTGGCTTCTATGAATGAAATGACCAAAGGGCATATGTTGTCAGATGTTGTGACTATTATTGGTACACAAGATGTTGTATTTGGTGAAATAGATAGATGATTTCAATTAGAGCAAAAAATCAAATTGATGTCTGGATTGCAAAATATCCAAAAGATAGACAAAGTTCCGCTGTTATGCAAGCTTTAAAAATTGTTCAAGCAGAAAATGAAAATATATTAAGTGCTAGTACTATCCAAGAAGTAGCTGATTATTTAGATATGCCAGGTATTGCCGTTCAAGAAGTAGCGACTTTTTATGAAAATTATAATTATAAAAAAGTTGGCAAGTATGTAATTCGTTTTTGTCATAATATTTCATGTATGTTAAATGGTGCTGATGATTTAATTAAACATCTAGAAAATAAATTGGGTGTTAAAACAGGTGAAGTAACCTTAGATGGTTTAATAAGTGTTAAAAAAGTCGAGTGTTTAGGGGCTTGTGTGGGTGCTCCAATGTTTCAAATTAATGAAAAGTATTTTGAAAATCTTACTATTGATAAGATTGATAAGATTGTGGATAATCTCAAATGAACGAAGTTTGCTTTAAAAATCTGACAAAAGATCAATGTTGGTCACTTAAAACTTATGAGGATAGTGGTGGTTATTCAGTATGGCGTAAAATACTTAAAGGTAAATTTACATCTGAGCAAGTCATTGACGAATTAAAGTTGTCAGGTTTGCGTGGTCGTGGTGGTGCTGGATTTCCTACTGGACTTAAATGGAGTTTTATGCCGCGTCATTCTGATGGACAAAAATACGTAGTTTGTAATTCAGATGAAGGAGAACCAGGTACTTGTAAAGATAGAGATATTTTAAGATTTAATCCTCATGCAGTGATTGAAGGTATGGCAATTGGTGGTTTTGTTATGAACGCTAGTGTTGGTTATAACTATATTCGTGGGGAATTTATGGAGCCATTTAAACGTTTTGAGGGTGCGTTAGAAGAGGCTTATAAGGCAGGATTGTTAGGTCAAAATATCAATAACAGTTCGATTAATTTTGATTTATATACACACCTAGGTGCAGGTGCTTATATTTGTGGTGAAGAAACTGCTTTATTAGAATCTATTGAAGGTAAAAAAGGTCAGCCTAGATTTAAGCCACCATTTCCTGCTAATGTAGGGTTATTTGGAAAACCCACTACGATTAATAATACCGAAAGTTTTGCAAGCGTGCCTGAGATTTTAAGATGTGGCGGTCAATGGTTTGCAGATATTGGTGTTGAAAACTCTGGAGGTTGTAAGTTATTTTCAGTCTCAGGACATGTTACAAATCCAGCAAACTTTGAAGTACCTATGGGCATATCTTTTAAAGATTTACTTGAGATGGCAGGTGGCATGCGTGACGGCGCTAAGTTAAAAGCCGTGATTCCAGGTGGCTCATCAACTCCGGTATTAACTGCAGAAATTGTAATGAATATGACTATGGATTATGATGGTATTGAAAAAGCAGGTTCAATGCTTGGTGCAGGTTCAGTGATTATTATGAATGAATCAACTTGCATGGTAGAAGTATTAACAAGGTTAGCGCATTTCTATTATGATGAATCTTGCGGGCAATGCACTCCTTGTCGTGAAGGAACAGGTTGGTTATATAGAGTATTAAAGCGTATTACTGATGGTAATGGTAGGAAGGGAGATATTGACTTATTATTGAGCGTACAAAATAAAATTATGGGTAATACTATTTGTGCATTAGGTGATGCTGCAGCAATGCCTGTTGAGAGTTTTTTACGTAATTTCCGTGAGGAATTTGAGTATTATATTAAACATAGAAAGTCAATGGTTAAGGGATAATTTAATGACTGATATTGAAATTGACATTAACGGTAATATTGTGACTGCTAAAGCAGGTGAAATGCTAATCGTTGTCACTGATAGAGAAAATATTAGTGTGCCAAGATTTTGTTATCATAAAAAACTTTCAGTAGTTTCTTCTTGTCGGATATGTTTGGTGGATGTTGAGGGCGCTATTAAGCCGCAACCAGCTTGTTCAACCCCAGTTGTACAGGGTATGAAAGTTCAGACACAGAATGTAAAAACTAAGAATAGTCAAAAATCAGTTATGGAATTTTTACTCATTAATCATCCGCTTGACTGTCCAATTTGTGATCAAGGTGGCGAGTGTGAATTACAAGATTTAGCCGTTGAATATGGTTCAGATGTTTCTTCTTTTTCAGAAGGTAAACGCATTGTGACAGATAGTGATATTGGTGTATTGATTCAAACAGATATGACACGTTGTATTCATTGTACACGTTGTGTACGTTTTGGTGTTGAAATTGCTGGTATAATGGAAATGGGCGGAACTGGACGAGGCGAGAATTTAAAGATTGAACCATTTTTAGAGCAAGGTATTCAATCTGAATTATCAGGTAATATGATTGATATTTGTCCAGTAGGAGCGCTTACTTCTAAGCCATTTAAATATGAGTTAAGATCATGGCAGATGAACTCAATTTCTAGTATCGCAAGGCATGATTTAGTGGGTTCAAATCTATTTGTACAATCTTATAAAGGTAAGGTGAAACGTGTTGTATCTGCTGATAATGATTTGGTTAATGAAATTTGGATTTCTGATCGTGATCGATTCTCGTATGAAAGTCTAACGCATGAAAACAGATTGTTAAAACCTCAAATTAAAGTACAAGGACGGTGGAATCAAGTAAGCTGGGAAGTAGCATTGGATTACGCTATAAAAGGACTTAATAGTCATATTTTGAAGCATCAAAAAGCTGATCAATTAGGTGGCTTAGTATCAAATACAGCAACTATGGAAGAGTTTTATTTATTTAAAAAGATTCTCACAGAAATTGGTTGCGATAATATTGACTATCGTTTAAATGTTAAAAACTTAGATAATACTATTTTACTTGATTCCAATATTAAACTAGATGCACTAGAAAAGATAGATTATGCTTTAATTATAGGGACTAACATTCGATTAGAACAACCAATGATTAACCATCGTTTGCGTAAAGCTACAAAAAAAGGTGCAGATATCGATGTATTAAATGTAATGGTATTTGATTTTAATTATTCGCTTCATACTGAAAATATTATTGCACCAAATAAAATAGCATTTATATTAGCAGGTGTTCTTAAGTCAATCATGATTAACGATGGTCAAGAATTACCTGACTATTTGATAGCTATTGATGTTGATGAAATAGCTAAAAATATAGCTTATAAAATGTTAAATTCTGATAGTTCAGTTATTATTTTAGGTGAACATATTATTAATAATGTAGATGCTTCTACTATTGCTAATTTAGTTGCTAAAATTGCTAAAAGTGCGAATAGTAGAACATTAAATTTGAGTATAACGGGAAATACTATAGCAGCTAATTTAGTTGGGTGTGTGCCTCAAAACTCTGGTATGAATGTTAATACGATGCTTGCATCTGATATGCGTGGATTTATTTTGTTAGACATTTATCCACAGTATAATTTTCATCATTTAGGAGCAGCTATTAAAGCTTTTGAAAAAGATGATACTTTTGTTATTTCTTTAAATAGTTTTAAAGACGATATCGTTGTTGGTTATTCAGATGTTATTTTACCGATCGCTAGTATTTATGAAACCTCAGGAACGCATTTAAATATTAACAATGATATGCAATCCTATACAGCTGCAGTTAAAGCGCCAAATGAGGTTAAACCTGCTTGGAAAGTTTTAAAAGTCATGGCTGATTTATTGGAATTACCAGGATTCAATTATGAAGATTCCACTCAAGTTTTAGCTGAAATATCTTATCAATCACATGTAATTCACAATCATGATATAAAGGATAACCTTACCAGTTATCATAATGGTATTAGTGTAATTTGGCAAAACTCTCCTTATAGTATTGACGCTGTATTAAGACACAGTGAGACATTACAAGAAACTAAAATAGGACAGATGAATAACGCTTATATGAATCAAACAAGTGCTAAAACATTAAAAGTATCAGTTGGTGATAAATATTTAGGTGTACTTGTGATAATTACTGACACAGTAGCAGATGATTGTGTATTTATCAATGCTAATCAAACAACTAATATTTATGGACAAGTATAATGGAAGTTTGGCAAACTTTTGTGAAAATGGTACATACACTCGTTCCTTGGTTCGACGGTACAGTAGCTATTATCTTAATAATTTTTATTAAAGCAATGGCTTTGCTAATACCACTAATGTTAGTGGTAGCCTACTTTACTTATGCTGAACGTAAAGTGATTGGTTATATGCAATTACGTATTGGCCCTAATCGTGTTGGTCCAAAAGGTTGGTTACAACCTATTGCTGATGCTTTAAAATTAATGACTAAGGAAATCATTTTTCCTACTAAAGCAAATATTTATTTATTTTTATTAGCGCCTGTATTAGCTATTGCACCTGCTATTGCAGTATGGGCAGTGATTCCATTTGACGAAGGTATTTATATTACTAATTTAGATATTAGTTTGTTGTATGTTTTAGCGATTGGCTCTATCGGTGTTTACGGTATTATTTTAGCAGGATGGGCGTCTAATTCAAAATATCCATTATTAGGCGCGCTTAGAAGTGCAGCATTGCTAGTTTCGTACGAAATTGTTATTGGTTTTGCATTAGTAACAGTTGTTATGATTGCTGGTAGTGTAAACTTAAATACTATTGTTCAAGCACAGCAAGGCGGGATTATTTATTGGTACTTTATTCCTTTATTTCCTATAATGATTATCTTTTTTATCTCATCTCTTGTAGAAACAAATCGTGCACCTTTTGATGTTGTAGAAGGCGAATCAGAGATTGTTGGTGGTACACATGTTGAATACTCGGGTATGACGTTTGCAGTATTTTTTTTAGCAGAATATTCTAATATGATTTTAATGGCAGTTCTTTCTGTGATAATGTTCTTTGGTGGCTGGCATTCTCCTTTTGAGGCTATTCCTTATCTTGAAAGTGTATTTTCTTGGATACCTGGTATGATTTGGCTATTGGTAAAAACAACTTTTTTCATGTTTTTATACTTATGGGTACGTGCTACCTTTCCACGCTTTAGGTATGATCAAATTATGCGCTTATCTTGGAAGATATTTTTACCAATTACTATTATTTGGATATTTGTTGTGGCATTGATGACCCAATTACAACTTAGTCCGTGGTTTTAAGTTAACATACCTTATGATTAAAAAAATAAATAAATTAATTAAAAGTTTTACCCTAAATGAATTACGAATTGGACTAAAGATTACTGTTAAAGAGTTGGTTAACAAAAAAATTACCGTACAATTTCCAGAAGAAAGAACCCCAATATCGTCACGTTTTAGAGGGTTACATGCGTTACGTCGTTATCCAAATGGTGAGGAGCGTTGTATTGCTTGTAAATTGTGTGAAGCTGTTTGTCCTGCTAATGCTATTACCATTGAATCTGAGATGCGTGATGATGGCACACGTAGAACCACTCAATATGATATTGATCTATTTAAGTGTATTTTTTGCGGATTTTGCGAAGAATCTTGTCCCGTTGATGCGATTGTTGAGACACAAATTTTTGATTATGTATTTGAGTCAAGGAAAGGTAGTATTATGACTAAAGAGCGACTTTTGGAAGTAGGTAGTCAAAATGAGAAAGTCATTAATCAAACTAAGCTTGAAGATGCTAAGTATAAATAAAAGTAGATAATGGGATTCGAACAAATAATATTTTATATATTTTCATTTTGGTTTGTTGTTAGCTCTTTGGCGATGATTTTTTCACGTAATGCAGCAAAGGCGGTTTTATTTTTAGTGTTAGCATTTTTTAGTGCTGCTAGTATTTGGATTTTACTTGAGGCTGAATTTTTAGCTATTATTTTGATTTTGGTTTATGTTGGCGCGGTTATGGTGTTATTTTTATTCGTGATTAAGATGCTTAATATTGATAAATCAACAATCAAGGCAAGATTCACTGGATATTTACCGTTACGGCTTGTTGTTGCTATTATTATTATTGTTGAGATGAGTTTAGTGCTAGGCCCTAGTCAATTTGGGTTAGATGTATTTAGTGTTCCAGCGCGTCACAGTGAAGATTATAGTAATATTACTGTATTGGCAATGCAATTTTATACTACCTATGTTTATCCATTTGAACTTGCTGCAGTTTTGTTACTTATTGCAATCATTGCTGCTATTACATTAGTGCATAGAAATGATACAAACCGTAAAAAACAATCTATTTCTGAACAAGTGAATGTTCAAGCTAAAGATAGGGTAAAAATTGTCTCAATTTTTTTACCTAATAAGAAGGAGAAATAAGAGATAAATGGTTAGTCTAAGTGAATATTTAATACTAAGTAGTATAATTTTTTGTATTGGGTTAGTGGGTATTTTTGTTAATCGTACTAATATTATTACATTATTGATGTGTGTAGAGTTAATTCTGGTTGCTGTTAATACTAATTTTGTTGCTTTTTCGCATTTTTTAGGAGATGAAGCAGGGCAAATTTTTGTTTTCTTTATTTTGACGGTAGCAGCATCTGAAGTTGCAATTGGTCTAGCTATTTTAACCTTATTATTTAGAAGTCGTGGATCTATTAGTGTTGATGTTACTAACAGTTTAAAGGGTTAGTAATGGAAAAAATTTACTTAATAATTGCACTTTCACCTTTAGTAGGTGCGGTTATTGCAGGATTTTTTGGTACTATGCTTGGTAAAACCACAACACATACTTTGACTATTTTAGGCTTATTACTTTCAACTGTGTTATCCCTATATGTATTTAATTATCATGTTTTAGAGCGGGGTGAGGTGTTTAATCAAAATCTTTATACCTGGATACAAATTAATAATTTAAATATTAGTGTTGGTTTTTTAATTGATAATTTAACAGCAGTGATGCTAGTAGTTGTATCTTTTATCTCACTTATGGTACATATTTATACTATTGGTTATATGTATAATGATGTAGGTTATACGAAGTTTTTTAGTTATATTTCATTGTTTACATTTTCAATGTTCATATTGATAATGAGTAATAATTTTATGCAGCTTTTTTTTGGCTGGGAAGCAGTTGGATTGGTTTCATACTTATTAATTGGCTTTTGGCATCATAAAGAAAGAGCGGTGCAAGCAAATTTGAAAGCTTTTTTGGTTAATCGCGTGGGCGATTTTGGCTTTTTATTAGGAATAAGTTTGGTATTGGTATTTAGTGGCTCGTTGGATTATACGGAGGTATTTTTGAGTCTTGAAAAGACGATAGATCAACAGCTTTGGGGTTTAGATCTTATTACTGTTATTTGTTTATTGCTATTTGTCGGTGCAATGGGAAAATCTGCACAAGTGCCACTACATGTTTGGCTGCCAGGTTCAATGGAAGGTCCTACACCGATTTCAGCTCTAATTCATGCAGCCACTATGGTAACTGCAGGTATTTTCATGGTATCACGTATGTCACCTATGTTTGAACTAAGTGATATTGCTTTAACAGTAGTTATGGTGGTAGGTGCAATTACTGCTTTGTTTATGGGGCTACTTGGTATTGTACAAAATGATATTAAAAAAGTGGTGGCTTATTCAACTTTGTCACAATTGGGTTATATGACAGTTGCTTTAGGAGTTAGTGCTTATTCAGTTGCTATTTTTCATTTAATGACACATGCATTTTTTAAAGCATTATTATTTTTAGTTGCAGGCTCAGTTATTGTTGCTATGAATCATCAACAAGATATTCGTAAGATGGGTGGATTGCGTAAAAAAATGCCAATTACTTATTGGACTGGACTTATTGGCACATTAGCCCTGATTGGATTTCCAGGTTTTTCAGGCTTTTATTCAAAAGATATGATTATTGAAGCGGTGTATTTTTCATCATTATCGTATTCAAGTTGGGTTTATGTTGTTGTAGTAGTAGGTGTATTTGTTACTTCTTTTTATTCATTAAGAATGTTTTTTTTAGTATTTCATGGAAAGTCTAGGGTAGATGTACATACTGCTAAACATTTGCATGAGTCTGTATCTTCAATCATATTTCCATTAATTGTATTAGCTATACCATCTTTAATGATTGGATATTTGACGATTGAATTTATGTTGTTTAATGGTTGGTTAGATAATGCTATTACTGTTGCTTCAAGCCATATTTCTATGGCTAAATTAAAATATGAATTTCACAGTGCAGCATCAATGATTCCTCATGCAATACAAACTTTACCATTTTGGATGATGATAGGTGGTATTGCTATTGCTTGGTTATTTTCAATTTATAAAGTGCAGTGGGCTAACTGGGTACAAAAGAAATATTACCGTACTAATTATGTGCTTGAATCTTTGTATGGTTTTGATCGTTTTAATGATCTTATTTTTGTTAATGGTGTTAAGAAACTAGGAAACTTTTTATATAAAGTGTCAGATACTAGTTTAATTGATAAGTTACTAGTTAACGGTAGTACTAAAGTCATTCTTTTAGTTGGTAAAATTTTACGTCTCATTCAAACAGGCTATGTTTATCACTACGCTTTTTTGATGATTTTTAGTTTGTTAATTATTTTAACTTGGGTGCTGTTTACGGGTGAAAACCCATTATTTGAGCTTTAATTATGGGAATTTCGTTACTTAGTTTACTAATTTGGTTGCCAATTTTCTCTGGCGTATTAGTTATATTTATTGGTAATGATCGTGCTAATATAGCACGTTGGGTAAGTCTGATACTTTCAATTCTTATTTTCGTTATATCATTAAGTCTTTATACATCTTTTGATTCCTCAACACATTTAATGCAGTTTGTTGAAAAATCGTCTTGGATATCACAATTTAATATAAATTATCATATTGGCGTAGATGGTATCTCTGTACCACTTATTATCCTTACAACCTTTTCAACAATTTTAGTCATTATTGCAGGTTGGGAAGTGGTTACTAAAAGATGCTCCCACTATATGGCGGCATTTTTAATGATGGAGGGTTTAATTATTGGTGTATTTTCTTCATTAGACGCTATTTTATTCTATGTATTTTGGGAGGCATCATTAATTCCCATGTTGTTGATTATTGGTATTTGGGGTGGGGTTAACCGTGTGTACGCATCTATTAAGTTTTTTTTATATACCTTCTTAGGTTCAGTGTTTATGCTATTATCTATAATTTATATGTATAACAAAGGTGGCTCATTTGCAATCATTGATATGCATAACTTAAAATTAAGTTTTACGGAACAAAGTTATATTTTTTGGGCATTTTTTATGGCATTTGCTGTCAAAGTACCTATGTTTCCTATGCATACTTGGCTACCAGATGCGCATGTACAAGCACCAACAGGTGGATCTGTTATTCTAGCTGCAATTATGCTCAAAATGGGTGGTTATGGTTTTTTTCGTTTTTCCCTTCCTATTATACCTGATGCTTCATTAGAGTTTTCAGAAATCATAATAATATTGTCACTTATTTCCATTGTTTATATTGGTTTTATTGCACTTGTACAACGTGATATAAAAAAACTTATAGCTTATTCTTCAATCTCGCATATGGGTTTTGTAACACTAGGTATATTTACTTTATTCTTAAGCTATAAGCAAGACATAATAGAAGGATCATTATTAGGTCTTGAGGGTGCTATGGTGCAAATGATTTCACATGGTTTTATCTCAGCTGCTATGTTTTTGGTAGTTGGTGTGTTGTATGATCGTTTGCATTCAAGAGAAATATCAACCTATGGAGGTGTGATTAACACTATGCCTAAATTCACAGGGTTCGTTATATTATTTGCAATGGCCAATGTAGGTTTGCCAGGTACTTCAGGGTTTGTAGGGGAGTTTATGGTTATTTTAGGCGCTATTCAAGCAAATATATGGTATGGTGTGTTATCGGCAAGCACATTGATTATAGGTGCAGCATATACATTATGGATGGTAAAAAGAGTATTTTTTGGAGTTATTACTAATCCTGCTGTATCAATGCTAAAAGATATTAATGTTCGTGAGTTTTCAATTCTTGCAGTTTTGGCAATAGTAGTATTAGTTATTGGCTTATACCCACAACCAGTAATTGAGTTAATGCATATTTCAATTGAACATTTATTACACCAAGCTTTAACGTCTAAACTTTAGATATTAACTTATGAATAATTTTATCAAATTTGACACATCATCTTTATGGGTTGTGTTACCAGAAATATTTTTACTAAGTGCAATTGTAGTAATTTTATTGTTAGATTTATTTTTAAATAAATATTCTCAACAAGTTACATATTACTTAACCCAACTAAGTTTATTAATTACTGGGTTACTAGCATTTAATTTAATTGATCATTCTCAGGTAATTATTTTTAGTGGTTCATTCATATTAGATAATATGGCATCAGTATTTAAAGTATTTATGATGGTTGCTACGATGATTGCTATGGTTTATTCACGTCATTATTTAAGGGCACACTTACTTTTTAGGAGTGAGTATTTTATTCTGGTTTTATTGTCAATATTAGGTATGATGGTGATGGTGTCTGGCTATAGTTTGTTAACACTATATCTAGGGCTAGAAATCTTATCTTTGTCATTGTATGCATTAATTGCTATTGCACATGAAAGGGTATATGCTATTGAAGCTGCACTTAAGTACTTTATATTAGGCGCAATCGCGTCTGCTTTATTGTTATACGGTATGAGTATGATTTATGGTATTAGCGGTAGTCTTAATATTAATGAAATTGCTAATTTTGTATCTAATACAGATCTTACTTCAAGAAAAACTCTGATTATTAATTTTGGCTTAGTGTTCTTAGTTATTGGTATTGCCTTCAAATTAGGTTCTGTTCCTTTTCATATGTGGGTACCAGATGTTTATCAAGGAGCACCTACTTCAGTCACACTTTTTATCTCAACCGTACCTAAAATTGCAGCGATTTCTATATTGATACGTATTTTAGTTAATGGTCTAGGGAGTATGCACTCCTATTGGTCAGATTTATTCATGGTATTATCGATTTTATCAATTACACTAGGTTCTGTAGTGGCACTTGTGCAAACCAACATCAAACGTATGTTAGCTTATTCAACAATTTCACATGTTGGTTTTATTATGCTTGGTTTTGTGACTGGAACATTAACTGGTTATAGTGCAGCAATATTTTATACGTTGGTATATATACTAATGAGTTTGGCAGCCTTTGGTATGATTATTCTATTAAATAAACAAGGTTTTGAAGTAGATCAAATTTCTGATTTTAAAGGTCTTAGTAAACATTCACCATGGTTTGCACTAATGATGTTAATTGTCATGCTATCTATGGCAGGTATTCCTCCATTACTTGGTTTTTATTCAAAATTCTTTATCCTCCAACAAATAGTATCATCCGGCTTTATAACTATTGCAATTTTTGCTGTTATTTTTGCTGTTATTAGTACCTATTATTATTTACAAATTATTAAATTTATGTATTTTGATGAAATTGATAATAATATAACTATTAATGCATCAATGGATATGCAATTAGTTTTATCAATGAATGCCATCTTAATACTTGTAGTTGGTTTATTTCCAGATTTCTTGATACAATTAGTATTGTCACTATTCTAAACTAAACCATTGCCATAAAGTTTTATTGTATACAGTGATATATTTTAGTTTCTAGATAGAAATTGTTATTGAAAATTTATGTTTAATAAATTTTTAAAGACTATTGCTTCTATTATGAATATGGGAGTAGAATTAGGATCTACTTACAAAGAGTTGAAATTACAATAAATTTTTTTGTCGAGTAAAATAATTAAAAATAAAGATGGTAGAATAACTTATTCATGCTATTAGTATTATTTAGCGTACTATCAAGAGTTTGTGTAACTTAGATTATAAATAAATAAATCTTGATCTAATTAAGAAGGGATCATAATCTCTACGAGAGTTATTTTGTTGCTTGAGGATATAAAGGTTTTGAGTTAATGATTTCTTATTTTTGCTAAAAGGTAATATTAATGATGTATGTTTACGACAATGAAGACATATTTACAGTTCTTGTTAGTCACCCAATATAATATATTATTATAGTAGACCTGCAATTCAACAAATATATTATCTAGTTTAGTAAAAGTAGGTTAATGTTATTTATAGTTACTTAGATTAATAGAAATATTGAATAGGATGATAATGGTGATAATTTTATCTAAATTACTACTTAGTAAAGGTGAATATATTTTAAAAAAAACAGGTACTGTTACTCAATTATCTTAATTAATTTTTTATTGATTTTCAAGAGTAATATTGTCAATATTACTTGTTTGTTTCCATGCGTGTCCATAAATTACTTCGTAAGTGACTGGTAATTTTCCATTATTTTTGTAAGACTCATACATTTTCATCATTAGCTTGAACTTATTTTTACCAGTTAGTGATTTTGAACGTTTGATAACTGTTTGAGCGCCAATGGCCTTAAGATCATGTAATAAGTCAATGACTGTTTGATAAGTGAGTGTCCAAGTTTCCATTTCCATTACAGGATTCTGAAATCTATTTTGTAACATTTGATCACCAATATCATGCATATCAATAAAAGTATTGACATGTATTTTATCATCCACAACTGACCAACTGTTTTTTAATTCTTTTAATGTATCTGGACCAAAGGTAGAGAATAAAAATAATCCATTATTTTTAAGTACACGAAAACATTCTGAGAATAAAGTATTAAGATCTGGACACCACTGCATCATCAAATTAGAAGTAATTATATCAATACTATTATTTAGTAGGGGTAAATAATTAGCATTAGCACAAATCTTGTTACTAGATGGGTTGTATTTTAAGGATTTCTGGGAAAAGTCTATGCAAATAATCTTTGAGTTTAAAAAGCATTTAGTTAACTGTTTGCTGAGTAAACCAGTACCTGCACCAAGATCAAGAATGATCTCAGCTTTAGATGAAATAGTATTAAGTTTTTTATCTAACCTAATAGCAATTTCTTTTTGTAAAAATGCGTGATTATCGTAATTATTTGAGGCTTTATTAAATGAAATTCTTATTTGAGACATTGAATAACTTTATTGGTGATATTATACATCAGTTTAAAATAATGATTATATTTTTGTTGAATATTAAAACCTATAATATCAATATTTACTGAATTTATATTCAAACCTTTAATCAGTGGTTTGGTTCGTTTTTTTGATATTTCTATGGTAGAAAGTAAACATTTTGTTTGTGTATTTTTCATTATTTTTTTAGCTTTAAGTATTTTAGATATACTTAACCTTTCTCCGTGATAATTCGTAATATTGATTGATTTTTTTAATTGATGAGCATTAATAAAATAATCAAAGGTATTAGAATAACTTGCAATAATTTTAGACTTGTAAAATAATAATTTTTGATCAATATCTTGTTTAAGTTTGTCTAAATTTTTATTAAGTTTGTATAAATTATTTGTATAATTTAACTGGTTATTGGGATCAATTTTAATCAATTTTTCAATCAATTCTTTTGCAAATATTTGCATATTATTTATGTCTAGCCAAAGATGATAGTTAGTTGTCTTTTGATGTTTATCAAGTTCGTATTCATTGTATTCTTTATTATGCATAAGATGAATATCTTCTATGTTACCAATAATTAGTTTTTTATTATCACTAAGGTTATTTAATATTTTTTTAAGACCACCTTCAAGGCTAGGATGAATAAAAATAGCTAAGTCTGCATGATTTAATAATGATAACTGGGATGGTTTTAGATGAGTATGATGTGCTGATTGATTGGTTGTTAGTAATAATTTTGGCGTTGTTATTCCTTGAGTTAAGCTACTAACAATAGAGTGAATAGGTTTAATACTAACTACAATATTTGGCTCTGCAAAGATATTTGCAGAAAATAATAGCGTTGTTAAGAGAAAACGAGGAATCATAATTATTTTTTCTAAAATTAAGGAAATAATTATACTGCTCAATTTGTTTTTAATAAATAAAAATTATACGTTTAAGTGCTGTAAATCCAATTATTGTTCTGGAACTTGAAAATTTCTCAAGAGATTATGCTTTATCGTTATTATTTAGGTATATTTTTAATTATATCTAGGAACTTAATGTTTTTAATATTCTGTATTTTCAAACTAAATATGTAGTATCATTATTAATAATAAGAAATAAATATTGCGCATTTTATCATAGTATTATTTTAGGACTATTCTTTAAACTCTTTTCTAATCAGAAATAAGAGTTTCTAGAGGTATTTTTCTATTTGGATTAATGATATTTTCTAATTTTTTAAATATAATCTTAGTTTTTGGTGATATAAAATACTTGTAGAATATATCGTTTAAATAAAGATTTTTTAGTTTTTATTCTAGTAATAATAGCAATATAAGTGCGTTTGTTGGTTTGTTAATTAACTTGTGAATAAATTGAGAATGATAATTAAATAATAAGAACGGTTCAATACTTGTGTAATTTTAGTATTTGATATAGTCGTAAAGATAGCTATCCTAGGTATCCATTATGAGAGATCACATTAAGTATAGATTTATCTTTTAAGTGGCCTTGATATGAAGAATAATATACCACGATGAATTACCAATCTGATATGGTTATTTATGCTAAATAATGAGTTATGTTAGCGATTTTTATAAGGCGAAATAATTAATTTTCAATTAAGGTATTATAAATTCAAGACTGTTGATATTATAGATTATAATATCGTACATCTTACTTATTGTTGTTTACATAATAAATATATAAGGTGAATAAGGTGAATAAGGTGAATAAGGTGAATAAGGTGAATAAGGTGAATAAGGTGAATAAGGTGAATAAGGTGAAGGTTAAATCTAACTGCATTGATATAGTATATTTATAAAAATTACTCAGCATAAATTTATGTAAGAATAGTGATACTATAAGTAAGTAGTTTAAAATAAAAATTCAAAAAATGTGGATAAGTTAATTTTTTGAATAATTTGGAGGTAAAAAATGATAAGTAAAATACTTAGTTTTGCTATAATATTTGTATTAGTAGGCGGTGTAACTGCTGGTGGAGATGATAGTGATATTGGGCTTATTGAACCGATCTTTAATAAAATTGTAGTGAAGAGTGAGTACAATCTTGATACAATGACATTAATTGAAACTTCCAGGATGACTGGACAACAAACTGTAGCCGATTCTTCAGTGATATTAGTAGTACATGAAGCTTGCAGAAATAAACTTAATTTACCCAAAGTTAACATAAAAAGATTTGAACAAGCGTTAGCTGGTGGTATTTTGTATAATACAGGTCCAATTGATGAAATAGGCACATTGTTCTCTCCTAAGAGATGGGAGGATTATTTTACTTGTGTAGGAAATCACCGAAATTAATGCTTATTTATTTAGTCAATAAAAGCTCGTTTTATATCGGGCTTTTATTGACTAACCATTTCAAGGCTTTAGGTTAAAAGATTAAATTTCTAGTAAAGAATCTTCTTTTTTATTAAGGTTAATTTCTATTTTTTTAATATATTCGTCAGTAATTTTTTGAATATCGTATTCTGCCTTCCTAGCCTCATCTTTTGAAATTTCTTTTTCTTTTAATAATTCTTTAAAATTAGAATTGGCATCACGACGAATATTGCGAATAGCAATTTTAGTTTTTTCTGCTTCATCTTTGACGATTTTTACTAGTTCACCTCGACGTTCTTGAGTAAGTGGTGGTAAATGAATACGTATCACTTGACCTATGGTTTGTGGGTTAAGTCCTAAATCTGATGTCATAATGGCTTTTTCAATTACAGATACCATATCCTTTTCCCATGGAGATACTTTAAGTGTTCGTGAATTCTCTGTACTGATATTAGCTACTTGAGATAGTGGAACCATAGAACCATAATAATTTATATGAATTTGTTCAAGTAATGATGGGTGTGCACGACTAGCTCTAATTTTACTAAAAGAATTTCCAAGTGAGTTGATACTTTTATTCATTTTATTTTGGGCATTTTGTTGTATTTCATTTAACATAGTTTATTTCCTTACAATAGTGCCTAAAAGTTTTCCTTTTAATAAATCTGACAATGTGTTAGTGTTTTCTAGCATGCTAAATACACAAATTTCTAAATCATGTTTGCGGCATAGTGCAAATGCAGATACATCCATAATTTGAAGATTTTTTTCAATTGCTTCATCAAAACTTAATGAATTATAACGTATTGCATTTGGATTTTTAACAGGGTCATCGGTATAAATACCATCTACTTTAGTGGCTTTAAATACAGCATCTGCACCAATTTCAATAGCACGTAATGCTGCACCAGTGTCAGTAGTAAAACATGGATTACCCGTACCTGCACAAAAAATAATGACTTTACCTTTTTTTAACGCTTGTTTAGCGTGTATGTGATTAATCGAATTACATACACCACCACCTATTGACAAACCTGACATGACCAATGCATCAACTTTATTTTTTTGACAAGTATCTGCAATAGCAAGTGCATTAATGACAGTTGATAACATTCCAATATGGTCACTAGTAATTCGATTTATGCCAGTTTTTGTAAGTGTCTCACCTCTAAAAATGTTACCACCACCAATAACAATTGCTATTTCAACATTTTGATTAAGTACTGATTTTATTATATCAACTATTTTATTTAGTATTACTGGGTCAATTATATTTGTATTGCTAGCCAGGGCTTCACCACTAAGTTTTAATAAGATACGTTTGTATTTACTCATTATTGAGTTTTGAAAATCATAATATTGAGGTAATTTTACCTATCCTTATGGGTATAATAAATCTTTGTCTGATATATTTTATATGGATCAAATTAGTATTCGTGGTGCTAGAGTTCACAATTTAAAAAATATTGACATTGATATTCCTAGAAACAAATTGATTGTAATTACTGGACTATCTGGATCAGGTAAATCATCACTAGCTTTTGATACTATTTATGCAGAAGGACATCGTCGTTATGTAGAGTCTTTATCAGCTTATGCACGTCAATTCTTATCACTCATGGAAAAACCCGATGTTGATCATATTGAAGGGTTATCTCCAGCTATCTCTATTGAGCAAAAATCCACTTCACATAATCCACGTTCAACAGTTGGTACGATTACTGAAATTTATGATTATTTAAGATTATTGTTTGCACGTATTGGTATTCCTAATTGTCCAAAACATAAAATTAATCTTGAATCTCAAACCATTCCTCAAATGGTTGATAGTATTGTTAAATTACCAATGGGTAGAAAAATTATGTTGTTAGCGCCTATTGTTCAGAACCGCAAAGGTAGCCATGTACAATTATTAAAAGAGTTAAATCAACAAGGTTTTTTAATGGCTAGAATTGATGGTGTAGTTGTGTATATAGATGAAATGGAAATGCTTAATAGCAAGGTTAACCATAGTATTGAAATTGTAGTTGATCGTTTAAAAATACGAGAAGATATGATTTCATGTTTATCTGAATCATTAGAAACTGCACTTAATTTAAGCGCAGGTTTGGTACGTATTGCACCTATGGAAGATGAATCATCCTTAAAAGAAAAGGTATTTTCCGATAAGTTTTCTTGTATTGAGTGTGATTACTCATTAAGTGAATTAGAACCTAGACTTTTCTCATTTAATAATCCAGTTGGTGCTTGCCAAGCTTGTAATGGATTGGGTGTGAAAGATACATTTGATGAACAAAAAGTTGTAGCTAGTCCTAGTATGAGTTTAGCAGATGGGGCAGTTTATGGTTGGGGACGTTCAAATGCTTATTTTTATCAAATATTAATTTTGGTAGGTAAGTATTACGGCTTTAGTATTGAAACACCTTATGAACAATTAAGTGACAAACACAAAAAAATTGTCCTTTATGGTAGTGGTACAGATGACATTGACTTTTCAAGAATCAAAGGACGTAAGGGTTGGCCTAATAAAGCTAAGCCATTTGAGGGTATCATTCCAAGAATGATGCGTCGTTATGAAACAAGTGAGATTCATAGTGTTAGAGAAGAGCTTTCTCGTTATATTGTTAGTAAGGATTGCACTGAATGTCATGGCGATAGATTAAATGAATCAGCTAGAAATGTATTTATTGATGAGAAAAATTTATCAAATATTACTAAGCTTTCTATTGCTGATATTTATAGTTTTTTAAAAGAGGTAAAGCTGGAAGGAGTTCGTGGTCAAATTGCGGAAAAAATTTTAAAAGAAATTATTCAACGTTTAGAATTTTTAATTAATGTGGGGTTGGAATATTTAAGTCTTGATCGTAGAGCAAATAGCTTATCAGGTGGTGAATCACAGCGTATTCGTTTAGCTAGTCAGATTGGTGTAGGATTGATGGGTGTCTTGTATGTGCTTGATGAACCATCAATAGGTTTACATCAAAGAGATAATCAAAAGCTATTAAACACACTTGCCTATTTGCGTGATATTGGTAATACAGTGATTATGATAGAACACGATGAAGAAGCAATTAAACAGGCCGATTATGTAATTGATATTGGTCCTGGTGCTGGCGTACATGGAGGTGAAATAGTTGCCATTGGCATACCTGAAGATATTAAAAACAACCTTAAGTCTCTAACAGGTGATTATCTAAGTGGTCGTCAAAGTATTAAAGTTCCTACTAAACGAAAAAGTGCTAATCAATGGATTCGTATTAAAGGAGCTAAGGGTAATAGCCTTAATAATGTTGATTTGTCTATTCCTATAGGTGTATTAACTTGTGTAACAGGTGTATCTGGATCTGGAAAATCAACCTTAATTAATGATACTTTGTATGCTTTGGCAGCAAGAGAGCTTCATCATGCACAAATAATACCTGCTGAATATGAATCAGTTGAAGGGTTAAATTATCTTGATAAAATTGTTAATATTAATCAAAGTCCAATTGGACGTACGCCACGTTCTAATCCAGCTACTTATACAGGTGTATTTTCGTTAGTACGTGATTTATTTTCACAAACTTTAGAGGCAAGGTTACGTGGTTATAAAGCAGGTCGTTTTAGCTTTAATGTTAAAGGAGGTAGGTGTGAAGCATGCAAGGGTGATGGATTAATTAAGGTAGAAATGCATTTTCTGCCAGATATTTATGTATCATGTGATGTATGTCATGGTCAGCGTTATAATCAACAAACTTTAGAAGTATTTTATAAAGGAAAAAGTATTTCACAGGTACTTGGTATGACCGTAGAACAGGCAATTAAGTTTTTCCAACCTATACCTAAAATTAAACAAAAACTACAAACTCTAATGGAGGTTGGACTTTCTTATATTACTCTTGGTCAAAATGCAACTACTTTATCTGGCGGTGAAGCACAACGTATTAAATTAGCAAAGGAATTGTCAAGAATAGATACTGGACAAACGCTTTATATTCTTGATGAGCCGACAACCGGTTTGCATTTTCATGATATTAAACTTTTATTATCAGTTATTAATAGATTATGCGAACGTAACAATACTATTGTTATTATTGAGCATAACCTTGATGTTATTAAAACTGCAGATTGGATTATTGACTTAGGACCTGAAGGGGGTAATAAGGGTGGAAAGATTATTGCATTTGGTACACCAGAAGAAGTGGCACAAGTTAAGGAATCTTATACAGGAGAATATTTAAAAACTTACGTGTAATTTATCTTTGATTTTATTTTTAATCTGAAATTAGATTAATATGTATGTGTTTCTTATATTTATTAGTACAGGTTGTGTGTAAAAAAAAGATTTTATATTGTTTTTATTAGCGGATTACTCTGTTAATTTTGTTTGCCTGAGTCATGGCCTTTAACTATCTATAATTTGATAGTGTATAGAATCATCACTTTGATGGTTAGCTAAAAAGTAGAACTTTCTGTTTTTATAAAGGCTAAAAGCACATAATTTATAGCTTTTTTAGTGTAAGAATATATATTTAGGGTTCTAAAGTGTTTACTTTAAAAGTAATACTAATAATTGCTAATTATATATGAATTATTTTAAAATAGATAAGAAAGTTAGAATACTACACGAATTAATTTGATAATATTTTTCCATCTAGTGTAGCTTGATTTCCTTTAAGTTTGAGCCTGCCTTGTGTAAACCAATGAATGACCTTTGGGAATAATTTATGTTCCTCAAGTAGAACGCGTTTTGCTAAAGTTTCCTTTGTATCTGTATCAATAATATTAATACTAGTTTGGGCAATAATAGGACCTTCATCAAGTTGTTCAGTTACAAAATGAATGCTCACTCCGTGCTGTTTCTCTTTAGCATCTATTGCTCTTTGGTGGGTATTTAGTCCTTTAAATTTTGGTAATAACGAGGGATGAGTATTAAGTATTTTTCCTGAATATTGATGTGTAAATTCAGCACTTAATATACGCATATAGCCAGCAAGAATAATAATTTCAGGATTATATTGATTAATAATATTGTTTAACGCTTTGTCAAATTTTTCTCTAGATGAAAAATTTTTATGACTTAGTGTATGAGTAGGAATATTTTCATGTTCAGAGAGCTTAAGACCATAAGCATTGGTGTGATTACTAATAACTGCTTTAATTTTTAAATCGATAGCAACAGAATGATCAATAATTGATTGTAGGTTTGAACCATTACCAGAAATTAAAACAACACCGTTCATATTTAATACGTGAGTTAAATAATAACTTGATTACCTTGATTATTCTTAATTTTGCCTACTAACCAAGCTTGTTCACCTATTTCGTTTAAATATTCAATAGCATCAGCGCTTTGTTCTTCTGGTACAATAATAATCATACCTATGCCACAGTTAAATACTCGATACATTTCCATCATGTCAATTTTCCCACTATCTTGTATAAATTGAAAAATACTAGGTAGTTGCCAAGAATTAACGTCAAGTTTTGCGCTCAAGTTTTTAGGAAATACTCTAGGGATGTTTTCCAATAAACCGCCACCTGTAATATGTGAAATAGCATATACTGAGAATTTTTTAATTAATGATAGGATTGATTTCACATAGATTTTAGTAGGCTCAATTAGTGTATTTAATTGTTCATCAGTTGGGTTTGATTGGGATAGTACTTTGCGTATTAGTGAGTAACCATTAGAATGTGGTCCTGAAGATGCTAGAGCAATGATGTGGTTACCTATAGTGACTTTTGTACCATTAATTATCTTATTTTTATCAGCAATACCTACACAAAAACCAACAAGGTCGTATTCTTCACCTTGATACATGCCTGGCATTTCAGCTGTTTCACCTCCAATTAGAGCACAACCTGATTGTTTACAACCTTCACCAATACCATAAATAACTGATGTAGCTAATTTAGTATTTAACTTACTTGTTGCATAATAATCTAGGAAAAATAATGGCTCGGCCCCTTGAACAATTAAGTCATTTACGCACATAGCAACTAAATCAATACCAATTGTATCGTGTTTATTTAACATTTGTGCTATTTTAAGTTTGGTACCAACGCCATCTGTGCTTGAAATTAGGACTGGATGTTTGTATTTATTAAAAGATAATTCAAACATTGCGCCAAAGCCACCAAGACCAGCTAACACTTCAGGCCTAGTGGTTGATTTAGCAATTGGTTTGATTTGTTCAATAAGCGCATTACCTTTGGTAATGTTAACGCCTGACTCAAGGTATGAGAGTGATAACATGATAGTTCTTCCGTATAATTAGTTTTCTTAATTTTTTTTATAGTAAATAAAAAATGAGTTTTTCTTCATTACCTAATTTGCTTTCAATTTTACGCATTATTTTAACAGTACCAGTTGTTATGACTTTGTTAGATCGTCAATATTTTTTAGCAATGGTACTGTTTTTTATTGCAGGTATTACTGATGCTCTAGATGGATGGATCGCTAAACGTTATTTCTTTCAAACTAGATTAGGTTCTATTTTAGATCCGATAGCAGATAAGTTATTATTAGTTAGTAGTTTTATGGCTTTATATGTGATTAGATTAATACCATTATGGTTATTGGTGTTGGTTTTTTTACGTGATTTTATGATTATTTCAGGTACAGTTGGGTGTTTTATTGGCTCAGGAGCCTCTAAAAATGATTTATTATCACCTTCAAAACTTTCAAAAATTAATACTGTATTACAAATTATTTTGGTTTTATTTTTGGTAATAGTACAGATTTATCCAGTTCCGATACAATATAGTACTATTTTCTTTATTATTATAGCTACCTCAACTATGCTTAGCGGTGCAGATTATGCATGGATTTGGATTGAACAAATTATTTTGCAAGAGAAGAAAAATACTCAATGAATCAACTTGGATTGTCAATTTTATTGGTAATAAAAATTAGCAAGTTTTAGATTTTGTTAACATATTTTTTACTCAAAAAAGATCAGCATTTGTTTTTATTTCAGGTACTAAATCTAGTGGTAAAACACATGTGTTACAAGGTTTTGCTTTTAGCACAATTGATAAGAAATTAAATGTTGTATTTATTGACATAAAGCAAGAGTCGCTAAAAGGAATAATAAGTGATTTAGCTTCTGTTAACTGGATTTGTATTAATAATGTTGATTGTTTAAGTATCACTCAACAACAAGTGTTATTTGATTTATATAATAGAAATAAGATAACCAATGCTAAATTAATTATTGCCGTAAGCAGTTTAACTAATGAATTGAACTTGTTAAAGGGTTTGAAAATATGCTTGTCTTTAGCGGTTTCTTTTACATTGGAAGTTCTTAATGATGAACAAAAAAATTATTATTATTGAGCGTAAAATGGCGGATAAGAATATCAATATAAATAGCAAAATCTATCATTATTTGTTTAAAGTTTTTTATGTGATTTGAATGATATTCTGAATGTGATTAGTGTTTTAGAAGAAACTTTATTGTAACAAAAGAGTAATATTTCTATTTCTTTTATTAAACAAACATTAGGTATTTAAGATTTTTCTCTAAATTTGAATTTTGCAATTTTAGGCATGAGTTTTGAAAAATTAATTTTTTTAAAATCTATATATTTTTTTTTGATAACTTTTACTAGATTAGATATATCTTTGATATGATTGTTATTGTCAATGTTAAGTATTTCTTGCAAAGCAAGTAAGCCACCCATTTTAATTTTTAATTGTTGTCCGGTTAATAAATTATTTTGATGGTGTATATTTAAGACAAAATTGCTATTATCACGCAAATTATTATATAATAATTGACATTGGTTGGAGGATGAGTTATCCAAACAAACACCAAACTCTTTTTCTGCTATACAATCCTTTGCACTAAACTTACAATCACATTTACCGCTAAGTACTAGTTTGTCAAAAGTACAAGTATAGTGTTTGTTTGACATAATAATAAACGTTTTGTGGTTATTGGATAATTAAAACATTATAATACAATTTTCTATTTTATTTGTGCTAATTCATTAGTAGCGCTAAACATTACATGAATTATCTACCTATTTTTATTGATATTAAGCAAAAGCCTTGTTTGGTTGTTGGTGGAGGGGCTATTGCTTATCGTAAAATCAATCTTTTGTTAAAAGCTTATGCTCAGGTAACTTGTATTGCAAAAAGTAGTTGTAAAAATGTAGCTAAATTAGTTAATGATAAAAAAATCATTTATATTGAAAGAAGTATTGAGCCGTCTGACGTTAATGGACAAGTTTTGATTATTTCGGCTACAAATAACGCGACTCTTAATAAGAAAGTATCTGAGCTAGCTAATCAAAATAATATACCTGTAAATGTAATTGATTCCCCGGATTTATGTACGTTTATTATGCCTTCAATTGTGGATAGATCTCCTATTTTAATAGCTATTTCATCAGCAGGAAAAGCGCCGGTATTAGTTCGTATAATTCGCGCAAAGTTAGAAAGTACACTACCGCATGCGTATGGTAAGTTAGCAGAATTAGCTGGTAATTTTAGAGATCAAGTTAAGGCAAAGTTTAGCAAAATTGAAGATAAAAGATACTTTTGGGAAAAAGTTTTTTCTGGTATTATTGCTGAGAAAGTATTTTCAGGAAAGATTCAAGAAGCTAAAGCAGATTTGCAAGCACAACTTAATAATACTGTTGAGGCTCAAGTAGGCGCAGTTTATTTAGTAGGCGGAGGTCCTGGTGATCCTGATTTATTAACTTTTAGGGCTTTACGCCTCATGCAACAAGCAGATGTAGTTTTATATGACCGATTGGTTTCAGATAGAGTAATGGAGTTGGTTAGACGTGATGCACAGCTGATTTATGTTGGTAAAGAATGCGATAATCATACTGTTCCACAAGGTGATATTAATCAATTGTTGGTAGATTTAGCTAAAAAAGGTAGGAGGGTTTGTCGTCTTAAAGGAGGAGATCCTTTTATCTTTGGTCGGGGTGGCGAGGAAATTGAAACGTTGGCTGAAAATGGTATACCATTTCAAGTAGTACCTGGTATTACAGCAGCTTCTGGTTGTTCCACTTATTCAGGTATTCCATTAACACATAGAGATTATTCACAATCTTGCCGTTTTGTGACAGGACATTTAAAAGATGGTAGTATGAATTTGCCTTGGCATGAGTTAGCAATTGAACAACAAACCATTGTATTTTATATGGCGCTTAATAGTGTAGAGTACTTATCAAGACAGTTAATCCTACATAATATGCGTCCAGATATGCCAGTGGCATTGGTTGAAAAAGGGACGACACCTGAGCAAAAGGTTTACACAACAACTTTGAAGGAGTTACCACATTTAGTAGAAAATGAAACCATTCACGCCCCCACCTTAATTATTATTGGAGAGGTAGTGAAATTAAGAGAAAAATTAAACTGGTTTGACGCTAAACCTATGATCTAAAAAATAATAAAAATTATAAGCCTTTTTGGCTATAAGTATGGCTATTTAGCACCAAGTTTCTTTGCAATGATTGCCGCTGGACAAAATCCTGTAAATGCTGATTGAAACAGATTAAAACCAACAAATACAGTTAACCATAACCAATTGGAATTATAAGCAAATGGACTGATTTCTTGTGCACCTAATAGTAATGAGATAATAATAACGACGCCTGCCGTTGCTGATACAGCATTATTGATTGTCATACACCTTTCTCCATTTTTAATTCTATTATTATAACATAAATTATAGGTATAATTTTGAACCTTTGAACTCTCTTGAATAGTGTTAGATTTAAATGCGGGAGTGGTGGAATTGGTAGACACGCTGGATTTAGGTTCCAGTGTTTAAAGACATGAGAGTTCGAGTCTCTCCTTCCGTACCAATATTAGGTTATTAATTTGATCATGACAATTATTATTCAACATAGTTTAGATGAAAATATTGCTAAGAAAATTTCAAGCAAATTTCAAGTTTTTAATACTCATATTCGTCATAAAATAGTATCAGCTAATCTTGATGATTTAAGACAACAATATCAAATTGATTTTAACTATTTGCCTAAGCTTGACCTTTCTAGTATTAAATTATTTGTTAGCGATATGGATTCCACCCTGATTAATATTGAATGTATTGATGAAATTGCAGATTTTGCTAATATTAAGCGAGAGGTAGGCATTATTACTGAACTTACTATGCAAGGTAAATTGGATTTTGCTAGTTCTTTATTTAAGCGTGTCTCCTTGTTAAAAGGACTCAGTGTTGATGTGTTAGATAAGGTTTATACTCAGCGTTTATCAGTCAGTCTTGGTGGTAGATCGCTTATCTCATTTTTTAAAACTAAGTTTATTAAAACCGCTATTGTATCAGGTGGTTTTACTTATTTTACTAATCGTTTGGTTAAAGATTTAGCTATAGATTATGCATGTGCTAATGTATTATCAATTGAAAATAATCAATTAACTGGGGTTACAGAGGGTTTGATAATTAATGCACAAGCTAAGTCAGATTTTGTTAAATCATTGTGCGATAAACAAGGTTGGTCATATAGTCAGGTTATTGTAGTGGGCGATGGTGTTAACGATTTAGACATGATGAATATTGCTGGGTTAAGCGTTGCTTATCATGCTAAGCCAAGCATCATAAAGCATGTTGATATTATCATTAACTTTGGCGGTTTAGATAAAATGATAGATTTATTCAATCAATAATCTCTTATGTTAATTGAAATTGGACATTTTGCATTGGTACTTGCATTGGTGTTTGCAATGTTGCAAGTGATTTTACCAACTATAGGTATGATTAAGTGTGATGTTGTACTTTCTGGGTTATCTAGACCCTTATTATGGATGCAATTCTTTTGGATCCTGATTGCTTTTGTTATTCTTGTTAATGCTTTTGTTGTGGATGATTTTTCTGTTAGATACGTGGCAAGTAATTCAAATACTCAATTACCCAATATTTTTAAAATGTCAGCTATTTGGGGTGCGCATGAGGGATCTTTGTTATTATGGGCTTTAATTTTAGCCGCTTGGAGTGTGGCAGTATCTGTATTTTCTAGACGTTTACCTATTGAAGTATTAAACCATATTTTAATTATTCTTGGTTTAATTAGTATCGGGTTTTTGTTGTTTTTGTTATTAACTTCTAATCCTTTTGAGCGATTAGATATTGTACCATTACAAGGACGAGAACTTAACCCTTTGCTACAAGATTTTGGTTTAATTATTCATCCGCCTATGTTGTATATGGGTTATGTGGGAATGGCTATCCCTTTTGCTTTTGTTGTATCATCATTGATTCGTGGACAGCTAGATTCCACTTGGCTTAGGTGGTCACGCCCTTGGACGTTAATAGCATGGGCATTTTTAACGCTTGGCATCACACTTGGTTCTTGGTGGGCATATTATGAACTTGGTTGGGGTGGTTGGTGGTTCTGGGATCCAGTAGAAAATGCTTCATTTATGCCATGGTTAGTGGCAACAGCATTGGTGCATTCTTTAAGTGTGAGTGAAAAGCGCAGTGCATTCAAACACTGGACTGTTCTATTGGCTATTTCTAGTTTTTCGTTAAGTTTGTTAGGTACTTTTTTAGTCAGATCAGGTATCCTTACTTCAGTACATTCATTTGCTACTGATCCTGATAGGGGTTTGTTTATTTTGATATTTTTAGTGATTGTGATTGGTGGCTCGTTGGCATTATATGCTTGGCGTGCTACTTTACTCATGCGAAGTAGTAATACCTTTTCTCTTTTATCAAGAGAAAGTGGCTTATTAGTTAACAATATATTATTAGTGGCGTCAATGTTAAGTGTTTTTTTAGGCACATTCTATCCACTACTATTGGATGCATTAGGTTTAGGTAAAATTTCAGTAGGTGCGCCTTATTTTGGCTCAGTGTTTGTGCCTATTATGATTTTGGCAGTATTGCTTATGGCCATTATCCCCTTTTTACGTTGGAAGAAAGATACTACACAAAGGGTGGTTGGCTTACTAAAGCGTATTTGGATAGGTGTAGGTTTGTTGTTTGTGATTAGTGTATTTTTGATCAATAATATTTTAGTTTTACTGGCTGTTTTTTTGTTTATTTGGATAGTTTCACATTCATTAGTGCTTTTATTTCAAAGGTTAGGCCAAAAAGGTAGTATTAATCTTGCTTTCATTGGCATGATCTTTGCTCATATTGGTATTGCCGTATTCTTACTAGGTGCTACAGTTACAACCCAATACGGTGTTGAAAAAGATGTACAAATGGAAATTGACAAACCAATAACTATAAAAGGTTATGATTTTATTTTTAAAGGTGTGACACGTTTATTTGGCCAAAATTATCAAGGAAATAAAGGTCATGTAGAGGTTTATTTTGATGATAAAAAAATAGCAGATTTAAGGCCTGAAAAACGTCAATATACTACAGGCATGCCAATGACTGAAGCGAGTATTGATTCATCATTATATCGTGATATTTATATTGCATTAGGTGAGTCCTTAGAAGGTGACTCATGGAGTTTAAGAATTTATTATAAGCCCTTTGTGCGCTGGATTTGGTTGGGAGGCTTATTGATTTCATTAGGTGCATTACTAAGTGCATTTGATAGAAGATATCGATTGAGAATAAAAGAATGAGTTTATATCTATGGTTTTCTTTAATGGTGATTGCTTCTTTTATTTGGATAATCTGGTTTTTGTATCGACCGGTTAAATCTAATAAATTTAATTTAGAAAGTTCTAATATTTCCTTAGGCAAGCAAAAATTATTAGAACTTGAGCAAGATTTACATCAAAACTTGATTGATAAAAAGCAATTCAACCAGGCTAAAGAAGAGATTTCAATAACATTGGCTATTGAGCTAAAACAAGTAAATAGTATTCAAAATAATATTAATAATAACATATTAATATTAATATTAATATTAATATTATTACCTGTTATGTCCATTGGTTTTTATCAATATCTGACTTCAAAAAATAGCATGAACCAATCATTTTCAAATATAGAAGAGTCATTAAGTTTAGAACAAAGTGTTAACAAAATTGTAGAGTATTTGCAAACTAATAGAGATGACGCTGAGGCTTGGAGAATGCTTGGACTGACGTATTTTGAATTAGGAGAATTAGACTTATCAATCAAGGCTTATGAGAAATCTTTTCAAATTAATCCCAAAGATCCAAGATTATTAGTTGAATATGCATCTATAATGATTAGTGCTAATGATCATCAATTTTCAAATCAGTCTATTAAATTAATTAAACAAGCTTTGGAGATTGATCCAAATTCATCAGATTCACTGTATTTAGCTGGTATGTTTGCTGCAAGGCAAGAAGATTTTGATTTAGCTAAAGGACTATGGCAACGTGCACTTAATACTTTACCAAAAGATAGCATTAATAGAGTAGCTTTAGTTAATATTTTATCTGAGTTAAAAGTACTTGAATCAAGTAGGGATATGTCTAAACATTTTATTAGTGTACGTGTTGATGTGTCTGATCAAATACTAAAGTTTAGATCTAGTGAAGATTTTATAATGATTTATGTTAAAGCAGTTAAGGGTAGACCTATACCAATTGCGATTAAAAAAATCAAGTTAAAAGTTTTTACAGGACAAGTAGTTTTAACCGACCAAGATTCCGTCATACAAGGTAATAAACTATCAACATATAATCAAGTAATTGTGGTAGTACGTATTAGTGCAACTGGTTCTGCTATACGCAGTAT
This sequence comes from Candidatus Vesicomyidisocius sp. Pext_18_S21, assembly GCA_021730165.1. Classification (GTDB taxonomy): domain Bacteria; phylum Pseudomonadota; class Gammaproteobacteria; order PS1; family Pseudothioglobaceae; genus Ruthia; species Ruthia endoextente. Next base: position 263,225 of record CP072535.1, read on the forward strand.
AGATGATATACAAGTGCTAAGTAAAGTTATTAATGTGGCTGATGATCCATTTGTTCATTTGAATGTGAAATAATTTGATGAGTAAAACCTTAACATTAGCAAAAAAGTTAGTTACTATAGATTCTATTACCCCGCAAGATAAAGGTTGTCAGTCAATTATGACTAGTTATTTAAATGATCTTAATTTTGAGATTACTGATTTAAAATTTGGTGAAGTTGATAATTTTTGGGCAATTCGTGGTCAGGAATCTCCTGTGTTTGTATTTGCAGGGCATACTGATGTTGTGCCTGTTGGTAGTGAATCAGAATGGCACATGCCACCTTTTTCTGCTAAAGTTAAAAATGGTATGTTGTATGGTCGTGGAACAGCTGATATGAAAGGCTCTTTGGCAGCTATGCTTAGTGCAACTGATAGATTTGTTAAAGATTATTCTAATCATAAAGGGTCAATTGGTTATTTAATCACTTCTGATGAAGAAGGTCCTGCTATTAATGGTACTGTTAAAGTTGCCCAATATTTAAAAAAAATAAATCAAACAGTTGATTATTGTTTAGTGGGTGAGCCGTCATCCACTCATGAGTTAGGAGATATTATTAAAAATGGTCGTCGTGGTTCTTTAAATGGCTCTTTTAGAATTATTGGGAAGCAAGGACATATTGCCTATCCGCATTTGGCAAATAATCCTATTCATTTAGTCATACCAGCGTTAAATGATTTGTGCAATGAAGTTTGGGACGGGGGTAATGAGTATTTTCCAGCTACTAGTTTTCAAATTTCTAATATTCAATCAGGAACAGGGGTAACCAATGTTATTCCAAGTGAAAGCAATATTGTTTTTAATTTTCGTTATTCCACAGAATGTACTCAAGAGCAACTACAAAGTCGAGTTTGTGCAATTCTAGATAAACGTAATTTTGAATATCAAATCACTTGGGAACATTCTGGTTATCCATTTTTAACCCCAAAGGGTAAATTGGTTAATGCTTGTTTTAATGCCATTAAAACGGTAAAAAATATAAATACCCAATTATCCACTTCTGGCGGTACTTCAGATGGACGCTTTATTGCCCCAATTTTAAAGACTAGAGTTATAGAATTAGGTCCTTTAAATGCAACTATTCATCAAGTTAATGAGTGTGTATCCATTCAAGATTTAGAAGATTTAAGTGATATTTATTATCATATTCTAAAAAATATACTTACCTAGTTCATGCGTTTTGACATTATTACTTTATTTCCTAACATGTTTAATATAATTAAGGGTGAAGGTGTTGTCGCACGAGCTATCAAAAAATCCTACCTTTCAGTTCATATTTGGCAACTTAGAGATTTTAGCAATAACAAATACAAAAATATTGACGATAAGCCTTATGGTGGTGGTGGAGGTATGGTAATGCAAGTTAAACCCATTCGTGATTGTATTCACAAAATCAAACAATTAAGTCCAAAAACTAAGATCATTTATCTATCACCACAGGGTCAGCTACTTAAACATAAACTAACTAAAGAATTATCCATGTTTGGTGCAATTACTTTATTATGTGGACGTTATGAAGGTGTGGATGAGCGCATTATTAATCACGATATTGATATGGAAATATCTATTGGTGATTATATTATTAGTGGTGGAGAATTAGCAGCTATGGTTCTTATTGATACGGTTAGCCGTCAAATCCCAAATGTACTTGGTAATATTAATTCATTAAATGATTCCTTTACAAATAATTTGTTAGATTATCCAAATTACACGCGTCCTAGAATTATTGACAATCAAAAAGTTCCTGAAGTATTATTAAGTGGACATCAAGCAAATATTAATATTTGGAGAATAGAACAATCTATTAAAAAAACCAAAAAAAAACGTAAGGACCTTTTAAAAAAATAGTTACATTTGTATTAGATATTATTAGTATTATTTTGTTAGGAATAATAGGATGGTTATAGACATTAAGTTATTAGATACTATAGATTGTTGTTTATTTGCTAAATAATTTTTATAATCAGACGATATAATTCAATTTAATTACTATAAAAAGGAGAGAAATATGAAGTTTGTGACAGCAATTCTAAGACCGCATAAGTTAGACAGTGTTAGAGAGGCGTTATCTGAAGTTGGCGTATCTGGCGTAACAGTGACTGAAGTAAAAGGTTTTGGTCGCCAGAAAGGACATACTGAATTATATCGAGGAACAGAGTATCAAATTGATTTTTTACCTAAAATTAAATTAGAAATTGCAATTGAGGCGAAAAAACTTGATGAAGTGATTGAAATGATTAGTAGTGTGACTAATTCTGGTAAGGTAGGTGATGGAAAAATTTTTGTTTCTAATTTAGATAAAGTAGTTCGTATTCGTACGGGAGAGACAGATAAAAACGCACTTTAAGGAGTTAGTAGTGAAGAAATTATTAATAATATTGGCATGCTTACCAATGAGTGTGTTTTCACAGGATATTAACGGTGCTGATACAGCTTGGATAATGACATCAACAGCCTTAGTGTTATTGATGACATTACCAGGTTTAGCGTTATTTTATGGGGGTTTAGTTCGCACTAAAAATATTTTATCAGTGCTTATGCAATGTTTTACTATTGCAGGTATTGTGAGTATTTTGTGGTTTGTGGTAGGATATTCGATTGCTTTTTCAGGGGATAATCCTTACTTTGGTAATTTATCTAATATGCTTTTGATGAAAGTTAGTATAAATATGGTTAATAACTCAATTCCAGAATCTTTATTTGTGATGTTTCAAATGACATTTGCCATTATTACACCTGCTTTGATTATTGGTGGTTATGCAGAAAGAATGAAATTTTCAGCTGTATTGCTGTTTAGCTCTATTTGGCTTTTAGTGGTTTATGCACCTATTACACACTGGGTGTGGGGTGGTGGTTGGTTAGGTAATATGCTTGATTATGCTGGGGGTACAGTTGTTCATATTACTGCGGGTATTGCTGCACTAGTAGCAGCTATTGTTTTAGGACCTAGAAAGGGTTTTTTAAAAAGACCTATACCACCCCATAATATGACTATGACTATTACAGGTGCAGCAATGCTTTGGGTTGGTTGGTTTGGGTTTAATGGTGGTTCAGCTTTAGCAGTAGGAGGGGATGCAGCTATGGCTATTTTGGTAACACATATCTCAGCAGCAACAGGGGCGATTACGTGGATGTTTTACGAATGGATTAAGTTTGGCAGACCAACTGCATTAGGTACGGTAACGGGTATGGTTGCAGGTTTAGGAACAATTACACCAGCTTCTGGTTTTGTAGGTCCAGTAGGTGCTTTAGTGATTGGTTTTATTGCTGGTATTGTGTGTTTTAATGCAGTGATTATCATAAAACAAAAATTTAAAATTGACGATTCGTTAGATGTATTTCCAGTGCATGGCGTGGGTGGTATTATGGGCACTTTAATGGTAGGATTTTTTGCTTCTAAAGAATTGGGTATTTTTTCTGGACAAGGTGGCTGGAATCATGAAGAAATTTTGATTTATGAGCAATTACAAATCCAATTTATAGGCGTAGTAGCAACAGTTATTTATACGGCTATTGCTACTTATCTTATTCTTAAAATGGTTAATGTTATAACAGGCTTGAGAGTAAGTGAAGAGGAAGAACAACAAGGCTTAGATATTATTTCTCATGAAGAAAAAGGATACGACTTGTAAGTTAAGTTTAATTTAATTAAACCTGCTAATTATTAAATCATTAGCAGGTTTTTATGTTGATAAAAACGGATTCGTATATAATTCACATTAATTAGTTTTATTAAATAGTTGAAGTGCATATAAATCACCCACTAACTGGCTCAATGGTTGCCTTAATTACTCCGATGTTTGATGATGGATCGATAGATTTTAGCGCACTAAAATCATTGGTAGCATTTCATATTGATGCTGGTACTAAGGCGATTGTTTCAATGGGTACTACAGGAGAAAGCGCAACGCTTAATCAAGATGAGCATATTGAGGTGATACGAGCAACGGTTGAATTTGCAAACTCATGTATTCCAGTAATTGCTGGTACGGGTGCAAATTCTACTTCTGAAGCTATTAAGCTTACTAGAGTGGCTAAAGAAATTGGTGTTGATGCTTGTCTTTTAGTTACGCCATATTACAATAAACCGACTCAAGAGGGGCTATATCAACATTATAAGTTGATTGCTGAGACTGTAGATATTTATCAAATTTTATATAATGTTCCTAGTAGAACAGCAGTCGATCTTTCTGTAGAAACAGCAATTCGCTTATCCGATATTGATAATATCATTGGTATTAAAGATGCGACGGGTAATTTGAGCATTGCACAATCATTAATTAAGCAATGTTCGGATGACTTTTTACTTTATAGTGGTGATGATGCAACAGCAGTTGAATTTATTTTGATGGGTGGACATGGCGGTATTTCTGTAACTGCTAATGTTGCACCAAAGCAGGTGGCTTTTGCTTATCAATTTGCACTTGAGAATAAAAGAGAATTAGCAGAATTAACTAATGAATCACTAACTGATTTACATCAACATTTATTTATTGAATCTAATCCAATACCTGTTAAGTGGGCAATGTATAAAATGGGAAAGTGTAATAATGGTATTCGTTTGCCTTTAATGACGTTATCAAAACAAGCTAAAATAATATTAGAACAAGATTTATCTAACTTAGGGATTCTCTAATAATGGTAATTAGAGAATTAATAGCATTATTTTTGGTATTTTCTTTAGGCGGTTGCCTTTCTATCGGTAATAAAGAAGAGCAAAAACAGAATGAAACAGGTGAAAGAGATGTTGAATGTTATTCAAAGAAAATATTAACCTCTTTAGAGGTTCCGCCAGATTTAACCAAACCTAGTGCTAAAAATTCTCTAAAGTTAAGCAAGTATGTTTCTAATTTTCAAGAAGATTTGGTTAATTTTTCTAAAAAAGATAGTTCAATTAAAAAGGTTTCAAATATTTTAAAAACCCCTACTAATATTGAGGTAATTAAGTCTAGTAGTCTTCGCTGGTTGGTGGTCGATAAAGAGCCAGATGCAGTGTGGGAATTAGCTAAAAGTTTTTTTCAATTTCATGGCTTTGTTATTAAGAAGTCTAATAAAAAGACTGGAATTATGGAGACTAATTTTTTAGAAAGTCATCCAGAAATTTCTAATCAATCTTTGGGATTTATTCGTTCTATGTTTAGAAAGGTAACAAAAATGAAATACACATTGCCAGTCGCTGATAAGTATCGACTTCGTATTGAGCCGATTGATGATAATAAATCTGAAGTTTATCTATCATTAAGTTCAATGCGAGAAGTACTGACTAATAAAGGAGGCTATGATGAAAATACTATTTGGCAGTCTCAATCTAAAGATCCAATATTAGAAATAGAAATGCTTTATCGATTAATGATTTTTTTAGGTAGTGATCAAAGACTTGCTAAAGAAAAAATTCTTACTGCTAGAGAGCAACAAAGATTAACTGTTGTAGTTGCTAAAGGAGTTGGTGGTTATGCTAAGTTGGTTTTTCCATTAACCCAATATGAAACTTGGAGTAATATAAGTTGGGCTTTAGATCAAATTGGGGCCGATATCGAAGATAAAGATATTAGAGATGGTAGTTTTTACATTAATTTTTCTAAAGAAGAAGATAAAAGTATATTTTCCAGATTGTTTAGTAATCGTGTAATTATAGAATCTTTTCAAATTGTTGTTAGACAAGTTGATAGTAATATAACAGAAGTTTATTTTAATGATTTATCTGAAGATATCAAACAAACAACAATTGACTTTAGTTATCAATTTTTAGGCGATATTGCCAAACAGTTCTAGTTAAACAAAAGCTGATGCTATCACAAAATATTATTGATAAGGTTATTCGACAAGATATATTGGTAGATGACTTGTTAGATGAAGAATTAGCTCTATTTTGTCAAACAGCTAACCTAGCTTATCGATCTGGAAAGCCTATTATTAGTGATGAAGATTATGATTTTATTTATCTTTCTACGCTTAAAAATAAAGAACCTAATAATCCGTTACTCAAATTCATAGAGCCAGAAGGACGGGCTTTTGCTGAGGAAAAGGTTTTATTGCCAGAGTTAATGCTTTCTATTGATAAAGCATATTCATGGAATGAAATAAGTAAATGGATAAAACGATTAGAAAAATCAGCTATGCTGATTGGATTGGATTTGAACACTATTCAAATTAAAGCCACTCCTAAATTGGACGGTTTTGCTGGATTTGATGATGGTAATCGCCTTTACACACGTGGTGATGGTAAAAAAGGTAGTGATATTTCCAGAGTATTCAAGCGAGGATTGTGTGTTTTTAAGGATTCTGAGCGCGGACTTGGTGCGGGTGAAATTGTTGTTAAGAAAAGTTATTTTGAAAAATATTTAGCGCATAGTTTTGAATACCCACGTAACTTTCAATCTAGTCTTATTAAAGAAAAAGCTTTAGATGAACAAGCTCAAAAGGCTATTATCGACAAAGGAGCTTTATTTGTTCCATTTATTAAGTTGCCTATTTGGTCAGGTTCTGTGACTGAATTGGTTGCTAAATTTGAAGAAATTGTTACCCGAGTATTGGTAATGGTAGATTTCGATGTAGATGGTGTGGTTTTTGAAGTGATTAATATTGATTTAAAAACAGAAATGGGTGCTAATCGAAAATTTCATCGCTGGCAAATTGCTTTTAAAGAGAACAAAGATATTGTACAAGTTAAGGTGCTTAGTGTGATACCTCAAGTGGGACGTAGTGGAAAAATAACTCCAGTTGCAGAGGTAGAACCTACTTTATTAAGCGGTGCAACCATTGTGCGTGTAACAGGTCATCATTACGGGTTGGTTAAAGAACAAGGTTTGGGTATAGGTAGTGTGGTTGAGTTAACACGTTCTGGGCTAGTTATTCCTAAAATTATATCCGTGTTAAAGCCAATGCCTGTTGATATTCCTGATAAATGTCCAAGTTGTAGTAGGCGACTTGTTTGGGAGTCAGATTTTTTAGTATGTGTTAATCATAAGAATTGTCCCGCTCAAATTATTGGAAGAATTGCCTATTTTTTTAAAGTATTAGCTAATAATGACGGTTTTGGTATTGCTACTATTGAAAAATTATATGCACATAATATTAGGTCAGTTTCACAAATTTATACTTTAAATATAGAACATTTAATGGTAATAGGATTTGGTAAAAAAACTAGTGTAAACCTTATTAGTCAGCTAAGTCGTTCTATTAGCGAAAAAATTGAAGACTGGCGTTTTTTATCAGCATTTGCTATCCATCGAATGGGATTGGGTAATTGTGAAAATCTTTTAAAGTCCTATCGGTTGAATGATATTTTTGATTTAACTTTAGAGCAAATAACCAATATAGATGGTTTTGCTGAACCAACAGCAAAAGTTATTATACAAGGATTAGCTTCTATTGTTGACGAGTATAATCAAATATATCAGTATAATTTTAATTTAGATACAACTGTATTTACTAAAGATTTACAAACATTAATGCATGAATTATTTGATAAAAGAATTGTATTCACTGGTAAGATGAGTCTGCCAAGGCATGAAATGAAAAAGCATGCTAAATTAGTTGGTATTAAAGTTTTAACTACTATTAGTACCAGAATAGATTATTTGGTTATTGGAAGGAGAGTTAGGAAAAAGAAAATACAAGATGCTGAAAAATTAGGTGTAGTATTGATGACTGAAATTGATTATTTATCTAAAATAATCATGCAACAATGAGTACGAATAGTTCTTATGATATGATTTTGTTATTTTTAATAAAGATTTTTTCCTTTATAGTTATAATTGTTGTAGTTAATGTCCAAAGCTGGGTGTTTAGTAAAAGGTATAGGTATCTATTTAGATTTCTTGTAAAATGAATTTTAGATAGATACCTTTTTATCAGTTTAATTATGTAGCTGAAAGACATTAAAGTTAATCATTAAGTTTGTATTTTTTTATAAGTATAACGACTAGATTTTTTTCGTTTTTAAAAAAAAAGGAGAAATTAAATGAAAATGGTAACAGCAATTATTAAGCCGTTTAAGCTTGAAAATGTTAGAGAAGCACTTTCTGAAATTGGTATTTCAGGTATCACAGCTACAGAAGTAAAAGGATTTGGTCGCCAGAAAGGACATACGGAGCTTTACCGTGGTGCAGAATATACTGTAGATTTTTTACCTAAAGTTAAACTAGAAATTGCCATTATAGCAGATCAAGTAGATAGTGTAGTTAAGGTTATTAGTACTGCTGCTAAATCAGGAGATAAAGGCAAGATTGGTGATGGAAAAATATTTGTTTCATCATTAGAGCAAGTACTTCGTATTCGTACTGGTGAAACTGGTTCAATAGCATTATAAGAAGGTAACATTTAAATTACATTAATAAATGTAATTTAGTTATTAGATAACTGATGATTTTTTGATATTATAAATAGGATTAATTTGTAGTAAAAATACAGCTTATATTTTAACTAAAAATATTTCTTATTTTGCAATTATTTGTATGGTTATGTTAGGTGTTTTACTAGAAAGTATTAGTAGTTTAAATAAATATTCGAATTTTTACTTTCATGTTTTTTATGGTTTCTTGGTAAGGTTATTAACCAATAATAACGTGTATTTGAATATTTGGAATGAAATTAATGCTCAAATGAGTGATGGATATTCTAGTTTTTGAAGAGTAAAATATTTTATATGGTTAATGTTTCAGAATTTGGTTTATAATTATATTTCAATATTTAATTCAGTCTCTTTAGCTGAAGATAAAATTCAATCAGCAGTTAGTGCTAATATTACTATCGCTAATGATTATGTTTGGCGTGGTAAAACTCAAACCAATGGTAAGAAAGTTGTTCAGATTGGCTTTGATTATGATGTTGGTAACGGTCTAGTATTAGGTATTTTGAGTTCTAATGTTATAAATGGTGCTGAGTTTAATTACTATATTTCTTATTTAGGTGAGGTAGGAGATTTTGATTATGAAGTTGGTTATATTGCTTATCGTTATTCAGAAGATGCTATTTTTAACCGTTTGAATTTCGATGAAATTTATATTGGCGGGTCTTATAGTGATTTAGGCTTCACTTATTATATAGGTAATGGTAAAAAAAATACTTAAAGTAGGTAATTACGTTGAAGCTAGTTATAATAATATAGATGTTTCTTTGACTGTTGGCAAATATTTTGAATCAGTAACAGCTGATAATAATGATTATAAGATATATGGAATTAGCCTTGGAAAATCTTATAAAGGATTAGACCTTACATTAAGGTTTGCTAAGAATCATTTTTCTCATAATATTTTTAATGAGAAAAATACAGTATTTAGTATCAGTAAGTCATTTTAAATTTAATTTTTTCTCTAAAAAATACCAATTTTAGTTATGATTGACCGTTTTTAACGGTAGAATACAATCTTTTTTGATTAAGGATAATTGTTATGCAAGTTCAAGATATTATGTCAACAAACGTAAAAACAGTTACTCCTGATCAGCTAGTAAAGGACATTGCTATTATCATGGTAATGGATCACATTAGTGGAGCACCAGTGGTAGATGTTAATAATACTTTAGTTGGTATTATTTCTGAAAAAGATATTTTACAACATATGTTTCCAAAACTAGATGAGGTGATGAGTGATACGTACTTTGATTTCGAAAATATGGAGCATAATTACAAAGATACAATGAATGTTAGGGTGAGTGAATTAATGACTAAAGAGGTTGCTAGTATTGATTTAAATATGCCTTGTCTTAAGGCTGCATCAACCATGTGGCTTAAAAATATTAGAAGAATACCTATAACTCATAATAATAAATTAGTTGGTATCGTTAGTATTGGTGATGTGCATAGGGCTATCTTTAAATCACGTATTAAGTGAATATTGCTTTAAAAATTATCTTAGTTGATAAAAATACAGGGCGTTCAGCTATTTTGCGTAGAGCTTTACAAGATAAAGGTCACGAAGTGATTTGTCGTATTAGTGATAGTTCAAATTTACAAGATAGCAATGAAATGACGCATGCAGATGTGTTAATTGTTAATGCAGATATTCCTGATGAACAAGTATTTACAAATTTGATAGATATTAATAAAACAAAACCTAAGCCTATCGTGATGTTTACCAAGGAATCAAACTCTGAGTTGGCGAATTCTGCTATTAAATCTGGCGTACATGCTTATATTGTTGATGGGCTTGAAGAGAATAGGGTACAGCCTATTATTGATGTAGCAATTGCTAGATTTAGAGAGTTTCAAGCACTTAAAGATGAGTTAGATGCTACTCGTAATCAGCTCTCAGAGAGAAAGAAAGTTGAGAAAGCTAAAGGCTTGTTAATGCAGCATAATAAGGATATTAATGAAGATGAAGCTTATCAATCATTACGTAAAATGGCTATGAATAAAAATAAGCGTATTGTTGATGTGGCTGAAAGTGTGATTAATGCTTTTGAATTGTTAGAGTAAAGTTATATTAATTTTTTATTTAGTTCTTTCTATTTTAGAATAAGTTTTTTCTATTTTTATTTTAATCGTCATTATCTGATATTTTTTCTTCTTTTGAATTGATTTTGTTAGAATTTTTAGGATAGTTAATAGATACTTCTTGTTTATTTTGTTTAAACAAAGGGGAAAAAATAAGACCTGCTTCAAATAATAACCAAATTGGAATGGCAATTAAAGTTTGAGAAATGATATCAGGTGGTGTTAACAACATGCCTAGAATAAAAGCACCAATAATGATATAAGGACGGTTGTTTTTTAATTTTTCAACTGTTGTTATTCCAAATATGATAAGAAGAATTGTAGCGATTGGTACTTCAAAGGCTACACCAAAAGCAAAAGAAACTTTGAGAACAAAGTCTAGATAGTATTGAATATCTGGGGTAAAGTCGACAATATTTGGTCCTATACTAGATAGAAAGCTAAATATAACAGGAAAAACAATATAAAAAGAAAATAACAATCCTGCATAAAATAAAATAGTTGTTGAGACAACCAATGGTAAAATCATTTGTTTTTCGTGTTTGTAAAGTGCAGGTGCAATAAATGACCATATTTTGTATAAAAGATAGGGCATAGCTACATAAATAGATATAATAAGAGACATTTTTAAGGGTGTTAAAAATGGAGATATAATACCGATAGCAATAATATTAGTATCTTGAGGTAAAACGTTAATAATAGGAGCTGCAATAAAGCTATAAACTTCATTAGCAAAGGGAAAAATACTCATAAAAATAACTAAAATAACAATAACTGAGTGCAATAGAATATTGCGAAGTTCAACTAAATGTTGAACAAAAGTCATTTCTTTATTGATCATTATTTTTGATCAATGTTATTTTTAATGTCATTTAAAGTATTTTTTGTATCATCAAGAACTTCTAAAATATTAGATTTTTTATCCATAGAGTTCAAGTGTTTTTTCAGTTTTTCTATTTCAAGTTCATCACTAATATCATCTTGAATATTGATAATAAAACGCTTTACTTTGCCAATGTAAGCACCTATTTCTTTAGCAATTTCAGGCATACGTTTTGGACCAACTATAATTAATGTAATAATACCAATTAAGGAAAATTCCCAAAAGCCAACATCAAACATATTTTATTCTTCTTGTTTTATTTCTTTTTTAATAATTTTAGCTTCAACAATATCGTCTTTTTTATTAATACTATCTGTTGATTCCTTCATGGCTTTTTTAAAGCCTTTAATGGCATTGCCTAAATCACCACCAATATCTTTTAATCGCTTCCCACCAAAAAGAAGTAGCACTATTACTAAAATGATAATTAATTCAAATGGTCCTGGCATCATAGTTTTTCTCCTATTATTCAATTGTTTCTATTGGTTTTTTCTTTCAAACCAGACAAGCCAAATCGTCTGGATAATTCATTTGTTATTTGCTCTACTTTTATTTTTTTAAAACTCAATAATACTAAGGTATGAAACCAAAGATCAGCTATTTCATAAATGATTTTATCATTTGAACCATCTTTAGTTGCCATAATTACTTCAGTAGATTCTTCAGAAATTTTTTTTAAAATTTCATCTGTACCTTTATTATATAAAGATGCAACATAAGATTTGTCTACTTTAGCAGACTTTCTTTGCTCTAAAATTTGCTCTAATTTTATTAGTACTTCATCCATAAATATCTATTGGATTTTTTATTATATTAGTGATGATTTTCCAATTTTTTTTATCCAGTTGTTGAAAGAAACATGACATTCTGCCTGTATGGCAAGAAATACCTCCAACTTGTTCAATTTTGAGTAGAATAACGTCATTATCACAATCTGTAAAAATTTCTTTAATATGTTGTACATGTCCAGACTCTTCGCCTTTGAACCAAATTTTTTGACGTGATCTAGAATAATACACCGCCTGTTGCTTCTTAATAGTTAGCCTTAAAGACTCTTGATTCATCCAAGCAAACATTAAAATTTCACCTGTTTTAAAATCTTGAGAAATGGCAGGTATTAAACCTTTTTCGTCAAATTTTATTTGCTTTAATACGCTCATTCTTTGAGAATCTCAAATATTATTCTACTTAATTTTACTGCTAGATGATAGTTTTTGTATAAGATAATTTATTTTATGTTTTTATTAAGTATTGAGAAATTTGCAAAATTTGATAATTTTTTATTATCTCATAGTGACTAACTCTTCAGCGCTAGTAGGATGAATAGCAATTGTATCATCAAATTGAGTTTTAGTTGCACCCATCTTAATAGCTACTGCAAATCCTTGTAGCATTTCATCAATACCGTGACCCATTAGATGACAACCAATAATTTTTTCATCATCATCCACACAAACTAATTTTAAAACTGTTGTGGTTTGATGATTAAGTAGAGCATCAGCCATTGGAGTGAATTCTGATTTATAAATTTTTACTTTGTTAAATTTTTTATTAGCTTGTGTTTCAGTTAAGCCAATTGTACCAATTGGTGGATGTGAGAATACTACTGTGGCAATATTATTATAGTCTAGATGTCTATTGATCATATTGTTATAAAGTCTGTCAGATAGTCTTCTACCAGCTGCGATTGCTACTGGTGTGAGTGGTGTTCGAGGTGTGGCATCACCAAGTGCAAAGATAGTATCAATATTGGTAGCTTGAAACTTATCTGTTGGAATGAAGCCTTTTTGGTCGTATTTCACGCCTACATTTTCCAGACCTAAATATTTTGTTATTGGATTTCTACCAACAGCCCAAATAATAGTATCAAATCCAGAAAATTTACCTTTATTAGTAATAATGCTTTTATTTTTTGAAATTTTTTTAATTTGAGTGTTATGATGAATAGTGATACCATGGTTTAAATAATCTTTATTAAGTGCATTTTGAATCATGGGGTCAAAACCACGTAATAATTTATCTGCTCTACTGAAAATAGCCACTTTACTGCCTAGTGAATTTAGCATTCCAGCTAGTTCAATGCCAATATAACCACTACCGATTACAGCTACTTTTTTTGGTAATTCTTCTAGTGTAAAAAAACCATCAGAAGTAATTCCATATTTAGCACCTTCAATATGTGGTACAGATGGCTCTCCGCCAGGGGAAAGTACGATATGATGAGCTGTGTATTGTTTCTCATTAACAGATACTGTATTTTTATTAACCAATTTTCCAAAGCCGTGAATATAGTCAATTCCTAACTTTTCTAAATGCTCTTTATACCAATTGGTGATACTTTCGATGTAATTATCTCGTTTTGTCTTGAGTTTTTTCCAAGAAAATCCTTTCTGTTCAACATCAAAGCCAAAACCTTTGGAATTTTTAATGATTGTTCCAGTATTTGCAGCAAACCACATTATTTTTTTAGGCACGCAACCTGTGTTAACACAGGTACCACCAATCGTTTTTACTTCAATAACTAAGCATTTTTTTCCATATTCTGCTGCACGTTCTATGGCAGATAGACCGCCGCTACCAGCGCCAATGACAATCATATCATAATCTTTATTCATTATTATCCTTTAAGTAGAAACTATATTTCTTTATTAACTCTTTATCAAAATCCCTAATTCTTCGCTTAATTCACTCTAAGGTTATTATATCATGTTCTTTTTTGCTCATTGTTGAGTACCAAAATAGATGATAATTCATTACCTTGATGTTGATTATACCTAATCCATTGACCTTCATTATTCCACAAAATATATAATTACTTTACGTGTAGTCTTAAGTTTCTTGGCAGTAATTCTAAAGTTTTTTAGTTTGTCCACTATTAGAATGAATAGATTATGCTGCCTATTGATAGGTTTTTAGTTATTTTGTTAGCTATAATAATACATGCATCTAAATTTAGTTTAGAAGGTGATTATTTTAGAGAAAATGTAGATATAGATTGATTAGTTAATATTTGCTTTTTAGAATTGTTCAGATACTTATTATTGTGTTAATTGTCTGTCTTAGATTATATTTTCTGTAATGGCTGTGATTTATTAAACGATATAAATTATCTGTTTGTTGATAATAGTTTTGTACATTGGTTTGTGCTAGAATTATTTATTCAGTTATTTGTTTTTACCAATATAGATAGTATTATCTGTTTATATAGGTTAGGTTCTAGATTGTCTATAATAATTTGACTATTTCCATTTTTTATGTTTAAATTTAATTTATTGGTTATATTCTTGTTATTTTTTTATCTTACTGTATCTATAGAAAGTTAATTTATTTAACAAGCTATTTAGTTATTTTTTGGTATCAAGAGTTGTTACTAGTAACATTTTTATTTTCTCTCTTGTGAATTAGATAATAAAATTAACTTCAATTGTTATATTTTCTGGACCTTTTAAAAATACTTGTTTAGTATTTAAATCAGGTATAAATTTTTCATAAAAATTAATTTCTAACTTATTAATATGTTTGATGAAAATTGGATAATCGTCTCTGACGAAAGCAATATGATCAAGTAAGTTATTGTAATTATTAGTTCTTATTGATAATTTAGCCTTTTTACTAAGAATATGAATAATTGCTTCTTGCTTGTTTTTTGGTGAATATAACCAATAACCTGGAAAGATAAAATATGGTCTAAATCCTTTTTCTAGACCAATAACTTCTGTAAAGAAAATAGCAATAGTATTAATATTGTTACATCTTATGGCAATATGACTAAATCTTATATTCATCTTTTTTATTACCTATTTTTAATAAAAACCCATGTTAGAACATAGAATATGTTACAGTCTACTTTAATATATTAAAGTAGATTAAGTAGGGTTTAACGGTTAATGGAAAAAAATTATTTTCTTGTTAGAAAAATAAATAAAGTTATAATCTAGAGTTTTAAACTAGCTTCCATAAATTGATCTAAATTACCCTCTAAAATATTTTGTGTATTGGAAGATTCGATACCAGTACGTAAATCTTTAACTCTTGATTGGTCTAGTATATAAGAGCGAATTTGATGCCCCCAGCTTATGTCAGATTTGCTCTGTTCTAAACTTTGTTTTTCAGTATTGCGTTTTTGCATTTCTAACTTATATAGTTTAGATTGTAATTGTTTAATAGCTTGGTTTTTATTAGCATGTTGCGAGCGTCCATTTTGACATTGTACAACGGTATTGGTGGGTAAATGGGTGATGCGTACAGCTGATTCAGTTTTATTAACGTGCTGACCACCTGCACCACTGGCACGATAAGTGTCAATACGTAAATCTGATGGGTTGATCTTGATGTCAATATTATTATCTATTTCAGGGGAAACAAATACGGAGCAAAATGAAGTATGCCGTTTTCCATTAGCATTAAAAGGCGATTTCCTAACTAAGCGGTGGATACCAATTTCTGTACGTAACCAGCCAAATGCGTATTCACCTTTAAAGTGAATAGTTGCGGATTTAATCCCAGCAACTTCTCCTGCTGATACTTCCATGAGTTTAATCTTGAAGTTGTGTTTCTCACCCCAGCGTAGGTACATACGTAACACCATTTCTGCCCAATCTTGGGCTTCTGTTCCGCCTGATCCAGATTGAATATCTAAGTATGCAGAGTTGGCATCTAAATCGCCACTAAACATACGATTAAATTCAAGTTTTTTAATTGAAGATTGTGCAGAATCTAAATCATTAATAATGCTATTTGCTGTTTCAGTATCATTTTCTGTTTGAGCTAATTTTAGTAGTTCTTGCGCATCTTCTAAAATAGCATTCACCTGTTTAAAGGTTTGGCAAATTGATATTAATTTTGATTTTTCTTGTCCTAAAGATTGTGCCTGGTTAGGATTTTTCCAGATATTTGGATCTTCCATTTCCAGTAAAACCTCTTCTAGGCGATATTGTTTCTTTTTTAGATTTAAATGTATGGATAGAGTACTTAAACATTTCTTCAAATTTTCAATTCTTTGATAGGTTGGTGATAACTCCATGGAGATATTGCTTTAGCAGATATAAAAAATCCTTAAATTTAGAGGACTTACATCCTGAAGTTATTATTATATTATTTCCTAAGTCCTAGATGGGAAATTAATTTTGAATAGGTAGTTTTGTTATTACTTCTAAGGTAGGTTAGTAATTTTTTGCGTTGAGAAACTAAATTTAGAAGTCCTCTTCTTGAATGGTGATCTTTTTTATGAGTTTTAAAATGCTTAGTTAGATGTCTAATGCGAGCTGTTAATAAGGCGACTTGTACATTAGTTGAACCAGTGTCACCAATTTTACTCTGATATTCTTTAATAATTTCTTGGATATTAATCGACATAATAAATTTTTAAAATAAAAATAAAGGAAGAATTATACACTTTTTTAAAAAAGTTAATAAAAAGATGACTCATTATTTGGCTTGGTTTTAAAGCGCCTGTGAATCCATAAATATTGTTCTGGTGCTTTTAAAATTTGTTGTTGTAATATTTGATTAGTTAATCGTGCATTTTGTTGACTATTAGTGACAGGATAATTTGTCAAAGCAGGAGAAAACTCTAGTGTATAAGTTATGTATTGACGAGTAAAGGATAAGGGAATAACAACCGTATTATCAATACTGGCTAGTCTTTCTGTGGCTTTTATGGTAGCGGTTTGTATATTAAAAAAAGGTGCAAATATGCTGATTTTAATACCTAAATCTTGGTCATGTGTGTACCAAATTGGCAAGCCTGATTTTAAGACTCGTATTAAAGTTTTTGTGTCTTTTGCTTTAATCATGGTGCTGCCATGTTGTGTGAATATTTTTTGCATTTGGTTGTCAAATAAAGCATTATTTTGTGGACGGTAAACATCTGCAAAATTAAAGTTTTGCAGCAATATTCTACCAGCAAGCATCATTGTTGTAAAATGTCCTACGAGTAAAATAATATTTTGTTGTTTATCTAGGGCGTTTTGCAAAATTTCAGTACCTTTAATATGATAGCATCGCTTGAGTTTTTTATCGTTTAAATAAAAACAATTTGCAGTTTCAAATAAGCCAATACCCAGTGCTTCAAAGTGTTGTTTGACTAATTTTTTTATTTGGTCTTTGTTTTTCTCAGGAAAGCATTTTGTGAGATTAATAAAAGCAATTTTTCTAAATCTACTTAGAAGTGAATATAGATTTTTACCTATTATTTTGCCTATTATTATTTGGATTTTAAGTGGCAATTTAGCGCTTAATTTCATTAAGCCAATTAAAGTCCAAGTTGGTATAAATTTAGGATGAAAAAATTTTGTCTTTGTCATTAAAATATAGTTTTAAATTTTGATTATGGAAAATGCCATTTATTAACGCAGATTTTAAAGATGATCTACCTAGCCGTGTAGATATTGTTGACATAATTAATCAACGTGTACCACTCAAAAAGGCGGGTAAAGATTACAAAGCATGTTGTCCATTTCATCATGAAAAAACTCCATCATTTATTGTCTCAGCTGAGAAACAAATGTATAAATGTTTTGGTTGTGGGGATGGTAATGGCGTGATTAATTTTGTTATGAAGTTTGATAATTTGGGCCTAGTTGAGGCGATAGAGACCATTGCTAGCGAATCAGGTATTAGTGTAGTGTATGACAAGAATGTCAAACCGATAGATACAAGATTAACTCGTTATTTCGACTTAATGCAACGAGTTGGCCAGTTTTATATTCAGCAATTAAAGCAATCTCTTGCAAAAAATAAGGTGGTTAGTTATGTTAAATATAGAGGTATTAGCGGTAAAATTGCCAAGCGTTTTGAGTTGGGTTTCGCGCCACCCAATAGTAATTTACTATTTGGATTTGAACAAGATTCTCAAGATATTGCTGATTTAAAAGTAATGGGATTGTTAGGTGATGACCAATATCGTTCAGGAAAATATTATGATCTTTTTAAAGATCGTCTTATGTTTCCTATTCATAATAATAAAGGTAATATTATTGCTTTTGGTGGTCGGTCATGTAATAATAATTTTAAGGCAAAATATTTAAATTCACCTGAAACGCCTATTTTTTCAAAATCAAAAGAACTTTATGGTTTGTATCATATGCGTAAATATTCACGTTCAATTGATTATATTTTAGTAGTAGAGGGTTATATGGATGTAGTCTCTCTTCATCAAGCGGGTATATCACAAGTAGTTGCTACTTTAGGTACAGCAACTACAGTAGAGCACTTAAATATTCTA
Organism: Candidatus Vesicomyidisocius sp. Pext_18_S21; assembly: GCA_021730165.1. Lineage (GTDB taxonomy): Bacteria > Pseudomonadota > Gammaproteobacteria > PS1 > Pseudothioglobaceae > Ruthia > Ruthia endoextente. Next base: position 281,806 of record CP072535.1, read on the forward strand.
CTTCGAACAACAGATACTATTATTTTTTGTTTTGATGGCGATAAGGCAGGTGAGAAAGCTGCTTGGCGAGCATTAAATATTACTTTGCCAGTGATTAAAGCAGGTATAACTATTAAATTTTTATTTTTGCCAGATAAAGAAGATCCAGATACTCTGGTTAAGAAAGAATCAAGCCAAGAGTTTGTAAAACGTATTGAAAATGCACAATTTTTGAGTAAATTTTTATTTAGCTATATCAAGACAAGAGTAGATTTTAACACGATTGAAGGAAAAACTTTATTTTTAGAAAGGGTATCAATATTACTTGGAAAAATAAATTATGAAACTTACCAGCATCAGTTGTTAGAAGGTTTGGCAGGTGAAGTTAATCAAAGTGTTGAACAAATTGAATCTATATTAGAGCGACAAGATATGTCCACTCAACCCAATACATTTGACATATCTAAAAATTATGAAGCACCACCTATGTCTGATTTTTATGATAGTGATGAAAAGTATCAAGTACCAATGTCAGTTTCCTTGATAAGTAATAACTCATTAATAGATCAAATGATTGGTTTATTGTTAAATTATCCTTCCATGGTTGATAAAACGGTAATGTTAAGGGTGAGAAAAATTAATAATGCAAATATATTGCAAAAGTTAGCTGATTTGGTTTTATTACAAGAAGACATTACTTTGGAGACTATGGTAGAACAATTTCCCCAGAAAAAAGAACAATTGCTTAATTTATATAATAAGAAAAGAGTTTTGAAAAATTATGATTATAAGGATGAATTTTTGGATGCTTTATTGAAGATTGAGGAAAGACAAAAAGATAAAATTGCTTTATTAATTACAAATGAAGTAGAATATACAAAAAGTTTACAAGCAAGAAAAGGCAAATTTAAAAGTTAGTTTTTCATGTTTAGTTTGATTGAGTCGTAATTGGTTAAAATATATTCCATTTCCTCTTTAAATACTATATTTGCTAAAATTTTATCCTTTTCACCACTATTAGTGAATATTAGGTAAGCATATTGAGGATAATTAATTATTATTGAGATAATATAAAATACTTAGCCAAACCTTCTCTGTGCTGATAATTTTGTACCTATACTAGTATTAATATTTTTTAATATAGTCTATATTTTTCCCCTTATAACAATAGTTCTATTTGTTTTTATGTAGTTGTATTTTTAATATTTTTAGAGTTTTGAATTTAATCTAACTACCATTGATTGTTTTCGATTGTTCGGTTAATAATTGTTTATGCGAAGCAATTAATTGATAATTTTTTCTTTTATACGCTTTAACTGATTAAATAGTAAATATATGATATGTATTAAGAAATGGCTGAATTATTAATATAATTATTCTTAGCATTCGTATTTTGTATAATATTAAGTTAGTTTTTACTTGCTACTCTTAAAATTGCACTACGAGCACGTTTATTATTGTCAATTTCTGCTTTGCTAGTAAGGTATTTGCCTAAATCTTTTAGATAAGTTTTTTCAATTTCATGTTCAATAATAGGTAAACCTTTTGGTAAAGTTTTTTGTCGTGAATTTTTTTGAATAAAACGTTTAACAATACGGTCTTCAATTGAGTGAAAACTAATAATAGATAGTCTGCCATTCTTGCTTAAAATATTTTTGGATTGTTCCAATACACTTATAAGTTGTTTAAGTTCTTGGTTGATAAAAATACGTATAGCTTGGAAAGTACGTGTAGCAGGATGTTTGTTTTTTTGCTTTTTGACTACTTTACTAACAATATTGGCAAGTTCTAAAGTAGTTTCTAATACGTGATTTTTCTGGTATTTTTTTATTTTACTAGCAATATGGCGTGATTTTTTTTCATTGCTAAATTGATAAATAACATTGGCAATTTCTTCTTCATTAGCTGATCTTAGCCATTGAGTAGCACTTATTCCCGTAGTTTGATTCATTCGCATATCTAGTGGACCATCAACCCTAAAACTAAAACCACGTTGTGAGTTTTCTAACTGAGGGGATGAAATACCAAGATCAATTAAAATGCCGTCAATCTTACCTATTAATCCTTGCTTAGTTATGATAGATAGCATTTTGGAAAACGCACTGTGGATAAGGGTGAGACGATTATCAGCTAAATTCTTATTAGCATATTCAATGGCATTAATGTCTTGGTCAAAGGCAATTAATCTCCCCTTTTTGCTTAATCTGTTCAATATACCTTGGGCATGGCCGCCACGACCAAAAGTCGCATCAATATAAATACCATTTGTTTTTATATTGAGCGCACACATTGATTCACTGAACATTACAGATTGGTGATGTTCAGGTATCATAGTGATAATTGGTTAACCTTTATTAGATTTTGGTTTATTTCGCTAAGCATATCAAAATAATTAAATTGTTTATTCCAAGTATTTTTGTACCGTACTTTAAAATCAGGTCTTTGATTACCTATGATAGTTTTCCCATTTAGATGGGAATAATATTTTCTTGTTAAAGGAGTTAGAATACGTACTACTTTGTCTAATTTGTAACTGGTAGTATGATCAATAAGTTTTTGTTTTAATCGTTTTGTGTAACTGTTTATTAAAGACAAAGTACTGATTTTTTCTCTCATATCTGCCAATTCTTTAAGGGATATAGTAACCAATATTCATCATCTAGATAAACACTTAAAATTATCTTAATTGAGTAAATTTTGTCAATTTGTGGTTGGTGATGCGTTGTCATTTTTACCTTTTTTAGCATTAACTTATATTTTTTACTTATTTAAACATTAGAGATGTTGCTGGTATTTTTTAGTATAAAGCGACACCCTTAATATATAAGTCAATATCATATATTTATATTATTTTTAGATACTATTTGTTATTTAAAATAATCTAAAAATCATAACTCATCATGAAAGAGCTGTTAGTATTGTACCTAGATTATATAAAATTTAATGTTTAAGTGAAATTCGTTTTTTAATAATTATGTAGTTTTGTACTAAGATTAATAGTGTTATTAAGGTTAGTAATAGAGTAATTAGCTACCATTTTGGTATAGTTAAGAAAAGTTTTTTGACTTTCAATAATATTTATTATAGGAAGTGTTATCCTTCATAAAAATATTTTTTGTTAATTTATATTAACAGTTTTAAACTATATTCTGAGTACGTCATAATTCATCATGCGAAATTTTAGATTTTGTATATTCTTTAGATGTAATCTTTAGGTATGATAAGCGGATGATTAGAAAAAGTTTATTTTATATCGTTAAGCCAATAATCTAAACTTTTAAGTCTTTTCCTGTGGGTGATATTTAATTAAATTTTATCTTTTGACTATAAAGAGTTGAATTAAAATACAGTGTAATTGTAGTTATCTTTAGTGTTATTAAATGAACCAAATCAACTTTGAACAGCAAAGTATTGCCCAGTTTAGTGAGCGTGCTTACCTTGATTATTCAATGTATGTTATTCTTGACCGTGCGCTACCTTTTATTGGTGATGGCTTAAAACCAGTACAAAGACGTATTATTTATGCGATGAGTGAACTTGGTTTGAAATCCACAGCAAAGTTTAAAAAATCAGCCCGTACAGTGGGTGATGTCCTTGGTAAATTCCATCCGCATGGCGATAGTGCTTGTTATGAGTCAATGGTGTTGATGGCACAAAAGTTTTCTTATCGTTATCCATTTATTGACGGGCAGGGAAATTGGGGTGCACCAGATGACCCTAAATCGTTTGCAGCAATGCGTTATACTGAATCAAAATTGTCTCGTTATGCGGATTTATTGTTGTTAGAAATTAATCAAGGTACGGTTAATTGGATGGATAATTTTGATGGCACGCTTCAAGAACCTAAAAATTTACCTGCACAAGTACCTAACTTATTACTAAACGGTGCTTCTGGTATTGCTGTAGGTATGGCAACTGATGTACCACCACATAATTTAATAGAAGTGGTAAGTGCTTGTATTGTTCTATTAGATAAGCCATTTATTGATTTAGATGATATCATGCAGATTATTCAAGCGCCTGATTATCCTACCAATGCTGATATTATATCCTCATCTGCAGATCTTAGACAGATTTATGATACAGGCTATGGATCGGTTAAAATGCGTGCTGTTTATCAAAAAGAAAAAGACAGTGTTGTTATTGAGGCATTGCCTTTTCAAATATCTGGTGCTAAGGTAATTGCACAAATTGTAGTACAAATGCGTGCAAAAAAACTGCCTTTAGTGGATGATATTAGAGATGAATCAGACCATGAAAATCCAACGCGTATTGTCATTATTCTACGTTCTAATCGAGTTGATGCTGATGCATTAATGTTACACTTATTCGCTACAACCGAACTTGAGAAAAATTATCGTGTTAATATGAATGTGATTGGTTTAGATGGCAAGCCGCGTGTTCTACCACTAATTCCGATGCTCAAAGAATGGTTAAGCTACAGGATGCAAGTTGTGACTAATCGTTTAACTTATCGTTTTGATAAAATTATTATGCGTTTGCATATTTTAAAAGGTTTGTTAATTGCTTTTTTAAATATTAACGAAGTAATTGCCGTTATTCGTGAGTATGATAAGCCTAAACCAGTGTTAATCAATCATTTTAAGTTGAATACTATTCAAGCAGAGGCAATTTTAGAGCTAAAATTACGCCATCTTGCAAAATTAGAAGAAGTTAGAATTCGAACTGAACAACAAGAATTAGTATTAGAAAGAAAACAATTAGAGTTATTACTTTCAAGTAATTCACGTCTTAAGAATTTGATTAAAAAAGAACTAAAGATTATTATTAAAGATTTTGGCAATGAGCGTAGATCTAACATTAAAAGTAATGTAAATATTGCTCAAGCTTTTAGTAAGGATAATTTAGCGCTTTCTGAAAATGTTACTGTTGTTCTTAGTAATAAAGGTTGGGTACGTCGTATGAAAGGCCATGATATCGATCCAACCATTCTTAGTTATAAGGCGGGTGATAGTTATTTGACTAGTGTGAAAGGTAAAAGTAACAAGATGGTAATTTTTATTGATTCAACAGGTAGATCATATTCATTATTTGCTCATTCATTATCTACTGCACTAGAACAAGGAGAGCCATTAACAGTAAAATTACGTCCCCCTTCAGGGGCTCAATTTGTTGATATTATAATGGGTAAAACGAGTCAAAATATCTTGTTGTCTTCTGATGTAGGGTATGGTTTTATTGCTACTATTGATGATTTACTGTCTTCAAGACAAACCGGAAAAGTTTTTCTTTCTTTGTCTAAAGGTGCGCAAGTGATGCAGGTTATTAATGTGGATGATGTAGATAATCAGTTGGTTGCATTAGCAACAAATCGAGGACGTTTATTAGTATTCTCAATATCTGAATTGCCCATGCTATCTAAAGGTAAAGGAAACAAGTTAATTCAAATTCCTGTCAATAGTGCTAAGACTAGACAAGAATTTGTGGTTAGTATTTGTATTTTATTTGAAACTCAACAACTAAGAGTTAATGCAGGTAAGCATTATCTGACCATTAAATCTCACAGTTTAAATGATTATATAAGCAATAGAGCGCGTCGTGGAAAGCTTTTGCCTAGAGGTTATCAAAATGTTTCCTCCATTAAGGTAATTGATTAAATTAAAATATTTTGGATAAGTTAATAATTTCCCTATCAATCCAGTGTGTAATTTTCAGAAGATTATAGGTATAATCATTGTTTTTACCAATTTTTCCGAAAATGTTCGTCCTAAAAATTGTTACCGATTTTGCATCAGCTCATTCACTTAGGAATTATCCAGGTGATTGTTCGCGGTTGCATGGTCATAATTGGCAAGTTGAAGTAATGGTTGCTTCTAAAGAATTGAATTACAATGGTATTGTTATTGATTTTAGAGATATTAAAAAACAAACTAAGACTGTTGTGAAACGTCTAGATCATCAATATTTGAATAAGATAGTTCCTTTTGATAAACTTAACCCTACTTCAGAAAACTTAGCAAAATATTTATTTGATGAAGTAGGGCGACTAATTAATATTAATGATGTCAAGGTCAAGGCAGTGACTATTTGGGAAACATCTAGAGCATCTGTCACTTATTCCCAAGGAGATTTATGAGTGCAACTCATTTACCTGATACACAAAATAGTGCTGATACTCGTCACATTATTATTGACAAAGTTGGCATTAAAGATATTATTCATCCTATTACTTATATTGATTGTGATGGTAATAAAATACCTACAATAGGCATGTTTACTATGACAGTATCTTTACCAGAACACGTTAAAGGTACGCACATGTCGCGTTTTATTGAGATTCTAAATGAAAGTTCTTGTGAGTTTAGTGCACATAATTTTGACCAAATTATTGACAAAGTAGGAGAAAAGCTTGAGTCAGATACTGCACATATTACGCTTAATTTTCCTTTTTTTAGGAAGAAAGAAGCTCCATCTTCAAGAGTTCAGTCAATGATGGATTATCAAGTGACTTTATATGGTACGTTAAGCAAGGGTGAGATACAAGTAATGATAAAAGTTGTGGTTCCTGTCACCAGTTTATGTCCTTGTTCAAAGAGTATTTCTAAATATGGAGCGCATAATCAACGTTCACATATTACTATTAAAGCTAAAGTTTCTAAAGGAAGTATTTTACATATAGAAGATTTAATTGATTTGGCTGAACGAAAAGCTTCGTGTGAACTTTATGCACTTCTTAAAAGAGATGATGAAAAAATGGTAACTGAAAGAGCGTATGATAACCCTGCATTTGTTGAGGATTTAGTACGTGATATTGCAGTTGATTTAAATGCAGATGATAAAATTAGTTATTATTGCCTTGAGTCGGAAAATTTTGAATCGATTCATAATCATTCAGCTTATGCACTTATTGAAAATCTAAAATGCTAAAAAGAATCTTAACTAAAATTAGTAACATTCGTATCACTAAAGCGGAATCTATTACCCCGCCAATAGGGTTTATTAAAAAATATCCAGTCAAGAAGTCACAATCTAATTTTATCATTGACTCAAGAAAAACCATTGCTAATATTATCTCTGGTAAGGATAAGCGTTTATTAGTTGTGGTTGGGCCTTGTTCCATTCATGACTCAAAAGCTGCTCGAGATTATGCATATCGATTGTTAGAAATAAAAAAAGAATTAGACCGGGATTTATTTATTATTATGCGTGTTTATTTTGAAAAACCACGTACTACGATTGGCTGGAAAGGACTCATATACGACCCTGATTTAAACAATAGTTTTGATATGGAAAAGGGTTTTGATTTAGCTCGAAGTTTGTTATTAGATTTGTCAAAAATAGGTATGCCAAGTGCAACAGAATATCTTGATTTAATTACCCCACAATATATATCTGATTTAATTTCATGGGGTGCAATTGGTGCACGAACAACCGAAAGTCAAACCCACCGAGAATTGGCGTCTGGTTTGTCTTGCCCAGTAGGGTTTAAAAATGGTACAAATGGTAATATACAAATTGCTATTGATGCGATTATATCGGCTTCAAGTACACATATGTTTTGGTCAATTAATAAAAAAGGAGTGGCAAATCGCTATACTACTATGGGTAATTCAAATTGTCATATTATCCTTCGTGGTGCTGCTGATGGACCTAACTATAGCAAGCAGAGCATTGATAACGCTACTAAACAATTAATAAATGATGGATTATTAGGCAGGGTTATGATTGATTTTTCTCATGCTAATAGTAAGAAAATTTTTAAAAATCAGATGCTAGTGGGTGATGAAATTGCTAAGCAATTAAGTTTAGGTTCAAATAAGATTTTTGGTGTGATGATTGAGTCTAATATTAATGAAGGTGCTCAAGCAGTAGGCGAGTTAAATTCGTTAGAATATGGTATTAGTATTACTGATAGTTGTCTTGGATGGCAAGATACTGAAAAACTTCTTAAAATATTATCGTCATCGGTTCAAGCAAGAAATACGTAGTTTCGAGTTATGATATCGTACTTTTTTGATAAAAAGTTTTGTGTAATAAAATCAATACTTGTATTTAAATTTGTTAAAATAAAAAGGAAATAAAAGAAGGTCTTATGTCTAAGTATACTGAGAACTCCACTAATTTTGAGTCAAATTCCCCAATAGTTACTATTGAGAGCGAGATGCGTAACTCTTATCTAGAATACGCAATGAGTGTTATTGTTGGGCGTGCATTACCTGATGTTCGAGATGGGCTTAAACCGGTTCATCGTCGTGTACTTTACGCTATGGATGTATTGGGTAATGATTATAACAAATCTTATAAGAAATCAGCTCGTATTGTTGGTGATGTGATTGGTAAGTATCATCCACATGGTGATACTGCTGTGTATGATACTATTGTGCGTATGGCACAATCATTCTCAATGCGTAATATTTTAATTGATGGTCAGGGTAATTTTGGATCAGTTGATGGTGACTCAGCTGCTGCTATGCGTTATACAGAAATTCGTATGGCTAAACTTTCTCATGAGTTATTGCAAGATTTAGAAAAAGATACTGTTGATTTTATTGATAATTATGATGGGTCAGAGTCAGAGCCTTCAGTACTACCAACACGTGTACCTAATCTTTTGGCTAATGGCTCATCAGGTATTGCAGTAGGGATGGCAACTAATATACCTCCACATAATCTAAATGAAGTGATTGAAGCTTGTTTAAAAACTATTGACAATGAAGATATTACTATTGACGAGTTGTTAGAAATAATGCCAGGTCCAGATTTTCCAACGGCAGGAATTATTAATGGTACAAGTGGTATCCGTCAGGCTTATGAAACTGGTAAAGGAAAAATTTACTTACGCTGTGTATCTCACATTGAAGGAGAAGAGAAACGAAGTATTATTGTGACTGAATTACCTTACCAGGTTAACAAAGCGAAGTTAATTGGGAAAATTGCAGAACTTGTTAAAGATAAACGTATTGATGGTATTACTGGACTTCGTGATGAGTCTGATAAAGATGGAATGAGTATGGTGATTGAATTACGTCGTGGTGAAGTACCAGAAGTAATACTTAATAATTTGTATAAATTAACTGAAATGCAAACCGTATTTGGTATTAATATGGTGGCAATTGACAAGGGCATGCCAAAGTTGATGACTTTAAAGGGTATTTTAGAGGCGTTTATTGCACATAGGCGCGATGTTGTGACTCGTCGTTCTATTTTTAATTTGAATAAAGCTAGAGATCGTGTACATTTATTAGAAGGTTTGTCGGTTGCATTATACAATATTGATAACATTATTGAACTGATAAAGTCTGCACCAAGTTCAACAGATGCAAGAGCAACATTGATAGATAAAACTTGGAGGAGTTCAGTAATTAAAGAATTAGTTGGTAATCGTGATATGGCAATGTTTAAGCCAGAAAACTTACCAAAAGAGCTGGGTTTACAAATGAGTGGCGATTATCAATTATCACAAAAACAAGCGCAAGCTATTTTAGATTTAAAACTTAATCGTTTAACAGGATTTGAAAAAGATAAAATTTTTGATGAATTTAATGAATTATTAGAGCGTATTAAATATTTACTCGATATTTTACAAACTCCTAAAAGACTTATGCAAGTTATTTGTGAAGAGTTAATAGATATTCAAAGTAACTATGGTGATGCTCGTATGACACAAATCTTAGAACATAATATTGATTTGACACTTGAAGATTTAATTGTTCAAGAAGAACGTGTGGTTACTTTGTCCCATGGTGGTTATGTGAAAGCACAATCTTTAAGTGATTATCAGGCACAATGTCGTGGTGGTAAGGGTAAATCAGCTACTAAAGTAAAAGATGAAGATTTTGTTGATCAGCTATTTATTGCTAATTCTCATGATATAGTTTTGTGCTTTTCATCCTTGGGAAAGGTATACTGGCTTAAGGTTTATGAGTTGCCAATGGCATCACGTATATCGCGTGGTAAGCCGATTATTAATTTATTACCACTAGAAAAAGAAGAAATAATTAATGCTATTTTGCCAGTCTTAAAATTTGATGAAAATCATTTTGTTTTTATGGCAACCAGTAGTGGTACCTGTAAGAAAACAGCACTTACTAATTTCTCAAAACCGCGTAAAGGTGGTATTATTGCTATTGAATTAAGAAATAATGATCAACTTATTGGTGTAGAAATTACCTCAGGTGAGCACGATATCATGCTATTCTCGGCTAATGGAAAATCTATTCGATTTAAAGAGTCAGATGTACGTATTGTGGGGCGAACTGCTATCGGTGTACGAGGTATTAAATTAATAGATAACGATAAAGTAGTGTCTCTTATTGTTACTAATCAAGACATTCCAGTTTTGACAGCAACTGAAAAAGGTTTTGGTAAACGTACACATCTTAATGAATATCGTGTTCAATCAAGAGGTGGTTCAGGCGTTATTTCTATTAAAACTTCAGATAGGAATGGTAAAATTATTGGGGCTATTCAAGTAACCAATGAAGATGAAATGATGTTAATTTCTAACAAAGGTATTTTAGTTCGTGCTAGAGCAGCTGATGTTTCTATCATTGGTCGTAACACTCAAGGCGTGATATTGATTAATATTTCTAAAGATGAAAAGTTAGTTTCTATTGCAAAGATTGTTGAAACAGAAGATGATAAATCTGAATCTAAAAGTAATTACACATAATATTTGACTTTGTTAGTTTTATGCAAATAAATTAATGTTCTAATTCTAGCTAGTTAAGCTGATGATTATTGTTACTTTTTACATTTAATGAGCTTGTCAATCGTTATTAAATGCCATAAATGCTATTATTTAATGTTCTCTGGTTTCTGAAAAAACTAAGTTAGAATGGCGCTCTATGGTTAATTGTAAGTTGACATTAGATGGTGCAAGATAAGTGAGCATGCCTTTTGCGTCAATAGCAATATTATTACCTGCTTTGATCTTAAGTTGTTCGATATCCTTTTTATCACCTGTTATCCAACGTGCTGTTACAATGTTAATAGTTTTAAATTGACAATGAACATCATATTCATATTTTAAACGGTGTACTACTACATCAAATTGTAAAACACCAACAGTACCAAGAATTTGTGATGAGTTGACAATTGGGCGAAATACTTGGGTTGCGCCTTCTTCTGAAAGCTGATTTAAGCCCTTTCTAAAGGCTTTAGCTTTGAGTGGATCTTTAAGATGGGCTATTTTAAAGATCTCTGGTGCAAAGTTGGGAATACCCTGAAAAATGAGTTTTTCCCCTTGAGTAAATGTATCACCAATGCTAATGCTACCATGATTATGGATACCAATCACATCTCCAGCATAAGCTACTTCTGTCAGAGTACGTTTGTGTGACATAAAGGTAACTGCATTATTAATTTTTATTTGTTTATTGGTTGCTACTTGTAGGACTTTTATACCTTTTTTATATTGTCCACTAACTATACGCATAAAAGCAAGACGGTCATGATGTTTTGGGTTCATATTAGCTTGAATTTTAAAGATAAAGCCGGTTAGCTTAGTTTCATTTGGAGTGACTTTACGAATATTTGATTCCCTGTTTTGTGGTGTAGGCGCATACTTGATGAAACTATCAAGTAAATTTTGAATACCAAAGTTTGAAATGGCTGAGCCAAAAAATATTGGTGTTTGTTTACCAGCTAGAAATTTATCTAAATCAAATGGAGTTGTAGTTTCATGAATAAGTTCAACCTCTTCACGCATTTTATGAGCTATATTTTTTCCTAAAATTTCATCAAGTTGAGAATTGTTAATACCATTAATAGTAATATTTTCACTAATTTCAGAATTCTTTCCTTTTTTATATAGATAAACTTTATCCTCAAGTAGATGGACAACTCCTTTTAAACGCTTACCCATACCAATTGGCCAAGTGATTGGAGCACATTCGATATTAAGTATGGTTTCTATTTCATCTAGCAAATCAATTGGTTCCTTACCTTCTCGATCTAGTTTATTGATAAACGTTAAAATTGGAGTGTTACGTAAACGACACACTCTCATAAGCTTGATAGTTCGTATTTCCACACCTTTGGCTATATCAATAACCATTAGTGCTGAATCTACTGCTGTAAGGGTACGATAAGTGTCTTCAGAAAAGTCTTCATGTCCTGGAGTGTCTAATAAATTTATTACATGATTGTCATACTCAAATTGCATAATGGATGAAGTAATTGAAATTCCTCTTTCTTTTTCTATGCGCATCCAATCAGATATTGCATGGGTTTTGGTTTTTCTTGATTTGATACTACCAGCTGTTTTAATTACACCTGCGTATAACAACAGTTTTTCTGTGATGGTAGTTTTACCAGCATCAGGGTGAGAAATAATGGCAAAAGTTCGACGTTTGGATATTTCACTTATCATATTTTAATGATCAGTTTAATGCCAGTTTCATTAAACATTTCTTGTGAAAGTCTAACACTTTGATTCCAATTATCTAATTCTTTTGAATTCTTAATTACTACTCTTTTAATACCAACTTGAATAATGCCTTTGGCACATTCTGAACAAATAGGTAATCCGTAAACATATAAAGTTGCTCTATCAAGCGAGGTACCGGAGTATGTGGCATTATAAATGGCATTCATTTCTGCATGAACTACGAATTTGTACTTAATTTCTCTATCATTATAGCGTTCATCAGTATCATGAATTCCTCGTGGAAATCCATTAAACCCCTGAGAAAGAACCTCTTTTTTACGGCCAACGGTAATTGCACCTACTTGAGTAGAGGGGTCTTTTGACCAGGTAGAAACTTTTTTTGCTAGCGATAAGTAACGTTCGTCCCATTTATCCAATATACCCATATTTAATGTATTTTAATTGATGCTAAACCAATCAATACTAGTATTAAAGTAACTATCCAAAAACGTACAATAATTTTTGGTTCAGAGATATTTTGTTTCTCAAAGTGGTGGTGAAGTGGTGTCATTAGGAAAATGCGTTTTTTATATCGTTTGTAGTAGCCTACTTGAATAATTACGAATAAGGTTTCGGCTACAAACACCCCTCCCATAATAAATAGTAAAATTTCTTGTCGAATCAAAATAGCAATTACTGCTAAATTTGCACCTAAAGATAATGATCCTATATCACCCATAAATATTTCAGCAGGATAGGTATTAAACCATAAAAATCCCAAGCTTGAACCAATGAGCGCTGCACAAATAATAAATAATTCGTTGATACCTGGTATATACGGCATATTAAGGTAATTTGAGAAGTTATAATGACCACTAAAATAAGCAAAAATAGCCAATGCACCCTGATATGAGTACAACTAACATAATGGCAAGCTCGTCTAAACCATCAGTTAAATTAACCGCATTAGAACTTCCAACAATGACAAAATATGATAATATCAAGAATACTTAACGGTAATATTATATCATTAAAAAATGGGATAAGCAATTGGGGTTGAGTAGTTTTTTGAGAAATTAATATTATCCAAGTGCTAATTACAATAGCACTCAATGATTGAGTTAAAAATTTTATTGAAGAACTTAACCCATTTGATGATTTATGCTTTATTTTAAGATAATCATCTATAAAGCCAATTGTACCAAATATAATAGAAGTGACTATAATAACCCATAGATAGATATTAGACCAATGACTCCAAATTAAAATACTAACTATAAATGCAAATAAAATTAATATACCACCCATGGTTGGTGTACCTGCTTTGATTAAATGTGATTTAGGGACATCAGTTCTAATTACTTGGCTAATAATGCGGTATTGGTGTAATTTTTTAATAAAAATACGACCCAACATAAGACTAATAAACAACGCACTTAGCATGGCTAGTAAAGCCCTAATAGTTAAGTAGTTTAAGACGTTAAATTTGGTATCAAACTGAGTAATAAAATTGATTAATTCTAAAAACATAAAATTTAGCGAATATTGTTAATTGATAGTAATTCTAAATTAAAAATTAAAATAACATTTTGTAGAAGAGTGCCACCTGTGCTATTGCTATAAATTTTGGCTAAAGAGGACAATAATAATTCGTTTTTCGCCTTTAATTAATTTATAGTACTTCATTATCAATAAGCTAGATCATGGCGTGCCATAATCTATACTAAACAGTAGTGATGTATTGGGTTTTCGAATATTTGTCCTATCATCCAAATTAATAGATAAAGCAATTTTGATTAAATTTACTTTTTTGTTTATTTGTTTTTGCTTATTTGCTTATTTGCTTATTTGCTTATTTGCTTATTTGCTTTATTTTAATTAAATATTCTGCTTTCATTAGCTTTGTATTTGGATAGTTTTGATTAGAAAATTTATCCAATTTTATTATTTTTTGGATTACCTCTCTGGATCATAAAATTATCAATCACTCGATAGAATTTTAAGACATAGTAAAAAGACATTTTAGTCTGGATATTTGAGTATTTTTCGCCCTTGTATTAAAGCCACAAAATTAATTACTGTTAGTGGTGTTTTTTCTAACTCAAACTTGACAATAATACCCCTGATTGTTGTATAAATTTGGATATAAATCCTATTCTAATTTTAGCTTTCAATGGTAATAAAATAATTAATATTAATAGATATATCGCATAAACCGATATGATTAGTGAAAAATAATTATGATACCTAATCTAATTAAAAAAGATACTAATAATACGGTAAAATACAATAATAGATGTATTATTGCAACAGGCCAGGAGAAGACTATGTCTTTACTGATTACAGATGAATGTATTAATTGTGATGTTTGTGAACCAGAATGTCCTAATGATGCTATTTATATGGGTGATGAAATTTATGAAATTGATGGTAATAAATGTACAGAATGCAAGGGTCATTTTGACGAGCCTCAATGTGTTGAGGTTTGTCCAGTTGATTGTTGTTTGCCTGATTCTAATCGTGTTGAAACTGAAGAGGAATTATTGGCAAAGATAAAGTAGTGAAAAATATCCATTTTTGATTAATTTATTATAAAAATTTAATACATAAGTTATTTGGTTAAATTTTCTATGTTATGACTAACTTTTTTCTGTTAAACCTATATAATATACCACTTATTCTTTAATATTAAATTAAGTTTTATTTTTTTACACTGAAGAAATGTAAATATGATTTACTTTCCTATCTTCTTAAAATTTCCTTAAGTGCTGATATGCATAAAACAATATTTTCTTTTCTTGAGGAATAACCCATTAAACCAATACGCCAAATCTTACCAGTATAAGCACCAAGACCTGCACTAATTTCAAGATTATAATCATTAAGTAGGATAGAGCGAACTTTTTCGTCATCATAACCTTTAGGTATAATCACAGAATTTAATTGTGGTAAGCGGTCTTTTTTATTCACTAAAAAATTAATATCCATTGCTTCTAAACCATTTTTTAAAAGTTCATGATTTTTTTTATGGCGCGCCCAAGAATTCTCAACGCCTTCTTCTAATATCATTACCAATGATTCGTGTAAACCGTATAACATATTAACAGGTGCAGTATGATGATAAGTACGTTTACTGCCTCCGTTCCAATAGTTCATGATTAAATTAAGGTCTAGAAACCAACTGTTAACAGATGTTTTTCGTTTGTTTAGTTTTTGAATGGCACGTTTATTAAAGCTAATAAGTGAAATACCTGGCATGGCGGATAAACATTTTTGCGTTCCTGAATAAATTGCATCAATCTCCCATTCGTCAACATACAACTCAGTGCCACCTAAAGAAGTAACTGCATCTACAATAGTGATACAGTCATATTGGTGTGCAAGTTTACATAAGGTTTTAGCATCAGATTGAGCACCTGTTGAAGTTTCAGCGTGTACAAAAGCAACAATATTGGCATTTGGGTTATTTTTTAAAGCATGCTCTAGTTTGTCAGTACTTACTGCTTCACCCTAATTATCTTCAACAATAATTGCCTTGCCTCCTAAGCGAGTCACATTTTCCTTCATACGCATACCAAATACGCCATTAATACAAACAATCACCTTATCGTTAGGCTCAACTAAATTAGTGAAGCAAGCTTCCATTCCAGCTGAACCAGGTGCTGATATAGGCATGGTTAATTTATTATCGGTTTTAAAGATAGTTTTTAAGCCTTCTTTGATTTCATCCATTATAGCTACAAAAACAGGGTCAAGATGTCCAATAGTAGGTCTTGCCATAGCGGATAAGATTCTTGGATGTACATCAGAAGGACCTGATCCCATGAGAGTTCTTACTGGCGGATTAAATGATTGCATAATTCTTTTTTCTTTAATAAATTTAAAGAAACTATTATAATTGCTTATATATGACAATTGTTAATCAATTAACTCGAGCTTTCCCTAAAGGTGTTGTACTTACGTCTAACGAAAATACACGCCCATTTGAATGCGATGGTCTAAGTGTGTACAGGCAAAAGCCTTTGGCGGTAGTATTGCCAGATGATGTTATGCAAATTAAGCAAGTATTAAAAATTTGCAAGATTAATAACATACCAGTTGTAACACGGGGAGCAGGGACGGGTTTATCAGAGGGGCGATGCCACTTGAAAAATCTATTGTGTTAGGGTTATCTAAATTAAATAAAGTGAAATTAATTGATGTTGAAAATCAATTGGCTGTGGTTGAGCCCAGGTGTAAGGAATATTGCTATTAGTGAAGCAGTGGCACAATATGGGTTGTATTATGCCCCAGATCCATCTAGCCAAATTGCTTGTACAATTGGTGGTAATGTGTCTGAAAATTCTGGCGGAGTGCATTGTTTAAAATATGGATTAACAGTGCATAATGTTGAAGCAATTAGAATGTTAACTATCGATGGTGATGAATTAATATTATCTTGTCAAGATGATGGGTTAGGACTTTTGGCACTAATGAATGGTTCTGAAGGTTTGTTAGGTGTTATTACTGAAGTTACAGTTAAGCTCACACCAAATCCTGCATTTGTTAAGATGGTAATGGCAGGGTTTGATTCTGTTCGAGATTGTGCTAATGCAGTGACTAATATTATTAAAGCAGGTATTATTCCTGCTGGGTTAGAAATGATGGACAGTTTTGCTATTAAGGCAGCTGAAGGATTTGCTCAAGTTGGTTATCCACTAGATGCTAAGGCGTTATTGCTTTGTGAACTTGATGGTATACAGACGCAAGTTCAATTAGAACTTGATAATGTATTAAAAATTTTATCAGGTGCATCGACTTTAAAAGTATCTGAAAGTGAAGAAGAACGACTTAATTTTTGGAAAGGACGTAAGTCTGCTTTTTCTGCAGTAGGCACACTATCTCCTGATTATTATTGTATGGATGGCACTATTCCGCGTCGTCATTTGGCAGATATGTTGGAAAAAATTCACAAGTTAAGCAAGAAATATCAACTTAGAGTTGCTAATGTTTTTCACGCTGGTGATGGTAATTTACATCCACTTATTTTATATGACTCTAACGTGACAGGAGAGTTAGAAAGGACTGAATAATTTGGCACTGAAATATTAAAACTTAGTGTGGATATGGGAGGTACAATTACGGGTGAGCATGGTGTCGGTGTAGAAAAATTAAATGCTATGTGTCATCAATTTAACACGCAAGAATTAGAAATTTTTCACAAAATTAAACACGTTTTTGATAAGAATTCATTACTTAATCCTGGTAAAGCAGTAGCAGAATTACATCGCTGTGCTGAGTTGGGTGCGATGCATGTACATCGTGGTGAATTGCCATACCCAGAACTGGAGCGTTTTTAATGGATTCGAGACTTCAACAGTTACAAACTTTAGTTAAGGAGTCTAGTAGTTTACATATTAAAAGTACATTACTAGATTATTCTGGTATTGTGGAATATTACGCCGAAGATTTGGTAATTAGTGTTAAGGCAGGCACATCAATTGCACAGATTAAAAAACAACTTAAAAGAAATAATCAAGCCTTATCTTTTTATACTGATAATAATGATATAAGTATTGGAGCTGCTTATGCTCAAGGAGCTCAAGATTTGTCAGATTGTGTGTTAGGTGTGAAGATTATTGACGGCAATGGGACGTATTTAAATTTTGGTGGTCAGGTGATGAAAAACGTAGCAGGTTATGATGTGGCACGTTTGTTAGTTGGTTCAAAAGGAAAGTTGGCTTTAATTATGCAAATTAGCTTTAAGGTAATGCCAGTTACTTATGTTAATCAATTACCACCACCTATTAAGCGTAAAAATAATTCAGTATTACATCAACAGATTGAGAAAAAATTAAAACAAGTTTTTGATCCTAGAGGGATTTTTAATTAATGCAAACGATAAAAATTAGCAATATGGAAGCTAATAATATTATTAGAAAGTGTGTACATTGTGGATTTTGCTTGGCTACTTGCCCGACTTATCAATTATTAGGTAATGAATTGGACTCGCCTCGTGGACGTATTTATTTGATTAAATCGGTCTTAGAAAATCATCATTTTTCTAAGCAAAGCATTGTCCATTTAGATCGTTGTTTAACGTGTAAGTCATGTGAAACTACTTGTCCATCAGGCGTGGAATACGTTCAATTAGTGAATATTGGACGTAAGCTTGTAGAACAAAAACGTCCATTTTGGCAGAAAGTATATAGATATTTTGTCCGCCAATTTTTAACTACTCCTATTTTATTTAATCCAATTGGATTAATTTTTAGGCATTCTCAAATCAAAGGAAAATCTATTAAACCAATTATAAAAATTGGTACGGTTTTGTTATTAGGAGGTTGTGTGCAACCTATTCTTGCGCCTAATATTAACCATAGTATATAAAAATATTCTAGCAAAATTAGGCTATGAAACTATAGAAACTCCACAAAAACAATGTTGCGGGGCTATTGACCAACATTTAAGCGTTAATCATGATGCTCTGGTTCAGATTAAGCAAAATATTGATGCTTGGCTTGAAGTTGAGGCTGAGATGATTATTGTCAGTGCTAGTGGTTGCGGATTAATGGTTAAAGATTACGTATCTATGTTTGAAAGACTAGACCCTTATTATCAAAAAGTACAACATATTGTTAATAAAACAAAAGATATTGCTGAATTTTTAGCTGATAAAAATTTAAATCAGCTTAATTTAGAAAGGGTTAATATTATTTATCATAAACCTTGTACATTACAACACGGTCAACAATTAGGAGGATTAGTTAGTTCTATTTTAAATTCACTTGGTTATCAACCAACTCCTGTTGTTGATTCGCATTTATGTTGCGGTTCTGCAGGTACGTATTCAATTTTTCAGCCAAAATTATCACAACAACTAAGAGCTAATAAGTTAAAACATTTACAAATAGCCAACCCTCAAATGATAGTTACTGCAAATATTGGTTGTTTAATTTATTTGCAAAAAGAAGCAAAAATCCCTGTCAAACATTGGGTAGAATTATTAAACAATTAGGCTTAATAAATTGATATAAATACCTATGAGAGGAAGAAGAAAATTAGAGCCTAAAACTTATGAGTTAAATATAGAGTCATTTTCTCATGAGGGGAGAGGGGTTGCACATTTTGAAAACAAAGTAATTTTTGTGAATGATGCGTTACCGGGTGAATTAGTGATTGCTAATCGTACATTTTCATGTGCAAAATTTGAAGAGGCTGATGCTAAAGAAATATTAAAACCAGCAGACAATAGAATAAAACCAAAGTGCGATGTATTTGGTATTTGTGGTGGTTGTTCATTTCAGAACTTATCTAGCGAAGACCAGATAAAAGTTAAAAGTAGATGGCTAAAAAAGGTATTTGCTAGGCAGGCTAAAGTTGAACCTAAAACTTGGCTAAAATCTCTTCAATTCCAAAGTTGGGGTTATCGTCGTAAAGCTAGATTAGGTATTCGATATGTGGCTAAAAAAGATAAGGTATTGATTGGGTTTAGAGAAAGAAAATCTTCATTTATCACTAATATGAGTCGTTGTGAAGTGTTGCATCCATCAATAGGGGAACATCTTGAAGTGCTTGCTAATTGTATTGAAAGACTTAGTATTAAATCTAGTATTCCGCAATTTGAAGTGGTAATTTCTGAGAGTGGTATAGCTCTTATTTTAAGACATCTTAAATCTTTAAGCGTAAAAGATGAAAAAATATTAGTAGATTGTGCTCAAGAATTGAACATTACTTTTTATACCCAAAGTAGTGGTTTAGATAGTGTAAAGCCATTAGATAAACCTGCTCTACTAACGTATTCACACCCTAATCATAATATTATTATGGAATTTTTACCTACTGATTTTGTTCAAGTAAACTTTAAACTTAATCAACAAATGGTTAGTCTAGCAGTAGAATTACTTAAACTTAATGAATTTGATAAAGTGATTGATTTATTTTGTGGTTTGGGTAATTTCACTTTGCCAATTGCAAGATATGCTAAATATGTAGTGGGTATTGAAGGTGATTTAGGATTGGTTGAAAGAGCAAAGTATAATGCTGAAAAAAATAGTATTAATAATATTGATTTTTATAAGTCAGATTTATGTAAAGAAGTGGTAGATTTTGAATGGTTTAAAGGAAAGACTTATAATAAAGCATTGATTGATCCATCTAGATCTGGCGCAATTGAAATTGTAGAATTGCTACCTAAATTAGGCGTAACAAGATTGGTATATGTATCATGTAATCCTGCAACGTTAGCTCGTGATACGTTTAAGTTAATTGAACTTGGGTTTACGCTTGAAACGGCAGGGGTGATAGACATGTTTCCTCAAACTTCTCATGTGGAATCTATTGCTTTATTTGCTAAACGATAAATATTAATATCAACATTTAAATTTTGGATTATTACTAAAATAATATCTTGTATAAATCTTATTAAATTTTAATTTTAATCGACGATATGATAGAGGTAGAAGCCGTCAATTGGATGTTTAAAATTAGTGAAAAGATTGGTAATAATGAAAACTAGGTATTATACTTATTGCTAGAATACGAATAGGTAAAATTTATTTAGATAAACGAATGTTGTTTATTTTTTTTAAATAGTATTGCTAGTAGGTTCCCATGTGTGATTATTGGGTTTAGTAATGACTTTGTTAATTAAAGATATTCGCAAAGTTAATAAAAATTCGTTAATTTATGTTGATTACGGAGGTGGACGGGTACAGTATTTAAGGTAAGGATTTACTCATTTATTAACTATGGAAAGGTTAGGATAAAGATTGGGATATTGTATAATAAAATCTAAATATAACCATAGATAAAGCATTTTACTGTGGCTTTGTATTGGCAAATGAATTATTAGATATTGGCGTAGATTTTTCTTTTGTACCTGTGTTGGATGTTAATTACGATACCTACTAAACGATTGACGATAGAGCTTTTCATTTTAATTCTGATGTATTATGAAATTAGCAGGTAGGTTTAATTAATGGAATGCATAAAGCTGAGTATGAAGTGTGTAGGTATTATTTTTAGTGATGATTTGTCTATGGGCAAGGTGCGTGTGTTTTATTCAAGATATACTTGTATAGAGTAAAAATATTATTGGATAGTGATTGTGATTTAATGCTTATATGTAATCATCCAGAATTGGTTATGCAAATTTTTTGATAAAAATTGGAATATGAGTGAAAAATTACAATCAAAATAAGGTTTTTATAAATTTAAACCTGATAAAATTAAATATCAGAAACATTTTAGTAACTATTAGAAATTTATTATGAATAATGATAACATACAAAGGTTTGAAATTAGGCTTTTAGCCGTAGTTAGAAAAACCCTCATTGCTGTTGCTAAAGATACCATCACTCAGCCAGGATTAAAACATCCGCTTAGTAAAGCAACACAAGAAATGATAACTGATTGTTTAGATATTATAAGTAGTAGACAAATTGCTATTGAAAAATCCTCAGGTATTCATACTAATATGAAACCAATTTATACCGATAAGCAAACGGTGCAAAGTTTTTCAATTGATGATTTAAAGAAAACCTTAAATTAAATAGTTTATTTTGGTAAATTTATATAGGTTTGGGTTTTATTAAATCACATAATTCTATTTAAATAAATAGAAAATACTTATGCTATAACTAACTAATAAGTTTCTACTTTATTGTTAGTGATTTATCATTATTTTTTGATTTTTTATATGATAGAACGGTATAGGGTAGATAAAGATGGTATTAATTTATACACATCCTAACTACCTTTTTTAGTCATTTGGTTGGTTTTATCTCTAGATGAGTGTCAAAAAAGTTATAGTGTAACAAGGTGAGCTTTTTAGCTATATAAATTCTAAATTTGCATAGGAACTAATCAACCATTTTATACTGCCTGCTTGTTTAAATTTTATCTGTACTCTGGAACTATTCCCTTGCCCTTCAAAATTTAATACCGTTCCTAATCCGAATTTGGCGTGTTTAACTAAAGCACCAATATGTAATTGATTATCAGATTTAGGTGTAATACTTTGAAAAATATTATTATTATTGTAACTTTTTATTATTATATTGGATTTAACTTTAATCCTATTTAAATATTCATCTGGAATCTCGCTTAGGAAACGTGAAGGATCAGAGTACAAAAAATCTCCGTGTAAAAATCGTTTTATGCTGTAAGATAGTGATAGTTTTTTCATGGCACGGGTCATGCCAACGTAGCATAATCGTCTTTCTTCATCTATTAAATGTGGTTCATTTTTGCTTTGCCTAGAGGAAAATAAACCTTCTTCCATTCCGCTTAAGAATACATAAGGAAATTCTAAGCCCTTAGCTGAATGCATAGTCATAAGTTGTACATTTTGATTACTAAGTGCATTAGTATTACTGTCAGAATCTATTGATGCTAACGAAATAAATCCTATTACTTCATTCATATTATTATTCTGTTTATATTTTTTAGCTTCAGTTATTAATTCTTTTAGATTTTCTTTTTTGTTGCTAGTTTTATCATTAGAATAATGTGCCATTAATCCTGATATATTAAGTAAGTTTACTATTTTTTCAGATAAATCTAAGTTCTTTGTATCATTTTTCATTTTCTTAATTAGGCTGGTAAATCCATTTAATGCATTTGCAGTACGAGTTGACAGTGTAGATGATATTTGTATAGTTGATTGAAAAAGACTGATATGATTATTTTGTGCAAATGTACGTATTTTGTTAACTGTTTTATTTCCAATACCACGAGTTGGAAAATTAACCACACGTTCAAAGGCAAGATTATCATCTGAGTTTTCTATTAAACGTAAATAACTTAAAGCGTATTTAATTTCAGCACGTTCAAAAAATTTTAAACCACCATAAATAATATAAGGAATATTGTATTTTATGAGCTCTTTTTCAAAGATACGAGATTGGGTATTAAGGCGATACAGAATAGCACAATCATTGGGTAATGAGCCATTAGTGATTAATTTCTGAATGCTCCTGATGATATAGTTTGCTTCATCTATTTCAGTTTGCGCCTCATATATATCAATTAATTCACCATCGCTAGCATTAGTCCAAAGAGATTTACCCATACGACTGGTATTATGAGCAATCAAGGCGTTAGAAGCCGTTATAATATTATTTGTTGAACGATAATTTTGTTCTAAACGGATGGTTTTAATGGGAATAAAATCTGTGCATAATTTAGTAATATTTTCAATATTTGCACCACGCCAGCCATAAATAGATTGGTCATCATCGCCCACACAGAATACTTTATTGTTACCACTAAACATTAATTTAATCCATTTGTATTGGATCATGTTAGTGTCCTGAAATTCATCAATTAAAATGTGTTTAAAGAGATCTTTATAATAATTAAGTAAGTTTACGTTATTTTTTAATAACTCATAACTACGTATCAGCAGTTCTGCAAAATCAATCAAGTCATTTGTTTTGCAGTGTACTTCATAAAGCTCAAATACTTTAAGACTTTTTTTAATAAAATAGTTGTAACTAGAGTCAATATCTTGTAGGCGAATACCTTTGTTTTTTTGATTGTTAATAAACTGCTGAACCTTTTTAATAGGAAACTTAGATTCATCAATATTATTTTCTTTCATGAGATTTTTGATAATGCGGAATTGGTCTTGTGCATCTAGTATTTGAAAGTTAGAAGTTAATTGAGCTTGTTCATAATGAGTACGTAATAATCGGTGCGCCAAGCTATGAAATGTTCCAATCCACATATTTGTAATAGGACGCCTTAATAGCATACTTAATCTTTCACACATTTCAGTAGCGGCTTTATTAGTAAAAGTAACGGCTAGAATAGCATCAATGTGAATATTTTTTTGTGTGATTAAGTAAGCGATTCTATGTATAAGAACTTTGGTTTTACCACTTCCAGCACCTGCTAGTATTAAAGCGTTTTTTTCATTATTTAGTGTAACTGATTGGCATTGTTTGTCATTTAGACCATTTGTTATTTCAGATAAATTCATTATTTTTTTTCTTGTCTTATAGGGTTAAATGGTTATAATATTATCCTTCTCTTATGTCATTGAGAAATGAGTTGGCATAAGTAAACAAAATTATAAACATTATTTAAGGAGTGTCAATAATGACTTACTATGCAGGCGTTAAAAAAATGGAAGAAATGGGTGTAAACGATAATTATATACAAGGTTGGGTAGCTGGTTTTTTAAATAATCCAGAAATTGAAGAGCAAAGAATTACTAATGAATGGAAATCAGGTTATGAAGATGGTAAAGAGCACACAGAGGTTAATTTTATAAACTTTTGCTAAATATATGGAAAATAACTGGCAATATTATGCTAGATATGCCCTTAAAGGCGCTACTAAAAGTAACGTTTTTTTTAAGACAAAGATGTTTAAAGACCGCACTTTTCCTATTAAAATTCCCTTAGAATTTGCACGATTAATTGATAAAAGAAATAAGAATGATCCTTTACTAAAACAAGTCATCACTCCAAAAACTTTATCAAAAAGTACAAGTTTTAGTTTATCACCACTAGAAGATGAAAAATACTCTCCTGTGGCTGGACTGATACATAAATATCCAAATAGAGTGTTATTAATTGCATCGCAAGTGTGTGCTATTCATTGTCAATATTGTTTTAGGCAAAACTTCAATTATATTGAACATGACGCTATTAGCAATTGGGTTGAGATCCAAAATTATATTATTAACGATGTAAAAATTAATGAAGTAATATTAAGTGGTGGTGATCCGTTGAGTTTGAGTGATGATAAACTTGCGAGATTGATTGATAATATTGCACATATTGAACATATCAAAACACTACGTGTTCATACACGTAACGCTGTTGTAGAGCCTAGTAGAATAACTAGAAAATTAGTAGAAATATTTAATCAATCAAGATTAAATATTGTGATAGTGTTACATATAAATCATGCACAAGAATTATCTGTGCAATTTGCACAAAAAATCATAGAATTAACTCGTGTTACTTTACTCAGTCAGTCAGTATTATTAAGGGGTGTAAATGATTCAATAGAAGTATTGACTGAACTTTGCTTGAGTTTGTTTGATTTAGGAATATTACCCTATTATTTACATATGTTAGATAAAGTTCAAGGTGCACAGGACTTCTTAGTTAAAGAAGACTATGCTATTCAATTACATCAGCAATTAAAGAGCAACTTAAGTGGTTATCTAGTCCCTAAATTAGTGCGTGATAGCGGTAGTTATTCTAAAGATTGGCTACTTTAAAATGGCTTTTTCTAAATCTTTTATGTTCATCTCACCTATTTGGTAATCAACTAAATTACCATTTGGCCCGTAAATATAGGTTGTTGGCATACCAACTATTTCACCAAATTCTTTAAATTGAGTTCTATTTTTATCATCAAAAAGTATAATAGGATAATTTACCATGAATGTATCAGTAAACTCCATAATAGCTATTTTATCGTCTTGTTCATAGTTAAGTCCTAGAATAAGGATTCGATCTTTGTTCTTTTCATAAAATTTAACAAAAGTTGGAATTTCTTTTAAACAAGGTGGACACCAAGTTGCCCAAAAGTTAATTACTAAGTATTTTCCTTGGGTGGATATATTAGTATATATATTGTCATCAAGATCGGTTAGAGAAAAATTAGGAACTTTGATCTTTTTTTCTTCTCGCCATATATCATTAGTAGATCTTACAATGTTATTAATATTGATTGCTTGAGCAATATTAAAAGTTACAAATAGTAAGTATATAAAGCTAAATTTAATAATTTTATTGCTTAATTGAAATATGTAATTTATAGGTATAATGGAATTTTTTGTCATATTTATTTAGCTATGAGTATAATCATTTATCATAATCCAAAGTGTTCTAAATCAAGAACAACGTTAGCTATTTTAGAACAAAAAAATGTTAATTTTAAAATAATTAAATATTTAGAAAATCCACCAAGTAGAAATGAACTCAAGCAATTATTAATTGATTTAAATCTTGAAGCTAGATCATTAATACGCAAAGGTGAACTTGAATATAAAGAAAATGGTCTAGATGATAAGGAGTTAACTGAAGATCAATTAATTAGTGCTATGGTTAAAACACCAAAATTAATTGAAAGACCTATTGTAAGAACAAGCAAAGGGGTTGTGATTGGCCGTCCACCTGAAAATATTTTATCCATCCTCTAAAAAAATAAGACTTATTTATAGAAGGCTTAGTCAATAAATAAGGTCGATATATGACCTTTACGTGCTTCAATATTAGAGTAGTAAACATCATCTAAGCTTTTAACCACTGAATTTTTAACTATATCTACTTGTAATAAGTTTTGACTCCATGCGCTTAGGTTTGTAAGCTCGTCAAACGATAAAGTGTTGTTGGTAAATTTATTAATCCAGCTTAGGCGCATAAATATTGGTGCAAAGGTAGCATCAATGATTGAAAAATCACTACCATTAAAAAATTGACTACTATTTTTAATAGCTTCAATTTTGCTAAGTTTATTAAATAAAGATTTTTTTGATTTGTAGAATTTTTCCTTATCACCTGTGATAACATCAAATAGATCATCAAATAGAGTTAATGAAAACTGAATCCATGAACGATTTTTAGCCTTTTGAATAGGATCACTAGGATGTAGATTGGTTTTGCTAATATCATTAATAAACTCAGTAATTACATAGGATTCAAAGATAATTTTATCATTTGCTTTTAATAATGGTACTTTTCCAGTTGGGGAGATTTGTTTAAACCAGTTAGGTAGATTTATCGAGTTGATATAATTTAAATCAAAAGAAAGTTTTTGCTTATTTAACAGAATAATAGCACATTGTGCAAATGGACAAAGTTTAAAGCTAATTAGTTCTAGTTTCATAATTCCTCGAATGGTTATTGTTTGTTACTTATGATAATTGATAAGGGCAATTAATGGGCAATAAATAGGCACAATAAATTTTTCAATATTAGCAGTTATTAAATTAGAGTTCATTGTAGCTTTAATAAATAACTTGCCTTTTATTTTTTTAATTTGTTTACTATTTTTTTCTTTGCGTTTTTGTGTTTTAAAATCAATTAAATTGAAGTTAAGTGAAGCAGATAATTTCTTTTGATAATGATAAAGTTTTGTTTTCATATTAAGTGTTTTCTAACCTTGATTAAAGTTTTTCTAATTTGTAAAATTCTTTAGTTTTTTCTGTCATAAAATGGACTAAAATTTCTACTAAGTCTATTAATATCCAATGTCCCAGTTTCATTGCTTTCAATACTTAGTATTATATATTTAATATGCTTGGCTTCAATTTTAATATTATTAGCAATACTAAGTATGTGTTTAATAGATTTTCTTGTGGTAATAATAGCTTCATTATCAGTATTTTGTTCTAAAATATTTAAAGTAATGGTGTTTTTATCCTTTAGTTCTTTAATAGTGTTATTAATAACTTTTAATTGCTGCATTAAATTTATAAGGCACTAATATAATTAATGATAGATTCTGGTAATAGTCCAGATAAATTTTTTTGACGATTTATTTTATCCTGAATAGCACTTGAAGAAATATTAAGCATTTGATTATTTGTAAAAAAGATAAATCCTGTCTTTTGTTTTGTTAAATCATTGATTGTATTAGTTAATCTAAAACCATATTTTTTTTGATGCGTTAAGACACCTGGTCTGGACATTATTACTAGGTGACAATATTGATAAAAATTTTGATATTCTTCCCAACTACTAAGTGTGTTAAAACTATCCATCCCCATGATTAAACAAATAGAATTATTTTGATATTTTGATTGTATGTATTTGAGGGAATTAATAGTGTAAGAGTTTCTATTTTGTTTAACTTCTCTAGTGTCTATTAAGAGTGTGTTGAATTCCTTAATAGCTAAATGTAACATATCCATACGTTGATTAATACTAAAATTAAGCTTCTTTTTATGTACGGGTTTAGCACAAGGCATTAAAAATAATTTAGATAATCTAAGTTTAACTTTAAGTTGGGTAGCATTTTTTAGATGTCCGTAATGAATTGGATCAAATGATCCGCCAAAAAAACCAATTATTTTAAATAACTTAGAATGCAAACTTTTTTGCAATGCTTATAATATATCTTTAATTTCTGCTTGGGTTAGTGGTCCTGTAGGATAAGGAATTCTTCCTTGTTGCATGCTATTTACGTAATTAATAAAATCATCTTCGTTGTCAAGTAATAAGAAAGCATTTCCTTGTTTTTGTTCACCCATTGTTGTGTTAATTTTTGAGCCGTAGTCATGTCCACAATGTAGCATAACATCATTATCAATATATTTGAGTTTTTGCATGGAGTCGAATAATTCTTTAATATTACCACCAGGTAATGAACAATGCCCTGCCCCGTAAACAAACAAAGTATCGCCAGCAATAATATGTCTATCTAATAAATAACAAATACCACCAGCACTGTGTCCTGGTGTGTTAATAATTTTAGCTGCTGTATTGCCAATAAGAATAGTCTCGTTATTTTCAACTGTCTTAGGTAAGTTATTAATCTGTAAATAAGGAATTTCATTAATACCTGCTGTTATTTTAGCACTCGTTGCTTCTACAATTTCATCAACGGCATTGGTATGGTCAAAGTGCCAATGAGTTAGCCAAATATCAGTGAGTTTGTAGCCTTTATCATTTATTCTTTGAATAAATAATGGTGCATCCCATGCTGGATCAACAATGGCGCAGGTTTTTGTACTATGGTCAAAGATAAAGTGAATAGAATCTTCTAAAACACCAATATGATAGAGAATTTCTAGTGTATAAGTTTTTTCTTTAAAGGTTTGTATATCCATGTAATTATTTTAATAATTATGTCTTGACTATTTCAACTTAGAGATTATAATTTAAATTTTTTGCTACTAGGTTAGTAATTTAATAATGTTTTGTTTTGGGGCTATAGCTCAGTTGGGAGAGTACGACACTGGCAGTGTTGGGGTCAGCGGTTCGATTCCGCTTAGCTCCACCATAAGCAAAAATATTATGTCGCCTTCGTCTATCGGTTAGGACACAAGGTTTTCATCCTTGTAAGAGGAGTTCGATTCTCCTAGGCGATGCCATATTCTAAGTAAGTTTTGATAGATTAGGTTTTGTTGATTATGTCATTAGTTTAGATAATGTATTTATATTTCTTTTATTTAAGAAATATAAATATGGTAATCTAACTTAGAATTGATCAAAGTAGTTTGGTAGAAATATTCCTAATAGGGATAAACGATAGCTCTAAAGTACTCCATTCATTTAGGCGTTTTGCTAGTGTATGTGAAGTTAGAGGTCAAATATTAATATTGTGGGATATAGTTAGTAAAATAGTAGACTATGGTCTCTAAAAAAAATTTATAGGTTTGTTAGTATTATTATTGTAAATGTGATAGTTATGACACCTAAAGCAACTGTTATTTTAGCTAATACAGTCCAAATTTTTGAACCCGTATAACGATTAGCAGCGTTCCATGTACCTATCATTTGACATACGTTATATGCTAAAGACACTAATATCGTAATAATAACCAGTGCTATAGATTCAGACATCTCAGCTCCTAGCATTACTATTTGCCCAATAAGTCCTACTAATACACCATAGAACCAATATGTTTTAGCTAGACCAAAATCACCATCAATTAACTTCTTAAAAAAAACTTTTTGTATTTCTTGAACATCATCCATATATTAATTCCTATTATTTTCATATTAAATAGTTGTTCTAGCTGATAAAACTTAATTGTAGACTAAATTGATATAATACTTTACTTAGGTTTTAATAAAGTATTAAGTAATATAATTTAATAATACAAATCAAATTACAGCAATAATTGTTACTATCATCTAGATTTGATTTAAGAATAATAATATAAAAAGTTCAAGAGTATTATAGAACTATATCTACTATATAATTCTTCTAAGCGTAACCCTGTATTTTTTGTCTGTTTGTAAAATATTTAGTTTATTTCTCTAAATTTATCTATTAAAATACCTCTGTCGCGTTCGTCTAGTCTGGCCCAGGACCCTAGGATTTCATCCTAGCAACAGGAGTTCAAATCTCTTACGCGACGCTATCTATATCTACGTAAGTGTTGTATAAATATGAGTTTATTAAGTATTATTATTCCAAATAGATTCATTAGTCAGCGGCTTGATGTTGCAATGGCAAAAATGTTGCCTAATTATTCACGTACTAAAATTACCTACTGGATAAAATCTGGGAATGCTTTAATTCATCGTAAAACTTTTAAACCTAAAGAAAAAGTTTTAGGCGGTGAGATAGTTAATTTATCAATTAAAACTAAAAAAACTAATGCGTGGCTAGCAGAAGATATTACCATTGATGTGGTATATGAAGATTCAGAGATCATTGTTGTTAACAAGCCAGTAGGTTTAGTGACACATCCTGGCGCAAGTAATTGGACAGGAACACTTGCTAATGCATTGTTATATTATGATTCATCTTTAGCTAATCTTGATCGAGCTGGTATTGTTCATCGCTTGGATAAAAATACTTCAGGATTAATGGTTGTTGCACGTAGTAAATATGCACAAAAATATTTAACTGAGCAGTTACAAACTCATAGCATTTCACGAGAATATTCAGCCATTGTATATGGTTATATGATTTCTGGTGGTAGTGTTGATGCACCAATAGGGCGTAATCCTAAAGATAGAATTAAACAAGCAGTGGTTAAAGACGGTAAAGACGCTTTTACTTATTATCGTATTATTGAACGTTTCAAACACCATACCCATGTTAAGGCAATTTTAAAAACAGGTCGTACCCATCAAATTAGAGTACACTTGTCATTTATTGGACATCCACTTATTGCTGATCCAATATATGGTGGTAAAGTTTATTTTCCCAAAAAAGCAGATAAACAACTAATAAAAGTACTTAAAAACTTCAATCATCAAACTCTTCATGCTAAAAAGCTCACGCTTACTCATCCAATATCTGGTGAATTAATGTCATGGAAAATGCCATTACCACAAGATATGAAAGATTTATTACAAGTATTAGCTAAATTTGATGCGTGCTAATTAGAATTGTAAATCAGGTATTAAGCTAAATAAAATATTGAGCTATTATTTTTTGTTATAGTTGCTTTTCTTTATTATTTTTAAGCGTGCCACTTGCACTAAAGCTCATCTCTTTAGTGGATGTATTAAGATGATAATAATGTAGTGGCTTTTGTTTGCGTTGTTTTTGTTGTACCACACATCCTACAACTGTAAATTTACCTTTAAGTTCAATATCATCATATTGTGTATTTAAGCAGATCAAAAATTTTCTTGAACCACGTTCAATATATTGGCGAAAATATATCTCCATATCATATCGTACAACAGCATAAGCGTGATTATGAATTTGCATACTAGGGTCAATAATAACAATACAGTTCTCACTAAATTCTGGTGTCATGTATTTACCTAAATTTTGCAGTGCAAATGGCTCAGAGTTAGTTGAACAATTTGTATTAAACATCTCTTGTGGTGTGTCTAAGTCTGACATTTTTTACAATAGAATGTTGATCGTTGGTTTTGTAGAAACCAAGTTATTATACCTTTACAACGATAACATTTTTTATTTTTACAGCCATATACAGATAAATTTTTTGTGAAATATCCTGGGTTACCATTAACTTGAACAAAATCTTTTAAAGTTGTACCACCTACTTTAATAGCCTGAGTTAAGATAGTTTTAATACATTGTGTTAAAACATTATATCTAGTTTTAGATATACTTCCAGCCTTGAGTTTGGGATTAATACTTGCCATAAATAAACTTTCGCAAGCATAGATATTACCCACACCAACCACTATTTTGTTATCCATAATAAAAGCTTTGATATTTTGTTGTTTGTTTCTTGATTTTTGATATAAATACCCATCATAGAATGATTTTTTTAATGGCTCAACTCCTAATGAGTCTAGTAGTTTATGTGAGCCATCTTTTGAAAATAACACTGCACCAAAACGTCTTGGGTCTTTTAAGCGCATACTTGTTCCATTCTTCAATTGTAATTCAAAATGTTCATGTTTTAATAGTGGTGTATTTATATCAACCACTGTAATTGAACCGCTCATACCTAAATGGATTATTAAGGTACCTACTTCAAATTTAATTAATAAGTATTTACCACGACGATTAATTGTGCTGATTAATTGATTAGTGAGCGTTGTTGATAAGTGTTTAGGAATAATCCAACGTAAATTCTCTCGATGTAGTATAACTTTGGTTACTTTTTGATTGATAATCAGAGGTGTAAGCCCACGTTTAATGGTTTCAATTTCAGGAAGTTCTGGCATAAAATAATTTTAAATTATAGAATAACCTATTATAATTATCAACTTTAACAACTATGGAGAAAAATATGTTTAATCGTATTAATTTAGTTCAGTGCAAAATCATTTTAGGCTTTATTTTATCAGTTATTGTATTCTTTAGTTTTAATTATAAATTAGTAGAGGCTCAGAACCTAACACATTATGGCCTAATAGTATGGTTACACGTTCTAGCAGGTATTGTTTGGATTGGTTTGCTTTATTACTTTAATTTCGTGCAAGTTCCAGCTATGGGTCAAGCATTATCAGATACTGACGGTCCTGGTCCAGCAGCTATTGGTAAGTATATTGCTCCTCGTGCTTTATTATGGTTTCGTATGGCGGCAATAACTACTTGGATTTTAGGTTTAGTATTGTTAGCAACAAAAGATGCTATTCTTAGTGCATTTATGTTAGAACCTACTTTTCAAATTATTGGTATTGGTACATGGATGGGAACTATCATGTTATTTAATGTTTGGTTTATTATTTGGCCAAATCAGCAAAAGATTTTAGGTATGAAATCTGCAAGTGATGCAGCAATTGTAATAGCAAAAAAAAATGCAGCATTAGCATCAAGTGTTAATGTAATTTTATCTATTCCAATGTTGTTAACTATGCTTGCATGGCATTAAAGTAAGAGTTGTGTAATTTATTAAAGTATTTGGTTTACATAAGTACTCTATTGCTATTTTAATAATACATATTATTTGTTTTATGTTTGTATAACATATTCTAACTTTAGCATTAAAGGCGGTTTTTAGATTTTCATATATTGTATATTTTTGTAGTAAATTTGTATATTTTGTATCTTTTTTGTAGAAAAATATTTATTACTTAAAACATATGTGTATAATTTACAACATCTTTGTGTTACTTGCAAAGTAATTAATGCCACAGATTAAAGACTTCTTTTGGCGTATTATTTTTAAATTTTTGGAGATAAAATATGAGAAAACAGTTATTAATTGCCGCTGTTGCAGCAACAATGTCAGTAGCTGCTACAGCGGATATTTCGATCACGGGTGATGCTTATATAAATTTTGCTAAACAAAAAATTGGAGCAGCTGATACTGCGAATACTAATTATGATAGTCAGCGTATTCGTTTAAAAGTAGTTGGTTCTGCAGGTGATGCTAAGGTAACTGCCGTCATACGTAATGATGGCGCAACTCGTGCAAATGATATTGATATTAATAGTAGTAAAAAAGGTCTTCATATGGATAGTTTATATTTAACTACCAAAGTAGGGCCTGTTAATGTCAAAGTGGGGGATTATTGGGGCACCATTGGTTTAGGTGCTCGTTCTTTAGATGCTGCTAGGTCAAACGCATTATCTGCATCAACTAAAGTAGGTGATTGGAAGTTAGGTTTATTTACTGCTGATGGTTCTAGTGATGATGGTTCTGATACAACTAATGTAAGTGTTTCTGGTCTGTTGGGTCCAGTTTCTGTTGGATTAGTGCATAATCCTGGCGGATTTACAAATTTTACTGCTAAAACTACATTTAATGGTATTTTGTTTGCTGTTGACAAATGGAATGATAAAAGAAGGAATATTGTTCATAACGATACAACTCTTATCCATATTGCCGGTAAAGTTAATCACTTTACGTGGGATTTAGCGCAGATAAAAAATGACCAAGCTTCTGATATAACTGATACCAGCATTGTTACTAATGGTAAGTTTGCGCCATTAGGTTCTATGTTGATAGGTAGATCTGCTCGTGGTGGTACAGCAACTGCTGTTGCTGATGTTAGTCATTTTAGTGAAATCTTAGGTGTTGCAGTTAGTACTAAATTAGCAGGTAATACAGTTAAAGCTATCTATACTAAAAATACTATGTTTGGTAATGATAAAGTAACAGGTACAGAGTTAATAGTTAGTCGTCCTTTAGGTGGTACTACTTTAACAGCTAATATTGCTAAACTTTCTGATGTGAATACTATTGTGAATGGTAATGCTACTAATACAGGTCTTAGACTTGATGTTAAGTTCTAGGTTTTACAACAGTGGTACAAAAGATTAAATTTTAAAAGTTTAATCTAGTTACTTTTAAAACCCCTAGTCTTATTTTAAGGCTAGGGGTTTTTATTTCTTATATTTGTTTTAAATTGAAAACCTTTCTGTCTGATAAAATTCAATAGAAAGGTTTTCAATTTAAAACAAATAAAAATATGAAGGTTAGAATAACTCTCAAAGTAAGTGGTGCAGATGCACAAAGTTTTTTGCAGGGACAATTGAGTAATGATATTGTTGCCATTGGAGAAAATGAGTGGCAATTGAATGCGTATTGTCAGTATCAGGGAAAAGTGATTGCTCTGTTTTGGGTCACTAAATATAAAAATGATTTTTACTTGAATTTTCCTAAAAGTTTGCAAGATAAAATCTCCAAATATCTGCATATGTTTGTATTAATGTCAGATGTTGAAATAGTACAAACATCTTTTAATACTTACCCCCCTATTAATGTAATGAAACATCCTGAAGTGTATTTAATAACCAGTGAAAAATTTGTACCACAAGAGTTAAATTTAGATATTAATGAGATTGGGGTTAATTTTTCTAAAGGCTGTTATCCTGGACAAGAAGTAGTTGCACGTTTGCATTACTTAGGTAAACCAAAGCGTCGTATGCGGCTATTTGAATGTGAAGAAATACTGAAAGTAGGCGATAAATTAATTGCACTTGATTCAAAATCAGTAAAGGCATCAGGCATAGTAGTGCGTTGTATAAAATCATCTGGTAAATTACTGTATTTGGCAACGATTGAGATTAAATATCAAGATAGTAATATTATATCGAATAATTCTAATGACGCCAAATTCATAAGGATTAAAAATGATTAAATTATGTACACTTTTGTTCATGCTTTTATCTATGGACGCTTTTGCAACTAGCGAGCCACCTCTAGATCTAACTATTCATTGGGTAGGTTATACGTCTCTTATTTTATTTGTATTGGCTTATATTTTAGTAATGGTAGAGGAATTTACTCATTTTAGAAAATCTAAACCTGTGATTTTAGTGGCAGGCGTTATTTGGGGTTTAATTGGTTGGATGTATACTAGCCAAGGATTACCATATTTTGCTGAAGTAGCACTTAGGCATAATATATTAGAATATGCAGAATTATTCTTATTCTTATTAGTGGCAATGACTTACATTGAGGCCATGCGAGAAAGACATGTATTCGAAGCTCTTAAAGTTTGGTTAATTAATAAAGGCTTAACTTTTAAACAACTTTTCTGGTTAACAGGGTTTTTAGCCTTTTTTATTTCCCCAATTGCTGATAATTTAACTACAGCACTTATTATGGGTGCTGTGGTATTAGCAGTAGGTGCAGGTAATCCTCGTTTTGTTACTATTTCTTTTATTAATATTGTTGTAGCTGCTAATGCAGGCGGTGTATTTAGTCCGTTTGGCGATATTACTACGTTAATGGTATGGCAAAATGGCATTGTCGGATTTACTCAATTTTTTAGTTTGCTTGTACCGTCTCTGATTAATTTCGTTGTACCTGCATCTATTATGCATTTTTCTATTAAAAATGAAATGACTACAAGTAATCAAAGTAGAGTTAATATTAAATTAGGCGGTATTACTATTATTATACTTTTTATTATTACTATTATTACAGCAGTTAGTTTTCATAATTTTTTACATTTACCACCAGCAATGGGAATGATGACAGGTTTGAGTTATCTTATGATTGCTGCTTATTTTATTCGTCAATCTGAGTGTAAGTCACAACAAGAAGGGTTTGATGTATTTAGAAAAGTTGCAAATGCAGAATGGGATACCCTATTATTTTTTTTTGGAGTAATTGTAAGTGTTGGTGGGTTAGGGTTTATAGGTTATTTAACATTAGCTTCAGAAGCGATGTATTTATCTTTAGGAGCAACTTATGCTAATATTTTAATAGGTATTTTGTCTGCTATTGTAGATAATATTCCAGTTATGTTTGCAGTATTAACCATGAATCCTGATATGTCACTAGGCCAGTGGTTATTAGTAACTCTCACAACAGGGGTGGGGGGTAGCTTATTCTCAATTGGTTCTGCTGCAGGAGTGGCATTAATGGGTCAATCAAACGGACTTTATACATTTGTATCACATCTTAGGTGGACAGGTGTGATTGTACTAGGTTATGGTTCAAGTATTGGTGTACATATATTAATGAATGCTGCTTTATTTGATGTACCAGTTTGAGTCTTATTTATTGGTTGATATTGGTAATACTAGTATTAAGTGGTGTTTAAATGGTAAAATTAATTCTGCTTTTATTACAAAATTTAACATAACTCAATTGCCAAAAGTAGATAAAATTTTTGCTAGTTGTGTGGGTGATTGTTATATATTAGACGATCTGAATAATACTCATTTTGTTAAAACTGAACGTGTATTCAATTCTGTAGAATGTGGTTATCAAACTCCGTCTACATTAGGCTCTGACCGTTGGTTGGCAATGTTAGCTAGTATTGAACATTATCCTAAACAAAATTTGCTCATTATTGATGCGGGTAGCGCACTCACTTTTGACTTAGTATTAGCTAATGGTAAACACCAAGGGGGTCTTATTATGCCTGGTTTGAGTGTATTAAGACGTAGTTTTACTCAATTCTCTAATAATATCCAACAGTTGTCTTTAGGTCTTACTGCAAACAACACTCAAGAAGGTTGGTTAATTGGTACTAGTCAGATGTTGATGAGTGTTATTAACACTCAAATTGAACAACATTTAAATAATTATAGTAATTTAGTTGTTGTGTTGACAGGTGGCGATGCTAAGATAATTGCATTAAAGCTTCATCGTCAAGTTAAGCTTCATCAAAATTTAGTGCTAGAAGGTTTATCTAGCTATGTGCAAGCATATAAAACGTTGCATTCAGTTTTGGTATAATTTACTTATTTAATTTAAGTAAAGATAAATATATGCAAGACAGACGAGTTTTATCAGGTATGCGGCCTACAGGGAGTCTTCATTTAGGTCATTATCATGGCGTTTTGAAAAATTGGCTAGTCCTTCAAAATGAATACGATTCTTACTTTTTTGTGGCTGATTGGCATGCATTTACCACGCATTATGCAGATAAGATGAATTTAAATGTCAATGTTATAGAAATGGTAGTTGATTGGCTTGCTACTGGTATTAATCCAAATACTTCAACAATTTTTGTACAATCCAAGGTGCCTGAACATTCAGAACTACACTTATTGCTTTCTATGTCAACACCTTTAAGTTGGTTAGAACGAGTACCTTCATATAAGGAGCAGCAACTTAAATTACATATTAAAGATTTAGAAACTTATGGATTTTTAGGTTATCCATTATTACAAAGCGCAGATATTTTAATTTATAAAGCTGGACTTGTACCAGTTGGCGAAGATCAAGTGGCTCATATTGAATTCACACGTGAGGTAGCTAGACGTTTTAATTATCTTTATGGTCGTGAAGTTGATTTTGAAAAAAAAGCTGAAATTAGTATTAATAAAATGGGTAAAAAACAAGCTAAAAGGTATCGTTTACTACGTAAAACCTATCAAGAAACAGGTGATGATGAGGCTTTAATCAAAGCGCATGCTTTGTTACGGCAACAAAATATTACTCTGGGTGATAGAGAAAGACTTTCAGGTTATATTGAAGGTGTAGGTAGAATTATCTTACCGGAGCCTGAATTATTATTAACTAAAGCATCAAAAATGCCTGGATTAGATGGTCAAAAAATGAGTAAATCTTATTGCAATACAATTTCTTTGCGAGATACCCCTAAACAAATACAAGTTAAAATCAAACGTATGCCAACTGATCCTGCTAGAATTAAAATAATTAATACAGGTAACCCACAAAAGTGTCCAGTCTGGAAACTACATGAAGTGTATTCAAATGAATCAACCTGTGACTGGGTAGTTGAAGGTTGTACTAAAGCTAAATTTGGTTGTATAGAATGTAAACAGCCTATTATTAATGCTATTGAAGAAGAGTTAACTCCTATGCAAGAACGTATTGCTAAGTATCAGTCAGATCCAGAACTTATTAAACAAATTATTTTTGAAGGTTCTGAAAAAGCTAGAAGTATTGCTAAGGAAACTATGATAGAAGTGAGGGAAGCAATGGGTATTAATTACTAATCATGACTAATAGGCTACAAAAACTTATTGCAAATGCTGGTTATGGTTCTCGTCGTTGGGTGGAGCGTTTAATTGAGCAAGGACGTATTGAGGTTAATAATAAAATTGCTATTATTGGTGATAAGGCTGAAATAACCAGTCGTGTTAAAATTGATGGACGTAAAATTGATTTAAGTCGTTATGTTGAACAAGAAACAAAAGTTATTATTTTAAATAAGCAAGCAGGTATTATTTGTTCAAATAGGGATGATAAAGGACGTAAGAGTGTTTATAGTTTATTACCTAAAGAGTCACGATGGATTATGGTGGGACGTCTTGATTTAAACACATCTGGTTTGTTACTTGTTACTAATAATGGTAATTTAGCTAATAAACTTATGCATCCTAGCTCAAAAATTGACAGAGAGTATGCTGTTAGGGTTTTGGGTCAAGTTAAGAATAAGGATTTAAAAAAACTCACTCAAGGTATTATGTTTGATGATGGATTTGCTAAATTTAACCAAATAACACTTGGCGGGGGTGGAGGTGCTAATCGCTGGTATAAAGTTGTACTTAGAGAGGGTAAGAAACGTGAGGTGAGGCGTTTGTGGGAGGTTTTAGGGTTTAAGGTATCACGTCTTATCCGTATTCGTTTTGGAGAAATTCGTTTGCCTAATAATCTTAAGGCTAATCAATATGATTACTTAAAACCTATACAAATAAAGTTATTGTTTAATGCTGTGGAGTGATATTTAATTCTTAATATTACTTTATTTTTTATAGTTTTGTAAATAAAATCTTTTATTTTAGTAGTGGATTATCTGTTTTCAAAATTTAGTACTATCACGTATAATTACGCTTCTAATCTTTATTTCTTAAGCGTTAATGTCTGATTATAAATCTAGTTTGAATCTTCCATCCACCCAGTTTTCTATGAAGGCAAATCTTGCTAATCGAGAAGGTATGTTTTTAAAAAAATGGCAAAATGATAGGCTTTATGATCAGATTCGTAAACAAAATCAGGGCAAGCCAAAATTTGTTTTACATGATGGTCCTATTTATGCAAATGGCGATATTCATATTGGTCATGCGGTTAATAAGGTTTTAAAAGACATGATTGTTAAATCAAAATCTTTATCAGGTTTTGATGCGCCATATGTTCCAGGTTGGGACTGCCATGGATTGCCGATTGAGCTTAATGTTGAAAAAGAATATGGTAAAGTAGGTATTAAGATTGATGTCAATACTTTCAGATCCAAATGTAGAGAATATGCTGGTCAACAAGTAACGAGGCAAAGTCAAGATTTTCAACGTTTAGGTATTTTAAGTGATTGGGATAATCCATATTTAACCAAAGATTTTAAATATGAGGCTGATATTGTCCGTGCTTTAGGTCAAGTTGTTAAAAATGGACATGTGTATAAAGGTCATAAGCCTTTACATTGGTGCACCGAATGTGGATCTGCTTTGTCAGAGGCAGAGGTTGAGTACAAAAATAAACAATCAGAAGCGATTGATGTTAAATTTAGAATCATTGAGGATTCAGTTTTTAATGTAAAAAAACCAGTTTCAGTTGTGATTTGGACAACAACGCCTTGGACGTTATATGCTAATGAAGCCGTAGCGCTTCATTCAGAATTGAATTATGTGTTGGTTGATGTTGGCAGTGAATACTTATTACTTTCTCAATCCTTAGTAGTGGATTCAATTAGTCGTTATGATATTGAAGTTACTATCGGCGAACGGATGTTTTTTAGTAGTGAATTAGAAGGATTAAAAGTACAACATCCATTCTACGATAAGCAAGTACCTATTATTTTAGGGGATCATGTAACCGTTGATTCTGGTACAGGTGCGGTGCATATTGCACCTGCACATGGTCAAGAAGATTTTATTGTAGGGGTAAAATATAATTTACCTGTTGATTGTCAAGTAGATACTAAAGGGGTCTTTTTTAAAGAAGTTTTATTTTTAGGTGGTCAGTTTATTTTTAAAGCCAATGCTAGTGTGATTAAAATTCTTAAACAGACTAACACATTAGTTAAGCATGAATTATTAACGCATTCCTATCCACATTGTTGGCGACATAAAACCCCTATTATTTTTAAAGTAACGTCTCAGTGGTTTATCTCTATGCAACAAAATGGTCTTAGAGATGTCGTTAATAGTGAAATTCAAAAAGTACACTGGATACCACATTGGAGTAAGAAACGTATTGAACTTATGGTGGGTAATCGTCCCGATTGGTGTATTTCTCGTCAAAGATTTTGGGGTGTTCCGATTACTTTATTTGTACACAAAAAAACAGGAGAGTTACACCCAAATACTCAAATATTGTTTGGTTGTATTGCAAATAGAATCGAACAAGAAGGTATTGAAGCTTGGTTTAAATCTGACACTAAAGATTTTATTGGTGATGATGTGAATGATTATGACAAAATTACAGACATACTTGATGTTTGGTTTGACTCAGGTATGAGTCATTTTGTAGTATTAAAAGTAAGAAAGGAATTATCTAATGTAGCTGATTTATATTTAGAAGGTTCAGATCAGCATAGAGGTTGGTTTCAATCATCACTAATATCTTCAGTTGCTATTAATAAAAAAGCACCTTATAAAAATGTATTAACCCATGGTTTTGTTGTTGATAAAGATGGTAAGAAGATGTCTAAGTCTCTTGGTAATATTATGAGTCCACAAAAAATAGTTAATAATATAGGGGCGGATGTTTTACGCTTATGGATTGCTAGCACCGATTATACTGGGGAAATGACTATATCCGATGAAATTTTAAAACGTTCTGCTGATTCATATCGCCGTATTCGTAATACTATGCGTTTTATGCTAGCAAATATGAATGATTTTACTCAAAAGAATTTAGTAAATATGAAAGAAATGTTAGACTTAGACCGGTGGATTGTTGCTAAAACGCAAAAAATACAAGAAACAATTATTGAAAATTACGATACCTATCAATTTCATTATATTGTTAAGTCTATTAATAATTTTTGCTCTAACGAATTGGGTAGCTTTTATTTAGATATTATTAAAGATCGTCAATATACTACACAAAAAGATTCACCAGCAAGGCGTAGTGCTCAAACTGCTTTGTATTATATTACTCAAATGATGGTACGTTGGTTGAGTCCTATTTTAAGTTTTACTTCTGAGGAAATTTGGCAAGAATTAGCACCCAATAAGAAGAGTATTTTTTTGCAAGAGTGGTATCTCCAAGGAAGTGATATTGATAATATTGTATTTGATGATTGTATTATTTATGGAACTATGATTAGCTCACATATTTCTCAAGAAGGACGTGAAGGACTTGAAAAATATGATGATATTTTTACAAGTATTAATATAGCAAGGGTAATCTCTCCTACTATTCGTAAAGCAATTGAAAAGCTTAGAAAAGATAAAGTTTTGGGCTCATCATTAGAAGCGGAGGTGGATATATATTGTAATCTTAAGGTTAAAGAAAAATTATCAAAGTTTGGTGAAGAGCTTAGATTTATGTTTATTACTTCTGATATTCGTTTACATTCTTTTGAAGAAAAACCCAATAATGCTATTGAAGTAAATAGCGATGTATTGAAACAAGTGGCTATTGTTGTTATAAAAAGTGAGTATTCGAAGTGTGCGCGTTGTTGGCATCATAGAAAAGATGTAGGTAGTAATACTAAGCATTCGGGACTTTGTTGTCGTTGTGTTGAGAATGTAGATGGAGATGGTGAAGTAAGGAAATTTGCTTAAATGAAAATACTTAACCTTGACTTGGGAGATAAATCCTATCCAATATATATTGGTCAGAACTTATTGTTAAAAGGTGAGTTGTTGACAAAATATATTACTGGTAAGCAAGTTATGATTGTTACTAATACGACAGTAGCACCTTTGTATCTTAAAAAGGTACAAAACTTACTTTCATCGTTTGAATTTGCACAAGTAATTTTGCCAGATGGTGAAAAATATAAGACACTTGGTACGGTTAATTATATTTTCAGTACACTACTTGAAAAGAGATTTGACCGTAGTTGTACATTAATTGCTCTTGGCGGTGGTGTAGTAGGTGATATGACTGGATTTGTAGCGGCCAGTTATCAACGTGGTGTCAATTTTATCCAAATTCCAACTACGCTATTATCTCAAGTAGATTCTAGTGTAGGTGGAAAAACAGGTGTTAATCACATGCTTGGCAAGAATATGATTGGAGCTTTTCATCAACCAAAATGCGTATTGATTGATATAGATACGCTTGACACTTTGGATAATCAACAATACTCATCAGGTATGGCTGAAGTAATTAAGTATGCTTTATTAGTAGAATATCTAAATTTTTTCAACTTTTTGCAAGAAAATATTAAAGATTTAATGAATAGAAAAAAGTCTTTAATAATTAAAATGATTTATCAATCGTGTCAACATAAAATCAATATCGTTGCTCAAGATGAGTTAGAAACAGGTAAACGTACTTTATTAAATCTTGGACATACTTTTGGTCATGCAATTGAGAACACGCTTGGTTATGGTACTTTTTTACATGGAGAGGCAGTTTCAGTGGGTATATTAATGGCAACAAAGCTGTCTCATCTTGAAGGACATTTGTCTAGTAAGCAAGTTGCTAAGATTCAAGATTTATTAGAAAAAGCCAATTTACCTATCTCTATTATTGGTAAAATAAATGCTTCTGCTTTTATGAAAGCAATGCTAGTTGATAAGAAGGTGATTAATGGCAATATTCGTCTGATTTTATTGAAAAGATTAGGTCAAGCATTTATCTGTGATAATTATAATAATCATCTCTTAGATCAAGTAGTTAATGAATTTTGCCAGTAGGATAATATGACGGATCAAAATAAACTAAAGGTTGGAGATGATGAAGTAATGATTACTTCTAGTATTTCAGATTTAGAAAAAATGCTTGAAAGTGTTGAAAAACATGCAGATCAACGCACTGATACTAAGTTTGAAAAGTTTTTTTTGCCAGCACTTGCAGTATTTGGCGCTATTATTATGGGGTTCTTTGTTGTGATTTATTCAATTACTTCGGATATGACACGTTTAGCCAACTCAATGGATCCAAATATGGGTAATAATATGTCATCTATGGTTAAAAGTATTGATAGCCTGTCATATACTGTTGGAAAAATGACTGCTTCTGTAGCTTATATGCAAAAAGATTTTCAACAAGTTAATAAAAATATGAATATTATTGCTAGCAAGCTTGATAATTTAGATTCTATTGCAGCAGATTTAACGCAAGTAAGTTTGAAGATGGATGCTTTAGAACCAATGCTTATCAATATGGAAAAAATGAACAAAAATATGGCAATCATGCAAAACTCTATGCAATGGATGCGGCGTGATTTAAATATTTTACGCTCCTCATTTTCTAAACCGCTTAGAATTTTTAATAGTATTCCGATGTTATAGTTGTGTCATTATCTGAAAATCAGGTAAGTCAAATTGCTCATCTAGCATGTTTATCATTAAATGAAGCAGAACTTAAAGATAACACACAAAATTTAAATGCTATTTCTAGTTTAGTTGAACAATTGGCTAATATTGAGACTGATAGCGTTGAACCTATGTCACATCCGTTACATATGTTCCAACGTCTTAGAGAAGATGTTGTTTCTGAGAAAGAGCAGTTAGCATTGTTTCAATCAATTGCACCAGAAATTAGAAATGGCTATTATTTAGTACCTACTGTTATTAAATAGCATGCATACTAAAACTATTGTTGAACTATATAAAGGCCTCAAAAATAAAGATTTCTCTTGTGTTGAATTAACGAAACACTATTTAAGTCGTATTAACCAATCAAGGTTGAATGCTTTTATTACAATAACTGATGAATTGGCATTAATACAAGCTCAAGTAGCAGATGATAAAATTGCATTAGGTAATGCAAGTATATTAACAGGTATTCCATATGCCCATAAGGATATTTTTTGTACTAAGGGAGTTAAAACCTCAGCTGGTTCTAAAATGTTAGATACTTTTATAGCTCCTTATGATGCAACTGTGAGTCAAAAGCTTAATCAAGTGAATTTAGTAATGTTAGGTAAGACTAATATGGA
This sequence comes from Candidatus Vesicomyidisocius sp. Pext_18_S21, assembly GCA_021730165.1. Classification (GTDB taxonomy): domain Bacteria; phylum Pseudomonadota; class Gammaproteobacteria; order PS1; family Pseudothioglobaceae; genus Ruthia; species Ruthia endoextente. The sequence continues at coordinate 326,605 of CP072535.1, forward strand.
TGAGTTTGCAATGGGTTCTAGTAATGAGAATTCGTTTTATAACGCGGTTAAAAACCCGTGGAATTATTCAAAAATACCAGGTGGTTCATCAGGTGGTTCAGCGGCTAGTGTTGCGGGCGGATTAAGTTGTTTTGCTACAGGGACAGATACAGGTGGTTCTATTCGACAACCTGCAAGTTTATGTGGTATCACAGGATTAAAACCTACTTATGGTCGGATATCAAGATATGGCATAATTGCTTATGCGTCAAGTTTTGATCAAGCAGGGGTAATGACTAAAACCTCACAAGACGCAGCTATTGTATTAAATGTTATGGCTGGATTTGACGAAAAAGATTCAACTAGTGCTGAACAAAAAGTGCCAGATTATACGACTAATCTTAATATTTCTCTTCAAGGGTTAACTATCGGATTACCAAAAGAATTCTTTTTGTCTGACTTGGATAATAAAGTTGCTAATAATATTATGTTTGCTATTAAAGAGTTTGAGTCTATGGGTGCGACTGTTAGAGAAGTATCGTTACCCAACTCAGTCTATGCTATTCCTACTTACTATATTATTGCATCTTGTGAATGTTCATCAAATTTATCACGTTTAGACGGCGTTAGGTATGGATATCGTTCTAAGGAGTCAAAAAACTTAGAAGATTTATATTTGAATTCTCGTTCAGAAGGATTTGGTGAAGAGGTTAAGCGTCGTATTATGATTGGTACTTATGCTTTGTCAACAGGTTATTATGATGCTTATTATCTGAAAGCACAGAAAGTTCGTCATTTAATTAGTAATGATTTTAAAAAAGTATTTGAAAAAGTTGATGTAATTATGGGACCAGTTTCTCCTACAACTGCATTTGATTTAGGTTCAGTAAAAGACCCAGTTTCTATGTATCTAGCAGATATTTATACACTTAGTGTCAATTTAGCTGGCTTACCAGGTATGAGTATTCCAGTAGGTTTTGTACAAGATTTACCAGTAGGATTACAATTGATTGGTAATTATTGGTCAGAATCTAAACTACTTAATATAGCGCACCAATTTCAATTACAAACTGACTGGCACTTAAGAGTACCAGAAGAGTGTTAGTATGGAATGGGAAACAGTTATTGGTTTAGAAATTCATGTGCAATTAAATACTAAATCTAAGATTTTTTCATCTGCTTTAACTAAGTATGGTAAAAAGCCTAATTCACAGGCTTGTGCTGTTGATTTGGGGTTGCCAGGTGTTTTACCTGTTCTTAATATTGAAGCTGTTAATAAGGCAATTAGATTTGGTGTGTCGATTAATGCACATATTAATAAGTGTAATATATTTGATAGAAAAAATTATTTCTATCCAGATTTACCTAAAGGCTATCAAATCTCACAAATGGACTGGCCTATTGTAGGTAAAGGTAAGATTGAAATAATCCTTGGTAATCAAACCAAAGTAATCGGTATCACGCGAGCACATTTAGAGGAAGATGCAGGAAAATCCATACATGATATGTTTGATGATAATACTGCGATTGATTTAAACCGTGCAGGAATACCATTACTTGAAATTGTTTCTGAGCCTGATATAAGTAGTGCTAAGGAGGCAGTAGCCTATACTAAAAAAGTTCATACTCTAGTTCAGTATATTGATATTTGTGATGGTAATATGCAAGAAGGTTCATTTCGTTTTGATGTAAATATTTCTATTCGTCCTAAGGGACAAAAAGAACTTGGTATACGTACAGAGTTAAAAAATATTAATTCATTTAAATTTTTAGAACGTGCAATTAATTTTGAAGTTAAGCGTCAGAAGGATGTTCTTGAAGATAGTGAGAAAGTTGTGCAAGAAACTCGTTTGTATGATTCTGTAAAAAATGAAACTCGTTCTATGCGCTTAAAAGAAGAAACAAATGATTATCGTTATTTTCCAGATCCAGATTTACTACCTGTTGAGATTTCTAATGAATTATTAGAAAAAGTTAAACAAACCTTACCAGAATTGCCTGATCAGAAAAAAATAAGGTTTGTTACAGAATTAGGCTTAAGTGAATACGATGCAGATGTACTTATTTCCCAAAAATCTTTGGCTGATTATTTTGAAGTCATGCTTGAAAATAATATTGTTAATGCTAAACTTTGCGCTAATTGGGTTATGGGTGAATTATCAGCTGCTTTAAATAAGTATCAAATTAACATCCAAAACTCACCTATTACCGCACAATCTTTATCATTATTAATAAGCCGTATTAGTGATGACACTATTTCTGTAAAGACTGCTAAAGATGTGTTTAAATATATGTGGGATAGTAAAAATAGTGCAGATGAGATTATTCGAGTTAAAGGTCTAAAACAGATGACTAACATGGTCGAAATTGAGGTAATTATAGAACAAGTTATTGCTAATAGTACATTACAAGTATCCCAATTTAAATTGGGTAATAACAAGATTTTAGGATTTTTTATAGGTAAAATTATGAAACTTACTAGTGGTAAGGTTAATCCTAAACAAGTTAATAAATTACTTAGGAAGAAGTTACTTTAAAAAAGCTGTATCTTACCGTGTTGTTTCAATAGTTAAACAAGTTATCTTAGTTCATAAAAATCAAGTTTAAAGCTAAAATAAATTCCAATAGATTTATTATTAGTATTCATGCAGGATCTAGATTTAATTATTTATTCCCTTAGTTAAACAATAGACGAGGTAGAAGGTTTAAGATATTAAATAGTTATTTAGAGTTGTAAGGGATAAACACTTTATTCGTGTAGTATAAATAGATGTGGTATTGTACTTATCTACATAAGGGGTTAATATTTGATTATTGTTAGATAAAATATTGAAATAAGGGTGATTTATATACAATACCACATCTATTTATATTTATTTTGGTTATTTTGGATTGTTTGCTATATGTGGTTAAATTCTTCAAATAAGGTAAAGGTAACTGACTTATTTTATGATTGAGTATCATTCTTAGTTCATCTAAGATGAAGACATTAATATGTTGATTTTTTAATGAAGTGCTGCAAGAAATGGTAATGATTATTTTTCATTAGCCTGGTTAATTTTTTATAATTTTACAACTTACAGTTTATTGGTTGAGTTGTATTTTGAGTGATGAAGAGAAATTTAGTTTGTGTAAAAAGAGAAATAAGATAATGTATTAATTACACAATTTCTTGACATTAAATTCTAACTATATATTATATAGTTACTTAGTATAAGTATTAATTATTAATACAGAAGATAAATTTTATTTGATTTATTAAGTAATATTTTTGAAATCGGTTAAGACTACGAAGTCTTATATTTATGGAATAGCAGATTGGTTATAATGGTTTGAAGTAAGTTGTTTATCTTAAATAAGACCAGTTATATTAAACATAAATTGTTGAATAATTTTCACAACGGGAAAGACAATCCATTGAAATATACCTAAGAATAATAAGCCTAATAAAATATATAAACCATAAGGTTCTAACTGATTGTATTGATAAGATAATTTTCTTGGTAGTAGTGAGCTTACTACACGAGCACCGTCGAGTGGTGGTAATGGCAATAGATTAAACACTGCTAATACCAAGTTAATTTGAATACCAACCTGCCCCATTTTAATTAGAAATTGAGAGCTAATTGTGATTGCTAGTAAAATTATTATTAGCCATATAATTGCCATGATTAAATTTGACACAGGTCCAGCAACTGCTACCCAAAGCATGTCTTTTTTAGGTGATCTAAGTGCATTAAAATTAATAGGTACAGGTTTAGCCCAGCCAAAAATAAATCCTGAAGTAATATATAAAAAAGCAGGTATTAAAATAGTGCCAATTAGGGAAATATGTTTTATAGGGTTAAGCGTAATTCTGCCCATTATTTTAGCGCTATGATCCCCTAGTATTGAGGCAATCCAACCATGTGCTGTTTCATGTACAGTAATTGCAAATAGTACGGGAATTGTCCAAATTAAAAGTGTTTGAATATCGATCATATGTAAAATTGAATGTTTTTTCTTGTCATTATAGATGAAAACAACGAAGCTTTTAATCCCGACTCAAAAAGAAGTACCTAATGATGCAAAAATTATCTCGCATCAATTAATGATTCGTGCAGGACTTATTTCTAAATTAGCATTAGGGTTGTATTCATACTTGCCAATAGGGATAAGAGTATTACAAAAAGTTGAGAATATTATTCGACAAGAAATGAATAAATCAGGTGCTCAAGAGGTGTTAATGCCAATTGTGCAACCTGCAGAGCTTTGGAAAGAATCTGGTAGGTGGGATAAATATGGTGCTGAATTATTACGTTTTACCGATCGTCATCAACGTGAATTTTGTTTGGGACCAACGCATGAAGAAGTGATTACGCATTTGGCAATGCAATATTTACGTAGTTATAAGCAATTGCCAATGAATTTTTATCAAATTCAAACTAAATTTAGAGATGAAATTCGTCCTCGTTTTGGAGTAATTCGTATGCGTGAATTTATCATGAAAGATGCGTATTCATTTCATCTTGACGATGCCTCTTTACAAGAGACTTATGAGGTTATGTATAAAACTTATTGCGATATTTTTAATCGATTAGGACTTGATTATCGTATAGTTTTAGCAGATTCTGGTTCAATTGGGGGGGATGCTTCACATGAATTTCATGTATTGGCAGACAGTGGAGAGGATACGATTTGTTTTTCAGATGAGTCAGATTATGCAGCTAATATCGAAAAAGTTACTTTTTCTAAACAAGAAAAAACTTGTCAGTCTACTACAGTTGAATCAAAAGTTCTAACTAAGGAAAAAACTAGTATTGAAGATGTTTCTAAGTTTTTGAATGTTAAAGAGGTAAATTGCGTTAAAATTTTGATTATTAAAACTAAAGATGGCTTTAAGGCCTTAGCGTTACGCGGTGACCATGAGTTAAATGAAATAAAAATACATAACTTATTTGGCGATTTTGAGTTTTCAACAAATAATGAAATTAAGAATTTAGGTTTAAAGAAAGGCTTTATAGGTATAAAAAATTTAGATATTGATTTGATTGTTGATTATTCAGCCAGTGTGTTGTGTGATTTTGTTTGTGGTGCTAACGAGTATAATTATCACCTAATAGGTGTTAATTGGAAAGGTATTAAATTTATTAATGCTGATTTACGTAATGCTGTAGATGGAGATTATTCTCCAGATGGAAAAGGAAAGTTGATGATTAAGCGTGGTATTGAGGTAGGGCATATTTTTCAGCTAGGTACTAAGTATTCTAGTGTTATGAAAGCTAACGTTATTGGGGAATCTGGTAAAGCAGTTACAATTACAATGGGATGTTATGGTATTGGTGTAACTCGTATTATTGCAGCTTTTATTGAACAAAATCATGATGATAAAGGGATTATTTTTTCTCAAGCGATTGCGCCTTTTCAAATTGTTATTGTGCCGATTAATTATAATAAATCTACTCGTGTAAAAGCATTGGCTGATAAGCTTTATCAGCAGTTTATTAAGGCAAGTATTGATGTTTTACTAGATGATAGAAAAGAGCATGTTGGTATTATGTTTGCTGATTCTGAACTACTTGGCATTCCACACAGAATGGTGATTAGTGACACGCATGCTGACAATGGAAATGTGGAATACAAAGCTAGAAATAAGACAAATAAAATAGAAATAAAATTTGATGATGCTTTGTCATTTATTCAATCTAAGATGATATAAAAAATTATGATCTGGTGGCAATACGTTATTCCTCAGCATTGGCTATCAAGGTTAATGTTTCGTTTTGCACGCATTAAAAATGCTTGGTTTAAAAATAGGTTTATTACTTGGTTTGTTAAGTTTTACCAGGTTAATCTATCCGAGGCAGTACGTGAAAATATTAAAGATTATCAGAATTTTAATGATTTTTTTACCAGAGAATTAAAACCAGATGCTAGAAAGATTGCTGAAAGTTTGATTATTTGTCCTGTTGATGGTAGAGTATCTAAGGTTGGTAATATCAATAGCACTCAGATTATTCAGGCTAAAAATCATAGATATAATGTTGAACAATTATTGGGTAATGATATTAGAAGTATTGAGTTTAAAGTAGGATTTTTTGCTACTATTTATTTATCGCCTAAAGATTATCATCGTATTCATATGCCTTATGATGGTAAATTAATTTCAATGAGCTATATTTTAGGTGATTTGTTTTCAGTAAATCAAGTTACTACTGAAAATATAGATGGATTATTCGCTAGGAATGAACGTGTTGTATGTTATTTTGAGACTGAATTTGGTTTGTGCGCATTTATTTTAGTAGGTGCTATTTTTGTAGGTTCAATGGAAACTGTTTGGCATGGTCAAATTAATCCGCCTTTTCAAAAACGGATACAGCATTTTTCTTATTTAAATCAAGCTATTGAACTTAAAAAAGGCGAAGAAATGGGTCGGTTTAATATGGGTTCAACTGTGATTATGTTGATGTCAAACCAAATTAATAAATTTATTTTAAAAGAGGCTGAAATAGTTAGAATGGGACAGGCTTTAATTTAGTTATTTTAACTAATTTAATAGTTTGGTTAGAAATTTGTATAATTTCAATTAGTATGTTGTTAATTTTTAAACTAACATCACGTTTAGGAATGCTTTGTAATGTCTCTAAAATTAATCCATTTAAGGTTTTTGCGTTAGTAACGGATAAGTTTAATCGTAATAAATTATTTAATTCTCGTATATTAATTCTAGGATCAACTAAGTAACTACCATCTTTCTGTTTGGTAATTTCATCAATACTCTCATTTTGGTTTGAAGTGAACTGTCCTACAATTTCTTCTAAAATATCTTCTAATACGATCATGCCACGTACCTCTCCGTATTCATCTACAATTAAACCTAGTCGTCTTTTTTGTTGTTGAAAATGTGCCAATTGGTTGGCAAGGCTAGTACCTTCTGGTACAAAATAAGGCTTGTGAATCAATGCTAACGTATTGTCAATGCTGAAATTACCCTTTGCATATAGATTTACAATATCGCGCATATGCAATACACCAGTAATATTGTCACTTGATGTGTCGTAAGTGATAAGCCTAGTATGTTGTATACGTTGTAATTGTTTTAAAATTTTATCAGGTTTATTAATATCGATACTAATTAACTCGTGTCTAGGAATCATAATATCTTCGACTTTAACTTTTTCTAGGTCAATAATATTGAGTAACATTTTTTGATAATTAGAAGCAATAACAGGTTTAGCATCGCTAACCACCATTTTTAACTCTTCTGAGCTAACAAGATTATTGTTTGTTTCACTTTGTATACTAAATATTGTCAATATTATTTTTGATAATTGAGCAATTATCCAAACAAAAGGTTTAAATATTTTGATTAACAACTCAATGATAATGGAGACTGGTAAAGCAATTTTTTCAGGGTTTTTAGCGGCAAATGTTTTTGGTGTTGTTTCTGCAAAAACTAAGATAATAAAAGTTAATGTTAAAGAGGCTAATACAATTGAACTTTCGCCCCATAGTTTAATGGCTAGTATTGTAGTGATACTAGAGGCAAAAATATTAACTAAGTTATTTCCTAATAGGATTGTTCCAATTAGACTGTCTAAGTTATTAAGTAAATATTGGGTACGTTTTGCATTTTTATTGTTTCTGCTTAAGACTTTAAGACGATAGCGATTAATTGCCATCATTGATGTTTCAGTACTAGAGAAAAATGCAGAACTTAGTATTAATCCAAAAAGTATAATACTAAGCCAAAAAGTTGAGAGTGATTCCAATCTAATTGTACTAACTTGTTATATAAAGTAACAAGTTTAATTTAAATGATTAAAAGCATTAAGTCCTGGATAAACTGCTTGTGTGCCTAATTCTTCTTCAATACGAAGCAGTCGGTTGTATTTTGCTAAACGATCTGAGCGAGAAAGAGAGCCGGTTTTGATTTGACTGCAAGTACAAGCTACCGCTAAGTCAGCAATAGTAGTATCTTCAGTTTCACCAGACCTGTGTGACATAACTGAGGTGTAGCGAGCATTCATTGCTACTTTTATGGTTGCAAATGTTTCAGTTAGTGTGCCAATTTGATTTACTTTAATTAAAATAGAATTGGCAATATTTCTCTCAATACCTTGTTTTAAGATCTTACTGTTAGTTACGTATAAGTCATCACCAACTAACTGAACTTTATTACCGAGTTTCTTAGTTAGTAAGTTCCAGCCATTCCAATCATTTTCATCCATACCGTCTTCAATTGAAATAATTGGATAGTTTTCTACCCATTTTGCTAAATAATTAATAAATTCTTCAGAGCTGAATGATTTATTTTCAGATGTTAGATTGTAAGTTTTGTTGTCATTATCATAAAATTCTGAACTTGCTGCATCAATACCGATAAAAATATCTTTACCTGGTTTATATCCTGCATTATTTATTGCTTCTAAAATAATTTTAATAGCATCTTCATTTGAAGCTAAATTAGGGGCAAAACCACCTTCATCACCTACGGTAGTACTCATACCTTTAATTTCTAATATTGATTTTAAATGATGAAACACCTCAATACCATAGCGTAATGCTTCCTTAAAACTTGGTGCACCTACAGGGATAATCATAAATTCCTGGATATCAATATTATTATTAGCATGTTTTCCGCCGTTAATAATATTCATCATAGGTACAGGAAGTTTGTAGTTTCCTCCTTGGTTTAGTGATGCATATAATGGTTTATGTTGTCTATTAGCATTAGCATGAGCAGCTGCTAACGAGACTGATAAAATGGTATTTGCTCCTAACCTTGATTTGGTTTTAGTGCCATCTAAATCAATCATTGCTTGGTCAATCTTGCTTAAATTATCAATATCAAAACCAATTAAGGTATCACAAATCTCTGTATTGACAAATTCAACAGCTTTTAAAACTCCTTTACCTAGATAACGTGATTTATCTCTATCACGTAATTCTAGTGCTTCTTTTTGACCTGTTGATGCGCCAGATGGAACCATTGCGCTACCTATTGTATTGTCATTAAGAATAACATCCGCTTCAACGGTTGGATTACCTCTAGAATCGATAACTTCTCTTGCTTTAATTTGTTTAATTTCCATAATTTTTGTGTATTAATATAATCGTTTATATGGTTATAAAGTATGTTTAATATCATTTAAAATGATTGATTTTTTAATGCTAGTAATTTAGGCACTGTTTATATTGTTAATTTTAAAGTATTCTTCTGTTATTTGCCTTTAGTATTTTTGTAATTATATTAATTCCCTTTTTATTATTTATTTTATAACTATACAGTTTAGTTGTGAATTTTACCAAAATAATAACTTATATTGATAAGTGCAGTTAAATATTTATTTAAACTCGTCAGCAAATAGATTAAGGTTTTTTAGTAAATAAATTTATGAATATTTTGAATGCCTTTTTAATTAGCTATAGTAAAAATTTACAGAGATAAAGGTCATAAATATATAATATACTATACGAGTAATTATACAGTATTAAGCTAATAAAACTTGAGATAGTAAAAATTGAATACTTTAGTTACTGGTTTTACTTATAATGTTTAACATGATAGTATTTATAAAGGTGATGTAATTATTAGAGTGATAGATAAAGATTTACCTAGGACAAGGTTGATAGAATCTTACAATATTGTAAGTTACAGTAAAATCTGGAAAAAATATTGCAATCTTGCCACTCATAAGGTATGAGGTTTGTTATGATGTAAATTATAATTTTATTTATTCAAAAAATGCTTTCATTTTACCAAAGAAAGAGTTTGATTCAGGGTGATGTTTTTTACCACATGAGTTTGAAAATTTTTGTAGTAAGTCTTGTTGTTTTTTGCTAAGATTGATAGGTGTTTCAAGTTTAACTTTACAGATAACATCGCCAGAACCACCATGTTGAAGATGGGTAATTCCTTTACTACGTAAGCGAAATAGTTTACCAGTTTGTGTACCTGCTGGGACTTTTATGTTTAATTTATTGTCAAGTGTAGGGACTTCAACTTGCCCTCCTAATACTGCAGTTGCAAAGTCAATGGGTACTTCGCAATATAAATCGCTATCTTGACGTTCAAAAATAGCGTGTTTCTTAACATGAATTTGTACGTATAAATCACCACTAAGACCACCTCTAATACCTGCTTCACCTTCGCCACTTAAACGAATTCTATTATCTGTATCTACTCCTGCAGGTATTTTGACAGATAGTGTTTTTTGTTTGTGTATTACACCTTTTCCATGGCAATTACTACAATTTGATTCGATTCTTTGACCAGTACCAGAACAAGCACTACAAGTACGTTGAACGGTAAAAAATCCTTGTTGTATTTGTATTTGTCCTGCACCTCCACAAGTTAAGCATGTTTTAACATTGGTGCCAGGTTTTGCACCATTACCTGAACAAGTATCGCAAGTTTCATTTTTTGGAATACGAATTTTAACGGTAGTACCTTGTGCTGCCTCTTTTAAATCAATTTCTAAATCATAACGTAAATCTGATCCACGATTATTTGATTGTTGAGAACCACCACCAAAAATATCACCAAAAATATCACCAAATCCGCTACTACTGAATGATGTACCACTAGTGGTACCTGCATTACCATTGATACCAGCATGTCCAAATTGATCATATGCTTGACGTTTTTGAGTATCAGATAAAATAGCGTATGCTTTTTGAATTTCTTTAAATTTTTTTTCAGCTAACTCTTTGTTATCTTTAACTCGGTCAGGGTGGTGTTTCATTGCTAAGCGTTTATAAGCTTTTTTAATTTGCTTAACGTCTGTATTCTTTGCAATACCTAATATTTCGTAAAAATCTCTTTGTGACATATTTTGCCTTATTATTTAAAATAACCTTTCTCAAGTGTTGTTTATTAGCGAAGGTTTTTAGGTGTTAAACTTTTTATTTATCATCTTTAACCTCTTCAAAATCAGCATCAACTACATCATCAGCATTTTTATCTTCTTGAGAAGTGTTTTTAACACCTGCTTTAGCCTGCGCTTTTTCAGCTAATAGTTGTGCTTTTTCACTTAATGTTTTAACTTTAATATCAATAGCTTCTTTATCATTACCTTTAATGACTTTTTCAAGATCTGTAATAGATGTTTCAATCACTGATTTTTCATCAATAGAGATCTCATCTTTGAGTTCATCTAAAGTTTGTTTGGTTGAATGTATCAAAGCATCCGCCATGTTCTTACTGGTTACTAGTTTTTGGAATTTTTGATCCTCATCAGCATGTGCTTCAGCGTCTTTAACCATTTTTTCGACTTCTTCATCGCTTAATCCAGATGATGCTTTAATCGTAATTGATTGCTTTTTACCGGTATTTTTATCTTTTGCAGATACATTTAAAATACCATCAGAATCAATATCAAGTGTTACTTCAATTTGAGGCTGGCCTTTAGGGGCTGAATTAATCCCTTCTAAGTTAAATTGACCTAATGATTTATTGGCACTTGATACTTCACGTTCACCCTGTAATACATGCACGGTTACTGCAGATTGATTATCAGCTGCTGTTGAGAAAATTTGTGATGCATTAGTAGGAATGGTTGTATTTTTTTCAATTAATTTAGTCATAACTCCGCCCATTGTCTCAATGCCTAAAGATAATGGGGTTACGTCTAGTAATAGTACATCTTTAACTTCACCGCCTAATACACCTGCTTGAATGGCAGCTCCCATAGCTACTGCTTCATCTGGATTAACATCTTTTTTAGGTTCTTTATCAAAGAAATTTTGTACCATTTTTGTAACTTTAGGCATACGTGTTTGACCACCTACTAAGATAACTTCGTCAATATCACCTGTAGATAAATCTGCATCTTTAAGTGCAGTTTTACATGGCTCTATAGTACGTTTAAGCAAGTCTTCAACCAATGATTCTAATTTAGCACGAGTGATTTTAATATTAAGATGTTTAGGACCTGAAGCATCTGCAGTTACGTAAGGTAAATTGACCTCGGTTTGTTCGGAAGAAGATAGTTCAATTTTAGCTTTTTCAGCTGCTTCTTTTAGACGTTGCAGCGCCATAGGATCATTGGTTAGATCAACACCTTGTTCTTTTTTAAATTCATCTACTAAATAGCCAATCATGCGTTGATCAAAATCTTCACCCCCTAAGAAAGTATCACCATTGGTAGAAAGTACTTCAAAGTGCTTTTCACCATCAATATCTTCCATTTCAATGATGGAAACATCAAATGTACCACCACCTAAGTCATATACAACAACGGTTTTATCACCTTTTACTTTGTCAACACCATAAGCTAAAGCTGCTGCAGTTGGTTCATTGATGATGCGTTTAACATTAAGACCTGCAATTTTACCAGCATCTTTAGTTGCTTGACGTTGTGAGTCGTTAAAGTAAGCAGGAACTGTGATAACTGCTTCGGTCACTTCTTCTCCTAAATAATCTTCAGCAGTCTTTTTCATTTTACCAATGACTTTTGCTGAAATTTCAGGAGCAGCCATTTTTTTATTTTTAACTTTAACCCAAGCATCACCGTTGTCAGCTTTAACAATTTTATAAGGTACGAGATCAATGTCTTTTTGTACAGCGTCTTCTTCAAAACGACGACCAATTAAACGCTTAATTGCGTATAGCGTATTCTCAGGATTGGTAACTGCTTGACGTTTCGCTGCTTGACCAACTAGAACCTCCTCAGAATCTTTAGGATAAGCAATAATAGATGGAGTGGTACGATCACCCTCAGAATTTTCAATAATTTTAACGCTTCCACTATCCATAATGGCTACACATGAATTAGTTGTACCTAAGTCAATACCGATAATCTTTGACATTTTTTACTCCTTAAGTTTAATATACGTCCTATATAGGGATGGGCATTTTTTTTTTCAAGGATTAAGGTTAAAAAAATTATAGGCGGTGTTTAAGTAGTGTTTTTACTGATGCAGGCACAAAAACACTAATATCACCTTCTAATGCTATAATTTCTTTTATTAAAGAAGAGGAAATATTAGCGTATTGTTCGGTAGGGGTCATAAATAGAGTTTCAATGTTAGGATTGATATGTTTATTCATAGCTGAGAGTTGATATTCGTATTCAAAATCGCTAATAGTACGTAATCCACGTAAGATCACTTGTGCATTTTGCAAACTTGCAAAGTCAACTAATAATGTGTCAAAACTTAATATCCTAATATTGTTAATATCTTCAAGTGCAGTATTGATTGTATCAATCCTATCATTAATACTTAAAAAAGCTTTTTTTTTACTATTGTGAGCAATACCAATGATAATCTCGTCGAATAATTTACAAGCTCGTTTAATTAAATCAACATGGCCATTAGTAATTGGATCAAATGAGCCTGGATAAATTGCGATTTTTTTCATAATAATGTAAATTTAATTAAAGTTTTATAAAAAAGTTATTAAGCAATAGTGTACTTTCCCTGTGTGTTTTTGTTTATTAATTTGAATATTTGTTGATAACCATTTAGTCACTATGCTTTCTGAAATTTTAAATTCAGATTCTATATAGATTTTTGTATTTAAAGTAATATAATTACCATCTATAAGTGCTTTTAAGGTTTTTGGTAGATAATTTTTATTAAAAGGTGGGTCTAAAAAAATAAAATCAAAGGTTTGTGTGCTTTTATGGGATAAGAAGTTTAGTGCGTCTTGATTAAAAATATTTATTTTATTTGTTTTTAACAGTGCTTTATTTTTCTGTAAATTTTGATAGGTGTTGTAGTCTTTTTCAAAACTAATAACTTGTTTAGCGCCACGTGATAATGCTTCAAAACTTAACGAACCACTACCAGTAAATAAATCCAAATAGGTTTTGTTGTATGACTCGAATTGAATCCAATTAAATAAGGTTTTTCGTATTCTTCCTGATGTAGGTCTTAAAGCAGGTGTATAAGGAAAATTAAACTTTTTACCACGGTATTCACCTGATCCAATTTGGAAAAAATTATTGATAGTAACAGTTAAAAGAAGCTTGAAGCTCTTTTTTTGCTTTAATAGAATTACCCCAACCATCAATTTTCACCCATTTACCCTCTTCAAGATCTTTGTAGTAAGTAAAGAAATGTTCAATTTGTTTTTTAAGAGTAATAGCTACATCATTAATACATTTAATATCATGATAAGATTTACATAATTTATCAATAGGTACAGCTAATATTTTTGAATCTTTTCCTGCTTCATCAGTCATGTTTAAAATCCCAATTGGGCGTACTGTAATGACACTATCATGAATTAATGGATAAGGTGTAATCACTAAAATATCAGTTGGGTCACCATCATCTGACAATGTTTCTGGTACAAAACCATAATTACAAGGGTAAAACATAGGTGTTGAAATGAAACGATCTACAAACATTGCACCTGTTTCCTTATCAATTTCATACTTAATGGGAGATGAATTTGCTGGAATCTCAATAATAACATTTACTTCATCAGGAATATTACCTGCTGTAACTGGTTTTAAACTATTTTGCATTTTTTAATTTTTCTTTATAGTAAGATAAAAGTGCTAGTCTGTCAAGAAAATAATTGATCAGTCACCACCATGAATAAAAATCATAATAATTTGCCATTAGCAATAATTTTATTATCTATATATTATAATGATTTTCTATGTTTTATATTAGTTTTATTGGTAATATGTGGTTATCAATAGCAATGTTAATTTTTTTTAGTTGTTAATATTCAGATAAAAATGTGTTTAATTTGAATTATATTGATAACCTTTGTTACTAGTTTTAGTTAATTTTAATGTAATAATACGTTTTTTACGTATTTCTGAAAATTTTTTTAACACTTTACATTGTTTCTTAGTTGTTATTAAAGAGAATTTATTTAGCTTAAAATAAGCTTTCAATATAAATGCACTATAGTAGTGATTTGATAAACTTGGACAGATAGATAATAAGTCGAGTTATTTGAGTTATTTTTAATGAATAATTTTTGTAGATGTATGCGATAATTATTTAAAAAATATGATTGTCTGCAATACTTTATATGGTTCTTAACCAATATTTGAGTTTAAAAAAGACACCGCCAGCATGGATTTGGGTGTTTATTTTTTTACTGTCTATTTCTGGCACTTTTTATTTAGGGCTAAACCCTGATTTTATTGCACACTGGTGGGGATATTTAGTTGGATTTAATATCATCATGAGTTTGGTTGCTGTTTATTATGTTTATATAGATGTATTACGTCTTAAACGTGATGTTAAAGGTGACGTTGTAGGCTCTAAGTTTACTTGGTCGTTTGTTAAAATTGTGCCAGTTTTGGTGATTGTTCCAGTCTTATCTTTTTATATGTTCTCATTTCAAACTATTCAAAATAATGTAAAAGATTCAGAGAAAGCTTTTAATGTTTTCAGTCAAAATTTTATTCAACAGGTTAATGGTTTGTATAGTGGTGTGCAAAAAATTAGAGATGAACGTTATACTGAACAAACAAAAAGATTACTAACTTTAATTACTTCTTTTGGTAGTTTCCAAAAAGATGTTAAAAATTATGCACAAAGTATGCAAATATTTCTTGATGGTTTGATTGATAAAGGTTGGGCTTGTCAAATTACATTATTAGATGCTCAAGAAGAAATGGTTGCTAAAACAGCAAATGTGACTAATTGTATGGTGATTAAAGAGCAGCCGTTGTTAGGTGCAGAACCACGTATGATTAATGAAGATGAAACCGCAAATGTTATTCAAGTTAAAATGTCAACACGTTATCTCTTCAATGTATCAAGTCAAGATATATTTGTGATTGATGTGGTGTATGCGACTGATCCAGGACTTTTGGGATTTTTGTCTCAAGTTAGAGGATTTGCTAGTGCAGCACAAAATATTAAGTTTGAAATTAACACTTCAATTACTCAAAAACGTTTTATGATTGATTTTTCATCTACAATATTGTTGGCAATACTTAGTGCGATTATGGTGGTTTTTCGCATGATTGAACGGTTGATGAAGCCACTGAATAATTTATCTATTGCTGCGCAAGAAATTGCCAAAGGTAATTATGATGTACGTATTGTTAAACAAGAAGAAAGTGAAGATGTACGTAGTTTAATTGAACAATTTAATACTATGTCTAGACAAATAAAAGCTTCTCGTGAAGATTTGGATACGCATAATTTATATTTAGAGACAATTCTTAAATATTCTTATGGTGTAATTGCGCTTGATCAGAATAGGAAAATACGCCTTATTAATCCAGTGGTTGGCACAATGTTAGGTATTAAAGATGAGAAGCTATTTATAGGTAAAAAATGTAATATTATTGTTGAGTGTTTTTCAAATTTAGAACCTTTGTTTTTAATGACACAAGATAAATTTAAACAAGATGAAAGCGAGTGGAGTGAAGAGATTGAAATTACTTTAGTTGATCGACATTTGTTATTATCGTGCCAAGGAGCGGCACTTAAAAATGATAATGAAACTTTGGGTTTTGTGATTATAATTAAGGATATTTCGAAATTAAATAGAGCTCAAAAAAAAGCTGCTTGGGGAGAGGTAGCGAAGCGTATGGCACACGAAATTAAGAATCCATTAACACCAATTTTATTATCTGCCCAACGTCTTAGGAATCGATTTCTAATTTCTTTAGAAGGTAAAGATTTAGATGTTATTGATAAGACTACAAATACTATTATTCATCAAGTTCAGTCTATGGATGTCATGTTGAGTGCATTTGCTGATTATGCTAATACACCGCAGGTTGAAAGAATGCCTTGTAATCTCAATGCATTAATTAACCAATCTATTTCACTTTATGATGATATAAGTAAAATGAATATTGATTTAGACTTGGCTGATAATATCCCACTATTGTTCTTAGATAGTAACAGTATTTCTAGGGTGTTGATTAATTTAGTGAAAAACGCCAGTGAAGCTATGATTGACGGACGTGATTTAAACGTTAAAATTGTAACAGAGTATTTACTAAAACAGGCTATTGTGCGTTTAAGTATCATAGATAATGGTGATGGTTTTGATAAACATGTGATTGATAGAGTGTTTGAACCTTATGTGACGACTAAAGCTCAAGGTGGTGGTCTCGGGATGACGATTGTGCAGAATATCATTAAACAACATAAGGCAAAAATATTTGCTAGTAATATTAATCCAAACGGTGCTATGATTACCATTGAATTTGATTGTAAGGGATAGACAAAAAGGAAGAATTATGGATAATGTATTAGTCATTGGTAGTATTCTTATCATTGATGATGAAAATATTAATGCTGAAACAATGATGGATATATTGGAAGATGTTAATTATCACGTGGTTCTTGCAGCTAATGCTAAGCAAGCTAAAATTATTATAAAAGACCAGTCTTTTGATTTGGTTATGATGGATGTTTGGATGCCTGGTCAGGATGGTATGTCATTATTAGAAGAATGGACTCAAGCTGATTTTTCTACACCGATTGTGATGATGTCTGGGCATGCAGAGCATCAAGATGTGGTTAAAGCAATTAAATTTGGTGCAGTTGATTTTTTGAAAAAACCATTGCATGATTTTTTGCCATTAATACGTAAAATTCTATCTGAGCAAGTACTAGAAAAATCTAGATATAATGTTAATAACATTGAGTTTAATGTGCCTCTTAAAGAGGCAAGAAATATTTTTGAAGTACAGTATTTCAATCATCATTTAAAAGAGAATAATCATAATATTGCTAAAGTTGCAGCATTTGCAGGGTTAGAAAGAACCACCTTATATCGTAAGTTAAAAGATTTAGGCATTGATAAAAAATAAAATAATATGAGAATCTTAATTTTAGGTGCAGGGCAAGTTGGAACAACATTGGCTAAATATTTAGCTTTAGATAATGAGAATGATATTTCTATTATTGATAAAGATGAGTCTAATTTATTAAATTTACAACGTCATTTGGACATTAAAACTGTGTGTGGCCATGCTTCGTACCCTAATATTCTAGAAGAGGCAGATATTAAAAATATGGATATGGTTATTGCAGTTACTCGTTCTGATGAGGGTAATATGCTGGCTTGCCAGATGGCACATACCTTATATCAAGTCAAGAAGAAGGTTGCACGTGTACGTACTGCTGAATACTTGCATAGAAAAGAGTTATTTTCACCTAATGCTATTCCAATTGATTTTGTTATTACACCTGAAGAGTTAGTGACTAATTATATTAAACGTATGGTTGAGGAGCCTGGTGCTGAGCAAGTATTTGAGTTTGAAAATGGATTAGTTCAATTGGTAGAAACTAGAGCTTATAAAGGCACTCCAATTGTAGGACATCCTATTAAGGATTTACATGAGCATTTACCAAAAACATGGGTACGAATTGTGAGTTTGTATCGTAATAGTATGGCAATTCCTGCATCAGGTGAGACGGTTATTCGTGATGGAGATCGAGTTTATTTTATGACTAAAAAAGCTAGTATTTCTAAAGTGATTAAACAATTTAGACGTGAAGATAGAACTTATAAAAATATTATTATTGCAGGTGGTGGACGTATTGGTCTTAATTTAGCAAAATTTTTAGAAAAAGATCATCGTATTCGTGTTATTGAGATGAATAAGCAGCGTGTTAATGAAATTGCTGATGAGCTTGAAAATACATTAGTGCTTTTAGGTAATGCTTCCGATGAAGAATTATTGTTGGAAGAAGGTATTGAAAATACAGATTTATTTTTAGCTTTAACAGATTCTGATGAAATTAACGTTATTGTTTCAATTTTAGCTAAGCGTTTAGGAGCGTATAAAACAGTTGCTTTAGTTAAGCGTAATGTTTATGAAGACTTAGCTGAACAAAGTGAAGATGTTGATATGGTCATATCACCTGATCAAATTACTGTTGGCGGTATTTTGGCACATATTCGTAAAGGTGACACTATGACTGCGTATTCATTACGCCAAGGTAAAGCGGAGGCAATTGAGCTTATTGTGCATGGTGATAAGTATCATTCAAATGTTGTAGGTAAAACAATTGAACAAATTAATTTACCAAATGGCGTGGTTGTAGGCTCAGTGGTTAGAAACCATGAAGTAATTATGGGTTCCCAGAGATTGATCATTAAAGAAGGCGATCATGTATTACTAGTACTGACTGATGTAAGTAAAATTCATGAAGTTGAAAAGTTATTTGAAGGGTATTTTAATTAATGGTTGTTAAAAATGCAGTTTAGTATTGTTTTTAAAACTGTTGGTTTGTTGCTAATGTTGTTTAGTTTAACTCAATTACCACCTATTATTGTTGATTTTATTTACTCTCAGAATGAGACCTCATATTTTATAACTGCTTTTTCTTTAACGCTATTAAGCGGTTTTGTTTTATGGCTGCCTTTTAAAAATTCAACTAAATATTTTAGAATTCGTGAAGGTGTGTTAGTAGTAGTGAGTTTTTGGTTGGTCTTATCTTTATTTGCTACCACACCATTTTTATTATCAACGTCTTTAGAAATGTCTTTTAGTGATGCATTTTTTGAATCTATGTCAGGGTTAACAACTACAGGTGCAACGGTGCTTTCTGGATTAGATAATTTACCTAAAGCACTTTTGTATTATCGTCAGCAGTTGCAGTGGCTTGGTGGTATGGGTATTATTGTTTTAGCAGTTGCAATTTTGCCAATGTTAGGCGTTGGTGGTATGGAGCTTTATCATGCAGAATCAAGCGGAATTTCTAAAGAAAGACTTACGCCAAAGTTAACTCAAACAGCTAAAGCGTTATGGAAAATTTATATCAGTCTTACTGTTGCTTGTGCATTGAGTTATTACTTTGCAGGTATGGATGTGTTTAATGCAATTGGATACAGTTATTCGACTATTGCTATTGGTGGTTTTTCTACTCATGATGTATCAATTGGTTATTTTAATTCTTATGCAATTGAATTAGTGGCAATAATATTTATGTTATTAGCAGGTATTAATTTTTCACTGCATTTTCTTGTTTGGCGTAAAAATAATATTTTTATTTATTTAAAAGATTCTGAGTTTAAAACTTATTTGTTAATTTTAGGCATATCAATTATGATAATATCAAGTTATTTGTTTGATACAGGTTATTATAAAACCATTGAAGAATCAATTAGATATGGCTTATTTCAAAGTGTTTCTATGGTAACTACGACAGGGTTTGTTAGTACAGATTTTTCATTATGGCCATTTGTGTTACCAGTATTTTTAATCTTTGTTAGTTTTATTGGTGCTTGTGCTGGTTCTACGGGAGGTGGTATTAAAGTTGTTAGAATATTGCTAATGTTTAAATTAGCCATGCAGGAAATTAAAAAATTTATACACCCTAATGCACAAATTAATATTAAACTTAATCAAAAAAGTGTTTCTGAGAATACTTTAGTATCGGTTTGGGGATTTCTTTCTTTATATGTGATTGCCTTTGTTGTGATTATGTTAATGCTTATGTTTTCTGGTCTTGAACAAGTTAGTGCGTTTTCAGCAGCAGCAGCTTCCATTAACAATTTAGGTCCAGGTTTGGGTGATGTTTCTGCTAATTATGGCGGTATTAGTGATGCAGCAAAGTGGATTTTAAGTTTTTCAATGTTGTTAGGACGTTTAGAAGTATTAACCTTAATGGCATTGTTACACAAAGCTTTTTGGCGTTTTTAAATATATAAATTACTCTATGATTATATTATAGTTTGGTAAGGCATTGAGTAGTAGTTTTCCATAAAATTTAGAAGTCAGACGGTTATCAAAGATGGTTATTTTCCCTACATCAGTTTCTGATCTAATTAGGCGACCACAGGCTTGAATGAGTCTAAGTGATGCATCAGGTAGGGATATTTCCATAAAAGGGTTTCTATTTTGTGATTTAAGATAGGTGGCTAAAGTTCTATCAATGGGTGAAGTGGGAACACTAAAACGTAACTTAGTAATGATAACATGAGTAAGATTATTGCCTTTTAAATCTACTCCTTCGGAAAAACTATCTAGCCCAAAAATAATACTTCCTTTACCTTGTTTTCGCAGGTCAATATGTTTTTTTAATATGTTTTTTTTAGGATATTCTCCTTGTATAAATAAAGTACAATTTAGTCTTTTATTTATCAAGTTTGCCACTATTTGCATTTGCTTATTAGAGGTAAATAGTACTAGTGAACCTTCATCATTATCGAGCCGTTTAAGTAGTTGCAATGTTGTTTCTTGTGTATGCTCATACACTTGAGTTGGGTTAGCTTTAAGTTTAGCAATAATAAGATCTACTTGGTTAAACATAAAAGGTGAGGGTAAGCGTAAATATTGGTTTTCATTTCTTAGTAAACCTAATTGTTTATTCAAGCGTTCAAAACTACCTAGTGATGTTAAAGTAGCTGAAGTAAGGATGGCACCTGAAGCTTTTGACCAAATAAGGCGATCTAGATTTTTTGAAATATCAGTTTGTGCGCTATTAAGCAAGTAGTTAGTTCTTTTATTTGTTATGAGTATACTTTTTTCAATCCAACGTGAATTTGGTATTTTACTTGGTTTATCTATTTGTAAGAAGGATGAAAATAAAGCTATAATACTGAATAACCGCTGTTCGCACTGTCCAGCCATATTGTTAATAGGACCGCTGATACTTTGATTTATGACTGTTTTTTTTAAATAATCACTCCAAAATTCTTTTAAAAGTGTGAATTTAGTTTGAATAATATTAATGAGTGTTAGAATATTTCTACTTATTTGTTTGATAGATTCATCAATAATACCTTGGTTGAATAAGTAAATATTTTCATTAAATTTTAGTTGTTCTAATAATTGAATTAAATCTGTTATGTAATCATCAATTTGTTTGATATTAATATTAGGTATATTTTGTTTGCTAATTTTACATAATTTTTCGCTAACTTCTTTAGTTTGCCTAACACTAGTTTTAATAAACTCAGTACTAGTTGTTAATGAAAAGTGTGATAATGCTTTTGAGTTTAAGTGATGTGCTTCATCAAATATAAAAATTGATTTACTAACATTTGGTAATACGGTATTACCAGTACTAAGATCAGCTAAAACTAAATCATGATTAGCGACAATAACATCTGCTTTTATAATTTTTTGTCTAGTTTTAAAGAAAACACAATCTTTATAAAACTCACAATTTTTTATCGTACAAGTAAATCGGTTACATTCTATTTGTTGCCAAATAGAACGATTTGGTGTTGGTATTAAATCGTCAATTTCTCCATTCCATTTCTTGGTTGAATAGTTATATAGCATTTTACTAAATTGTTCTAATTGATATTTTCCTGGTGGCTTATCAAACAACGGTATTGATTTAAATAAATGGTTATCATTTTTATTATTTTCACATATGTTGATTAAATTACGAATACAAACGTAACGTGAACGCCCCTTGATTAGAGTATATTCAAAATCAACACAACAGTATTGTTGTGCTTGTGGTATGTCTTTAAAGAACAGTTGTTCTTGCAGTGTAACATTAGCACTAGAGATAATTAATTTCTTTTTATTAGCTTTAGCTATAGGGATGCTACCAAGCAAGTAAGCAAATGTTTTTCCAGTTCCCGTTGGCGCTTCAACACATAAAATGTTATGTCTATTTTTATATTCTCCTGATAAAGTTTTAGAGATTTCAGCAATCATTTTATTTTGTGTTTGACGTGTAATAAAACCATTCATGTTTTCTTTTAAGTTTTTAAATGACTGTTGGATTTTAGTTTTTAACTCATTTGAAAGCATGGTTTTATGACTGACGTTGTAAGGAAAGATCACACAATAGGATTAATGCATCCTTATAGTCTGAGTTAGGTATTATATTGAGTGATTGCTTAGCAAGTTGCGCTGATTTATACGCTTGATTGCGAGTATAGTCAAAGGCTTTAACCGATTGTAAAATTTTAATTACTTGTACTATTTTAGAATCATCTGCTTGATTAATAGCGTTTTTTAGAAGTTGTTTATCATTACCAGAAGTATGAGAAAGTGCGTAAATCATAGGTAATGTAGTTTTCCCTTCACTCAAATCATCGCCCACTTCTTTACCTATAGTTTTTGCATCTGACTCATAATCAAGTACATCATCAATAATCTGAAAAGCGTTTCCAAGATGCAAACCGTAGTTTTTTAATGCAGTCTCTTGGGTTTTATTAACAACTGATAATAGCCCGCCAATTTGGGTGGCCGCTTGGAATAAACATGCTGTTTTTTGTTTAATCACTGCATAATATTCAACCTCGGTTAGTTCAGCATTTTGGCAATTTAATAATTGTAATACTTCACCTTCAGCAATATTATTGGTGGTTTTAGAAAGAATACACATGATAGACATTAAATTAGGCTCAACCATTATTTCAAAAGCACGAGAATATAGAAAATCACCTACTAAAATACTTGGTGCATTACCCCACACTTCATTGACAGTATCTTTTCCTCGGCGTGTGCTAGACTGATCAACAATATCATCGTGTAGTAAAGTAGCAGTATGAATTAATTCTATTACTACTGCCATAAGATAATGGTGTGTTCCTTGATATCCAGTTGCACGAGCACAAAGTAATAAGAGTAGTGGACGCAAGCGCTTACCTCCAGCATGGATAATATAATGGCTCATTTGATTAATCAAAGTAACATTTGAACTTAAACGATTAATGAGTATTTCGTCTGTTTTTTGTAAATCTAATTTTATAAGGGATTGAATATCACTTAAATTTTTCATAGTAGTTATTTTACACATGCGTAGTTATGGGTTATTGGCAAAACCAATACTTACATCAACTTAGCTGACTTTAATTTATTTGCAAGCAAGTACACTTCTTTAGATCTTGCCCTTGAAGCTTTTGGTTTGTGAATGGTGACATAAGAGAAAGAAGTCCTGCAAGATTTAACAAACCTATCAAATCCATCTCCTTGAAAAACTTTGACAAAAAAATAACCTGAAGGTGTTAAGCTTTTAATTGCTATGTCTAATGCTAATTCACATAAGTACATAGATTTAGGAATGTCAACTGATGGTTGACCAGTCATGTTTGGTGCTATATCACTTAAGACAACATTAACTTTTTGATTCATAGTGAGACTTAAAAGTGCTTCATAAACACTATTTTCAGTGAAATCACCTTGTAAAAAATCAATTCCATCAATTGGTTTTATGTTTAATATATCGTTGGCAATAACTTGTCCAGATTTACCTACAGCCTTTATTGCTATTTGACTCCAGCTGCCAGGAGCGGCGCCAAGGTCAATTACCTTATTTCCTGGTTTAATAAATTTTTCTTTATTAATTACCTCTATAAGCTTATAAACAGCACGAGAACGATAGCCCTCTTTTTTTGCATTTTTAACAAACTTATCGTTTATATGTTCTCTTATCCAACGTCTTGAACTGCCTTTTTTTGACATATTAATAATTCCTAATATTGAAGAGTATTTTACGAGATAATAATATCTTTTTTACAGTAACCTACTACACATGAATACTAAATTAAGGAATATTGCTATTATTGCTCATGTTGACCATGGTAAGACAACTTTGGTTGATAAATTGCTTGAGCAATCTCAAACATTTGACGCTCGTTTCAAGTCAAGCGATCGAATGATGGATTCAAATGATCTTGAAAAAGAACGTGGTATTACTATTTCTAGTAAAAATACTGCAATTAAATGGAATAATTATCATATTAATATTGTAGATACACCTGGTCATGCTGATTTTGGTGGTGAGGTAGAACGTATTCTGTCTATGGTTGATAGTGTACTTTTACTTGTAGATGCACAAGAAGGTCCAATGCCTCAAACACGCTTTGTGACGAGGAAAGCTTTTGAGCAAGGTTTGAACCCGATTGTAGTTATTAATAAAATTGACAAAGATGCAGCACGTCCTGATTGGGTAATTGATAAGGTATTTGATTTATTTGACCAGTTAGGAGCAACTGATAAGCAATTAGATTTTCCAATTATTTACGCCTCAGGTATTAATGGTTATGCATCATTAGAAGATGATGCGCGTTCAGGTGATATGACGCCTATGTTTGAAACTATTGTGAAACAGGTTAAAGCACCAGAAGTTGATATTGATGCGCCATTGCAAATGCAAATTACTGCTCTTGATTATTCTTCATTTGTAGGCTCTATTAGTATAGGTCGTATTACTCGTGGTACGATTAAAAAGAATATGCAAGTTGTTGTTGTGGGTGTTGATGGTGGTGAGCGTAAGGCAAAAATTGCCAGTTTGCAAGGATTTTTAGGATTAAATAAAATTGATACTAATTCTGCACAAGCAGGTAATATTGTATGTATTACAGGCATTAAAGACATTTCAATTTCAGATACTATTTGTGACCCTGGAACTATTGAATCGTTACCTCCTTTGAGTGTGGATGAACCAACTGTTTCTATGGCATTTCGTGTGAATGATTCACCATTTGCTGGACAAGATGGTAAATTTATCACCTCACGAAATATTCGTGATCGTCTAGATAAAGAGTTAATTTACAATATTTCACTTCGGGTTGAAAATACATCAGATCCATCTGAATTTGTTGTTTTAGGTCGTGGCGTGTTACATTTGTCAATTTTAATTGAAACTATGCGTAGAGAGGGTTTTGAATTAGCAGTAGGTCGTCCACAAGTTATTTTAAGAAAGATTGATGGCGTTATTTGTGAACCATTCGAAGATTTAAGCCTTGATGTAGAAATCCAACATCAAGGCACTATGATGAAAAAATTAGGCGAACGAAGGGCTAAACTAATCAATATGATGCCAGATGGTAATGGCAGGGTAAGATTAGACTTTAATATTCCTGCACGTGGTTTGATTGGTTTTAGAACAGAATTCTTAATAGCAACGACTGGCACAGGCTTAATGAATGCAACTTTTGATACTTACAAACTCCAAAAACCAGGGGAAATTGGTCAGCGTTCTAATGGCTCGTTGATTTCTATGAATCAAGGACAAGCAGTCGCTTACGCTATTTTTAATTTACAGAAAAGTGGGAAATTTTTTATAGAACATAATACTGATATTTATGAAGGTATGGTGGTTGGTATTCACACACGCGATAAAGATTTAATGATTAATGTCATGAAGGGAAAGCAATTGACCAATGTACGTGCATCAGGTACTGATGAAGCTGTATCATTAACTCCTGCTATTAAACTTGATCTAGAAAAAGCATTAGAATTTATTGATAATGATGAATTAGTAGAAGTAACACCTCATAATATTCGTATTCGTAAGCGTTTATTAACAGTAAGTGAACGAAAAGGTGCATAAAAATCTAAATAAAATGTAACTTTGCTTGTTTATTATTAGCATTAGTGCTAATGGTATACTGCTGTTATTTCTTTCATTAAACGTTTATGGACAACATTCTTATTTTTTTTGTTAAACAGAAGAAGTTAGCATTGGTTTTGACGATCTCCATTATTGTACTTGGTCTTTTTACTTTAAATAGCATTCAAAGGGATAAATTTCCAGCTGTAGATTTTGAAGTAATGACTATTGTAACCGTATATCCTGGCGCTTCTCCTGAAGATGTTGAGCAGAATGTTACCAATCTAATTGAAGACGAGTTGAGAAGTATTTCAGGGATTGATAAATTTACTTCAACTTCTAAAGAAGGGGAGTCTAGTATTGTAATAATACTTTCCCAAGATGTGGATGATATTAAGCCATTAAAACAAGAAATTAGAAATGTAGTTAATCGTATTAAGTCATTACCTGAAGAGGTTATTGGTTTTCCTTGGATAGTTGACCAGAAAAATTCACTCAAAAGTATTTTAAAAATTAATATTAGTAGCGATAACCTATCCTATCAGGAATTGAGGGATATTGTTGATGATATGAGTGAATCTTTGGCGTTAGTTAAAGGTGTTTCAAAAGTTATTAAAGAGGGTTATCTTGATCGTGAAATTCAAATTAAAGTTAATCCTGATAGCCTATATCAACATAAATTATCCTTGCTTCAAGTAATTAAAGCGATTAAAAATCGTAACAAACGTTACACTGTTGGTAATAATAATGATATTAATGAAAAAACTATTGTTGTTTTAGCTAAGTTTGATGAGATGGAAGATGTTAGTAATGTGATTATTAAATCAACTTTTGATGGACCTGTTATTCGTTTAAAAGATATTGCAAAAATTACTAATGGAAACAAGAAAGAGACTTCTATTATTCGTGTGAATGGTACCAAAGGTTTTATTCTGAGAATCCGTAAACAAGAACATGCAGATGTAATTACTACGGTTGATTTAGTCAAAGATAAAGTATTGGAGTTAAAAGTTAAATATCCAACTAGCTTGAAATTTTTTTACTCATCAGATGAGTCCAAGCATGTTCGTAATAGACTTAATATTGTAACTAATAATGGTTTAATTGGTTTACTGTTAGTGCTAATTATTTTAGCTTTATTTTTATCGTTTAAAACGGCTTTTTGGGTATCAATTGGTTTACCAGTATCTCTTTTAGGCACGGTGTCTTTATTAGGCGTAACAGGCGAGACTATTAATCTTGTTTCGCTAGCTGCAATGATTTTAATACTTGGTATTGTAGTGGATGATAGTATTGTAGTGGCAGAAAGTATACATCATTATAAGCAGTTAGGAAAAGATAGATACCAGTCTACTGTACTTGGGTTTAAGCGTGTTATTGCGCCTGTGATAACGACAATTTTAACCACTATTTTAGCTTTTTCTTCGATGTTTTTCATGGGTGGAACAATGGGTAAATTTATTTATGTCATTCCTTTAGTAGTTATTTTTTCTTTGACTCTTTCTTTTTTAGAAGTTAGTTTGGCATTACCAGCACATCTTGCCAGCAGTGATGAGAAAACCAAAGAAAAAATATGGTTTATACGTATTGAAAATTGGTTTGAAGGTTTTTTAACAGAAGTATTGAAATGGCGTTATAGTGTTGTTTTTATTTTTAGTATTGTTCTTATAGGTTCTTTGTATTTTGCTAAAACTCAGATGAAGTATGTACAATTTCCTACAGTAGGGGCAGATAGTATTGATGCAAGATTAAACATGCCTATTGGTACTTCTTTAGAACGAACAGAGTCTATTTCCAAACAAGTAGAGAAAATTATTATAGAAGTTGTAGGCGATGATTTAGATTCATTAACCAATAATGTTGGTCATTATTTTACTAATGTAGCTAAGTTTAGTATTGAATTAGTACCTTCTAGCACAAGAGTGGAAACATCTAAATCTTTACTTGCTAAGTTAAAAAAACGTATTAAGGATATAAAATTTATACAAGAACTAAAGTTTTCAATAAGTAGGCCAGGTCCATCACAAGGTGAAGATGTGGAAATAAATTTAGTAGGTAGTGATAATATTCAACGTCAGAATGCTGCTGATGCTTTAGAGAGAATATTATTAGGTATTGATGGAATAGATAACATTGAGAGAAATGATGAATCAGGAAAAATACGTATTGAGGTAGTGATTGATTTTGAAAAAATGTCTAGATTTAATGTTGATTTTTCAGTAGTTGATGATTATTTAAAGGCAGTTTTTACAGGCATTAATGTCACTAGCATACGTTATGGCGATAATAATGTCTATTTTAGAATTTATTTAGGTAGTGATAAACAGTCAAAGAATTTTCTAACATTACTAAAAATTAACAACCGCCAAGGTCATCCCATACCACTTAAACAATTTGTTTCATTGAAAAAAATTAAAGGAGAACCAAACTTTAATCATTTTAACGGGCAGCGTTCAGTCATGCTTAGCGGTACTGTTGATGATGAAATAACTACTTCTGGTGAAGTTATTAGTCAAGCACTCAAGCAGTTAGATTTAGTTAGTAACTATCCTGCAATTCAGATGACTAGCGAAGGAGGAAATAAAGATACAAAAAAGGCAATGGATAGTTTTAAAGAGGCATTTATCATGGCAATTTTTTCTATATTTTTATTATTAATTTTATTATTTAACTCTTATTCACAACCGATATTAGTTTTAATTGCCGTACCTTTTTCTATTATTGGTGTTATCTGGGCCTTTTTTCTTCATGGAGAAACACTTAGCTTTTTTGCAATATTGGGCACATTGGCATTAGTGGGAGTTATTGTGAACGATTCTTTAATAATGGTTGCTCATCTGAACTATTTAAAGGCAAAACTTACATCTACCATGAGTGTTCATAAATGGGTTGTTCAAGGTGCAAAAGATCGATTGCGTGCTGTTGTTTTAACAACATTAACTACCTTAGCAGGTGTAATACCACTTGCTTATGGTATTGGTGGTACAGATTTTATTTTACAACCTATGGCGCTTTCATTGGGTTATGGTTTGTTATTTGGAACGTTGATAACACTTGTTCTATTACCTTGTTTGTATTTAATTAACCATGAGTTAATTAATTGGCTAAAAAAAACTTTTGGGTAAATAACTAAAATTTACTTAATAGACTACTGTTTGATAAATAGTTTAATTGTTTAATTAGCGTTTTGTATTATTTCTTTTTCAAACTGTTTTGTGATTAGAAAAAAAATAAACGTAAAGTAGCTTCACAATACTTAACAGGGAGTAATATTAATAAAAAGATTATGGTTTAGTATAGTTTTCAGTATCTTTTATTTATTAGACAGAAGTAGGTTTTTTAATATTTTTCGACTTTCACCATATAGATCTTGCTTGTTTATAAATAAATACTCTGTAGTGGTAAAAAAGAATCACATTAAGTTATTTATTTATAATATTTTATAATATTTTATGGTATTTTATGGTATTTTGGTGTTATTGTGAGATCCAATCATAGCAACAGTAACAAAATGGTTTGTTTTAAGTTTAAAAAAGTTATTTTTATCAAAAAGAAAATAATTGATGAATATGGTGAAAGACATATAAGGAGGTTTGGTTAATATTTTATATGGAGTACAAATAGATAAAAGAAATATCTATGATACGTAGTATCAATATACAAATGTTAATTTTACTTACTATTTGGATGGTTATGTAATAATGAAGACTATTCCTAGTTAGGTTGTATGGTAATAGTCTTTGGTGTCAGACATGCCTTGTTATTGCAACCTTGCAAGGTTAATTGTAAAGTGGGTGGGTGATATTGTTTTGTGTTGTTTGTAAGAATGACTTGAATTTGTATTTTGTCTCTATAAATAGAAATTTTTTCTTTTGAAAAATTTAAATTAATTAGTTCACCTTGTGGATAAATAACATGATTTATTGTCCAATAATTAGTATTAATATTGATAATCTTAGTAGCAATTAAAGAATCTTGCAAGGGTTTATTAGAATTTATATGCCAAAGTGGTTGTAGTTGAAGGTTGATTAACAATTGATTATTATGAAAGCGAGAATGCGTACGAATATGCCCATTATAGATTGTTTGAATAGGGTTTATTTCTCCATTTAATTGGTTATTAATACCTAATATAAATGAAGTATAGTTACTTGGATTTTGATTAATTTGTTTAGCAAAGGAGTTTAATAATTGAGTTGCTTGTTGTTTAAAATCATCAACATGAATTCTACTGTTTAGTTTTGTTAATACTTTATAGGCTATTGCGTTAGTAGATGGGATTGCACCATCAAACCCTTCTTTTTGGTTTGTGGTTAAATATTTTGTGTTGTGATTTATGTTAAAGCCATGGTATTTTTTATCCCAAAATTGTTCATTCATTACATTAACAAGAGTAATAGCTCTATCAAGCCATTTTTTATCATTAGTTTGGTCAAATACAGATAAATAAGCATTAGATAAATAAGCATAATCTTCGAATAGTGCTAATGTTCCAATTTTAGAGTCAATTGACACCCTGTAAAGCTGGTTATTCTTATTAAAATGAGTATGTAAGTAATTGGCTAAGTTTATTCCTAGTTTAGTGTATTTTCCTTCATTAAAAGTCTCGCCTGCTTCAAGCAAGCTTTGAACCATTAGTGCATTCCATGATAATAATATTTTGTTATCCGTAAGAGGTGAAAGTCTCTTATTTCTAATTTGGTATAATTTATCTAATAAGATATTAATTATCTTGTTGTCTTTTTGGCTAATATTATTTATATTTTTAAAACGGATAATATGACCTTTCTTAAAATTGGTATTGCTCGATAAGTCAAACCATTGTTTTAATTGTTCTAACTCTTGTTGATTAAAAATACTGCTTAATTCATCAATTGACCAAATAAAGAATATGCCTTCTTCGTTTTGAGAGTCAGCATCAGTAGCAGAGAAAAACCCGTTATTAGTATCTTGCATTTCTCTCAATGTATAATCTAAAGTTTTTTTAGAAATACGTTTATATAAAGGTTTTTTTGTTAAAGTATAAGCACGAGTATATACGAGAGAAATTTGTGCTTGATTGTACAACATCTTTTCAAAGTGCGGTACAAGCCAAGAATTATCTGTTGAATAGCGGTGAAATCCCCCACCAATAACATCATATAAACCACCGCTTGCCATTGTATCTAGTGTTGTTATGATAGCATTTAATTTATTCTCACTAGGGTTTCGTCTTTGTTCATTGATGAGTAATAGTAATGTAGATTCATGTGGAAATTTAGGGGCTTGCCCAAAACCACCTTCAAATTCATCAAAGTCATTTAGTATACCTTCAATAGACTTAATAATAATATTATCATTAAGGATTTGGTTAGATATTGCTTTTGATTGATTTAGGGTTTGACTAATTTTATTCGCTTGTTTGTTTAAAACGTCTGCTTTATTCTCCCATAAATTTTGTACTTGCGCTAATATATCTAACAGTTTCTTTTTAGGAAAATAAGTACCTGCAAAAAACGCTTTACCATTAGGTAGTAAAATTGTATTAAGTGGCCAACCGCCAGAGCCATTTAATAATTGCGATACATTCATATAGGTATTATCAATATCAGGGCGAATTTCACGATCAACTTTAATGGCAATAAAATATTGATTAAGAAATGTTGCTACTTCAATATTATCAAAACTTTCTTTTTCCATTACATGACACCAATGACAAGTAGCGTACCCAATAGAGATAAAAATAGGTTTATTTTCATGTTTTGCTTTGTCAAAGGCTTCATCTGAAAACTCATACCAATTAACAGGATTATGAGCATGTTGTAATAAATAAGGCGAAGATGTTAGAATTAGATGATTAACAAATTTAGCATGCCCTTGCTTGTCAAGATGTTGTGTTCTTGGTATATAATTTTTACCTTTATTAATATAATTTTGCTTTAATTCATTCATAGGATGAGCCCATGTTAGTATGGGTATAAATATTAAAGATATAAGTATTTTAAATATGCTTTGATTATAGCAAGCTTGTACTTTGTGAGTGTTTATAAATTAAGGATTATTTATTTTGTAGTGCTTGTCGAATTAATGCCTTAGTTGAAAGTGAGTTATCTTTAATAATAGATAGCATTTTTTCAGATTCTCTGGCTTTAAATCCAAGTGCTTGTAAAGCAGATGATGCTTGTTTGATATTAGGATTTTTATTGAATTTTATATGAATATTTTTATGATTTTCACTGTTTAATTTTAGTTTTTTTAAACGTCCTTTAAGTTCTACAATGAGTTTTTGTGCTGTCTTTATGCCAACTCCTGGAGTTTGTGCTAGTAAAGCATCATTTCCATCTGTAATAACTTTTATTAGTGAATTAATGTCAAGATGAGATAAAATAGCTAGTGCTACTTTAGGGCCAATACCATTTATTCTAATCAACTCTCTAAATAAGGTTTTTTCATCTTTAGTGACAAAACCGTATAAAATATGCGCGTTTTCTTTGATTGATAAATGGATATATAACGAGAGTTTTTTTTCATCACCCATTGCATAAAAACTTGACATTGAGCATAAAATCTCATAGCCAATTTTATCTACTTCAAGTAATATTTCAGGTGGGTTTTTTTCTAAAATAGTGCCAGAAAGTTTACCAATCATAACCAATTATACTTATTAAAATAGTGTTTTTCAAATGCTTTAATATCATTTATATATTGTAAAGTTAAACTAATATCATCAAGCCCATTGATTAGGCGTATTTTTCGTTCTATATCTATTTCAAAATGGTAAGTGTTGTTATTTAGATTGATACTTTGAGTGTCAAGATTAATAGTTATTTTATCAGTTGAGGAAAATAATTTATCCATTACATTGTTATTTTGTACAATAGGTAGGATGCCATTTTTAAAACAATTATTATAAAAAATATCTGCAAAACTAGGCGCGATAATTGTTTTAAAACCATAATCTTCTAATGCCCAAGGTGCATGTTCTCGACTTGATCCACAGCCAAAATTCTTTAGTACTAATAGTATTTTTGCATCTTGATATTTTGCTTGATTTAACACAAAATTCATATTAAGAGGACGTTTAGAATTGTCCATACCAATTTCACCGTGGTCTAAATAACGCCATTCATCAAATAAATTAGCACCAAAACCAGAACGTTTAATAGACTTTAAAAACTGCTTAGGAATAATCGAATCAGTATCGATATTAGCACGTTTAAGTGGTACTGCTATTGAAGTAAATGTAGTAAATTTTTGCATTTATTTAACTTCTGATAAATAACCAGCAATAGCGCTTGAAGCTGCAAC
The DNA here is from genome assembly GCA_021730165.1 of Candidatus Vesicomyidisocius sp. Pext_18_S21. Classification (GTDB taxonomy): domain Bacteria; phylum Pseudomonadota; class Gammaproteobacteria; order PS1; family Pseudothioglobaceae; genus Ruthia; species Ruthia endoextente. The sequence goes on from CP072535.1 coordinate 360,049, forward strand.
AGCAGGACTAACTAAATGAGTAAATGAGCCTTGACCTTGACGACCTTCAAAATTACGATTTGAAGTACTTGCACATCTTTCACCTGCTTCTAATTTATCAGCGTTCATGGCTAGACACATTGAGCAACCTGCCTCTCTCCATTCAAACCCACTATTTATAAAAATTTTATCTAACTCCTCTTCTTCAGCTTGTTTTTTAATAATTCCTGAACCAGGTACAACTAAAGCGAGTTTGATATTATTTGCAATTTTTTTATCTTTTAAGATGCTAGCTGCAATACGTAAATCTTCAATCCGTGAGTTAGTACATGATCCAATAAAAATTTTATCGATTTTAATATCTGATATTTTTGTATTAGCATTGAGATGCATATAATTAAGTGCATTTTTCCAGCTGATTTTTTCAGTTTTATTTTTTGCGTTAGCAGGATTTGGTACATACTCATCAGCAGCCACCACCATGTCTGGAGATGTTCCCCAAGTAACTTGCGACTTAATATCTTTTGCATCAAAATGCATTATTTTATCAAAGTGTGCATTTTTGTCAGAATGTAGTGTTCGCCAATATTCTACTGCTTTTCTCCATTTAATTCCTGAAGGTGCCAATGGGCGATCTTTGACATAGTCAATGGTTTTTTCATCAACAGCAACCATACCAATACGCGCACCTGCTTCAATTGCCATATTACATAGTGTCATTCTAGCTTCAATTGACATATTTTGAATGGTATTACCGCTAAATTCAATTGCATAACCCATGCCTCCTGCAGTACCAAGTTGGCCAATAATATAAAGAGCAACATCTTTTGCACTAACATGTTGATTAAGTGATCCATTAACTTCAATATTAAAATTTTTAGATTTAGATTGCCATAAACAGTTAGTGGCTAAGACGTGTTCAACCTCGCTAGTGCCAATACCAAAGGCTAAAGCTCCAAGTGCACCATGAGTTGAGGTATGTGAATCACCACAGACAATACTCATACCTGGCAAGGTAGCACCTTGTTCAGGACCAATTACATGTACAATACCTTGACGGATGTCGTTCATAGATATTTCATCAATACCAAAAAATTTGCAGTTTTGCCCTAAGGTTTCAATTTGAATTCTTGAAGTAGGATCACTAATGCTACTAACACCTGATGAACGATTAGTTGTTGGTACATTATGGTCAGGTACTGCTAAGTTGCTACTTTTACGCCAAAGTTTTCTGCCTGCTATTGATAACCCTTCAAACGCTTGAGGAGAAGTTACTTCGTGAATCAGATGTCTGTCAATATAAATTAATACAGTTGAAATATTTTCACGTATGACGTGTGCATCCATTAGTTTATTGTAGAGTGTTTTAGCCATTATCGACACACAATACTTGTTAAAATCACTTATTTTACTTCTTTAATAAATTTTATGTGTGGACTTTGTGGACAGTTAAGATTTGATAGTCAAGTAGTGAGTGACGATATACTTAAGAAAATGATGAAAAAGATGGTACATCGTGGTCCTGATTCTAGTGGTTTTTGGATTGATGGTCATATTGGTTTGGGACATCAAAGGCTTGCTATTATTGATTTATCTAATCAAGCCTATCAGCCAATGATTGATAAGAATCTTGGTTTGGTTTTGGTTTTTAATGGTACGATTTATAATTATCAAGCTTTGCGCAAGTACTTAATTAAGCAAGGTTATCAATTTTTTTCACACTCTGATACTGAAGTAATTATCAAGTCCTACCATCATTGGGGTGAGGATTGTGTTATGCATTTAGATGGTATGTTTGCTTTTTGTGTTTGGGATAAAGTTGAAAACCAGTTATTTGTTGCTCGTGATCGAATGGGTATTAAACCATTTTATTTTAATTTAACAGATAAGGCATTTAGCTTTGCTTCTAATCTTCAAGCATTAGTAACACAAGAAGTGGATAAAAGTATTAATTCTGTTGCTTTACAGCAGCAACTTTCATTACATGGGGTTGTACCAGCACCTAATACGATTATTAATGGAGTCAATAAAATCAAACCAGCAACTACGTTAACCATTAGCGTTAAAGGTAAAGTTGTTGAAAAAACTTATTGGCATCCAAAGTCTATTCGTCTAAAAGATGCATGTACAGATGAACAATTTATTCAGCGTACGCATGAACTTTTAAGAGGTAGTGTTTTAAAACGCATGAATGCTACAGATGTACCAATTGGCGTGTTACTTTCTGGTGGATTAGATTCATCACTTTTAGTAGCATTGATTAGAGAGATAGGGTATAACGATATACGCACATTTTCAATTGGTTTTGAAGATATTAATGGTGAAAATGGATCTGAGTTTGAGTATTCTGATCAAATTGTTACTCGGTTTAAAACTAAGCATAAAAAATATATGGTTAGTAATTCACAAGTACTAACACGTCTTGGTGAAGCAGTTGCAAATATGAGCGAGCCGATGGTAGCTCAAGATGCAGTGGCTTTTTATTTATTATCTGAACAAGTATCTAAGCATATTAAAGTAGTGCTTTCTGGACAGGGTGCAGATGAGGTTTTTGCAGGTTATTTTTGGTATGAACGTATGAAAGCTCAGACAGGTTCTGACATTGAGCGTTTTACTAAGCATTATGTGGATAGGTCGTATGAAGAATATTTGCAAACGGTCGATCTAAAATATCACAGCGGAAACCATACTGAAACTTGGCTTCATCACGAATTTACTAAGGAAAATACAGATACGTTTATGGATAAAGTCTTTCGCACCGATATTACCCGTTTAGTAGTAGACGATCCTGTAAAAAGAGTGGATAACATGACTATGGCTTGGGGTTTAGAAGCACGCATGCCGTTTATGGATTATAAGCTTGTGGAACATGCTTTGAGTATGCCACCAAGTTTAAAAATGTTTAATAAAGGTAAATATCCACTTAAACAAATTGCTAGGGGCTTGTTACCTGATAGGGTAATTGACCGTAAGAAAAGCTATTTTCCGATGCCAGCACTCAAATATATTAAAGGTGAATTCTTAGATTTTATGTCAGATATACTAACTTCAAGTAAATGTATTAATCGTGGTATTTTTAGTCAGATATTTATTGCTAAAGTAATCAATAAACCGCAGAATTATATGACCCCACTTAATGGTTCACGCTTATGGCATTTGGCGTTATTAGAATTTTGGTTACAAATTAATATTGATGAATAGAATAGTTATTTATACAGATGGTGGTTGTCGTGGCAATCCTGGTATTGGTGGCTGGGGCGTATGGTTGAAATATGGTTATTATGATAAAAAACTTAAAGGCAGTGAAGAAAAAACCACTAATAATCGTATGGAGTTGATTGCAACTATTAAAGCATTAGAAGTGATTAAATCTAATCAGATTGGTATTGATTTATTTACAGATTCTAAATATGTAATAATGGGTATTAATAAGTGGATGAAGAGCTGGAAGGCCAAAAATTGGGAAACTTCCAAAAAAAGATCAGTTAAAAATATAGACTTATGGCAACGCTTAGATGTGCTGAATAAGCAGTACGATGTTATTTGGTATTGGGTCAAGAGTCATAGTAGCAATAAGGGGAATGATATTGCGGATAAATTAGCAAATTTAGCCATGGATAAGATTAGCCCTGAGTTGAGATTAGTTTTGAATAAGGGAGTCAAAATATTATGATTAAGCTCCTATTTTTATATGTATATAAATGTATATGATGCGGTAATTATTTTTTATAAAAAATTAAATGATTAATTTTATTAGCAGAAATAGTATCTAAAATTTTTATTATAGCTTTAAAGTTTTAACTTTTTGAAAAAAAATTCTATTTTACCGATATATTCATATAGTTTGTTAAATAAACATGTTTTAACCATATATTGTTTTAGCTCTTATTATAAATGCGTCTAGTTGAGAATTGGCAATTGAGGTAAAAATATGTGATATAGAAATATCTACAAGTTTTGATGAAAAACTAAATGCTAAATTGAGCTCAACCTTACAGGAAGTACTATTTAAAGCAACAAATACCCATGAGCCATTTAGTTGTTTAAATAGTCCTTCTTTAAGTTTCATGTCAATTCTTTGATATGGAATTAAGGTGTTTGTTGTTGTAAAAGTTTGATTAAAAACTCCTTTGTTAATCTTAATTGAGGCTATGATTTGATTATCAGATTGCTTTAAAATAGAAGAATATGAACACCAATTAAGAAATTCAGGGTATTGATTAACTTGATTAATCAATTGATACATTTGTTTACAAGAATAGGAAACAATGGCATTTTTAGAAATATGATGCATGGATAAAAATAATAATGGCTAAAAAAAATAAAAAAATAAGTTTAAACACCATTGCATTTAATAAAAAAGCAAGGCATGTCTATTTTATCGAACAAATCTTGGAAGCTGGTTTAAGTTTAGAAGGTTGGGAAGTAAAAAGTTTAAGAGACTCTAAAGTTCAAATTAAGGAAAGTTATGTTATTTTAAAAAGTAATGAGATATTTTTATATGGTGCACATATTTCGCCACTAAAAAGCGTATCAACGCATGTTAATGCTGATCCTATCCGTACACGAAAATTATTACTTAATCGTTTAGAGATTAATCGTATTAAGGAGAAGATCAATCAGAAAGGTGCTACTATTGTACCGCTTAAGCTTTATTGGGTTAGAGGTAGGGTGAAGTTAGAAATTGCTCTGGCTAAAGGTAAAAAATCTTATGATAAGCGTCAAGATAATAAATTAAGAGATTGGCAAAGAGATAAACAAAGAGTGTTAAAACAAGTAAATTATAGGTGATAGCTCTGATTGATGGTTATTTATTCTACTAAGAAAAATGCTTTTATAGTAGAGGAATACCTAAATATTTTTTTATTCGCTATTACTCTCTATATCACTAATCTTTCTTTATATAAATTATTTTTTTGAAGAGAAAAAATGAATAAATTAGAATTAGTTGATGCAATTACGTCAGTGGTAAATTTATCTAAAGTAGATATCTATCGATCGTGTATTAAAAGCAACAGTAAGATGCTATTACTAACTTTATGGCTAGTGTGACTTGGTAGCCTTTATTGCTAGAAATTACACATGCGTATAAGTTGTAAATTTATCAATAGGAGTAATGATTTAAATTAAAGAAATAAAAAGTGGTTAACTTTAAAGTAAGCAAAGGAGTATAAGAAAAATATTTATTGATAAATTGTAAAAAGAGTACCTTGAGATGTTTTCTATGTCTTAAATTTGGTAAAATTTTAACTCTATTTATGATTAGAGGAGATGTTATGGAACGTACTTTATCAATTATCAAGCCAGATGCGGTTGCAAAAAATATCATTGGTCAAATTTATTCTCGTTTTGAAGAGGCTGGTTTTAGAATTATTGCTAGTAAAATGATTCATCTTGATAATGATAGGGCAGGTGATTTTTATATAGTGCATAAAGATCGTTCATTTTATGGTGAGTTGCTTGAGTTTATGACTTCTGGTCCGATTATAGTTCAGGTTTTGGAGGGAGAGAACGTTGTTACTAAACATAGAGAAATTATGGGTGACACCAATCCTAAAGAGGCTAATTCTGGTACTATTCGTGCTGATTTTGCAAGGTCTTTAGATGAAAATGCAGTTCATGGCTCTGACTCCTTGGAAAATGCTGTTATTGAAATCAAATATTTTTTTGGTAAAGATGATATTTGTCCAAGAACTCGGGGATTAATAATGCCTTCTCATACTAAGCAAGAGTTTGATGTAAAAAGTGTATGAATAAACAAAACCTTTTAAGTCTTAATCAAGAGGCGCTGAATGATTTCTTTGTGTGTTTAGGTGAGAAGCATTATCGAACCAAACAAGTCATGCAGTGGATTTATAAAGTTCATGAGTTTGATTTTGATAAAATGTTTAATTTTAGCAAGCCCTTGAGAGAAGAATTAAATAAAATAGCTTGTATTGAATTTCCTAAGGTTGTCAAACAAAAGTTTGCCTTAGATAAAGTAATTAAATGGGTGCTAGCATTGAGTAAAGATAACTATATTGAAATGGTTTATATTCCTGATAAAGATCGTGGTACGCTTTGTATATCTTCACAGGTTGGTTGTGCTTTGGCTTGTACTTTTTGCTCAACTGGCATGCAAGGGTTTAACAAAAATCTCACAACAGGTGAGATTATTGCCCAAGTATTGATCGCCAATAAATATCTTAACTCTAAGCGTATTTCTAATGTTGTGTTTATGGGTATGGGTGAGCCTTTGTTAAATGAGCAAGCAGTATATAACGCTTGTGATTTATTACTTGATGATTTGGCATTTGGTTTGTCTAGACGTAAAGTGACTATTTCTACTTCTGGTATAGTGCCAGCTATATTGCGTATGAGTAAGCGAACGCCAGTGAGTTTAGCTATTTCCTTGCATGCGCCTAATAATCAATTACGAGATAAATTAGTACCTGTTAATCAAAAATATTCGATTGAAAAATTGTTAAAAGCTTGTAAAGTATATTTAAACGCCGGTACTCAGGAACGTCATATTTTGTTTGAATATGTCATGCTTGAAAATGTGAATGACTCTACCGAGCATGCTAATAAATTAGCAAAATTATTAAAGACTATCTCGGCTAAGGTAAATTTAATTCCTTTTAACTCTTTTGAAAGAACTCAATATAAATCATCAAATACTCAGACTATTAAGCAGTTTCAAGATATTTTATATCAGCAAGGTATTCGTACTATGATGCGTCGTACCCGTGGTGAAGATATTGATGGTGCTTGTGGGCAATTGGCTGGAAGAGTACTAAATAAAACCAAAAAACCTGATGCTAGAAAGTATTGATTACTACCCAAAAAAGAGTAATAAAAAGTTTAAATTAAAATACTGGTTGTTACTTATTTTAGTTTTTAACGTAGGTATTTTTTGGTATTTAAATCAAAAAGACAATTTTAAAAAAGCAAAAGAAGTACCTGCTTTAATTGTTATTAACCAGGGTGAAAAAGAACAGAAAGAGGTTGTAAGCCCCGTTATAATCAATGATCATCTATTGCTTAATTATGGCTTTAATAAAAACATTATTATTTCAAAAGAATTAGATGAAATAATTTATAATTATACTAATAAACTTCAATGAAACCAATACATACTATTCACAGAAGAGAATCTAAGCAAATATTTGTAGGTAATGTTGCTATTGGTGGTGATGCCCCTATTTCAGTACAAAGTATGACTAATACTGAAACAACTGATATTAAGGCAACACTTAAACAAATTGGTGCAATTAAAGAAGCAGGTGCAGATCTAGTGCGTGTTTCAATTCCAACTATGGAAGCAGCTAGAGCGTTTAAAGTTATTAAACAACAAGCCACTATCCCTTTGATTGCTGATATTCATTTTGATTATAAGATTGCCTTAGAAGTTGCAAAATATGGTGCTGATTGTTTACGTATTAACCCTGGTAATATTGGAAGAGTAGATTATATTCGTGAAGTAGTAGCATCCGCTAAAGATCATAATATTCCTATTCGTATTGGCGTGAACGCTGGCTCATTAGAAAAATATTTACAAAAGAAATACACAAAGCCAACGCCTGAAGCGATGGTTGAATCTGCTTTAAGACATATTGATATTTTAGATAAATTAAATTTTGATAATTTTAAGATTTCACTCAAGGCCAGTGAAATTTTTATGACTGTGTTTGCCTACCAACAATTATCCTCTCAAATTGATAATCCGTTACATTTGGGCATCACAGAAGCAGGATCATTATCTTTTGGTACGGTTAAGTCTTCGATTGGCTTAGGTTTATTATTGTCAAAAGGTATTGGTGATACGATTAGAGTTTCTTTAGCTTCTGATCCAGTTGATGAAGTTCGTGTTGCTTTTAATATTTTAAAATCTTTAAATTTACGCCAAAAAGGAGTTAATTTAATTGCCTGTCCATCCTGTTCTAGGCAAAAATTTGACGTAATTAAAGTGGTTAGTGAGCTGGAGTCTCGCTTTGAAGATATTATCACACCAATTGATGTGTCAGTAATTGGTTGTGTGGTTAATGGACCTGGTGAAGCAAAATCAGTATCGGTTGGTTTAACAGGAGGCGATCCTAATCTTTTGTATCTTAATGGTAAAACTCATTCCAAAATAATCAATGAAAATTTGGTAAATGAAATTGAAGCTCAGGTTAGGAGTAGTCTTAAAAACCTTTAACCCTTTTGTAAACCTTATAGCGATAAATAAATTGTATAACGAAGTAACCAAATACTGAGCTAGTGATAGAAATAACTAAACAACCAAGTAAGAAAGGTTGCCAAATAATATCAAATACCTGCCAAATATACTCTAATGACATAGCAAAGTCTTGTTTTATATTAACTCCTAAAAGCCATGCACCAAGTTTGTAACAAACATAAAAAATAGGTGGCATGGTAATAGGATTGGTAATCCAAACGAGCGCGATAGATAACGGTAAGTTTGCACTAAATATAATTGAAATTGGTGCGGCCAATAGCATTTGAAAAGGTATGGGAATAAAGGCACAAAATAGCCCGATTGCAAATGCTTTAGAGATAGACCTTCTATTAAAATTCCACAAGCTTGAGTGGTACAAACGTTTACCAAGCCAACTTAAGTGTTTATGATTTTTTAATTCATCTAGATTAGGACTGTAACGTTTCAACAGTTTTTTCATGAACGTGCAACATTAAGAATACCTGCTTCATTTAATCCATATAAATCATATAATTCTTGTTGTTCACCCTGTTCACTGAATTTATCTGGTAATCCTAAGATGCTTAAAGATGTACTTATATTTTTTTGATGTAAAAATTCACTAATTGCACTACCTGCACCACCCATTGTGGCATTGTCTTCAATAGAGATAAGTTTGATATGTGAATTGGCTAATTCAGTAATCAAATCTTTATCAAGTGGTTTAACAAAGCGCATATCAACTACAGTTGCATTTATCTTTTTGCCTGCATTAAGCGCGCTTTCAACAGTTGTACCAAAAGCAAAGATTGCTACATCAGAGCCTTTAAGTATAATTTTAGCTTTACCTAATGAAATTTGTTTATCAGTCACATAATCTTGGATATTTGACACACCTCTAGGGTAACGTATGCAAATAGTGCTATTAGTTTTGAATGCAGTATTGAACATTTGATACATTTGCATTGCATTGCTTGGAGTCATAATGATTAAATTAGGGATACATCTTAAGAAACTCAAATCAAAACTACCTGCATGAGTTGCACCATCAGCACCTACCAATCCAGCTCGATCAATTGCAAAGATAACATTTAAGTTTTGTAGTGCGATATCGTGAATGAGTTGATCATAACCACGTTGCAAAAAAGTAGAGTAAATAGCTACTATTGGTTTTAAGCCTTGTGTAGCAAGCCCTCCTGCAAAAGTAATAGCGTGTTGCTCTGCAATGCCTACATCAAAATATTGTTTGGGATAATTTTTTTCAAATTCAATCATTCCAGATCCAGCGCACATGGCAGGCGTGATAGCAATTAAGTTTTTATGATTTAGTGCTGTATTATTTAGCCAAGTACCAAATACAGTGCTATAACTAGGAAAACTAGATGTATTTGATGAGGTAGGTGTTACACCATGAAATTTACATGGATCATTTTCTGCTATTTCAAGTCCGTAACCTTTTTTAGTAATAATATGTAATAGCCTTGGTTTTGTTTGTTTTTTTAGATTTTGTAGAGTCTGGATTAAAGTAGGTAAGTCATGTCCATCAATAGGTCCAAAATAATCAAGTCCTAATTCTTCAAATAAAGTACTAGGCAGTACCATACCTTTAAGGTGTTCTTTTGAACGTTTAGCAAATTTATGTATTTGAGGAATTTTTTCTAAAAACCCTAATGATTTTGATTTCATTGTCGAATAAACATTACTAGAGATAAGCCTAGTAAGGTATTTATTCATGGCACCAACATTTTTTGATATTGACATATCATTGTCATTTAGAATAATAAGTAAGTCTGCATCGCTATCACCTGCATGATTAAGCGCTTCAAATGACATACCACCTGTTAGTGCACCATCTCCTATTACAGCAATAGATTTACCCTTGCTATTATTAATACTATTACCAATAGCAATACCTAAAGCGGCACTAATTGAGGTTGATGAATGACCAGCACCAAAACTATCATGTTCACTTTCACTGTGTTTTGTAAAACCGGATAACCCTCCTTTTTGACGTAATGTATGCATTTTATCGAAACGACCTGTGAGGATTTTGTGGGTATAAGCCTGATGTCCAACATCAAAGACAAGGCTATCATAAGGAGTGTCAAATATATAATGTATAGCAATGGTCATTTCAATTGTGCCAAGGTTAGGAGCTAGGTGGCCACCTGTTTTTTGGATGTTCTCAATTAAAAATGTACGTATTTTTTTAGCTAAAGATTGTAATTGTACAATATTAAGTTGTTTAATATCTGTAGGAGACGTTATTGAATTTAACACTAAAATAAAGGTTCAACTTAAAAAATACATTATATACTTGTAATAGTAAGGTTATTTTAAAACTACCAAGAAGGACGACGAATTTTTAGAGAATGATCTTTTTTAATGTTTTTGTTTTTAATTTTGATTTTTTCATTAAAATTTTTAGCGATAAATCCAAGTTCTGGTTTGATTTCTCGCATTGGAATCCATACTTGATAACCACTACCTTTTGCAACATCTAACTTCTCATTATGCTCGGTTAGTATATATTCAATCGTGGTATTAAAACAGCGATCAGGTAGGATAACCTCAATAGAATCTCCCATGCTAAATTTATTTTTAACTTTAATAAAAGCTTTCCCATCTTTATAATCTAGGATCTCTCCTACCACTTGTTGTTTGTTTGAACGTGAATAATTATCAAAATAAGTTTGTAATTCTTCAGGTTGATGTCTTTGATAAAATCCATCGGTATAACCTCGATTGGCAAGGTTTTCTAGCACACCAAAGGCGTCTTTATCAAATTCACGCCCAGCAACAGCATCATTAATAGCTTGTCGATATACTTGTGTTGTACGTGCAACATAATAATGTGATTTAGTTCTACCTTCTATTTTAAGTGAATCAATGCCTATAGTTGTAAGTGTGTGTACATGTTCAATAGCGCGTAAATCTTTGGAATTCATGATATAAGTGCCGTGTTCATCCTCAAAAGTGGGCATTAATTCACCAAGTCTAGTTTGTTCTTCAAGTAATACAACTTGATTTTCAGGAGTTTTAATTTTAACTGCTTTAATATCACCTTCAAAAGTTTCATTAGCTTTTTTAACATCATATTTCCAGCGACAAGAATTAGTACATGAACCTTGGTTTGGATCACGATGATTAAAGTATCCTGACAATAAACAGCGACCAGAATAGGCAATACACAATGAACCATGTACAAATACTTCCAGTTCAACGTCTGGGCATTCTTGGCGAATATCTTTTATTTCATCTAATGATAACTCACGCGAAAGAATAATACGACTAATTCCTGTATTTTTCCAAAATTTTACCGTTGCGTAGTTAATTGAATTTGCTTGAACTGATAAATGAATAACTTGATTTGGAAATTTTTCTTTTACCATCATAATTAAACCAGGGTCTGCCATAATTAAGGCGTCAGGATCAAGATTAATAATAGGTTCAATATCCTTTATATACGTTTTAATCTTGCTATTATGTGGAATGATATTTGAGGCGACAAAGAATTTTTTATTATTTGAATGTGCTTCAAGTATGCCTTGTTCTAAGGTTTTAGTATCAAATAAGTTATTACGTACTCTAAGACTGTATCTTGGTTGTCCTGCATAGACAGCATCTGCACCATAAGCATAAGCATAGCGCATGTGTTTAAGACTACCAGCAGGGGAAAGTAATTCTGGTTTATTCATATGTTCATTTTATCATTAACAGTTTATTAAATACCCTTATTGTATAATGATAAACGATATGTTTACAAAAAAAGATATTCCAAGGTTAAAGCAAGATTTAACTATTCAAACAAATTTACTTGGAGTTAACTTAACTCTAAAAACGCGTTGGGGTATATTTAGCCCTCGTTCTATTGATGATGGTACTAAATTATTCATGAAGCATTTGAAAATTATTAATGATGACAAGTGCCTTGATTTAGGCTGTGGTTATGGTCCTATTGGTTTAGCAGTTGCTAAGTCTTGTCCAAAAACAGAAGTGCATATGGTGGATAAAGATTTTATTGCTGTTGAATTATCAAACATCAATGCTAAACTTAATGGTATAGATAATATACAGGTTTATTTGTCAGATGCATTTTTAAGTGTTAATAAAACAAACTATTTTGATCAAGTATTGTCAAATATTCCTGCTAAAGTAGGTAGAGAACAGCTAAGTATTATTCTATATGATGCTTATGATGTGTTAAAAACAGGCGGTAAAATAACATTTGTATCCATTAATAGCTTAAGACATTTCATTAAAAATAATTTTAAATTTGTATTTGGAAATTATAAAAAACTTAAACAGGGGCAAAAGTATACAGTTTCTCAGGCAATTAAATAGAAAATATTTATAAAAAAATAATATATGAGTAAAATACTCAGTAATTAAACATGAAATAGGAGTAATAGAATGGATGTAATGGATAGAATTCAACATCAAGTAGATAGCGCAGCAGTCGTACTTTATATGAAAGGTACACCACAATTTCCTCAGTGTGGATTTTCTGCTAAAGCAGCACAAACACTCACTTCAACAGGTGTTAAGTTTGCCTATGTGAATATTTTTGAAGATCAAGAAGTATTCCAAAGTTTGCCAATTTTTGCAAATTGGCCAACATTCCCTCAAATCTATTTTAATTCAGAATTAGTTGGGGGTGGAGATATTATTGTTGAAATGGCTGAAATGGGTACATTAAAAAATGAGATGAAAAAAGCCTCTGAAAAGTTTGATGTTAAATAATGTGTTTACATGTGTTGGTATAATTACAATAGTCAAGTTTTATCTTGTCTTATTAAATACTATAGTTTGTATTAATCAACCCAAGCTCTAGCGTTTTCAAACATTCTTATCCAAGGGCCACGTTCACGCCAATATTTTGGATAATAAGAGTTTTGTATGCTTCTAATAACACGTTCTGGGTGTGGCATCATAATAGTGACTTGTCCAGATTTATTTGTAACACCTGCTGTAGCAAAATCTGAACCGTTTGGATTATGCGGATAATTTTGTGTTGGTTTGCCATCATGGTCAACATATTGCATAATTGAATAGTTTTTATTCATTTGAAGTGTAAAGCTTGCACGACCTTCGCCATGAGCAATGCTAATTGGTATAATTGAACCTTCCATTTCTTTGAAGAAAATTGAGTTTGATGGTTTGATTTGAACCGAGGAAAAACGTGCTTCAAATTGTTCAGAAGTGTTACGCTTAAAAGATGGGAAATGCTTACTATCAGGGATAATCTGTGTTAAATTAGACATCATTTGACAACCATTACAAACACCAAGTGCAAAACTATCATTTCGATTGAAAAAAGCTTCAAATTCGTCTTTAGCACGTTTATTATACAGAATAGAACCTGCCCAACCGCGTCCTGCACCAAGAACATCTCCATAGGAAAAACCACCACAAGCTACTAAGCCTTTAAAATCAACTAAGGAGACTTTTCCAGATAAAATGTCATTCATGTGTACATCAATAGCACTGAATTGTGCTTTGGTAAATGCTACACCCATTTCAATTTGACCATGAATGCCTTGTTCTCTCAAGATGGCAATTTTTGGTTTTGTTGGGATTTTTATATAAGGCGCTGATATGGATTTGTTAATATTAAAATTTAAATCAATTTTAATTCCTGATGTACACTCACTAATACTGCTAAATTCTTCTTTAGCACAATTTGGATTATCTCTTAATTTAGCAATTTTATAAGAAGTTGATGACCAAAGTTCTTGTAATTCAGCTCTTGGTTTGTTGTAAATTACATTATTATTTGAACTAATTTGAATCATGTCAGTATTGTTAATTAAAGCGATGGTGCGTGTGAAATTAGAGAGTCCTATTTTATCAAGAGCCTTCATCACTGTTTGTTTATTATCATTTTTAACTTGAATGACACAACCTAACTCTTCATTAAATAATTCTTCAATTTCACCATTAAAAGTGATATCTAAACCACAATGTGTGGCAAATGCTATCTCTAATAAAGTTACAATTACACCACCATCACTACGATCATGATAGGCACTAATCAAACCACTCTTATTAAATTGGTTAATGACAGTGAAAAATTTTTTAAATGTATTTTCTTTGTCGAGATTAGGTGCAATATTTCCTATTTGGTTATAAACCTGCGCGATACATGATCCGCCCATTCTATTTTGACCAAAACCTAAGTCAATAAGCAATAATTCACTTTCTTGTGTATTTTCAAGTAGCGGTGTGAGTTGCAACCTTACATCTGATGTTTTAGAAAAGGCAGTAATGATAAGAGAGAGTGGCGCGGTGACTGATTTGTTTATATCATTATCTTTCCATGTGCTTTTCATGTTCATTGAATCTTTTCCAACTGGTATAGTTAAGCCTAATTTAGGACATAACTCCATACCTACGGCTTTCACTGCTTGAAAAAGTTTAACGTCTTCATTTTTATGTCCGCTTGCACTCATCCAGTTTGCACTAAGGCTGATATGATGAATATCTTCAACATACCCCCCAAGCATATTAGTGAGTGCTTCTCCAATTGTCATTCTAGCTGCAGAGCGTGCGTCACAAAGCGCTAAAGGTGCACGTTCTCCAAGTGACATAATTTCGCCCTTAAAACCAACGTAGTCTGCAATTGAAATTGCACAATCAGAAACTGGAACTTGCCATGGTCCAATAAATTGATCACGAGCAACCATACCAGTAACGCTTCTATCGCCAATTGTGATTAAGAAATTTTTACTCGCGACGCTTGGCAGTTGTACAATTCTAGTGATTGCATCATCCAGTTTAATATTGCTAGTATCTAAAATATTGAGTATATCAGTAGATGATTTGGCATTAATACTAGTTTTAGGCGAGTTACCTAATAAAACACTCATTGGAATATTAATAGGAATATTATTAAATAATTTATCAGTTAGAACTAATATTTGTTCTTTAGTTGTTTCTCCAAGTACAGCAAATGGAGAACGCTCACGTTTGCAAATATCTGTAAATACGTTTAATTTTTTTTCATTAATAGCAAGTACGTAGCGTTCTTGTGATTCGTTACACCAAATTTCAAGTGGTGACATTTGGTTATCATCATTTGGAATTGAGCGTAATTGAAATTTTCCGCCTCTACTAGAATCATTGATTAGTTCAGGTAATCCATTTGATAATCCACCTGCACCAATATCATGAATAGAAATAATTGGGTTGTTTTCTGCTAGATTAGTACATTTATCAATAACTTCTTGGACACGTCTTTGCATTTCAGGATTAGAACGTTGTACTGAGGCAAAGTTTAGGTCTTCATTTTGTTTATCACTTTTAATACTTGATGCTACACTACCTCCTAAACCAATCAGCATTGAAGGCCCACCTAAAACAATAATTTTACTTCCAACTGGAATAGTACCTTTTTTAATATGTCTTTGTTGAATATGCCCCAATCCACCAGCAAGCATAATAGGTTTATGGTAACCTCTTATCTCCCCATTGGGCATTTGTTGTTCAAAGGTTCTAAAATATCCTAATATATTTGGTCTACCAAATTCATTATTAAAACTCGCTAGCCCAATGGGAGCTTCTAGAATAATATCAAGGGCTGATTGAATTTGATTTGGTTTTCCATGTTCAATCTCCCATGGCTGCTTAGCATTTTTAATTTTAAGATTAGATACACTAAAACCACATAAACCGACTTTAGGTTTTGAACCTTGACCTGTTGAACCTTCATCACGAATTTCACCACCAGAGCCGGTTGCAGCACCTTGATATGGAGCAATAGCAGTAGGGTGGTTATGCGTTTCAACTTTCATTAAAATTGCACGGTGTTCTTGAGTACTTACATATTCATTATTTTCATTTGCGTAAAAACGCTCACCTTGATAACCTGCCATCACTGCTGAATTGTCTGAATAAACGCTTAATAAATCTTTTGGGTTTTGATGATAAGTGTTTTGAATCATAGAAAATAAACTTTTTTCTTGAGCTATATCATCAATTATCCAATCAGCATTAAATATTTTATGTCGGCAATGTTCTGAGTTTATTTGTGCGAACATCATTAGTTCAATATCATTTGGGTTTCGTTTAAGGTGTGTGAAATTCTCATTTAGATAGCTAATTTCACTATCAGATAAAGACAAGTTCAACTCAATATTGCTACTCTCTAATGCAGATTTTCCTCCATTTAGAATATCAATACTAGATAGTGATTTTGCTTTAAGTTTATTAAAAATTAAATACATATTATCAATTGAGTCAAGTTCTGATTCTGTCATCTTATCCATAATCATTGCTAGAATATCAGCTTTATTAGCTGATATCTTGTCAAAATGATAAATTATCCCACGTTCAATGCGACGTATTTTTTCAAGTCCACACAAGTGTAAAATATTACTTACTTTTGACGACCAAGGTGAGATTGTGCCAAGACGTGGTATGATAATTATTTGTATACTATTATTTATTTTAATATGCTCTTTATAACTTAATAATTGTTCAAGTGTAAGTACTTCACTACTGCTAAGTGTATTTTCACAATCGGCAAAATGTATATATTCTATACCAATTAGATTTACCCCAAGGAAAGCTATTTTCTTATTGAGTGTATCTTTTTTGAAAGTGCTTAGAGCTTGAATGTGTTGAATGGTTTTAATCATAATTAATTTTTACTTTTGTAGCTTTTATTTCTCTGTAAGTTTATTTTGATATCGTTTGACATGGTTTGTAGTTTTTTGTATAAGTATCTTTGCTATTAAATATAGATAATTTGCCTTTATATTGTATAAATCATTTTAGATTTGTGTTATTATTTCATCAGAAATATCCGCGTTGTGATACACCTTTCGTGTGTCGTCTAAATCTTCTAGACTGTCAATTAGTTTTATGAATTTTTTTGTATCATGTAGATTAAGTTTAATATAGTTGATAGGCTCCATTGTCACTTCAGAGTGACTTGGTTCCAATCTTGCTGTGATGAGTGTGTTTCTAATGGTGAAAAAATCTTTAGTTGTAGTAATGACATAAATAGAACCATTATCATTGGTGATGATATCTTTTGCACCTGCATCAAGTGCTATTTCTATAATTTGTTCTTCATCTCCTGTCTTAAAATTGATAAATCCTTGTTTGATAAATAGATAAGATACTGAACCTTCTATGCTTAAATTACCCCCGTATTTTGAAAAAGCATGACGTATATCGGCAACTGTTCGATTGCGATTATCTGTTAGCGTATCAACTATAATAGCAGTACCGGCTAAACCATAACCTTCGTAACGCACTTCATCATAGTTCTTATCATCTACAATACTACCACGTTTAACTGCATTTTCGATTGTATTGCGTTTCATATTGGCTGCTAAGGCTCTATCAATTACCATTCTAAGGGAAGGATTATTTTCAATCACATTCCCGCCTGTTTTAGTAGCGATGATAATTTCTTTAATGAATTTGCCAAATATTTTGCTACGTTTAACGTCTTGTACCCCTTTTCTGTGTTGAATATTATGCCATTTACTATGTCCTGCCATTAAATTTTCTCCAGTTTGGATTTTTCCCTTATAAGGTAAAATTGAGTAATTTTTGTATTGATTTTTTTGCTTGAATTGCGATTGATTGATCAATTATTATTTCATGTGTTTTGTTTTGAATAGCATCAAGGCAATTATCTAGGGTATTCATTGCCATCCATTGACAATGTGCGCATGACTCACAATCTGCACTTTCGCCCATAGTAGGCGCTTCTATTAGTTTCTTATTCGGTGCAACTTCATGCATTTTATGGAAGATACCATTGTCAGTTGCGACAATAAAAGTTTGTTCTTTTCTATTTTTGACTGCATTAATTAGTGTAGTAGTTGAGCCGATTACATCTGCTAAATCCACCACTTCTTGTGGTGATTCTGGATGAACTAATGTTGCGGCTTCTGGATATATATTTTGTAATTGAATGAGCGCTTTAGCTTTGAAACGCTCATGTACCAAACAAGAGCCTTGCCAAAGTAGCATGTCAACGCCTGTTTTATTTTTGACATAATTACCTAAATGCTTATCAGGCGCCCATAATATTTTTTTACCTTTATTTTTAAGATATTTGACAACATTAAGAGCACTACCTGAGGTAACTACCCAATCAGCTTTTGCTTTGACTTGTGCCGAGGTGTTAGCGTAGACAACAACTGTTCTGTTAGAGTGTTCATCGCAAAATTTGGAAAATGCGTCAATTGGGCAATCTTCATCTAACGAACAAGTAGCGTTGTCATCCAAAATGAGTACTGTTTTTTCAGGAGAAAGGATTTTAGCAGTTTCTCCCATAAATTTAACGCCTGCAACGATAATGATATTTGCATCACAGTTTTGGCTAAAACGTGCCATTTCTAATGAATCAGAGACGATGCCGCCAGTTTCTTCTGCTAAGGTTTGCAATTTGGCATCCACATAGTAATGCGCCACTAAGATTGCATTATGAGCTTTTAGTGCTGTTTTAATTTTTTCTTGAATTGATAACACGGATGATTAGTTTTTTTCTGGCATACTAATCTTAACATTTAATTCGCGCAATAATTTTTTTGGTACGTTTGTAGGTGCATCAGTCAGTAAGCATGTGGCAGTTTGAGTTTTAGGAAAAGCAATTACATCACGAATGAGATCTGTACCTGTCATAATCATTATTAAGCGGTCAAGGCCAAATGCCATACCACCATGAGGTGGACAACCATATTCCAGCGCATCTAGTAAAAATCCAAACTTATCTTGTGCTTCTTGGTTAGAAATACCTAATAATTTTAACACTGTTTTTTGCATCTCAACTTGGTGAATACGGATAGAGCCACCGCCCACTTCGGAGCCATTAATAACTAAATCATAGGCACGAGAAAAGGCGGTTTTAGCAGTTTGTTTTAATGTTTCTTTGTCAACTATAGGTGCGGTAAATGGATGATGGGTAGCATTTAATGAGCCGTTATCATTTATTTTAAACATTGGAAAATCAACTACCCAAATAGGCGCCCATTGTGTATCAAATAAATTTAAATCTTTAGCAACCTTCTCACGTAAATTACCCAAAGATTCATTAACAATTTTAGTTTTATCAGCACCAAAGAAGATAATATCTCCTGTTTTTGCACCTGTTATTTCTATGATTTTATTAGTAATTTCATCATCTAAGAATTTTAAAATGGGAGAAGTTGGACCATTCTTATTAAGCTTGATATAAGCTAATCCTTTTGCGCCATAAATACTAACGTATTTAGTATATTTATCAATATTTTTACGACTAATACTAGCACCACCTGATATTTTTAAAGCAGCAACACGAGAATTACTATTATTAGCAGGCTCTGAAAATATTTTAAAATCAACATTTTTCATTAGTTTATCTATGCTTATTATTTGTATTGGGATGCGTATATCTGGACAGTCGAGTCCGTATTTTTCTATGGCATCTTTATAGGTAATGGTAGGGAATTTATTGCCTAAGTCGACATTAATAACTGATTTAAATAAGTCTATAGTCATCCTTTCCATCATTGTCATTATTTCATTTTCATTCATAAATGATGTTTCAATATCTAGTTGAGTGAATTCAGGCTGGCGATCAGCACGTAAATCCTCATCTCTAAAACATTTAACAATCTGATAATAACGCTCAAATCCTGACATCATCAAGAGTTGTTTAAATAATTGGGGTGATTGTGGCAAGGCAAAGAACTTGCCTGGATGAGTGCGTGAAGGTACTAAATAATCACGCGCACCTTCTGGAGTAGCTTTAGTTAAGAAAGGAGTTTCAATGTCTAAAAAATCATGTTTATCCATAAATTTACGAATGTAATGAGTAATACGAGAACGTAAGTGTAAGCGTTTTTGCATAGCGTCACTACGTAAGTCTAAATATCTATATTTTAGTCGTATCTCTTCCGAGATGTTGATTGCATTAATTTGGAATGGTGTTGGTTTAGAAGTATTAAGAATTTCAATATTTTGTGCTTTAATCTCAATTTCACCACTGATTAGTTTAGGATTACTTAAACCTTTGCCTCTGACAATAACTAGACCTGAAATTTTTAATACAAATTCATTACGAATAGTCTCAGCCAAAGAAAAATCTTTATTATCAGGATTAATAACTACTTGGACAATACCTCGTATGTCTCGTATGTCTAAAAAGATAACACCACCATGGTTACGTTTACGATTGACCCAGCCACAAATTTCTACTATTTGTCCTACATTAGGTAAATTTATTTTGCCACAGTAATGTGTTCTTATCATTTTATTTGTCCTTCTTGTATTGGTGTTATTACACCAGTAGAAATAACCAGTTTAAACGCTTCATCAACACTCATGTCAAGTTCAATTACATCATTTTTTGCTAGCATAATGAAAAAGCCAGAAGTAGGGTTTGGTGTAGTGGGTACGTAAATATTAACCACTTCTTGTCCAATTTTTTTTGCCACTTCGCCACTATAGTTGCTTGTTCGAAAGGCAATAGTCCACATACCTTTACGTGGATATTCAACCAATACTGCTTCTTTGAAACTTTTACCAGAAGGACTAAGTACCGTATCCGAAAGTTGTTTAAGTGCACTATAAATGCTTCTAAAACCTGGAATTTTATTTAGTAACTTTTCCCAAAGTTGGATTAATTTACGACCAATAAAGTTATTAACTAATGCACCTGTTATCAACAGTATTAAAATAACCCAAATAATGCCAGATCCAGGAATGGTTCCGTTTAAATCAAATAAAGCTTCTGGTAGGTATTGATAGGGGACAATATTATCAATTAGTTCTAAGAAAAATTTAATAACAACAATACTTAAGCTTAATGGTATCCAAAACAATAGACCAGAGATAAAATAATTTCGTAAGCGTTTCAATGATTTAAAATAATAGCAATAAAGAAGTCTATTTTAGCATAAGCATTGTATTATTTTTATACTGGCTCTTCATCTCTGAGTGTTAAAATTTCACATCCATTTTTTGTAACTAAAATAGTATGTTCCCATTGTGCAGAAAGTGTATGATCTTTTGTGGTTACTGTCCAGTTATCTATTTTGGATGTGATAACTTCAAATCCACCTAAATTAATCATAGGTTCAATTGTAAATGTCATACCTGCTTCAAGGATTGGACTGATATTTAATCTTCCGTCATCATAATGAATTACTTGAGGCTCAGCATGAAACTCAGTTCCAATACCATGTCCACAATAATCACGTACTACAGCACAATTATTTTTGCTTGCATGAGTACCAATTGTTTTGCCAATTTCACCTAAATGAACTCCAGGTTTTACTTGTTTAATGCCGATATATAAACATTCTTGTGCAATTTTGCAAATGCGTTGTGCTTTGACACTAGATTTACCAATGATGAACATTTTTGATGTATCACCATGAAAACCATTTTTTATAATAGTAATATCAATATTAATAATATCACCTGTTCTAAGTTTTCTGTTTCCAGGAATGCCGTGGCAAACTACATGGTTAATACTAGTACAAATAGATTTTGGAAAGCCGTGATAATTAAGAGGGGCAGCAATAGCTTTTTGTTGATTAACAATGTAATTATGACAAATTTTGTCTAATTCATTGGTACTAATGCCAACTTTAACATAGGGTGATATCATATCAATAACATTGGCTGCTAAACGTCCAGCCATGCGCATTTTTCCTATTTCGTCTTTTGATTTGATTGTTATTGACATGAAACTTTATTTTGAATTCTTTTAATACGTTTATCTAGTGATGGATGTGTGGCGAATAATTTACTACCCATGCTAAATAGCATGGCATGGGCATATTCTTTAGCATTAGGATTCTTAAGTGTGGTTGTAGCATTACCTTTTATGATTTCAAACGCCTCTACTAAACCGTTAGGGTAACGAGTAAATTGGATAGCAGAGGCATCAGCTAAGTATTCGCGCTGGCGTGACATTGCTGCTTGTAAGATACGTCCAAACCAAACTGTCATCATTCCAATTAACGCAATAATAGCAGCGATTGCCAGTAATAATAATTTTACGCGACCATCTATACGACGACTATAAGCGGCTTGGTAAAATATCACTCTAGAAAGAAAAAATAGCACAGTAAAGCTAAACACAAATGCACTGATTTGGATATTAAGCTTAATATCATGGTTAACAATGTGCCCAATTTCATGAGCAATTATGCCAGATAATTGAGTACGATTAAAACTTTTCATTGAACCTTGGGTAATGGCAATAATTGCTTCTTGAGTATTTTTTCCTGCAGCAAAGGCGTTAATAGCATTATCTGGAATGATATATAAGACAGGAGTAGGAATGTTAGCTGCTAAGGCTTGTTCAGTAACGATATTAAGCGCTTGTTTTTCTTCAATTGACAGTTCGTCTTTATCACTAATTAATTTACCATCAAAAGCAAGTGCGACTTTATGTCCATTCGATTTTTGAAAAAAACCAAATACTGTAGCACTTATCATTGCTAATAATACCATTAATAAAAATCTTAAAAAATTGAATAATTGTTCTTGATTTTGAAAGACGATTTGATTAGCAGCAATGAACTTTTCACTAAGACTGTATTGTTGATATTCAGGCTGATAAAACTGTGCTAAATTTAGTCCAACAAACAAAGTATAAGATATTAATATAGATGAAATTAGTAATAAAACAAGGTATAAAGACCAAATGATTAGAGTGTTTTTTTTAGCCTTGTCTTGATGTTTCCTAAAATCCATTGTTAGGAGATCCTCCAGAAATCATAGTGTAATTTAGGAACTAAATTCTTTTTAATACCTTTTCTAGGGATGGAAAAAAGTTTAGTTTTATATATTTTAGTACGAACTCCTGCCATTGGATATAAATAATATTTATGCTCTTAAGAAAATAAGTCTTTAGGCGCTTGCTTTAATTGTTCTATGCTTTCGTTAAATTCTAAGTTTTGTGCATCTATATTAAATTTAAATATATTGGTAAATAATATATTTGGAAATGATTTTTTATACTCATTAAACTTTTGAACTAAGTCGTTATACCCTTGTCTAGCACTAGCAATGCGATTTTCTGTTGCGATCATTTCTTCGCTTAGTTGTATCATATTATTATTTGCTTTTAAATCAGGATAGGCTTCCATTTTTAAGTTAAACCCATTCATTGCACTTTCCAAAGCTACTTGAGAGCTTGCTAAATTTGTCATGGCATTTTTTTTATCTGGATTTTTTTGTGCTACCTTGTTGGCTTGTATTAATTCTGTTCTAGCTTCAGTAACAGTAGTCAACGTTTCTCTTTCATGTTCCATGTATTTTTTGGCAATATCAACTAAATTACCAATTAAGTCTAAGCGTCGTTTAAGTTGTACTGAAATTTGCTCAAAACCATTCTGATACTGAGTTTTATAAGAAACCAAGTTGTTATAAATACTAGCAAGCCAAATAAGTAAAACAATAACAATTGTGATCAATAACCAGTTTTGTATTAAAAATTCCATTTTTAAACTCCTATAAAAAGTTAATCAATATTAATTTTTAAAATGTTGATTATATACGGTATTATTATTTAAGTTCAAATCTTGAATCCAATTTTCATTTATTTTTGAATATTTTACATTCAAATAGGTAACAATAAATTCAAGTGGAACTTGATTAAATTTGTAAATCTTCAGCCTGTACTTTTTTAATTTTGTTAAGATTCTATCATTAATGATTGGATAACCATAACCACTTAAATGCTTTTTTTGTTACCTATTTTTTATTTACTTATAGTGATAAATAAGTTTATTTTTTTCAAAAACTTGTTATCTAGTGTGATTGTTCTATTTGGAAACTTTTTTTTAATAATTTTAAAATATACTTATTCCTAATTTACTGGTTTGGTAAATATTTTAGATAAATTATACACCATAAATTTTAGTGAGTAATAATCGTTAACTCATTAGTTTCATTTGTTAAATCTTTATACTTAAAAACTATAATAATTTAAAGATTTTTAGCTAACTTTCTAAGTACTATATAATGTTCTTTCTATTTTAAGGTCTTGGAAAAATACCCTTAGCTGGGTTAAATTAAATACTATATTTTTTGTCTAATAAAAATTCAGATAGTTGCTTTTATTTTAAGATAAATTAGAAGCTTCTTCGCTAATTTCTTAGTAGTTCTTTCTCAGTTATTTTTTACTATACTATAAGTCGCTCATAACTCTTATTATAGTTTTGATTTTAATATTTGTTTTGATAAATCATAGGAGCCTGTTGTTAAAGTGTTAAATAATAATTTATTATCATTTTTTTGAAAAAAACATAAATTAAAAATATAAATACCAGTAGATGGGGCGAGAAACGGGATTTGAACCCGCGACAACCGGAATCACAATCCGGGGCTCTACCAACTGAGCTATTCCCGCCATAAATTATACCTTAAGTTTTTATCCTTAGAGTGGTACGCCCAACACGATTTGAACGTGTGACCTACGGCTTAGAAGGCCGTTGCTCTATCCAGCTGAGCTATGGGCGCTATACCAAGGTTGTTGTAAAACGTTCTATAAATGCAAGGTATTTTTTTGGTCGGAGTGGAGGGATTTGAACCCCCGACCACCTGGTCCCAAACCAGGTACGCTACCAAACTGCGCTACACTCCGAAAAAAATAATGATTATACTTTGTTAAATTGTAATGTAAATAGTGATTGTATTGCAATTAGTCAATTTATATTATAATAGTAATATACTATTATTTTTTTATATGGTCTTTTGTCTATTTTAAAAAGGTTCTTTTATTTGTGATTGGTTTGCCCCAGTAAGATTATATTAGTGGTACTAATTCCTATTTTTGAGTCAAGATCATAAATTGACAAAGCAAGGGACAATTAATCGGTGTATTATTAATCAAAGTAGTATTATAGTATTATAGTATTAGACCGACATACGTATTTTAATATACAAATCATTTTTTCTAATTTTTGGTGTAAAAATCATCAATAATTACAAATTTGGTATAGTTGCTATTCTGATATGAGAAAACTTCTATCTTTTAGATAGAAACCTATTATTAAGTAGAGTGATAAATACCTAAATTTTATCGTTTTTATACATCTCTTTACTGATTCTGTCACCTAGTAAATAGTGCTGTAGCACCTTTAAATCAACAGGCTTGAAGGAATAATCTATCTGTTTAGATAATTATTGTTTAGTATCAACTTTAGTGGAATGTGGTTGAGTTTATTTTGTTTTTTAACTAGGCGATAAATCTAATAATTACATTAAATTAATTAAAGTTTTTTAAAGTAATCTGCATGTGCTGCGAGTTCTTTTTTATTTGCATAAATAATTTTGATTTTGCCAATAGTATTATCTATTCTAATAATATTATCAGGATTATTAGCCTGTTCATTAATGGTATTATCATTGCCAAATAAAGTAGATTGTCCACCAGTCATTGCAAGATAAACTTGTGCTAGAATTTGTACATCTAACAGCGCACCATGCACAGTTCTTGCACTTGAATCAATTTTAAATCGCCGACATAAAGAGTCAAGGTTATGCAGCGTGCCAGGTCGTTGTTTTTTAGATAGTTCTAATGAATCAATGATAGTGCATTTATCTTCAATGCGTTCATTAATACCTATAAGTTTAAGTTCATGGTTCAGAAATCCAAGGTCAAATGGAGCATTATGTATAATAAGAGTTGTTTCTTTAATATAAGCTAAGAATTCTTCAACAATCTCTTTAAATTTAGGCTTTTTTATTAAAAATTTATCAGTAATGCCATGGATGCGTACTGAGTCACCAACATTACGATTTGGTTGTATGTATTCGTGATATTCATTATTTTTAGTGATTTGTCTGTCTATAATTTCTATACAACCAATTTCAATGATACGATGACCTTCAGAAGGCTTAATCCCCGTAGTTTCAGTATCTAGTACAATTACTCTTTCCATCGAATATTTCTTAAACTTATTTTTCGTGTACAATTATCTCATTTTATCATAAGTAATTTTATTAAATATTATGGCAAGAGTAACAGTCGAAGATTGTTTAGACCATGTAGAGAATCGCTTTGAGTTGGTATTGATAGCAGCAAAGCGTGCACATCAATTAAGTTCTGGAGGTTATAAACCATTATTAAATGCAGGGAAAGATAAACCAACGGTAATAGCATTAAGAGAAATTGAGGCAGGGTTGATTGATTCTTCAATTTTAAGTGAAATTTATGTAATAGATGAGCAATTATCAGCACAACAAAAAGTATTGGATAGTGTAAAAATGTCTGAGATTAAAGATAAATTATCAGTAACAGCTGTTGATAAAGTTACTGATAAGATAAAAGAGTCTTGAAAAATAACTAATATTTAATTTATTATGTGATACCTAATTGTAGTTTTTGAATTTTATTCTAGTATAACAACTATTTGTAATAGTAACTTTAATAGACTGGATGAATGTAATGTTATTTATGTCTATGGTAGATTCCATCGCGTTAAAGGCGAATTTAATTAAGTAGTTATTGAGTGTGATTATATTGATATAGTGATTGTGGTAAAATATACAACAGGATGTTAATACGTAATGTATAGAGATATTTTATATCATGATTTAGTTTCTGAAGTTTCAGCTAAATATCCATATAAGTTATTTTATTTTGAAAACCACTGTTTATTTTTTAAAGTTTCAGTTTTACTGGAAAGTCAAAAGGTGTATGTACTACCGCCTTTTAGGCGGCAATGATACATAATAGTAGTAGTTGATTTTTGGGGCGACAAGGGTATTCTTATTTTGTTTTTTGTGCCACTTATGAACGGTACATTAATAGTTTTAATACTGCATTGACAATCTCTGTACACTATGGGTGCTAGTGGTAAACATGTTATTAAGACTTTATGTTCGAGTTTGCGTATTTTTGAGCATAATTAGTAAATCCGTTAATTCTTAAGCGTG
This sequence comes from Candidatus Vesicomyidisocius sp. Pext_18_S21, assembly GCA_021730165.1. GTDB lineage: Bacteria > Pseudomonadota > Gammaproteobacteria > PS1 > Pseudothioglobaceae > Ruthia > Ruthia endoextente. Next base: position 387,107 of record CP072535.1, read on the forward strand.
GAAGTGATATTATCATCCTATTAGGAAAAAAGTAGTGTCTTATTGTTAATACTTGGCGGTAATGGAAATAGGTAGTCACGTGATTACGCTTTTGTCTTATTTAATTAAACTTAAACTAGGGGTTCAGCAAGTAATCTATTTTTTGGGTATTTAAGTCACAAGTTATCAATGTTTTATAAAGATTTATTTTTCCATATCTAGGTAAATAATATTTAGGTGTAGTAGAGATTTAATCTACACTGATTTTACATAATAGTGTTTTAAGATAACGTAGTATTGGAATATTCTTACGATATTAAAGATTATTATCTTGCTTAGGAGTTAATAATGACTGGTATTTATCTAACGAGTTGCTTTAAAACTGAATTGGTTAAGTTAGTGATCCGTGAAATTAAACCTATTATTACTATGGATAAAATCCAATTTATACTAGGGTTACTAAAAACTTGTAGGGTAGTATTTTAAGAAAAATTTCACAAAATAATTATGATAATTTAGGCGATACTTCAACTTTATAAAAGTTAAAATAAGATTTCTTTTTTATGCTAGTTATAACTTTTATCTGAAACTTTACTTTCTTAAGCATTGTTGATGATAATTTATTCGCATATTCTTATTTAGCGAGATAACTCTGCCAAATACCTTGTATCCTAAGTTTATGGTATTTTTAATATTATTGCAGTAGTTTTGTATTTCTTCAGAAGTGTAAGAGATTAAGGTGATAATACCAATAACAGGTACAATAAGTCCTGTTACAGCAATACTTGTTGATGTTTCTTGTAATTTTTTTTGAACTGAAGTTAATAACCATTTTAAGTCTATTATCTTTATTCGAGCATTGTTTATTTGTAAAATTTTATCATTTAAAATATGATCTTTGCTACTTTCTAATGAAAGTTTATTTTGTGCTTTTTTTAATTTTGAATGTGTTTTGATTAACTGCTTATTAATGGTTTTATTCTATCGGTATTCTTTATAGTAACAGGAAGTTTTGCAATTTGTTTAACGTTGTATTCTTGCTTAAGGTTTCTGATTTTATTGTTAAGTTGAATAACTTGATTATTGTGGATAAAATAACCAATAATCAAAGCTATTATTAGAGCGATTGAGCTAAATAATGATTTATTTTCCAAAATAATTTCTCAAAAGTTAATTGTAATTATACTTTGATATAAGTATAATTACATCAGCCACTTAGCAGCTTGTTTAGCATAATAGGTTAAAATAGCATCAGCCCCAGCACGTTTGAATGCCAATAAAGTTTCTAATACTATTTGCTCTTCCTTTAGCCAATTATTTTGTACAGCTGCTTTTAACATAGCATATTCGCCACTAACGTGATAAGCAAAGATAGGAATGTTAAAATTTTGCTTGATTCGATAAACAATATCCAAGTATGGTAATCCAGGTTTAATCATGACCATATCTGCACCTTCATCAATATCTAGACCTACCTCACGAATAGCTTCATTAGAGTTAGCTGGATCCATTTGGTAGGTTTTCTTGTTAGATTCACCTAAATTAGTTGAGGAATCAATTGCGTCTCTAAATGGATCATAATAATGAGAAGCATACTTTGCAGAATAAGCTAAAATATTTGTGTGAATAAATCCATTTTTTTCAAGCGCTTTACGAATAGCATATACACGTCCATCCATCATGTCGCTTGGCGCTACAATATCGGTACCAGCTTGTGCATGAGAAAGAGCTTGTTTAACTAAAACTTCATTTGTTTCATCGTTGAGTACATAACCATTATTATCAATTAATCCATCTTGACCGTGTGTGGTAAATGAATCAAGTGCTACATCGGTAATCACTGCTAAGTTTGAATATTTTTGTTTAACAGTATATATGGCACGTTGTATTAACCCGTCTGGATTAAATGCCTCTTTAGCATCTAATGATTTTTTGATAGGTGGAACAACAGGGAAAAGTGCAATTGCTTGAATACCTAATTCAATTAATTCAGCTACTTCAATTAATAATTGATCAACACTTAAACGTTCAATACCTGGCATTGAGTTAATCTTTTGTCGTTTATTTTCACCTTTAATGATAAAAATTGGAAATATTAAATCACTGGTTAATAAGTGGTTCTCACGCATTAATTCACGAGTATATGCGTGTTTTCTCATACGACGTGGCCTATGGGTTAAAATTGTCATAATATTTATATATTTATATATTTGCCTTTAGTATATTATACTTCAATGAATCAATCAAACCCAACTTTCAAAAATATGTCGAATGTTAATGAAGCGTTAATTAAATCCTTTCCTAATTCTAATAAAATTTATGTACAGGGGCCACGTAAAGATATTCAGGTGCCTATGCGTGAAATTACACTTACAGATACAATTGGTGAGTTGGCAGAAAAAAATGCGCCTATTTATGTTTATGATACGTCAGGTGTTTATACCGATTCTAATGTTAATATTGATTTGCGAAAAGGTCTTGGGAATATTAGAGTTTCTTGGATTAAAGAGCGAAATGATACTGAAATATTAACCGAATTTAGCTCCAATTTTTCTAATGAACGCCGAGATGATGTGCAGTTAAATGCATTACGTTTTAAACATTTACAACTACCACGTCGTGCTAAAAATTCTAAAAACGTGTCACAAATGCATTATGCCAAACAAGGTATTATCACACCTGAAATGGAATATATCGCCATTCGTGAAAATTGTAAATGGCAAGAATATAGAGACCAAATTAGCCAGAAAAAAGGTGAGAGTTTTGGTGCTAATATCCCAGATTTAATTACATCTGAGTTTATTTGTTCTGAAGTTGCTAAAGGACGTGCAGTAATTCCTGCTAATATTAACCATCCAGAAACAGAGCCGATGATTATTGGTCGTAATTTTATGGTTAAAATTAATGGTAATATTGGCAATTCTGCATTGGGGTCGAGCATTGAAGAAGAGGTTAGTAAGATGATATGGGGTATTCGTTGGGGCGCAGATACTATAATGGATCTTTCAACTGGTAAAAATATTCACGAAACACGCGAGTGGATTATTCGTAATTCACCTGTACCTATTGGAACTGTGCCTATTTATCAAGCGTTAGAGAAGGTTAATGGTATTGTTGAGAACTTAAATTGGGAGATATTTCGTGATACACTTATCGAGCAGGCTGAGCAAGGCGTAGACTATTTCACCATCCATGCAGGAGTGCGTCTTAAACATGTACCACTGACTATTGATAGGGTAACAGGTATTGTTTCTCGTGGTGGTTCAATTATGGCAAAGTGGTGTTTAGCACACCATACAGAGAGTTTTATTTATACACATTTTGAAGATATTTGTGAAATTATGAAGCAATATGACGTTACTTTCTCATTAGGTGATGGTTTGCGTCCTGGCTGTATTGCTGATGCTAATGATTTAGCGCAATTTGGTGAGTTAGAAACCTTGGGAGGGCTTGTTAAGATTGCTTGGAAACATGATGTGCAAACTTTTATTGAAGGTCCTGGCCATGTACCAATGCAAATGATTAAAGAAAATATGGATAAACAGCTAGAAGAATGTGGTGAAGCACCATTTTATACACTTGGTCCGTTAACAACTGATATTGCGCCAGGTTATGATCATATTACTAGTGCTATAGGTGCCGCGCAAATTGGTTGGTATGGTTGTGCTATGCTATGTTATGTTACTCCAAAAGAGCATTTAGGGTTACCTAATAAGGATGATGTTAAACAAGGTATTATTGCTTATAAAATTGCAGCTCATGCAGCTGATTTAGCTAAAGGATATCCGGGTGCACAAATTCGAGATAATGCTCTTTCTAAAGCGCGTTTTGAATTCAGATGGGAAGATCAGTTTAATTTAGGTCTAGACCCAGATACAGCACGTAAATATCATGATGAAACTATGCCTAAACAAGTTGCAAAAACTTCGCATTTTTGTTCTATGTGTGGTCCTAAATTTTGTTCTATGAAGATCACTCAAGAGATTAAAACTATGAATGTAGATGAGATTGCTAAGATTAATTCTATCCAAATAGAAATGGATAAAAAATCTGCAGAATTTCTAAAAAATAACAGTGAAATTTATATGAAAAAAAATACTTAAATTTTTTATTAACTTAATTAAAAAATGATCGACTATTTTCTTAAATCTTAAAGCTTTTTAAACAGCATTTAGTTGAAGGATCTAGATTTTTGTTTATTGAAACAATATTATTTTTAGGTATTATATTTTTCTACACTATAAATTTATTGATTAATTGTAATGTATTTTTTACTGCACCTTGTTTACTATACAAGTATTGTTGGGCATTATATCCTAATACTTTACATTGTTTTTCATCATTTAATAGCATTATTATTATTTTAAATAAGTCACTCACATTTTGAATTAGAATAGCACCATTTTGTTCTAGTAAATCTAAGGATATTTCAGTAAAGTTAAATATGTTAGAGCCAAATATAATAGGTTTAGCAAAAGCAGCAGGTTCAAGCATATTATGTCCACCAGTATTACTTAAACTACCTCCCATGAAAACAATATTAGCAATATCAAAGTAGGACATCATTTCACCCATAGAATCACCTAAAAGAATTTGAACATCTTTGGCAGGTTGGTTTTTTGAACGACGAACAATATTCAGATTAGCATTTTTAGCTAATTTATAGACTACATCAAAACGTTCTGGATGTCTTGGAATAATAACAAGTAAGGCATTAATAGCGCATTTATTTTTTGAGTATTCGTTGATAATTTGTACCTCTTCATTCTTATGAGTGCTGGCAAAAATAACAGTTTTACGCTTACCAATTATTTTTTGTAATTCATTGCTTATTATTTTGTTAGGTGTTGTGTTTTGATCAAATTTAATATTATTAGTTATTACTACATAATCATTTTTAGCACCTAATTCAATAAAATTGTTGGCAGAATTTTTATTTTGAGCAACGATTAAGCTGAGCTTATTTAAGGTTTGTTTGACTAAATTAGAGGTAAATTTTTGGTATTTTTCTTTTGATTGTTTTGATAATCTGGCATTGATAAGTAGTATTGGGATGTTTCTTTTGTTGAGTTCGTGGATTAAATTAGGCCAAATTTCTGTTTCTAATAGTAGACATATTTTTGGATTAATTTGCTTAATATAATGCCTAATGATCAATGGTAAATCATAAGGAAAATAAAGATTAATCACCTTATCTTTATAATAACTGATCACTGCATCAGAACCTGTAGGTGTAGTTGTGGTGACTAATAATTTATGATTAGGGTGTTGTTTAATAAGTTGATCAATAATAACAATAGCCGCTTTAAATTCACCTACAGAAACACAATGTACCCAAATAATAGGTTCTTGTACTCTAGTAATTAAGCCGAGTCGTTCATTAATTCTTTTTCTAAATTTAGGTGTTTTTATGCCTTTAATTATTAACCTTATGATTATAAATGGTAATAAAATATATCCTATTATATTGTAGAGACTTTGCTCCATTTTGGAAGTGGTATAATATGGTTCATTATATTTTAGCGGTTTTAAAGTCCTTTATGAAATTTGTTGATTCTGCTAGTGTTCGTATTGAAGGTGGTAAAGGTGGAGCAGGGTGTTTGGGCTTTCGTAGAGAAAGATATATCCCTGATGGCGGGCCTGACGGTGGTGATGGTGGTGATGGTGGTGATGTATATTTTCAAGGGCAAGATGGATTAAATACACTTAGTGAGTTTTGTTTTAAGCGTTTGTTTAGGGCAAAAAATGGACAACCTGGATCAGGCCAAAATAAACGTGGAAAATCAGCACAACATTTGATGGTAGGGATCCCATTGGGGACTAAGGTTTATGATCTTGCAACTGATGAGTTAATTGGAGAAATGACTAAACATGAACAAACTATACTAGTTGCCAAGGGTGGCTTTCATGGTTTAGGAAATACACGCTTTAAATCCAGTATTAATCGTGCTCCTAGAGAAACTACACCAGGTTTTCCAGGCGAGGTTCGTGAAATTGGTCTAGAGTTAAGTATTATGGCAGATATTGGTCTTTTGGGTATACCTAATGCCGGTAAATCAAGTCTGATTAGACAAATTTCAAGTGCAAGACCTAAAGTTGCTGACTATCCATTTACTACATTACATCCCTCGTTAAGTGTGGTATCTTACTATGATAAGCATATTGTCGTGGCAGATATTCCAGGGATAATTGAGAATGCTAGTAAAGGGGTAGGCTTGGGCTTTAAATTTTTAAAGCATTTGTCACGTGCAAAAGCATTATTACATATTGTGGATATTTTGCCAGTTGATGGGTCTAATCCAGTTAAAAATTTTTTAACCATTGAAAAAGAGCTTAAAAAATATGATCAAGAACTGGCTAATAAGGAAAAAGTATTAGTGATTAACAAAATAGATTTATTGCCAGAGAAGGATAGGAATACTGTGGTTCAAAGCTTACTAAAAGATATTTGTTATAAGGGAAAGGTTTATAATATCTCTGCTTTGAATGGTTTTGGTTGTAAAGATTTAGTGGCTGGATTATTTAAATTAGTGATAAAAAAATGAATAAGCAAAGATGGATAATTAAAATTGGATCTTCGCTTTTAACTAATGACGGTAAAGGCTTAGATAAAACTTTTATTGCTTCTTTGGTAAAGCAAATTAAAGAATTAAAACAACAAAATATTGATATTATTTTGGTTTCAAGTGGTGCAATTGCTGAGGGTATGAAACGTCTAGGTTGGCGTGGGCGTCCTAAAAATATACATAAATTACAAGCAGTAGCAGCAGTAGGTCAAATGGGTTTAATACAAACTTATGAAACTTTGTTTTCTCAGTATAATATTCACACTGCACAAGTACTATTAACACATATTAATCTAGCTAATACTGATCAAAGTATTAATATTTCTGCTACTTTAAATACATTATTAAATTTTGATATAGTGCCAATTGTGAATGAGAATGATACTGTTGCTACAGATGAAATTAAATTTGGTGATAACGATACTTTAGCGGCATTGGTGGCAAATTTGGTGAATGCAACTCAATTAGTTATTTTGACAGATCAAGGCGGTGTTTATGATGCTGATCCACGTCAAAATGCTAATGCTAAATTGATTGATAAAATTCATGTGAATAACGAAAAATTAACACAAGTTGCTAATAGAGCAGGTGGTTCATTAGGATCTGGTGGTATGTATACCAAAGTATTAGCAGCTCAAATAGTTGCTAAATCAAACATGATTACTATTATTGCCTCAGGAAGACAAATAAATGTTCTGTCTAAACTGTATGCAGGCGAACCTATTGGGACATTGATTTATTGTTAGCATATATTGGATTAGGGTCGAATCTTAATCATCCTAAAAAACAAATTAAAAATGCATTGATTGCGCTTAATTCTACTAAAGGTATTAAGGTGGAGGATTTATCGAATATGTATCAATCTAAGCCGATTGACGGTTCAAAGCAACCTGATTATATTAATGCTATGTGTCAGGTTGATACACACTTAACTGCATTAGAATTGTTGCATGTTTGCCAAGATATTGAAATCAAACAGCATCGTGTGCGCGAAAAAAAATGGAATGCAAGAACTATTGATTTGGATATTATTATTTATGGTATGCAAGTAATTGTTTCTACACAATTGATTATTCCACATCCTAAAATGATGAATAGGGCATTTGTATTGGTACCGTTATCAGAGTTAGAACCTAACTTAAAGGTACCAGTTTTAGGACCTATTCAAAATTTGATTGATAAGTTAGATACTACTGAATTGGTTAAATTATGAATATTGAAGCACTAAAGGTCTTTAAAGAATCTGGAGAAAAAATTACTTGCTTAACCGCTTATGATGCTTCATTTGCATCAGTCTTTGATACATGTGGTATTGATATTATTTTAGTGGGAGATTCACTTGGTAATGTCATTCAAGGTGATAAAAATACATTGGATGTAAGTATGAGTGATATGATTTATCATATGCAAGCAGTTGCTAAAGGTACACAAAATGCATTAAGAATTGCAGATATGCCTTATCAAAGTTATATCTATGCTGAACAAACTTTAGCAAATGCTAAGCGCCTAATAACTGCAGGTGCACAAATGGTCAAACTTGAAGGCGGATGTGAACATGAAGATTCTTTTAGAATCTTGCAAGATAATAGTATTTCTGTTTGTGGACATTTAGGTTTACAACCACAATCAGTAGTAGAAATAGATGGCTACAGAGTGCAAGGTAGAGGAAAACAAGGCGCTAATAAAATTATTAAAAATGCTTTAGCATTAGCTTCTTGGGGTGTTAAAGTAATAGTGTTAGAATGCGTACCTGCTGAATTAGCTAAACAAGTATCGAAATCTGTAAGTATCCCTATTATTGGTATTGGCGCTGGTTTGGATTGTGATGGACAAGTATTAGTAAGCTATGATATGTTGGGTGTGCATGTAAGGCATGTGCCAAAATTTGTTAAAAATTTCTTAACTGATAATGGTGATGTAAAATCTGCTGTTAATGCTTTTATTAAGGCTGTAAAAGATGAGTCTTTTCCAAGCAAGAAATACAGTTATTAATGAAGTTGTGCTATCAAAATATTCAAATAATTGATCTTGTTAACGATTGGCACAAGCAAGATAAAATTATTGCATTTATTCCTACGATGGGAGGGTTGCATCAAGGACATTTATCATTAATTGATATTGCTAAACAAAAAGCCGATAAAGTTATTGTTAGTATTTTTGTTAATCCAGCTCAATTTGATAAAAATGAAGATTTAGATAGGTATCCACGTTCACTTAATGCTGATTTAGTAGAATTAGAGGAAAATGTTGATAGTGTTTTTATTCCAAATGTTAAACAAATTTATCCTAATGGCATCAGTAAATATGTTGATGTTGGCATGATTGGACGCATTTTATGCGGTAAAACTAGACCCTATTTTTTTAATGGGATGATACAGGTTGTGGAAATATTATTTAAAATTGTACGACCTAATGTTGCAATTTTTGGTCAAAAAGATTATCAGCAATTATTAGTTATTAAACAAATGGTTAAAAATTTATCATTGGATATATATATAGAATCTGGTGAAATAATTAGAGAAAAAAGTGGTTTAGCAATGAGTACTAGAAATCAGTATTTATCTGAAAATGATGCTAAAATCGCTGCTAATTTGTACAGGATATTAACCTATGTTAAGCATGAGGTTTTACAAAATAAAAAAATTGATGTGGTAAAGAAAATGGCAGAATTTGACTTAAAACAGTATTTTAAATTGGATTATCTTGAAGTATTAGATGCAAATACCCTTAAACAAATTACTGATAATACATGTCAAATTATTATATTATCTGCAGTATTTCTAGGTTCTGTACGACTCATTGACAATATAATTTTCTTAAAAAGGAATAACTATGTTTAATATTACTGATAAAGCAAAAGTTTATATGGCTGATTTATTTGCTCAACAAGATGAAAAAGACCTTGGCTTAAAGGTAGATGTTGAAAAGGCAGGCACACCTGCTGCTACAGTTATTTTTAATTTTTGCTTTCCTAGAGAGTTGAGTAAAACGTATCAAAAATTTGAATATGAAGGGTTTCATGTCTATATTGATAAGCTAAATTTTGTATATTTAAAAGACTCAGAAGTTGCATTAAAGGATTCAAGCGTTGGTAAGAAGTTAATTATTACAGCTCCTAATGCCAAAGGCGAAGAGCCAAAAGAAGATGCGTCTCTTGAAGAGAAAATAAAATACGTTATTGCTGCTGATATTACTCCTGGGCTTGCCTCTCATGGTGGTTTTGTTGAACTAGTTGAGATTACTAAGCAAATAGATGTTATTCTTAATTTTGGTGGTGGTTGCCAGGGATGTTCATCGGTTAAATCTACTTTAGAACAAGGTGTTGAGGCTCAACTTAAATCACGCTTTCCAGAAATTAAATCTGTACGTGATGTTACAGACCATGCAAATACTGATAATGCTTATATGTAAGTAATATTTTATTGGGTTAATAATGTAGTGTAAACTTAATGGTTATGATTACTATCATTGATGCTAGTATTAAAGAGCGTAGAGACGCTAAAGCAGCGCATGAATTATTTACTATTAATACGGTTATTATCCATCTATTTTTTACCTTGGGTTTGATTAAATTACTCAATATTGACATGAATAGTGCAATTTATTTGTCTATTTTAATTTCATTTATTATTATTATCTATACTTATTTTCGAACTAAAAAAGCTAAAAGTAATGATGCGTATCTAGTTTATTTACACTGGCAGCTTTCACTTAATCGTTACAAATTACTTATTAGTGCTTATGTTTTTTATTTTTTAGTTACTTCACTAGGGTTGATTATTTCAACAGATGTACCTGTAAGTATGGATGGCATAAGAATTATTGATTCAATTTTGAGTTTATTGGGCATAGTGCCATTATTTTTTTGTATTTTACTATCTGTTGTATTAGGTTCTGGTTCAATGTTTAATGCTGGTCGTAGTGAAATTAATCAAAAATTAGTACAAAAATATCCTAAAAGTTAGTGAATGAGTTTTCTTTAATTGAAACTTATTTTAATTGGGGTGGTTCGAGTTTATCTAATTTAGGGATTGGTGATGATTGTGCTGTGATTAATATAGATCCTAATTATCAATTAGTAACTAGTGTTGATACTTTGATTGAAGGCGTGCATTTTCCTTTAAATACTAGTGCAAGTGATATTGCCTATAAATCTTTGGCAGTTAATTTAAGTGATTTAGCAGCAATGGGTGCAAGTGTAAAATATTTTACACTTGCACTAACATTGCCAAATATTAACAATAAATGGCTTAGTCAATTTTCTGCTTCACTTAAATCATTATCAGATGAATTTGGTATTATATTGGTTGGTGGGGATACTACAAAAGGTACTCTAAGTATTACTATTAATGTAACTGGTGTAGTTGAAAAAGATAAAGCATTACTACGTTCATCCGCCCAAGTGGGAGATTTAATCTTTGTGTCTAATACGATTAGTGATGCGGCTTATGCTTGGAAGCAATTACAGAATAATCAAATACCTTCTGAATATGCGATTAACCGCTTTAATCGACCAAAGCCACAATTAGTTTTAGGACGACAGTTATCAACTATTGCTAACGCTTGTATTGATATTTCTGATGGTTTAGAACAAGATTTAACGCATATTCTTACTTGTTCTAATGTAGGCGCGAGTATCAATATTGATGATATTCCATTGACTAATGAGGTTAAAACTTATATTGCAAAAACTAATGATTGGTGTTTGGTTCTGGCAGGTGGCGATGATTATGAATTATGTTTTACTGTACCAGTTAAAAATATGAATTTACTAAAAAACCTACAAAGTAAAAATAATGTTACAGTTACTCATATTGGTATTATTAATGATTCTATGATATTAACTAAAATTGGAAATTTTGATAAGCAATGTTGTTTTTATCAGCATTTCTAGTTAGTGAATAGATATTTTTTGCGTAAAATATATTTTAAACTTCTTTTTTTTCTGCAATAGTTTTACAATCAATACATTCATCAGCAGTAGGACGTGCTTCTAGTCGCATTAAGGAAATTTCAGCACCGCATGTTTTACAAAAACCATAATCTCCTAGTTCAATAATATGCAAAGTTTTGTCAATTTTTCCAATCAGTTTTCTTTCACGATCACGTGTCCTTAATTCTAAAGCAAACTCTTCTTCAAGAGTAGCTCTGTCGTTAATATCAGCAACTTGGTTTGAATCTTCTTGGATATGATTAATAGTTGATTCAGCATCATCAACTAACTGTTCTCTCCATGCGTTTAATTTATTTTTAAAATGTTCAAGTTGAGTATTATTCATAAACTTTTCATTTTTCTTAGGTTGATAATCAAGAATTTCTTGATAAATTGGTTGTGACATAATAACTAGGTTAATTAAAAATAGTATGTTTATACCTAAACTACCTTAAAATAGCAATTTATTTTTTATATTTTTTATATTAAATTTTTTATGGCATTAGAAGCATTAATCTTTGATGTTGACGGAACTCTTGCAAATACTGAACGTGATGGACATTTGAAGGCCTTTAATTTAGCGTTTAAGGAATTAGACTTAAATTGGCATTGGTCAAATAAAATTTATCATGAGCTACTTAATGTAACAGGAGGAAAACTGCGGATTAAGTATTATTTAACAAAATACAACCCAACATTTGAGCATCAATATTTGGATGATTTTATCGACTCTATTCACCAGCTAAAGACTAAAATTTATGTGCGTTTAATGGGTCAAGGTGTAGTACCTTTACGGATAGGAGTTAAACGTTTGTTTAATGAGGCAAGAAAAGCCAATCTAAGATTGGCAATTGCCACAACGACAACGTCTATTAATGTTGATGCTTTGATTACAAGTACATTAGGATCTGAGTCATTAGATTGGTTTGAGATTATTGGTTCTGGTAATATTGTGTCAAAGTTGAAGCCAGCTGGTGATATTTATACTTATGTATTAAAGCATATGAGATTGGATCCTACAAAATGTTTGGCTTTTGAAGATTCACATAATGGTATTATCTCAGCTACCGATGCGGGGTTAAAAACTTTGATTACTATTAATGAATATACCAAGTCGCATCGTTTTGATGGTGCTGTAGTGGTGCTTAATCATTTAGGCGAGTCTAATGTACCGTTTCAGTTAATTAAGGGCGATAAAACTAATGCAACTTATGTTAGTATTGATTATTTAAAGGAACTCTATGCAAAATATTGTTAGTCGTATTAAACGAGATGTTGTTAATGAGTTTGTTAGAAAAACTCAATTAGAATTTGCCAGTCAAATTAGTATACATTTAGATAATAAAATTTATTTAAAACGTGAAGATTTAACCCCTGTACATTCTTTTAAATTACGCGGTGCTTATCATAAGATTCGATAATTATCTAAAGGTGTGATTACTTGTTCAGATGGAAATATCATGTACAAGGTGTTGCTTTTTCTGCAAAAAAAATTAGGTATTTATGCTGTTATTGTTATGCCTAAAATTACTTCAAAAATTAAAGTTGACTCGGTTAAATCTTTAGGTGTAGAAGTTATTTTATTTGGAAATAGCTATGATGTGGCTTATGATTTTTCTCAAAATATCCCCAAGGAAAAAGGGTATACATTTATTCACGCATTTGATGATCTTGATGTTATTGTTGGATAGGGAGCGATTGCTTATGAACTTTTGGAGCAATTGAACGATATTGGTTATATTTTTGTTCCAGTTGGCGGCGGCGGTTTAATTACGGGTATTGCTAGTGTGATTAAAACACAGCGACCAAAGATTAAAATTATTGGTATTGAGTCTATTGGTTCTGATGCATTTACACATTTAATTACTAGTAATATACATGCTGTTTTAGACGAGGTAGATGTTTTTGCTGAGGGTGTCGCGGTTAAGAAAGTTGGCTTTGAACAAATTTTTAGATAAGCGAATACTATTTAAATAGTAAATATGCTAAAATAATGCAGTTTTTAACTGCATTATTTATCCTACTTATGATTTATCAACACATTCAAATACCTCAAAAAGGTGAAAAAATTAGCTTTGAAAAAGGAGTTATTAAAGTACCAAATTATCCAATTATTACTTATATTGAAGGTGATGGTATCGGTGTAGATGTATCACCAGTGATGAGAAAAGTGATTGATGCTATTGTTGCTAAAGTATATAAAGGTTCAAAAGCAATTCAATGGATGAATATTTATGCAGGAAAAAAAGCAAATGATATTTATGGTGAGTATTTACCACAAGAAACTTTAGATGCTATAAAGGAATTTTCAATTTCTATTAAGGGTCCGTTAACCACCCCGGTTGGTGGTGGCGTTCGTTCTTTAAATGTAGCTATTCGTCAAATATTAGATTTATTTATTTGTCAACGTCCAGTTAAGTATCTTAAAGGTACTCCATCACCAGTCAAAGCCCCTGAAAAGGTTGATATGGTTATTTTTAGAGAAAACTCTGAGGATATTTATGCAGGTATTGAGTATCAGGCAGGCACTACTGAGGTAAAAAAAGTTATTGATTTTTTACAATATGAAATGGGTACGAAAAAGATTCGTTTTCCTAATACTTCAGGAATTGGCATTAAACCAGTTTCTAAAGAGGGTACAGAACGTCTAGTACGTGCAGCTATTCAATATGCTATTAATAATAATAAAGATTCAGTAACTTTAGTACACAAAGGTAATATTATGAAATTTACCGAAGGTAGTTTTAGAAATTGGAGTTATCAATTAGCGTGTGATGAATTTGGTGCAACTACCTTTGGTGATGGTCCGTGGAAGTCGTTTAAAAATCCAAATACAGGTATGGTAATTATAATTAAAGATGTTATTGCAGACTCTTTTTTGCAACAAATTCTTTTACGTCCTGAGGAATATTCAGTCATTGCTACACTTAACTTAAATGGTGATTATATTTCAGATGCATTAGCTGCTCAAGTGGGTGGTATTGGCATTGTACCAAGTGCTAATCTTTCAGATACGATAGCGGTATTTGAAGCAACACATGGTACAGCGCCAAAGTATGCAGAACTTAATAAAGTTAATCCAGGTTCAATTATTCTTTCAGCAGGAATGATGCTTAGACACATAGGTTGGATGCAAGCGGCCGATATGGTTTTAGAGGCAATGTCTAATGTTATTCAAAATAAAACTGTAACTTATGATTTAGAAAGACTTATGGATGATGCAACACTGTTATCATGCTCTGAGTTTGGGGATGCACTCATTGAGTATATATCATAAAATTATTGTTTATTAATAAATTTACCATATTTTCTAATTATGTATTAATCGTTCGAATGGATATTAATTTACTTATTTATATTACATATATTTTTATTAGGATAAAAAATGAAAAACGTAATAAAACTGCTGGTAATTATTACAGTGGTAGTTGCCTTATTTGCATAGGTATTTTGAAATAATACAAACGGTTATGACAATAATAATAATGGCTAGGGTATTGGCAATGATCTTTCTAATTTGAGTATTTTTTTCCATATTTTTGTAATTGGTTTTTAGTGAGATTATCTAGTGATT
The DNA here is from genome assembly GCA_021730165.1 of Candidatus Vesicomyidisocius sp. Pext_18_S21. Classification (GTDB taxonomy): domain Bacteria; phylum Pseudomonadota; class Gammaproteobacteria; order PS1; family Pseudothioglobaceae; genus Ruthia; species Ruthia endoextente. The sequence goes on from CP072535.1 coordinate 402,159, forward strand.
TTTTATTGTTCTATTTTGGTATAAATGCTTTAATAGAAAAATGTATGATAGATATTCTATAATGTTATTATCAGTTAATATTTATCGTATAATATCTAATAGAGACAACAGAGTCTGATACTTAAAACCCTCTTAATAATAAGAGCGTTATACTTTTAAATTTGGAGATTAATATGAAAAAGATAATTGCTATTGCTACTTTAGTAGCTGCTACATCAGCATCAGCTGGCTTCTTTAACAACAGTTCAAATAATAATGGCTACGGCTATGGTAATGGTTCAAATAATTGGGGCCCATTTGATGGCGGTTCTAACTTTGGTCCAATGAATGGAGGTTCTAATTGGGGTCCTTTTTCAGGTGGTAATAATTGGGGCCCATTTGATGGCGGTTCTAACTTTGGTCCAATGAATGGAGGTTCTAATTGGGGTCCTTTTTCGAATAATAATGACATGAACAATGATTCTGATTGGGGTTTCCATTATAACAACAAGAATAAAACTAAAAATATTTCTAATGTAACCGCTGACGGTAAATATACAGGTACTGCTGATGCATTTGCTAAAGGCCAAGCTGATGCATTTGCTAAAGGCCAAGCTGATGCATTTGCCAAAGCCCAAGCTGATGCATATGCTAAGGGGTACGCAGATGCTAAAGCTAATGCAACTGTTGATAGTCGCGATCAAGTGATTATTAAGTAAGTTTTTAGTATTTAAGGATCAATAAAGATCATTCTTGTGGGGATGGTCTTTTGTGTTTGAGTAAAGCTGTAGTAGTTTTAGAAATTTTAGTTTATCTTAAACAATTATGTTTATAATAATGGCTATTTAGGCTATGTTATTGATTAATAACTTTTTTTAGTATAAAACCATACTAACTTAAAAAGCTATAAAAATAACTGATTTTTAGATTGCTTTAGTAACCTGTATCATTATAGATTTTATCTGTTATTCCTTGATAGCTCAGTTGGTAGAGCAATGGACTGTTAATCCGTTTGTCGGTGGTTCGAGTCCACCTCGAGGAGCCATATTTTTATGGTTATATTACGTAAGTTATTGATAATTTACATTAATATTATAAATTTTATGATATGTGTCATAATATCTACTATATACATCAAATAAATAATTTAGTACTTTTATCTATGAAGAAATGGATGGCTATATTGAGCTTAAATATAGTGACTAGTAAACATTAGTATGCAATTAATTATTTCGGGATAATGACTTTATTTACTACATTATGTTATTAGATGTACGCCAAAGTTGTAATGAATTGCTAATTTATATATCCTCAATTGTTTATATCTTATTATCTAGGTTTAAAAGTCTTTTTTAGGGGTGTATATCATAAATCTTAATGATAAGAGAGAAGATCTATTCTATTGTAAGATATTAATAAGGAATAATATACAAGATTTTAGTAATGATTATTATTAGTGATACTAGTAGGATTGACTGAAGCTGGAGACTAAATTGAAAATATATGATGTAGTTTTTTGATGTAATAGGGGTTCTTATTTGATGTTTAATTCTAATAATTTAAGAAGGTTGAAATTTAATAAAAGTCTCTTTTCTAAGGATCTGCTACTCTTGTATTTTTATTGTAATTGTAAGATTTTATAATAGTCTAAGAGGATTTATTTTGTACATAACTTAAGTAGGTCAGGTATAAAGTTTAAACTTATATTCATTATGTGGAGTACACTGTTAATTTAGATAAAATTGTTACTGATTTAGATTAATTATTTGATTAAATTAGAAGATGATGATTATTTTTGTTAAAAATATATTAATAAATTCTTGTTATTTATTGTTTAATTATAGAACAATAAACTGTATGAAATATAGATTATAAATTAATTATACTTATACCTTAAAGGAGTACCTCTTAGATATGGAAATACAATTTTTGTACTACTTTAGTACTAATGCTTTGTTGGGACTTCCTAAAATATTTAATTTTTATCTCTGATAATTTAAAATGATGATTCGTGAAAAATAGTTATTCACACCAGCTAATAATTTAGGAAAAATTAAAGATACATAGTATTGTAATTTTAGTGTCTTTCTGCCTTATGAAAATGATGAGTTTGATATTTTTACAGAAGAAGAAAGCCAAACCTTAAAGGTATTAAAAATAACTATAAATTATTAAAATAATTATTTGATAAATTAGACAAGTAATAGATAAATTATTCTATATAGGAGACAGTATAGATATTGTATTATTCATACAATAAAATTACCTATTGTTAAGTATAGAAGAAGTTTTTAGAATTGTTTTAGCTTAACAAGTTTAATGCTGATATTGTTTATTAATTATAAATAAGTCAAGGAGAAGAAAATGGTACATAAAATTGAATGTGAACATTGTGGGAATAAAATCAATATTGAACAATCAATATGGAAGAGTATATCAATAGATTTAAATTCTAAATATATCAAAAAAGATGTTGAAATTAAAGTAAGAGAGAAAGCACTTAATGATGAAAAAGATAAACAGGATGAAGAGGTTGCTTTTTTAGTAGCGCAGGAAAGAAGTTTATTAGTAAAAGAATACAACGATGCACAAAAAATTCAAGAAGAGATGATTCAAACTGAAGTTGATAAAAGAGCGATTTTATATAAAGAATTATTAGATAAACAGATACGTGAAGAGGTTAAAAATGATTTAGAAGATGCTAAACAGAAAAATATAGAAAATAACAAAATTAAAATAGAAAATATGAAGTTAGAGGCTACTGTTAATACAATGGAATCTCAACATCAGGTAGATATCGAAATGAAGGTAGCTGAAGCTATTAATTTTTTTGAAAAAAAAGTTATAGAAGATAGAGAGCAGCAACGGAGTGAGAATGACGTGAAAATGAAACAAATGCAAAAAAGTATAGAAGATGCACACCGTCAGTCTAATCAAGGTTCCATGCAGATCCAAGGCGAAGCTCAGGAACAAACTATTGAGAGTTTTTTAAAATATAATTTTCCATTAGATATAATTGAACCAATCAAACATGGTGCTAGAGGGGGAGATTGTTTGCAACATATAGTAAACAATAATAATCAAAAATGTGGAATAATTTATTATGAAAGTAAAAGAACAAAGAACTTTGAAAATTCTTGGATACAAAAATTTAAAGCTGATATGCGTGAGAAGAATGTAGATATAGGTGTTTTGGCAACACAAGCTATGCCAAAAAGTATGAAGCGAGCTGGATTAGTAAAAGGTATTTGGGTATGTTCACTTGAAGAGTTTAAAATGATATCTCATATTCTTAGAAAACAGTTGATTGAAATATATAAAATTAGGAGTATTAGCGAAAATAGAGAAGATATAGTAAGTCATTTATATAGATATTTAACTAGTAGTGAATTTAAAATGGATATGGAAGCAATAGTTGAAGGTTTTACAGAGATGAAATTAGATATTGATTCAGAAAAAAAAGCCTTTCATAGAATATGGAGTAAACGAGGCAAGCAACTTGAAAAAATTATGCTGAGTACTGTAAATATGTATGGATCACTCCAAGGTATTTCAAATAATTCTATTGAAACAATTAATGGGTTGGAGTTGCCTGGAGCTGATTATAGTCAAATTAAAGAATGAGAGAGTGTATAAAATTAGACCATACAGATTTTATAATAAGTTTTTATACCTTACTGAGCTTATCAATAGCTTTTTTGATGTTATCCATGCTTGTAGCAAATGAAAAACGTATATAACCTGGCATACCAAAATCTGAACCTGGGACTAATGCAATATTCAATATTTCTAAGCAGTAAGTAGAAAGTTCAATATCATCTTTTAAACCAAGACGGCTAATTAACCCTTCAACCCTTGGAAAGGCATAAAAGGCGCCTTGTGATTTAGAACACTCAATGCCATTAATTGTGTTTAATGCATCAACAATAAAATCATGCCTTTTCTTAAAAGCGCAAACCATTATGTTGATAATGCTTTGATCACCATTTAAAGCCTCTAAAGCAGCGGCTTGGGAAATAGAGCAAGGATTAGAAGTAGATTGACCTTGGATTTTTTTCATGGCTTGAATAATATTTTTTGGACCTGCACCATATCCAATTCTCCAACCAGTCATTGCATAGGCTTTAGAGACTCCATTTAGAATAATAGTTCGATTTTTTAGTGTTTTATCAACCATAACAATGTTAACAAAATTCTCATTATTATTCCAATGAATATGTTCGTAAATATCATCAGTGATGATTAATATTTTTGGATATCTTTTTAATACATTTGCTAATGCTTGTAATTCAGTTTGAGAATAAACTACACCTGTTGGATTGGAGGGACTGTTAATAACAAATAATTTAGTATTATTGGTAATATTTGATTCTAATTGTTTTGGTGTAATTTTAAAATTTTGTTCCAATCCTGTTGTAATAATAATTGGTGTTGCATCAGCTAAAAGAGTTATATCTGGATAACTTACCCAAAAAGGTGCGGTAATAATTACTTCATCACCCTTGTTCAATACGGCTTGACAAAGGTTATAAAACACTTGTTTTCCACCTGATGAAACTATTACTTCGGTATTGGTATAAGTTAGGCTATTTTCTCGTTTAAATTTATTAATAATTGCTTGCTTTAATATGGGTGTCCCATCTACCATTGTATAACGAGTTTGACCATTCTTAATAGCTTGTATAGCTGCTCTTTGAATATTTTTAGGTGTATCAAAGTCTGGCTCTCCTGAACCCATAGATATAATTTGAATACCTTGAGATTTTAATTCGTTGGCTTTAGCAGTGACTTCAAGTGTGGCTGATGGTTTAATTTTTTGAATTCTATCGGAAAGATATGCTGACATGATTATTAATAATAAAATAGATTAAAATTGGGTGTTTATGTTAATGAAAAAATCTTTTGTGTGGACAATAAATTTAAACTGATATTAATCTCCTAGTAAAGATCAGTCAAAAGCGATTAAAATTTTGGTTGACAGCGTGAATTCTGGTGCTAAGTTCCAAGTATTACTTGGTGTAACTGGTTCGGGAAAGATCTTCAACTAGTAAATGTTATTTACCAGACTAAACGCCCTAGTTTAATTATGCTACTCAACAAACATTAGTAGCACAATTGTATAATGAAATGAAAAAGTTATTTTCATATAATTCAGTGGAATATTTTGTTTCTTATTATGATTATTGTCAATTAGAGGCTTATGTCCCTGCTTCTGATACTTATATCGAAAAAAGGTTCTTCTATTTAATAAATAAATAGAGCAAATGCGTTTTGCTACTACTAAGGCTCTATTAGAGCGTGATGATGTTATTATTATTGCTAGTGTATCTACTACTTATGGTTTGAGGAATATTTAAATTTATATGATGATGCTACTACATTTGAGTATTGGGAAAGTTATTAATCAGCGTGGAATAGTTTCATGCCTATCACAAATAAAATACTTACCTAATGATATGATTTTAATACGTGGCTATTTTAGAGTTAAAGGTTAAGTGATTGATATTTTTCCTGCAGATTCTAAAGAGCAAGATATATGTATTGAGATATTTAATGAAGAAATTGAACAACTTTATTGGTTTGATTCTTTAACAGGTAAAAAGCTACAATCTTTATAAATAATTATCATTTATGCAAAAATGCACTATGTTATGCGCTAAAATCTGAAATTTTGAATATATTAAATAATATTAAAGTATAGCTAAAGGATCAAAGAAATATGTTGTTATTTGTTAATAAATTGGTTGAAAAGTAACGTCTAACACAACGTGTACAGATGGATATTGAAATGATGCGAGAATTAGGATATTGTATAGGTTTTTAGAAATTACTCACGTTATTTATCTAGTCAAAAACCTGGTAATCTACCTTTGATTTTATTGGATTATTTGCCAGATAATGTATTGATCATTTTATATGAGTTACATATTACTGTTAATTAATTTAGTGGTATGTATAAAGGCGATAGGGATTGTAAAAAAACGCTTGTTGAGTTTGGTTTTCGTCTCTATCAAGTACTTTAGATAATAGACTACTTATATTTTAGAATTTGAAGATAGAGTTCATTAATGTATTTTAGTATCTTCTATGCCTGTACGATATGAACTGTAAGTTTCTATTATCATTGCTAAGCAAGTGGTAAGACCAACAGGATTATTAGATTCTGAAATTGATATTCGTTCTTTGGATATACAGGTAGATGATTTACTTAGTGAAATACGAATACGTATTAAAATTTGCTATTTACATTCTGATATTGATATGGTTAAAAGAGTAGAAATTATTCGTGATTTTAGTTTAGGTGTTTTTAATGTACTTATTGGTACCAATCTGTTACGTGAAGGTTTGGATATTCGAAAGATTTCTTTCTTTAGTGGCTATTTTAGATGCGTATAAAGAAGTTTTTTTACGCTCTGAACTCTCGCTAATTCATCCCATGGGATGAACGGCTAGATATATAAATGTGCATATAATTTTACATGTTACCAGCATAATCAAATCGATACAAAGAGCAATGAATGAAATTAAAAGACGTCGGATTTAACAGGAGGTTTATAATTTAAAAAATGACATCACACCTAAAAGTATTTTTAAACCTATTATCAATATTCTTGATATAAATTTAACTAATAAGATACATAGCAGTTCTTATTTAATTTTAGCCAGTACAATTAGCAAAATAAATATAAAATTTTAGAAGAAAAAATGTATAGTTTTGTTACTGACTTAGAGTTTGAATATGTAGTAGATATACGTAATTAGATTAAACAACTCAAAGAGACTCAATTTAAAAAAATATTATGATTAAGGCTAAATTAAACATTAATGAAATATTTTACTCACTTCAAGGTGAAGCACGTGAAGTTGGTCTGCCAAGCGTATTTATTCGTTTAACTGGTTGCCCACTTAAATGCACATATTGTGATACTGAATATGCATTTAAGGGAAATAACTTAATGGAAATTGATGCAATCATTAGTGAAATAAAACAATACGATACCACTTATATTTGTGTAACAGGTGGTGAGCCGCTAGTACAAAAAAACTGTTATTTATTGCTAGATAGATTGATTAAAAATAATTATCAAGTGTCTTTAGAAACTAGTGGTAGCATTAATATACAAGATGTTAATGCTTTAGTATCAATAGTTATGGATGTTAAGACCCCAAGTTCTGGTGAATCTGAACAAAATAAGTATACAAATTTTAAGAAACTAACCGTCAAAGATCAGCTGAAATTTGTCATTGGATCACATTCTGATTTTGATTGGAGTGTTGCTATTTTGAACCAATATTCTACTACTGCAGGTGTATTATTCTCACCTGTATTTGGCAATATTACACCAACGCAATTAGCAGATTGGATTTTGGATAAACAAATAAATGTGCGACTACAAATACAATTACATAAATTACTTTGGGGTGATGAAAAAGGAAAGTAACTATTGAATAGATATTTTTTGCACTTCTAGTTTTTTCTGTTTAAGTTTTGGAATAGAGATACTCAGTATATTGTTATTAAAGCTTGCTTTGATATTATTTGTATCAACATCATCTGGTATGGTAAATTTTTGGAAAAAACTGTAAGACGAAGTGCTTAAACTATGATTGTTACTTTGAACTTTTTTAACACACCCTTTGATTAAAATAATATTATTATTGGTAGAAATATTAAGATTTTCTTTACTGATTCCATCAACTTTTATTTGGATAATAAAGCTATTTGTTTGATTGTCAAAGTATCTTCTACTTTGTGTTCTAAGGTTACTATAGTTTTGTACTTGATTAATTTTATAATTTAGTTCTCTGAACTGTTGTTCAAAATCGTGCCAAATAAAATTGTTATCAAAGAAACTGCCATTAAATAAATGGTTACTATTGGCATTAATTGTGCTGGAAATTAGTAATATAGACAGTAGTATCTTGTATATTATTTTTCTTAGAATGTCTTTCATTAATTTCATTATACTAATTAATAGTTATCTTTTCAAGGCTAAAATCAAGCTAATTTATAAATGTTTTAAATAATTCATGATCTTTGCATTTTTAAAATTATCTTTTAGTCGTAAAAATACTTGCAAATTATGTGTATTGGAAATAAGTAAGAAGCTATTACGCCTATAATATTAACCTGGTAAGGTTTAATATTGCTTATGTTATTTATTTTGAGTATAAGGAATGAACAAATCTATATTGAGGCTGGAATAATAGGTGTAATTGATGCGACATTTAAGTTTTGAGCCCGATGACGCATAACGTGATCCATAATGGTTATTGCTAGCATAGCCTCAGCAATAGGCGTTGCACGAATTCCTACGCAAGGGTCATGTCGACCCTTGGTGATCACTTCAATACTCCTTCCTTTTTTATCAATACTTTCAATTGGTAAGCTCAAACTTGAAGTTGGTTTTAGTGCAATAGACACCAAAATATCTTGACCTGAACTAATTCCACCAAAAACACCACCAGCATGATTTGACTTAAAACCTGCCAAGGTAATTGCATCACGATGCTCAGTACCTTTTTGGTTAACTACTCTAAATCCATCGCCAATTTCAACTCCTTTTACTGCGTTAATGCTCATCATACTATGGGCAATATCTGCATCTAATCTGTCAAAAATCGGTTCTCCTAGCCCAACAGGCATATTATTTGCTATGATGTTGATTCTAGCACCTACTGAATCACCTGACTTTCGTAAAGTATCCATATATTTTTCTAAAATTCTAACTTTACTAGTATCGAGGCAAAAAAATGGGTTATTGTGTACTTCGAGCCAATCAGAATTTTCAATTTTAATAGGTCCTAGTTGAGATAAATAACCTTTAATTTTAATGTCGTATTCTTGGTTTAAATACTTTTTAGCAATACCACCGCAAGCAACACGCATAGCAGTTTCTCTTGCAGAAGAACGTCCACCACCCCGATAATCTCTAATACCGTATTTTTGATGATAAGTGTAATCAGCATGTCCAGGGCGGAAGGTATCTTTAATATTTCTATAGTCTTTGGAACGCTGATCTGTATTTTGAATGATGAGCGCTATTGGTGTACCTGTTGTTTTTCCTTCAAACGTGCCAGATAATATTTTTACTAAATCCTCTTCATGGCGCTGACTAGTGTGGCGGGAAGTACCTGGCTTTCTAAGGTTTAAATCATCTTGTAAATCAATCTCAGTAAGCGCTAGGCCTGGAGGACAACCATCTACAATACCAATTAATGACTCACCATGAGATTCACCTGCTGTGGTAATTGTAAATAATTTTCCAATTGTATTACCACTCATTTACTATTCCTTATGTAGGATAATGATTGTTATAAATATTATCTTAGTTTGTTTTTAAATAGGCTTCTTAATGTCATTTATAATAATACCTATTCTGATTCTTGTGTGGTTTGGATTGTTTTTTAATTTTGTCATAATGGGTGAATCATGATTTTTATAAGAAACTATTTTTATTGATAAAATCTTTAAATTTAGTTAAGTTTTTTGATCACTAATAAATTTAAAGTTTTCATTTTTTATATTACCATTAGTTGTAAATACCTAACCTTGAGATTTGTGATATTTAGAGCAACGACACATGATAATATATTAGTAATATTTTTACGTAGTTTAAATTTTACTGACCTACACAAACATTTGGACTTGATATATATATAATTTTAAATAAAATCTAATTATACCTAGTCTATCTAACTAGATTGTTATATAGTAAAGTATATTATAAGATTACTAATATCTGTGTCAAAAAAACGTATTGGCCAAACCAAAATATATAATACTAATAACTCTTAAAGTTAAAGTGTTATTTCAAAGTCTTTAATATTAATTTTTTTACATTTTTGATTTGTGCCCCCGGTGCGATTTGAACACACGACCTACCGCTTAGGAGGCGGTTACTCTATCCAACTGAGCTACGAAGGCAATGTGATTATTATCCACGATGTAATTACTTATTAAGATCTTTGCATTATTCTTTTATCTGACTTGTCATGATAATATGCTTTACTTATTTTTAGGCGAATATTTATTTAAATGAACTTTTATTTTATAAAAGTATGCAATTTAAATGATAGTATAATCTTAATATTTTTTACATTTTAATTTAATCAAAACTGTATGAAGGGTATTAAAGTTGAGAATAGACTTATTTTTGCTTTAGATGTTTCAGAAATTAAACAGGCTAAAGATTTGGTAATTCAATTGGATAATAGTATTAATTTTTATAAAATTGGTATGGAATTATTAATGACAGGACAGTACTTTAATTTGCTTGATTGGTTATTAGAAAAAGACAAGCAAGTTTTTGTGGATTTAAAATTTTTTGATGTGCCAGAAACTGTAGGTAGAACTATTAAACGCTTAAGCCAATATGGTGCTACTTTTGCCACCATACATGGTAATCAAGCACTTATGGAAAAAGCTAATGAAAATAAATACAATCTTAAAATTTTAGCAGTAACTGCGCTTACTAGTATTGATAGAGGTGATTTAGATGATTTAGGTTTTGATTGTGATGTGTTGGAATTGGTTATTTCTAGAGCTAAGCGTGCTTTTAAAGCAGGTTGTGACGGCGTTGTATCCTCTGGACTTGAAGTGCCATTTTTGCGTAAATATATTGACAATAAACTAATTGTTGTTACACCAGGTATCCGTCCTGTGAGTAACAATGATGATCAAAAACGTATTGTGGATGTAGCAACAGCGTTTAATTTAGGATCAGACTATATTGTTGTTGGTCGCCCAATTAAAAATGCTACTAGCCCATACCAAGCTGCGAAAAATATTCAAACAATTATTAAAGGTTGTTTTTAAGTAAAATTATCATTTCTTTAGTCGCGTAGCTCAGTTGGTTAGAGCACTACCTTGACATGGTAGGGGTCGGTGATTCGAATTCACTCGTGACTACCAAAGAGATAGTTAGTTTTTTTAAAATATTTAGAGATTTTAGAATAAGACAAATAATTTAAACTATATATCTCTTTTAAACTCCAAATGGAAAATTTTTGTAATGCCAAAACATTAATAATGTAAATAATAAGATTATTTAGATATATAATTGATAAGTGTAAGTAATATCAATAATAGGTATTAAACCTAATATTAGTTAAACTTATCAATGATAAATACTAATTTAAATTTACTAAATTAAATAAAGAATTATAGTCAAATTGGATAACAATATAAACCATAGTAAGTGCTCGTGGTTATAATGAGTATATTATTTTAAATTTTTTGTTTAATGAAAGTTGATATTGTAATTATTGGTGGTGGGCCAGCTGGTTTAAGTTTTGCTAGTGCTATGCTGAATTCTAATATCAAAATATTATTGATTGAAAGATCAAGTCTTGACTCTATTGCAAACCCTCAGGCAGATGGTATAGAAATTGCATTAACGCACTTATCATTAAAAATTTTAAAGAAGTTTGGTGTTTGGGATTTAATCAATAAGGCAGAAGTTTCCCCTTTAAAAGAAGCAAAAGTGTTTGATGGTGATTCACCTTCTTTACTGAATTTTACAACTAAAAATTCTTCAATAGAAGCCTTAGGCTATTTAGTTCCTAATTATCAAATCAGAAAAGCGCTTTATACAAAAGTTAAACAGGAAAAAAAAATTGATATTATTACTAATATGGTAGTTGAAAATGTAATCCAATTAGATGATTGTTCACAGGTTATTTTATCTAATGGTGATAAGGTCGAAACTAAATTAGTTATTGCTGCTGATAGTCGTTTTTCAGATATTCGTAGAAAAATTGGTATTCCGACCTTGATGAAGGATTTTGCTAAGCTTATGATTGTTACTCAAATGAGTCATGAATTATCACATAATAATGTTGCTTTGGAGCGCTTTGATTATGGTAGAACATTGGCATTATTGCCAATGGTAGGTAATGTTTCGTCTATTGTATTAACAGTTAAAACCAATCAATCTCAAGCAATACTTGAAATGAATAAAACTGATTTTAATCAGATGATAACACAATCATTTAAAAATGAGTTAGGGAAAATGATGCAAATAGGCGAGCGATATTCTTATTCATTGATTGCAACACACGCGCAAACTTTTATTTCTAAACGGTTTGCATTGATTGGCGATGCTTCAGTAGGGATGCACCCTGTAACTGCACACGGGTTTAATTTAGGTTTAAGAGGGCAAGCTATATTAGCTAAATTAGTTAATGAGGCTTTGGATAATGGTCAAGATATTGGTTCTAAATCCTTGTTAAAATTATATGAGAAAAAGCATATTAATTTAACTAGACTTATGTTTTTTAGTACTAATAGTATTGTGGCATTATTTACTAATGATGCGCCGATGATTAAACAAATAAGGCGCTTTGTGCTTAAGTTTGCTGAGCATTTTCCACCTATTAAGTATCTTATTTTTAATCATCTAACACAAGATAAAAAGTATAAATCTTTTCATTTTTAATGAAAGTTGATTTAACTGGTCTTAGGCGTGAATTTACTCAGAGTGGATTAAATCGGACTGATCTGAATAATAGTCCTTTTGGCCAATTTAATTTGTGGTTTGAGCAAGCTCAAAAAGCAGATATTATCGAGCCAAGTGCTATGAGTTTAGCAACAAGTGATAATAATGAAATAGGTATTAGAACTGTATTACTTAAATATTTTGATATGTATGGTTTTGTGTTTTTTACAAATTACAATTCTAAGAAATCTAAACAACTTAAATCCAATCCTAATGTAGCTTTGTTGTTTCCATGGCTGGTTTTAGAGAGGCAAGTTAAAATTTCTGGTTATGTGGAAAAGATCAGTATGCTTGAGTCCTTAAAGTATTTCTCTTCTAGACCTAAAGCTTCCCAATTAGGTTCCTGGGCATCTCAACAATCATCAAGTTTATCTTCAAGGAAGGTGTTATTATCTCAATTTGAATTAATGAAGGTTAAATTTAGTAAGGGGAAAGTGCCATTACCTGATTTTTGGGGTGGATATCGTGTTGTGCCATTAAAAATTGAATTTTGGCAAGGTAGAGAAAATCGATTACATGATCGATTTATATATCAACTAAATAAAGGTAAGTGGAGAATTGAACGTTTAGCGCCTTAAGTTACTTAGAACTTTCTTAGTATCAGGTTTAGCACCTGTCCAGAATTCAAAAGCTATTGCTGCCTGTTCAACTAACATGCCTAAGCCATCACTAATCATTTTGGCACGGTTGGTTTTTGCCCAACTCATAAATGGAGTTTGATAGCCATACATTAAATCGTAACACACGGTATTATTGGCAACATTAAATGCAATATTAGGCATTCTTCCATCAAGTGATGCACTAGTAGCATTGATAATAATATCAATTGACTCATGCTTAATTTTATTTAAACTAATACTACAAGTATTACCAAATTTAGAGAAGTTTTTAGCTAGTCTAATCGCTTTAGAATGTGTTCGATTAGAAATTATAACTTGATTAGGATTCTGTTTTAAAATAGGAAATAAAATTCCTTGAGTTGCACCACCAGCACCTAAAATTAGAATAACCTTACTTTTTAATTTAATACCAATATTATGAGTTAAATCTTTAATTAGCCCAATTCCATCTGAATTTTCACCAATAATTTTATTAGCTTCTATCTTAATAGTATTAACTGAACCTGCTATTTTGGCATTTAGTGTAAGTTCGTTTGCAAATTTAAACGCATCTAATTTAAAAGGTACAGTAATATTAAAACCATTTGCTCCTTGATTGATGAATGCTTTTACTGAGGATACAAATTCATCAACAGGTGTTAAGATCTTGTCATAGCTAATTTCAAAACCAGTTTGCTTAGCAAACTGGTTTTGAATATCTGGCGACAAACTATGATGTATCGGATTACCAAAGACAGCAAATTTATGCATCATTAATCTTATTTTTAATAGCTACTTTCTATTTTTATTTCGGTTTCTATTGTTATGGTTTATTCTATGTTTATTAGGTTGTTTTTTCTTCTTTCCAAATAAAGTATTTTTGATTTTTTCAAATAAGAAAATTTTCTTTTCAGGAACTCGTGTATTAGGTCTATTGACATTAATGGCTGGAACTTCAGCTTGATTTGTAAGACCATTCTCAACTAATATATGTTGGGGCTTTGAAATACCTTGGTAACTTTTATGTTGTGATTTTTTACCCCATTTTTGTTTATTAATAGTGAAATTAGGAAATTGCATATATGGATTAGGCAATAAGGTAATTTTAATGCTATGTTTATCTTCTAATTTTATTACCTCTTGGCGTTTTTCATTCAAAATATAAGTAATCACTTCTATACTTGATTGAATGGTTAAACATGCTGTTTGTTTGGCAGCATTACAGCTATTTTCAAGTTGTCTTAAAATGGTTAATGCTAAAGTTGGAATAGTTGGAATAGTTCCACGACCATGACAAATAATACAAGGCTTTTCGACTGATTCAGTAACTGAATTCATTAAACGTTGTCTTGACATTTCAAGTAAGCCAAATTGAGAAATTGTACCAATTTGAATACGTGCTCGATCTGAATTGATCGCTTTTTCCATAGCTTTTTCGATTGAAAGTCTATGTTCTTCAGAAGCCATATCTATAAAATCAATCACAATTAATCCACCAATATCTCTTAATTGTAGTTGCAGGGCAATTTCTTTAGCTGCTTCAAGATTAGTGTTGTAGGCAGTTTCTTTAATGTCAGCACCCTTAGTAGCACGAGCAGAGTTAATGTCAATTGAAGTGAGTGCTTCAGTTGGGTCAAAAACAATAGTGGCTCCTGTTCGTAGCGATACTTCACGGTTAAATACACTTTTAACTTGGGTTTCAATGCCCATATGACTAAATAAAGAGTGTTCTGAAACATCAAAAAATTTGATTCGATCTAAGTAGTGTGGTAATACAAAGCTGACAAATTCTTTAGCATTTTGAAAAGCTTCCAATTCATCAATAATGACACTGTCAGTATCAGAGCGAAGGTGATCCCGTAATGTGCGAATAATAATATCACTTTCTTGATAAATTAAGAAAGGAGCACCATGTACTAAAGCCATTGTGTTGATTGATTTCCATAAGTCAGAGAGATAATCTACTTCCCATTGTAATTCTTCAAAGCTTTTTCCAGAGCCAGCAGTACGAATGATTAAACCTGAATGTTTAGGCAAAATAATTCTGCTAATAATTTCTTTTAAAGATTGTCGATCTGAGGAGACTATTTGCCTTGATATACCATGACTTTTAGGATTATTGGGCATTAAAATCATATAAGCGCCAGCAAGATTGATATAAGTGCTAAGTGCCGCACCTTTATTACCACGTTCTTCTTTTTCAATTTGTACAATAATTTTTTGTCCTTCTTTTAAAACATCAGAAATGGTTAGTTTTTCACCTTCAGCTTTAGTGTCATTATATAAAGTTTCGGCAATTTCTTTAAAAGGTAAAAACCCTTGTTTTTCTTTACCGTAGTCAACAAACGCTGCTTCTAGTGATTGTTCTATTCGAGAGATTCTTCCTCGATAAATATTGCCTTTTGTTTTTTTATTAAGGCTAGTTTCTATATTAAGGCCAGTTAGTTTTTTGTTTTTTATAATACCTACTCTGATTTCTTCGGAGTGGGTTGCATTGATTAAAATATGATTCATGGTTAAGTCCTAGTGTGAATGGATTTGTTTGCGCACGTAAAAGGTTCAAACACTAGCTTGTTAATTTTGTGTTAGAGTATGATTTATTCTTATCATAAAATGATTAAAAACTTATTCCTTAATAGTTTTAAACCTTTTTTATTTAGTCTCTTTTAAGCAACTAAATAATTAATTTACTTTGATATGGTAACAAAAAGTCTAAAATATTAATAGTATTTTTGCGGTATTTATTTTTGGCATATAAAAAATATTTTAAAAATCTTTTTAGTTGACGAAAATTTAAATATCAATTTTTTAAAATTATATCACAAAAATAGTATGATATTTATGCAAAGACCTTTATTGATTAAGTGTGCGACCACCATCAACATTAATAATTTGTCCAGTAATGTAGGTAGATTTGGCTAAAAATAAAACAGTATCAGCAATATCTTGCGCACTACCTTGCTTTTTAAGTGCAATTTTTTTAAGTATTTTATTTTTTTGAACTTGATTAAGTTTAGCTATATTTGTTGGCCATAAAATTGACCCAGGCGATACTCCACAAACACGAACATTGGGTGCTAATTCTTTAGCTAAAGTTTTTGTCATCATGACAACAGCTGCTTTAGAAATACTATAAATTGTATAATGTTTTAAAGGACGTTCGCTGTGAATGTCAATAATATTGACAATACAACCTTGATTATAAGCTAACTTATCACTTAAAGTACTAGATAAAAATAAAGGTGCCATAAGATTAGTATTCATAATAGATTGATAATCATGTTGATTTAACTTATCAACAGGTGTTGAGTAAAAAATGGATGCATTGTTAACTAAAATATCAAGTGACTTGATAGCATTGCAAAGTTTATTCACTTCTTGGATATTAGATAATTCAGCTTGTAAAGTACTGGCAGAATTTTGGCGAATGTTATTAAACTCATTCATTAGACTGTTAGCAGCTTGGAATGAATTTCTATAATGAATAATTACAAAGTAACCATCTCTATGTAAAGTATGACAAATTTGCATACCAATTCTATATGCGCCGCCTGTGACTAGTGCTATTTTCATATAAAATACGTTAAGTGGGCCTTGAACAAATTATTAAAAATTCTATTATACAAAATGCTAGTCCTATAGGTTTTGATGAATTTATGAATTTAGCACTCTATTATCCTACATTGGGTTATTATCGATCGGGTTTGGAAAAGTTTAGTGAAAATGGCGATTTTATTACCGCACCAGAAACTTCAGATTTATTTGGATTTTGCTTGGCTAATCAATGTGCTCAGGTGCTAAATGGTACCAATGATATTTTAGAGTTTGGTTCAGGTAGTGGTATTCTTGCTACTCAGATACTTTTTGAACTAGGAAGGTTAAAAAAGTTACCTAAAAAGTATTATATTTTAGAGTTAAGTGGTGAGCTTAAACACAGACAAGCAAAAACTATTGGTAAGGCATTACCAGAATTAATAGATAGAATAGTTTGGCTTGATGAATTGCCATCAGATTTTTCTGGTGTAGTGATTGCTAATGAAGTATTAGATGCCATGCCAGCAAAACGTGTTATTTATAAAAATAAACAATTTTATGAGTTAGGTATTGATTATCATGAAAATGAATTTTTTTGGAAAAAATTCGATTTTCCTTATCAAAATGATAAAATATTATTGCCTAAAAATGTGACTGAAGATTATAAAACTGAAATAAATCTTAATGCTATAGCATGGATTAACTCCTTATACAATGCTACTAATAAAGCGCTCGTATTGTTGATTGATTATGGTATGAGTAGGGATGAATATTTTCATCCACAAAGATTAGATGGTACTTTAAGGTGTTATTATCAACACAAGGCAAGTGAAAACCCATTTGTGAATATAGGTAAGCAAGATATTACTACATCAGTTAATTTTTCTGATATTGCTGACCAAGCAAGTATTAGTGGTTTTAAGGTTAGTGGTTATGCGACACAGGCGTTATTTTTGATTTCATTGGGTATTAGTGATTATTTGCTTAAACAAAAAGATAAAAACAAACGTATGAATTATGCACAACAAATTAAACAGTTGGTTCTACCTAGTGTGATGGGTGAGAGTTTTAAGGTATTGGCCTTAAGTAAGAAACTATCGGTAAGATTAATAGGATTTATTGAACAAGACCTGAGTGGTAAATTGTAAAAAGTTTTTGTATAATATGGATGTTTCTCAGATAGTTGTTTTAGCGTTAATCCAAGGTTTGAGTGAGTTTTTACCTATCTCTTCTTCAGCTCATTTAATTTTAGTACCAAAGTTAACTAATTGGACTGACCAAGGTTTAGTATTTGATGTAGTTGTGCATATGGGTACTTTATGTGCAGTGATATTTTATTATCAAGCAATGATTAAGAGTTTGTTTTTTGATTTTTATCATTCAATAATTAAACATCATATTATTGGTCAATCAAAGTTAGCATGGGGAGTACTATTAGGTACTATCCCAATAGGATTAGTTGGTATGATATTTAAAGATTTTGTTGCAGTTGATTTACGTTCAATAGAGATTATTGCTTATACAACACTAGTGTTTGGATTACTTTTAGGTTTTGCTAGTTGGTTTAATCATAAAAATAAAAATCCAAAAAGTACAATCAGTTGGATAGATGTTAGTTTTGTCAGTATGATGCAAATCTTAGCATTAATTCCAGGAACTTCTAGATCAGGGATAACAATTACTGCTTGTATGTTAGTAGGATTATCTAGGAAATTATCAATACAATTTTCATTTTTATTATCAATTCCTGTAATTACTTTGTCATTAATACTTATGTTGGTTGATTTGTATCATCAGACACAATTGGTTAATATTAGTTTATTAGTCTTGGGTTTTGTAGTTTCAACAATTAGCGCTTATGCAACTATTATTTTTGTTATCAGGTTAATAGATACGGTTGGTATGACACCATTTGTTGTTTATAGATTAACTTTAGGCGTATTTTTATTATTCTTATGAATATATACAAGTTTTAATCTAAATTTTTATCCTTAACTTTGTTTAATTTGTTATTTAGACTATTAGTTATTTGTTGTATATAATTAATTACATTAGTAGGATGCTATTCAACATGGAATAACTTTTGGGTTAATATTTAGCTTTCAGATTACTAATTTTATTCTTAATTAGGTTTTTTGATTTAATGATGTTTTATTTAAGAAAAAACTTAAAACGAATAAACTATAATCTATTTATAGCCAGTGTATGCTTAATGAGTATTTAATTCATACTATAAAGTATGAGTTTAGTTCGACTAAAATACAGATTATTTTCATCTTTTGAATTGATTAAATATTGATTTACAAATTTAAATCTGATTACAAGTATTAATTTGGCGTTAACTTTTGTATGTAGTGTAAAATCATGTTCTTTACAGGTAAATTATTTATTATTTTAGATTTAAGATTCATAAATAAAAATATTCATAATTTCTATCAATGGAATAATATACTATAACCACTTTTAATCCTAAAATCTTTGTATTTTGACTAAGATTTGTTTTCCTATGGTATTAAAACATATGTAATATATGTAGTACAAACTATTTTTGTTTTGTTTTCTAAAAAACTGTTTTTAACTAGTATCAAACAAGTTTGGTTATAATTGAGCTAAAATAGTGGAGGAAGGTATTTATTTTGTGAACTATTAAAGTAAATCTTTAATAGCAACAATAATAGATGAAATTGATACTTCATGGTGATAAAAATAATCTGTTGGATTCTAATATATTCTAATATACTCAGGTATTGTAACTAGGCGGAAAGTAAGTTATTAAAGAGACTTTCTGATAGAGTGTAATTGGGTAGTTTAGGGAATATTTGATGTAAATATCGTGCTAGAAGCTGTAATGGAATATGTTGATACAATGAGAAATTGCTAGTCGTGCCCAATTATAGTTAAGTTACGTATTGGCGTGGACGATATAGATAGTTATGGTGAGTTGGCTAAATTTATTGAAATAATTGAAGGTTTGGATTATGATAATTTTGTCATACGTGTTAGAAAGGAAAGTAGTTAAAAACTGTTTATAGTATTATTAAAAACCATAATGTATTAACCAAAATTTGTAATTTGAATTTAAGTACGATTAATCAAAATAGAAAAATATTAATTAGCGGTAAAAAAATCATTAAAGAATGTGTTATTAAAGTAACTAAGATGGGATTGATTACACTCATACTCTATTGATAACTAAATTTTAAGTGCAAATTAATAGTTCACTATTGACCAATATATGATTGTATTTGATTAGTTAATTGTCTTTGAAGTAACTATTTTAGTTGATTAATTGCATGTAATAATTGTTTTAAATCAAAAATGAGTAACATTTATCAAATGATTAAAAAAGTGGATTAAGGCTTGTTAAAGTTATTTTGGATTATATAGCTAGTAGCAGAGGTTGTTTTGCTCAATATGAGAAAAACAGTGATGTTTTTTTGATTGATATGGGAAAAGGTGTAAGTAATATTTCTGGGTTTGTAGTTGACGGTATTATTTTATAGTCATACTTTTAGAATAGGTGATAATCAAATTACTCAAAATATTGTTAATGTCTTTCATGTCTTATTTGAAAAGGCAAAAAGATTCAAAATTAAACATATTTATGCTTAATTAAAAATAGTACTAGCAGATAAATTAATTCAATTAAAAAAATTCAATATTTGAAAGCTTATAATAAGAAGGCTCAAATCAGGTTTGTTGTTAATAGGAGATATATCTTTGAGTAGAAGGTTGTAATGGGTTATTTGTTAATACATTTAAATAAGCATCAAACTGGTTAAAGTTGATACAAATAAAATTATACTTGTATACTAAGCTTATTGATGCATACTGACAGTAATTCTTCTTTAGAAGCAGTGTAAGAACCTCAACAAACTAACTTTGTGAGTAAAATAAAATTATTATTGGAATAATAAATATTATGATCAAGCAAAGAACCATTAAAAAAGAAGTTAAAGCTAGGGGTATCGGTATTCATAGTGGTAGTGTTGTAAATATGACTTTGATTCCTGCTAAAGAAGACCATGGTGTAGTATTTAGGCGTATGGATGTGGGTGATAAGTTGGTGCGTGCACATAGTGCCTTTGTTAATGAGGTGGTTCTTTCTACTGGGCTTGAAAATAAAGGTGTTAAAGTGTCAACAGTTGAACATTTAATGAGTGCATTTTCAGCCCTTGGGATTGATAATGTTTTAGTAGAGCTTGATTCGTTTGAAGTACCAATTATGGACGGTTCGTCTGCCCCTTTTATTTTTCTGGTTCAATCTGCTGGTATTGAAGAGCAAAGTACTCATAAAAAATTTTTTGTCATCAAGGATACCATACGAGTAGAAAATGGTGATTCATGGGCACAAGTTTCTAAATATGAAGGATTTAAGGTGTCACTTGAAATTGATTTTGATCATAAAAAGGTTAAGGAAAGTGGAGAAAAATTGAGTATTAATTTTTCCAAACAGTCATATTTAAAAGAAATTTCGCGTGCCAGAACTTTTGGTTATATGAAGGATGTAGAAATGATGCAAAGACAAAATTTAGCACTTGGTGCAAGCATGGATAATGCGATTGCTTTAAGTGATGATGATGTTTTAAACGAAGATGGCATGCGTTATCAAAATGAATTTGTTAAGCATAAAATTTTGGATATTGTTGGTGACTTATATTTATTAGGTAGTAATCTAATTGGACATTACGAAGGATATAAGACAGGGCATTTGCTTAATGATCAATTGTTATCAACTATTTTAGCAAAGCCTGATACATGGTCTATTGAGACATTTGAAGAAGATAACTCGCCTATTCAATTTTATTCTGAAGATTGGCAAAATTCCTTATAATAGTTGATTTATATTGATATATCATTAGGTATAATTATTAGGTTATTATGCTAAATTAAAAAGAATGAAGTTAAATGGTGCTCAAATATTAGTTAACAGCCTTAAAAGTGAAGGAGTTAAGTATATTTTTGGCTATCCTGGTGGTGCAGTTTTACATATTTATGACGCACTAAATGCTTGTGATGAAATTGAACATATTCTTGTTCGTCATGAACAAGGTGCGGCACATGCTGCAGATGGTTATACGCGGGCAAGTGGTAAGTGTGGAGTTACTTTGGTTACTAGTGGACCTGGTATTACCAATGCAATTACAGGTATTGCAACTGCATATATGGATTCTATTCCTATGATTATAATTTCAGGGCAAGTGCCTTCAGCACTTATTGGTAATGATGCGTTTCAAGAGGTTGATGCAGTAGGCATCACTCGTTCATGTGTGAAACATAACTTCTTGATTAAAAATATTAATCAAATTGTTAACACCATAAAGAAAGCATTTCATATTGCTACTACAGGCCGACCTGGACCTGTGTTGATTGATATTCCTAAAGATATTACCATTGCTACTGTTGAACCAAAACCTTATCCAAATTCAGTTAAAATGCGTTCATACCAAGTTCCATCTCGTGCTGATAGTGCTAAAATTAATGCTGCAGCTGATTTGATTTCATTAGCTAAATGTCCAATTGTGTATTCTGGTGGTGGTTGTATTATTGGTAATGCTGATCAAGAACTTCGCGCATTTACACGTCAGTTAGGCTTTCCAATCACACAAACATTGATGGGTTTGGGTGCTTATCCAGCTACGGATAAGCAATCATTAGGTATGTTAGGTATGCATGGTACTTATGAGGCTAATATGGCAATGCATGATGCAGATTGTGTGATTGCTGCTGGTGTTAGATTTGATGACAGAGTGACAGCTAATGTTGATAAATTTTGTCCTAATGCTAAGATTATTCATATTGATATTGATCCATCTTCTATTTCTAAGAATGTGGCTGTAGATATAGCAATTGTAGGCGATGTTAAATTAGTACTTAGTGATTTAATTGTTAAGATGAAAACCAAGTTCATTCAAGATATTTCCCTTTGGTGGTCGCAAATTGATCAGTGGCGTTCTGTTAATTCTTTGGCTTATAAAACTAAATTAGGTGTTATTAAGCCGCAGACTGTTATAGAAACTCTATATGAGGTGACGAAAGGTAATGCTATTGTAACTTCTGATGTGGGCCAACATCAAATGTGGGCAGCTCAATATTATCAATTTGATGAGCCACGTCGTTGGATTAACTCTGGAGGTTTAGGTACAATGGGTTTTGGTTTACCGGCTGCTATGGGTGCAAAACTTGCTAAACCAGAGTTAAATGTTGCGTGTGTAACAGGTGAAGGTAGTATCCAAATGATGACTCAGGAATTATCAACTATGTTGCAATATGCAACACCTGTTAAGATTGTTAATCTTAACAATGGATATTTGGGTATGGTGCGTCAATGGCAAGAGTTTTTCTATGAAAAACGTTATTCCATGTCGTATATGGATGCATTACCTAATTTTGTCAAATTAGCAGAAAGCTATGGGCATATAGGCATTAAAGTTGAAAAAGAGCAAGATTTAAAACCGGCCTTGATTGAAGCATTTAAGCAAAAAGATAGAACAGTATTTTTAGATATTTTGATTGACCCTACAGAAAATGTATTTCCAATGATTCCAGCAGGTGCAGGACATCATGAAATGTTATTGGCTGGTCGTGATGAGATGGCCTCAATGAATGATGATGGATTGAATTTAGTATGAGATATATTATTTCAATATTATTAGAAAATGAGGCAGGAGCTCTGTCTAGAGTAGCAGGATTGTTTTCTGCCCGTGGATTTAACATTGAGTCGCTCACAGTTGTAGCAACTAACGATTCAACCTTATCACGTATGACTATTGTTACTATTGCTGATGATGGGATTATTGAAAAAATTGTTAAGCAACTTAATAAATTGATTGATGTAATTAAAGTAACAGATTTAACCGCAACTGAATACATTGAGCGCGAGCTGTTATTAGTTAAAGTGAATGTTAATCAACAAACACAAATTGATATTGATAAGCAAATTGATGCTTTTTCATGTAAATTAATTGATGTATCAGAAGATATTTATACGATTGAGTTGGCAGGAAAGAGTAAAAAAATTAATGATTTTTTAGCAAATTTAGATGCTTCAAAAATTTTAGATGTTTCTAGAACAGGTGTGACTGGTATTTGTATGAAAAATAGGAATTTAACAAAAGGCGTATAATACGTTCAAAAATAGAGGAAAATATGAATATATATTATGATAAAAATGCAGATTTAAACATTATTAAAGGTATGAAGGTTGCCATTGTTGGTTATGGTTCACAAGGCCATGCACATGCAAATAATCTAAGAGATTCAAGTGTTGAAGTAGTTGTTGCACTTAGAGATGGTTCTACTTCTTCTAAAAAAGCATCTGCCGCGGGATTAAACGTTAAATCAATTAAGAAAGCAACTGCATGGGCAGATTTAATAATGCTTCTAGCGCCTGATGAGTTTCAGGCTCAAATTTATACAGACAGTATTGAACCAAATCTGAAACAAGGTGCAACTTTAGCATTTGCTCATGGTTTTAATATTCATTATAATAGGATTATACCACGTACTGATTTAGATGTTATTATGATTGCTCCAAAAGCACCAGGGCATACAGTACGTTCAGAATTTGTTAAAGGTGGTGGTATTCCAGATCTTATTGCGGTGTTTCAGGATGTTTCAGGCAATGCTAAAGACACTGCATTGTCTTATGCTTCAGCTATTGGCGGGGGTCGTACTGGTATTTTAGAAACCTCATTTAAAGATGAAACTGAAACGGATTTATTTGGTGAACAAGTGGTATTATGTGGAGGTACAACTGCTTTGGTTCAAGCAGGTTTTGAAACCTTGGTAGAGGCTGGTTATGAGCCAGAAATGGCATACTTTGAATGCTTACATGAATTAAAGTTGATTGTTGATTTAATGTATGAAGGCGGTATTGCTAATATGCGTTATTCAATCTCAAATACTGCTGAATATGGTGATATTACTCGTGGCTCTCGCATTGTAACTGCTGATACTAGAGATGAAATGAAAAAGATTTTGATCGAAATTCAAAATGGTACTTTTGCTAAAGAGTTTGTAGCTAATGTGGATAAACTTCCAGCTCATCGAAAAGTGCAACGAGCACATCAAATTGAACAAGTTGGTGAATCACTTCGTTCTATGATGCCTTGGATTAACAAAAATAAAATTGTTGATCAGTCTAAAAATTAGTCATTTAATAAACGTATAAGCTGATTAGACGTTTTAGTGAATAACATATAGTGGAAAGAAAAACAAAAAGAGGTATTTATTTACTACCAAATATTCTCACGACATTTGGATTGTTTTCTGGTTTTTTTGCTATTATTCTTGCAACTAAAAGCCAATATAGTGATGCTGCTATTGCAATATTTATTGCTATGTTATGGGATGGGCTTGATGGTCGTGTGGCTCGCTTAACCAATTCCCAAAGTGAATTTGGCGCACAGTATGATTCTATGGCTGATATGATTTCATTCGGTGTAGCTCCTGCATTATTAATGTATTTTTGGTTACTGTCTGACTTGGGTAAGATTGGTTGGTTAGGTGCTTTTGTATATGTAGCGGCAGGTGCACTTCGTTTGGCTCGATTTAATACACAAATTGGTATTGAAGATAAATGTTATTTTCAAGGTTTGCCTTCTCCAGCTGCTGCGGCATTAATTGCAGGTTTGGTTTGGACTAAAGAAATGATTGGAGTTACTGGCTATGATCAAAATTTAATTGTAGCTGGTTGGATTATTCTGGTTGGTTCTGGAGTGTTAATGGTTAGTAATATTCGTTACAATAGTTTTAAAGAAATTAATTTAAAGGGTAGATCATCATTTAAATTATTATTATCTGCTACATTGATTATTATTATTATTACTTTAGAGCCTAGTGCTATTTTATTTATTTTCTTTTTTATTTATGCACTCTCTGGATTGTTAACAACAATGGTTGAAGTGAGAAAAAAACGTCGTTTAAAAAAACACCATTTAAAAGGTTAAGTTTCCTTTATAATTATCCTCATAATGATTAATCAATTTACATTTTATTATCTTATAGAAAACATTCCTTTGTTTTTATTATAATTATTTCCATATAGCAATAATTATCTGCGCATTATTTGAAAAATTTTGCCATTCAATTTGTAAATTTAAATAAACCAACTAGGAAGCTTGAATGACTAATAAACTAATTATTTTTGATACTACTCTTCGTGATGGTGAACAATCACCTGGCGCATCCATGACTAAGGATGAAAAAATACGTATTGCTAAAGTGTTGGAAAAAATGAAAGTAGATGTTATTGAAGCAGGTTTTGCTATTGCATCAGAGGGGGATTTTGAAGCCGTACAAGCTGTGGCTAATATAGTACAAAATTCGGTTATTTGTTCATTGGCTAGAGCTCTTGATAAAGATATTGATCGTGCAGGCGAGGCATTAAAAGGTGCTAATGCATCACGTATTCACACTTTTATTGCCACTTCTAATATTCATATGAAGATGAAATTACAAATGACTCCTAACCAGGTAGTAGGACAAGCAGTTCGTGCTGTTAAGCGAGCTAATCGGTATACAGATGATATAGAATTTTCACCAGAAGATGCGGGTCGATCAGATGAGGATTTTTTATGCTATATTATTGAGGCTGTGATTAAAGCTGGTGCTACAACTATTAATATTCCTGATACAGTAGGTTACAATATTCCCCACCAATTTGGTGCAACCATTAAATCTTTAATTGAACGTATACCAAATTCTGACAAGGCTATTTTTTCAGCACATTGCCATAATGATTTGGGTTTAGCAGTAGCTAATTCATTATCTGCTGTACTAAATGGTGCAAGGCAAGTTGAATGTACCATTAACGGTTTAGGTGAACGTGCAGGTAATACATCATTAGAAGAACTGGTTATGGCGGTACGAACCCGCCAAGATATTTTTGACTGTGATACCAATATTGATACCATGCATATTTTATCAGCTTCACGTTTGGCTTCAAGTGTGACAGGTTTTATTATACAACCTAATAAGGCAATTGTTGGTGCAAATGCCTTTGCTCATGAGGCAGGTATTCATCAAGATGGTGTTCTTAAACATCGAGAGACTTATGAAATTATGCGCGCTGAAGATGTTGGTTGGAATGCTAATCAATTAGTATTAGGTAAACATTCAGGTCGCAATGCGTTTAAGGTTAGACTGGCTAAATTAGGTGTTGAATTTAATGATGAAGGAAGCTTTAATGATGCTTTTAGACGTTTTAAAGAACTAGCTGATAAAAAACATGAAATTTTCGATGAAGATTTGCAAGCGCTAGTATCTGAAACCCAAACAGAGTCCTATGATGAAGCTATTAAACTGATATCTTTGAAGGTATGTACAGAAACGAATGAGAAAAATACGGCAACTGTTGTATTATTTATCAATAATACAAAGAAAACAGCAACAGCTAATACTTCAGGTGCGGTAGATGCTACCTTTAGTGCAATTAATTCATTGGCAAGTATCAAAATAAACCTTCAGTTATACTCTGTTTCAAATGTTACTCAAGGCACAGATGCGCTTGGTGAAGTGAACGTTCGCTTAGAATATAATGGTCGTATTGTTAATGGACAAGGGGTTGATACTGATATTATTACTGCTAGTGCAAAAGCTTATGTTCATGGTTTAAATAAGGTATTGACTGTAACTAATAAGGCGTATCCTCAAATATGAATGAATCTCTAATATCTCGTTATTTAGAGGTGTTTGCTATACCTGAGTTTTTGCATATTCAAGCAAAAACTCAAGATTTAAATATTCTGAAAATTGATACACAGTGTTTAGTAATTGAAACTAAAACCCTTTCTTCATTTTGTCAAACGGGTAAGATTCAAGACTTTTTATTCAAAATGTTAGGGGCTATTGGACTTAAAAAATCTGATATTAAATATGTTAGCATTAATATTAATGATTTAGATCAAACGCTTAATCAATATAATGCAAAAACGGTATTATTGATGGATGTAGGCTTAAAGTCATCTTCAATACAGCATTTTTACATCCACCACCCAAGCAATGTTTTGACTAATGAGAAACTCAAACGTGAAACCTGGGAAACACTAAAAAAAGTTAAACAATGTCTCAAGTAGATTATAGTCTGTTAGGTTATAAACGTCCTAAATTGATTACACCAAATGGTGAAACTAAATTGCTAATGCATTCTTGTTGCGCACCTTGTTCTGGGGAAATTATGGAAGCTTTAGCAGTATCAAATATCGAGACTACTATCTTTTTTTATAATCCTAATATTCACCCAAAAGAAGAATATAAATTACGCAAAGAGGAAAATATGCGTTTTGCACAAAAGCTCAACATGTTATTTATTGATGCAGATTATGATTGTAATACTTGGTTCGATCGTACTAGAGGTAAAGAGCATGAACCAGAACGCGGTAAGCGTTGTACTACTTGTTTTGATATGCGTTTTGAAGTTACAGTTCAGTATGCACAGAAGCATGGTTTTAATTTAATTTCTTCAACACTTGGTATTTCACGTTGGAAGGATATAAATCAAATTAATAGTTGTGGTATGCGTGCAACACAGTTATTTAAAAATATTTATTTTTGGGATTTTAATTGGCGGAAGCAAGGGGGATCAAGTAGAATGTTAGAATTATCTAAACGTGAAGAATTTTATCAACAAGAATATTGTGGTTGTATTTATTCGCTACGTGATACTAATAGCTGGCGTGTGTCTTGCGGACGAGAAAAAGTGGAACGTGGAGTTAAGTTTTATCAACAAAGAATGGAAAGCTCTAAGGATATTTAATTTAGTAAATATAATAGTAATGCTTTTTGCACATGTAATCGATTTTCAGCTTCACTCCAAACTAAACTTTGATTACTATCAATTACGTTGGCAGAAACCTCTTTGCCACGGTGTGCAGGTAAGCAATGCATAAATACAGCACTTGGTTTAGCTTTTGACATTAAGAATGTATCGACTTGAAAGTTTTTAAAGGCAACTTCACGCTTTATTTGTTCAGTTTCTTGGCCCATACTTGCCCAAACATCAGTTACTATTAAATCAACCTCTTTACATGCTGTTTTCATATCGGTGAAAAGATGAATGTAGTTAGCATATTTTTTAATAAAACTTTGATCTGGTTGGTAGTTTCTAGGGGCAGCAATATTAAGTTTAAAGTTGAAACTTTTTGCTGCTTGTATATAAGTGTGGCACATGTTATTTCCATCGCCAATCCAAGCAACGGTTTTATTAGCGATAGAACCTTTGTATTCTTGGTAAGTCATCATGTCAGCTAATAGTTGACATGGATGTGACTCATCAGATAACGCATTAATAATCGGTACAGAAGAATATTCTGAAAAGGTTTGAATATCCTCATGAGAAGAGACACGTATCATAATAGCATCAACCATTGAACTGATTACAATTGCGCTATCGATAATTGGTTCACCCCGGCCTAATTGAATATCTTTATCAGATAAGAATAGGGCACGACCACCTAGTTGAGTCATTCCAGCTTCAAAAGAAACACGCGTTCGTGTAGAAGATTTATCAAAAATCATAGCTAATGTTTTATGTTCTAATGCTTTGTTAATTTTACCAGATTTATATTGTTTTTTTAGTGTAATTGCTTGTTTAATGATTTGAGTTAAGTCATAATTTGATAAATCGTTAAGATTAATAAAGTGTTTTATCATAGGTATCTCCTTCCTATAAAGTATTGATCAAGTTACTAACTTTATCAATAATAATATCAGCATCAGACTGACTAATGATCAAGGGTGGAAGTAAACGTATTGTTTGACCAGTGATATTAATTAAAAGTTTGTTGTTTAATGCTTTTTGTAAAAGAGTAGAACAGTCTTGGTTTAATTCAATAGCAATCATTAAACCTTTTGAGCGAATTTCAAATACTTTGTTTGAATTTTTAAGTTTGTTTCTAAAACTAGATGTTATGTATTCACCCATTACTAAAACATTATCTAAAATGTTATCTTTTTCGATAATTTCTAATACAGTAAGTGCTGTTTTACAAGCTAGTGGATTACCACCAAAGGTAGAACCGTGTGTGCCAGGTACTAGTAATTGTGAAGCTTTTCCTTTTGCAAGACAAGCACCAATAGGTATACCATTACCAAGCCCTTTAGCTAAAGTGAATAAATCTGGTGTTATATTGTTATAACAATGCGCAAATAATTTACCAGTACGACCTATGCCTGTTTGTACTTCATCAAGAATTAATAACCAATTATTATTATTACAAATTTCTTGAACTTGATTCAGGTAATTTTTATCTGGAATAATAATACCACTTTCACCCTGAATAGGTTCAAGCATAACTGCAACAATATTGTTGTTATTTTCATGAACTTTAATTGCTTCAATATTATTAAAGTCAAAATAGATAAATTTACTAACTAATGGTGTAAAACCTTTTTGTATTTTAGGATTTCCAGTAGCTGAAAGTGTTGCCATAGTACGTCCATGAAAACTTTGATTAGCAGTTAAGATGGTTGGGTTGTTAACATGATTAGCATGCCCATATAGGCGAACAATTTTAATAGCTGCCTCATTTGCTTCAGCACCAGAATTGGCAAAAAAAACTTTATCCATGTTAGATAATTGGCATAATTTTTCAGCTAAATCTTCTTGGTGCTGGATATGATACCAATTACTGGTATGTAGTAAATTAGCAGCTTGTGTTTGAATTGTTTTTGTAATGTCTTGATGACAATGTCCCAGACCAACAACACCAACACCACAAAGTGCGTCTAGATATTTTTCATCTTTGTCGTCTATCAGATAGCAACCTACACCTTTGACAAAAGTGACTTTAAGTGGTGTATAGTTTGACATTAAATAGGACATTATGTTTATCTAAAACAATTAATAAAAAAGCTCTAAATTAAGATTTTATTGTCAATCAGCAAATCATTTATGATTGGTAAGTTAATGGTGGAGCCATTTCATTATTAATTTCATCTAATTCTTTTTTGTATTTTTCATAAAAAGATCCTGCTGGTGGGTTAATCCAATCTTTATAAGAAAAACCATTGACTTTTGTATGGTCTTTGAAAGTATTTTGTAATATAATTCTTTTAGCACTTAACTCGTTAAAATGTTTACTTGTTGCAATCATTTTGATCTCCTAAATATGTAATAAGTAGATGTCGGAATTATACACTTTAAATAAGATTTAAGGTTTTTGTCTTAAACGTGTATAAATTACCTTATAATTTATATTAAATTTATAGTTTAATATAAATTATTTTTCAAAGAATTTAAGGAGTATATATGCAGTTGAATATTTCTGGTCATCATCTTGATATTACCGAAGCAATTAAACAACATTCGTTAACAAAATTAAACAAAATAAAGAATCATTTTAATCAAGTAATTAACATTAATATGATTTTAGAAGTTAAAAAAGATGTACAAAAAGCTGAGGCAATAATCCATGTTAGTGGTGCAGATTTATTTGCAAAAGCAGAAAGTTTTGATATGTACAACTCTATTGATCAAATGGTTAATAAATTAGATGTTCAAATTAGAAAACATAAAGAAAAATTAAACAACCATAGAAAAAAACTAATAACAATCTGAGTTTTATTTAAATATTTATGTTGTTTAACAGATAAGAGCAATACTGATGTCAGAAGTTGAAAACACTTCATTTAAAGATTGCCTTCAGAAATTAATAAAGTTTTTGGAGAACTTAAAATATGAAGAGGCAATCTCTTATCTTGTTGAGCTACATCCGCTTGAAATTGCTCGTTTGTTAGAAAGTATACCATCTAAAGATAGGATTCAAATTTGGTTAAATATTGATATTGGAATTAAAGGCGATATTATTAAAAATTTAAATGAGAATGTCCAATCTCAATTGCTAAGTAAAATGGATATTGTTGATATTGTAAAGATTATAGAAGTTTTGGATATGGATATTATATCTAAATTACCTGAATTAAAAATACATAACTTATTATTAACATTGGATTATAAACATAAAGATTACCTAAAACGAGTTCTATCTTATCCTGAAGACTCTGCTGCCGGTTTAATGAATATTGATATTATCACCGTACGTAGTAACGTAACAGTAGGTACAGTTATTCGTTATTTACGTTTGTTAAAAGAAATGCCGATTGATACTGACCAAGTATTTGTGGTTAATAAATCTTATCAATACCTGGGTTCTATTTATATTTCTACTTTATTAACTAATAAAGCTGAACAAAGTATTAATTTACTCATGAACAAAAAATTAAAACCTATTCTAGCTACTACTATTGATAATGAAGTAGCCAGTCTATTCGAACAGAGGAACTTAATATCTGCTCCTGTGGTTGATGAGAGTAATCAGCTTATAGGCCGTATAACTATTGATGATGTGGTTGATATTATTCGCGATGAAGCTGAACACTCGGTTATGTCAATGGCTGGTCTGAATGAAGAGGAGGACGTTTTTTCTCCTATTATACAAAGTGCTAAGCGTCGTAGTATTTGGCTTGGAATTAACCTAATTACAGTTTTTATTGCTGTATTTTTTATCGGTCTTTTTGAAGCTACTTTACAAGAAAAAATTGCATTAGCAATTTTAATGCCAGTTGTGGCATCAATGGGCGGTATTGCTGGTACACAAACACTTATCTTGGTAACACGTGGTATAGCAACAGGTAGGGTAACAGAGACTAACCTTAAAGTATTAATAAATAAAGAGGTGGCAATTGGAGTTTTAAATGGTATTTTCTGGTCTTTAATCATTAGTGTGGTAACTTATATTTGGTTTACAGATTTGATGCTAAGCCTAGTGATTGCGTTGGCGATTATTGTTAATTTAATCTTTGGTGCTTTTTCAGGTGCATTTTTACCATTACTACTAATTAAATTTAAAATTGATCCAGCACTTGCTGGTGGTGTTATTTTGACGACAATTACTGATGTTATTGGTTTTTTAGCTTTTTTATCTTTAGCGACGTTGATTGTTTAGTAATGGAATTTTTTTAAAATACACTAAATAGTATTAAGATTTTGGTGATTTTTGTCTATTTTTAGAAAAATTCCATTTAATTAGATAATTATTTTGGTTGTATATTTATGTAAATATTCGGGTAGAGGCAGATATCACCTATTACCTTTGTAGTTATACACCTCTTAATATTTATGTATAACTCTAATTCATATCTCTACATAATGTTAATTTTTCAAAAATATTTAGTAGAAATGTTGTTACTTTTTAGCCAAATTCTGAATCTTTCTTGAATTTCATTTAACACTTCTTGACTATCTGCTTCAAATCTCAGGACTAAACAAGGGGTGGTATTAGAAGGACGAATTAAGCCCCAGCCATTGTTATAGTCAACACGAATACCATCAATAGTTGTAATTTTTGCATTAGGGAAATCTACATTTTCAGCTAATTTATTCATGACATTAAATTGCTCACCTTGTTGGTCAAAATGAATATTAATTTCTGGTGTGTTGACATTATCAGGTAATTCAGAAAATATTTCAGCACAAGTTTTTTTTGTTTTTGATAGAATTTCAAGTAACCTAGCACCTGTATAAAACGCATCATCAAATCCATACCAACGATCTTTGAAGAAGATATGTCCACTCATTTCTCCACCAAGCATTGCACCAGTTTCTTTTAATTTAGCTTTAATAAAACTATGCCCTGTACGTGACATAATTGCTTCGCCACCATGTTTGATAATGTCTTTGGATAACAGTGATGAACACTTAACATCAAAAACAATCTTGGCACCTTTATTACGCTTAAGAACATCCCTTGAATATAAGATCATTTGTCTATCTGCCCAGATTACATTTCCTTTGTTGTCAATCAAGCCCAATCTATCACCATCACCATCAAAGGAAAAGCCCATGTCTGCACCTGTATTTTTTACTTCTTTAATAATATATTCAAGGTTATGAAGTTTAGAAGGGTCTGGATGATGATTAGAAAAGTTACCATCAACTAAACAAAATAATTTTGTTACTTTAATACCTAATTGTTCAAATAGTTTTGGTGCAATATTACCTGCAACGCCATTTCCTGCATCAATAACAATACTAAATGGTTTGTCTAATTTAATATCATGAGTAATACGCTTAATATAATCTTGTTCAATGTTCACTTTAATTGAAGTTCCATGACCTGAGGAAAAATCACCAATTTGAATACGCTGATAAAGCATTTGAATACGTTCACCAGAGAGTGTTTCTCCTGCAATTATGATTTTAAAACCATTATATTCTGGTGGATTATGTGAACCTGTAATCA
Source organism: Candidatus Vesicomyidisocius sp. Pext_18_S21 (assembly GCA_021730165.1). Taxonomy (GTDB): domain Bacteria; phylum Pseudomonadota; class Gammaproteobacteria; order PS1; family Pseudothioglobaceae; genus Ruthia; species Ruthia endoextente. Next base: position 436,014 of record CP072535.1, read on the forward strand.
TTACACCTGAAGTACTAGCTTTAGTATGCGTTGCAAAATATACCAAAGGAGTTGCTACCATACCAATATTCACAATATGACAACCACTTTTTTTAAGGCCTTCTATTAAATCTTGCATTAAATCAAAACTACTGAGTCGACCATCACGACCAATAACAATATTGCGTTCATCTTTAGAAATAGATTCGCTACCAATTGCTAAACCGATAAGTTTGACATTTTCAGGAGTTAAATCATGCTTAACAATACCACGGATGTCATAAGCTTTAAAAATTGATTGTGAAATATTCATAATTTAAAAAGATAGCGTACAATAAAAGTCTTTATTTTAAACACAAAGACTAATTAAGTGAAAGAACAGTTTAAAGTTATTGCAATTGAGAATGAAATGATGACACTCGAAGTTAATCGATCAAGTGGTTGTCATAGCTGCGAAGCAAGTAGTAGTTGTGGTATAGGAATATTCGCTAATCATTATTCTGTGTTTAACAGGCCATACCAAGATAATATTTCAGTGGGTGGTTTTGTAACATTAGAAATTTCTTCAAGTAAATTATTTTTACGTGCTTTTCAACTTTACGTACTACCATTGTTATCCTTATTTATAAGCGGAGTGTTAGGTAGTATCTTATATACAGTTAATGAAATAGGACAAATTGTATTTGCTTTGATTGGTTTTTTTGTCTCATTTGTATTTATTAAATATTTTATAAAGTAGATTCTAAAGATATAATAATTTTGGGATAATTGGTTTTTTTAAAAAATTATACATTATTATGTTAGTTCAAGATATTGACCCTTTGGAAACTCAAGAATGGCTAGAAGCTTTTAAATCTGTTGTTCGTATTGAAGGTGATGATCGTGTTAAGTTTTTGTTAAATCAATTAATGGACATGGCGTATCACGAAGGGATAGATTTACCAACAGGTGTTAATACCTCTTATCTCAACAGTATTTCTAAAGAAAAAGAAATTATAACTGATATTAATGAAGATATTGAGGAAAGAATTTCAGCTATTGTCCGTTGGAATGCCATGGTAATGGTAGTAAAAGCTAATCAGTTGCCGTATGATTTAGGTGGACATATTGCTTCATTTGCATCAAGTGCAACTTTATATGAAGTTGGTTTTAATCATTTTTATCGTGGTCCTAATGCAGATCAGGGTGCAGATCTTGTCTTTTTTCAAGGGCATATATCTCCAGGTATTTATTCTCGTGCTTATTTAGAAGGACGTATTACTGAGGATCAGATGCTTAAATTTCGTCAAGAAGTTGGAAAGGAGGGTTTATCTTCTTATCCTCATCCATGGTTAATGCCAGATTTTTGGCAATTTCCAACAGTTTCAATGGGTTTGGGTCCAATTATGGCAATTTTTCAAGCACGATTTATGAAATATCTTCATCACCGTGAAATTAAACAAACTGACAAGCGCACTGTTTGGGCATATTTAGGTGATGGTGAAACTGATGAGCCAGAATCATTAGGTGCTATCTCAATGGCAGGTCGTGAAAAATTAGACAATCTTATTTTTGTTATTAATTGTAATCTTCAACGCCTTGATGGTCCTGTACGTGGTAATGGAAAAATTATTCAAGAATTAGAAGGTGTATTTCATGGTTCTGGTTGGAATGTGATTAAAGTTATTTGGGGTGGTAAATGGGATAAATTATTTGCCAAAGATACTCAAGGATTTTTAAAAAAACGTATGGAAGAAGTGGTGGATGGTGAATATCAGGCTTATAAAGCTAAAGATGGTGCTTATGTACGTAAACATTTTTTTGGTAAGTATCCTGAATTATTAGCCATGGTTGAAGATATGAGTGATGATGAAATTTATCATCTTGATCGTGGTGGCCATGATCCTTATAAGGTATTTCAAGTTTATCATTCGGCTAAAGCATGCCGTGATAAACCAACGGTTATTTTGGCTAAAACGGTTAAAGGTTATGGTATGGGTGAGGCTGGTGAAGGACAAAACACCACCCACTCACAAAAAAAAATAGGACTAAAACAAGTTGAAATTTTTGCTAAACGCTTTGATGTTCCAGTTACTGAAGAAGATGTTAAAGCCTTAAATTTTTATAAGCCAGTACTTGATAGTGAAGAAATGGTTTATATGCGCGCTAAACGTAAGAAACTAGGAGGTTCTTTGCCAGTACGTGCGTTTGATTTAGAACAAATAAAAATACCTAAACTGAATGTATTTGAAACGTTATTAAAATCAAGTGGAGACCGTAAAATGTCAACCACAATGGTATTTAACCGAGTTATAACATTATTAGTTCGTGATAAGCAGTTAGGCCCTAAAATTGTACCAATTATTCCTGATGAGGCGCGTACTTTTGGTATGGAGGGTTTATTTAGACAATTAGGTATCTATTCTGCTTCTGGGCAACTTTATCAACCTGAAGATTCAGATAAAGTTATGTGGTATAAAGAAGATAAAAAAGGTCAAGTATTACAAGAAGGAATTAATGAAGCAGGTGCAATCTCTGATTGGATTGCAGCCGCTACGGCTTATGCAACGCATAATATTACTATGATCCCATTTTATATTTATTACTCTAAATTTGGCTTCCAGCGCGTAGGAGATTTGATTTGGGCAGCTGGAGATATGCAGGCTAAAGGTTTTTTAATTGGCGGTACTGCAGGACGTACAACACTTAATGGTGAAGGTTTACAGCATCAAGATGGTGACTCTCAATTAGTGGCAAATACTATTCCAAACTGTATTTCTTATGACCCAACTTATGGTTACGAATTGATGATAATTATTCATTCTGGTCTTTATAGAATGTATGAAAAACATGAAAATATTTTTTATTACATCACTATAATGAATGAGTTGTATACTCACCCAGAAATGCCAAAAAATTCTGAACAAGGTATTATTAAAGGTATGTATAAATTAAAAACCATTGGCAAGAGCATGATAGAGGTACAATTAATGGGTTCTGGAACTATTTTAAGAGAGGTGGAAAAAGCTGCAAAAATGTTAGCTGATGATTGGGGTGTGAAATCCAGTATTTGGTCAGTGACAAGTTTTAATGAATTAACACGTGAAGCACAAGCTATTGATAGAATAAATCGTTTTAATACAAATGGTAATACACAAGTACCTTATATTACAAAATGTTTAGAAGGTGCCAATGGTCCGATAATTGCAGCAACTGACTACATGCGTAATTTTGCCGAGCAAGTACGTAAGTATGTTCCTAATCGATACGAAGTATTAGGAACAGATGGTTTTGGTCGTTCTGATTCAAGAGCTACACTTAGAGAATTTTTTGAAGTTAATGCTAAATACATAACGATAGTAGCATTAAAAGCGCTTTCAGATGAAGGTGATATTGAAATTTCAATTTTTACAAAAGCGATTAAAAAATATAAGCTTAATATCAATAAAGCTAACCCAATGACAGTATAAACCAGTAGAAAAAAGACGGAAATAAACTATTTAAACTTGTTTAGGAAATCACGATAATAAAACTAAAATTACTTGTATGACAATATTTATCTCATGTACAAGAACTATTCATTTGGGTTTGTAAAAATTATTTTTCTAATAAAACCTTACGAGATAATTTAATACGACCTCTATCTAAACCTATAACTTTTACATCAATTTTATCACCTTCTCTAATATGATTTTTTATTTTTTCAACACGTTCATGAGAAATTTCAGAAATATGTAGTAAACCATCTTGGTTAGGCATAATATTAATAAAAGCACCAAACTCAACAATTTTAACAACTTTACCTGTATAAACTTTATTCATTTCAGGTATAGCAGTCACATCTTTTACCATTTGAACTGCTGTATCAAAGGATTTCTGGTTATTGGAAAAAATATTAACATTACCACTATCATCTACATCAATACTAGCACGAGAGGTTGAGATGATACCTTTAATAGTTTCTCCACCTCTGCCGATTAAATCACGAATCTTATCAGTTTGAATTTTAATAATGGTAGTTTTAGGTGTATTTTTGTTTGACGTATTAGGTTCACAAATAATTTGGTTCATTTGACCTAAAATATTTAATCTTGCCTCTTTGGCTTGTTTTAGAGCGATATTCATAATTTCATGGGTAATGCCATGGATTTTAATGTCCATTTGTAATGCATTTATTCCACGTGATGTCCCTGCTACTTTAAAATCCATATCACCTAAGTGATCTTCATCACCTAAAATATCAGTCAATATAGTAAATTTATCATCTTCTTTAACTAAACCCATTGCAATGCCTGCTATTGGTGCTTTTATTGGAACACCTGCATCCATTAATGATAATGATGAGCCACAAACACTAGCCATAGAACTAGAACCATTAGATTCGGTAATTTCTGAGACTACACGTACTGTGTACGGGAATTCTTCAATTGAAGGCAAGCAAGCATTGATACCACGGCGTGTTAGATTACCATGACCAATTTCACGACGCTTAATTGTAGATAAGCGACCAGTTTCACCTACACAATATGGCGGAAAGTTGTAATGTAACAAAAAGTAATCATTTTGACGCTCGGAAAATTCTAATTTTTCAATTAACTGAGCATCACTCTTAGGACCTAAAGTAGTTACAACTAAGGCTTGTGTTTCACCACGAGTAAATAAAGCAGAGCCATGTGTGTTCTTTAGCACACCTGTTTCAATCTTTAATTCACGAACAGTTTCATTATTACGACCATCAATACGAGAATCATTATTTAAGATGCGTTCACGTACGGTTGATTTTTCAACCTCTTTAAAGTATTTGCTAACTTCTTCGGCAGAATTTCCGTTTTCATTTTCATTTTCCAATGCTTCAATTGCAGCTATTCTAATTTTATCAATTTTGGCATGACGGTCAAGTTTTTTCTTGATTTGGTAGGCTTTGTTAATTTTTTTGCCAAATTTTGATTTGATATCACTTAATAAAACTTCATTAGTTATAGGTGCTGTCCAGTCCCATTTTTGCATGCCTACCTCAGTGGTAAATTCAGCAATATTGGTAATGGCAACTTGGCATTGTTCATGTGCATATGTAACTGCACCTAACATAATTTCTTCAGAAAGTTCATTAGCTTCTGATTCTACCATTATTACTGCTTCATCAGTACCTGCAACCACCATGTCTAAATCTGAATTAGTCAACTCAATATAAGTTGGATTAAGAATATATTCACCATTAGAATAGCCAACACGAGAACCGCCAATTGGTCTACTAAATGGCACACCAGAAATACTTAGTGCAGCAGATACACCTAACATTGAAATAATGTCTGGATTAACCTTAGAATTGGCAGAAACAACGGTAATAACGACTTGTACCTCATTCATGAAACCATTTGGAAATAGTGGGCGAATAGTACGATCAATCAATCTAGATGTGAGAGTTTCTTTCTCACTAGGTCTTGCCTCACGTTTTAGAAAACTGCCAGGAATTTTTCCAGTTGCGTAAGTTTTTTCAATATAATCAACAGACAGAGGAAAAAAATCTTGTCCAGATCGTGTTTCTTTAGAGCTAACAACGGTTATCAATACTTGTGTGTCATCCATACTTGCTAGTACTGCACCATGTGCTTGTCTAGCAATACGCCCTGTTTCTAACGTTACTATATGCTTGCCCATAGTGAAGCTTTTTGTTTTGATATTCATACCAATGATAATCTCCAAAGAAAAATTAAAAAAAGAAGTTTATGGTTTGAACCTAATAAGCTTTATTTGAAATATATTCAAATCTCTAAAATAAGTAAATTTCTCTTTTGCTTATAATGAACACATTTTATATAAAACTTACACTCAATTAAACCATAAAATTTAAACATTATACTTATTAAATCTTTGATTGAGAATGAATTTAATACAGATTGTATTCAATGTGGTAATTTCACAATGGGTAAAATCGCCATCATGTTAAAGTTGCTAGAATTTTGTATTTATTAGATAATTTATTATTTAAATTGGTTAAAGGCAATAGTAATTTTTTCAGTAAATAATTTTACTGCTGTAAATAGCCATGAATTTAAAGTACCAAAAGATAATTTATTAGATTTTGTCATAGTTTGGTAGAATCAATTCTAATACTCTATAGAGCTATTGAACTGTTTGTTATGCTCGTTTGTAGTTTTTCTGTAGAGAAAATACGTAAACTAGAAATATAATTCATACAACCAACAAAACCTATTTAGGTGCTTATATTTGGATATAAGAATTAGAGGATTGATGCTGGATAGTTGGTATTTTCTAAATTAAGTTTAATTAATATTGGTTTTTATATTAAAAATTGGTTAGAAATTCTTGTTCATAAACCTCTTTAAAATGGATTACTTTTATGGTACTTGTTTAGCTAAACAAACAAAAAATATTGGTGAGAAAGTCTGATAGTTATTGATGATAATTTGATGCTTCTTTTGTAATAGATACATCATGAACATGAGATTCGACCATACCTGCTGAAGTAACTTGTACGAATTGTGAGTTTGTACGCATTTTTTCTAATGTATCACAACCAATGTAACCCATAGAAGATTTAACGCCACCAATCATTTGGTGAATAATTGGACGTATAGAACCTTTAAATGGAACACGACCTTCTACTCCTTCTGGTACTAGTTTATCGGCTTTTGAGTCTGATTGAAAATATCGATCAGATGAACCGTGTGCTTGGTTCATTGCGCCTAATGAGCCCATGCCACGATAAGATTTATAAGAACGACCTTGGTAAAGTTCAACTTCGCCTGGAGATTCTTCAGTGCCTGCTAGCATTGAGCCTAACATGACGCAGTATGCGCCAGCAGCGAATGCCTTTGCAATGTCACCAGAATAACGTATACCACCATCAGCGATTAGTGGTATACCTGTGTCTTTAAGTGCATCTGCCACTTCTGAAATAGCACTTATTTGGGGTATACCTACACCAGCAACAATACGAGTAGTACAAATACTACCTGGACCAATACCTACTTTTACGCAATCTGCACCTGCTTTAACTAAATCTAGTGCCGCTTCGCCTGTGGCGATATTACCAGCAATAATAGACACGTTTGGATGTTTGTTTTTAGTTTCTGCAACCCTATTAAGTACACCTTGAGAGTGCCCATGAGCAGTGTCAATAACAATTACATCTACACCTGCTTCAATAAGTGTATCAATACGCTTGCTTGTACCGGTGCTAACACCAACAGCAGCGCCCACACGTAAACGTTCTTCTGAGTCTTTACAGGCATTGGGAAAATCTGTTGATTTTTGAATATCGCTTACATTAATCATACCTTTAAGATTAAATGCATCATCAGTGATAATGATACGTTCAATACGATGCTTTTGCAATAATGATCTTACTTTGTTTATGTTTGTACCTTCTTGAACAGTAATCAATTTATTTTGCGGGGTCATTACGTTTTTAACTAATTCGTTTAAACGAGTTTTGAATCTTACATCTCTACCTGTAACTAAGCCTTTAATGGTATTACCTTCAACTACAGGTAAGGCAGAAATATTGTACTGTTGCTGCATTTTAAGAACATCAGCAATAGTTGCTTTTAGTGATATAGTGATTGGTTCTTTAATAATACCTGATTCAAAACGTTTGACACGGTGAACCTCATTAGCCTGCTCCTCTACTGATATATTTTTATGAATGATGCCAATTCCTCCTTCTTGAGCAAGAGCGATAGCTAGTTTAGATTCAGTGACAGTATCCATTGCTGCTGAAAGAATAGGTATGTTAAGAGTGATATTTTTAGTTAATTGTGTTATTAAGTTTACTTTTTTTGGTATGATTTTTGAGTATTTTGGTACTAGTAATACGTCATCAAATGTGTATGCGGTTTTTAGTAAATTCATTAATATCTCCTACGGTTAACAAAATGTGAAAGAATGAGACCTATTATTACGCCAAAGAATAACACTAAACCACCTGTAATGAACCAGTTTCGAGAACTATAATTCTGTGTGTCTATGTTGTTATTTTTTAATATTTGAATCTCAGCTTTTAGTTGTAATATTTTTGTAGAGAATTTTTCGTTAGAATGTTCAAGTTTTAGTGTATTTTTATAGATATTTTCAATGTGTTGTTTTTCAGCTTTAGATTTGTTATTTTGTATAAAAAACTTGATATTTTGATTTTTTAGTATTTTAACTTGCTTTTCTAGTTCTATATTTCTTTTACCTTGTTTTTTACTTAGTAATTGATTGGAGTCATATTTTTTCTTAAGCTTATCTAACTTTACTATTGCTGGTGGATTATTAGATAAATATCGTGATATAACCCAGCCTATTGACTCTTTATGCTTAACTTTAGTCCAGCCGTCTTTAGTAGTTTGTAAGATATATAATTTTTCTCCAGAAGAAAAAGACCGTATTATGTTATTATTGAAGCTTTTATCTTCTCGCATTGGAATATCTACCTGGTCAGTGATATAGACAAATGATTTAGCGTTAACATTTGATATAAGTGTGCTAAATAGTATGGGTGTTAATAACAAATACTTAATTAAATTCATAAGCTGGATATCTTGTTAAGTTGATTATTAAAATTATGAATAGCGGATAGTGTTGTAGCTAATCTTTTTTTTTCTATATTAATGATTGTTTTAGGTGCACCTTTTATAAATTTCTCATTGTCTAATTTATTCTTAAACTGACTTTTCAGCTTTTCTAACTTTCCTATTTCTTTATTAAGGCGAGTTATTTCTTGGTTTTTGTCAATTAATCCAGCCAGTGGAATGAAAATTTTCATATCATTAACCAAGGCAGTAGCTGATTCTGGTGCTTGTTCGGTAGTTGTTAGTTTATTAACACTTTCTATTTTTGCTAGTGAATTTAAAATATTTATGTTATTAGTTAGATATTGTTCATCCTTGGAGTTAAAGTTTTGTACAAAACAAGGTAGCCATTTTCGTGGTGAAATATTCATTTCACCACGAATTTGTCGAATTCCTAAAATAAAGGTTTGTAGCCATTTAATTTCTGCTTCTGCTTTAACGGATATTAAGTTATTAATTACTTTTGGGTAAGATTGAATTATTAAGCTTGTGTTATCATGGCCTGTAATTATATTACATTGCTCAAAAATTTCCTCAGTAATAAACGGAATGATAGGGTGTAACAAAGTTACTATTTCTCTTAGTACTTTGATTAAAGTAGCTTGTGTACCTGTTTTAGTTGTATTATTTTGTAATAAAGGCTTGGATAATTCAAGATACCAATCGCAATAGTCATGCCAAATAAATTCATATAAAGTTTGACTCATTAAATCAATACGATAATCAGATAAATGTTTTTCAACATTTATTTTTATATTTTGTAAACGAGATAGAATCCATTTATCAGCTGTTGATAATTGTGCATTAGTTTCAATAGTTTTACCTTTAAGATTCATTAATACGAAACGTGAAGCATTCCAAAGTTTGTTGCAAAAATTTCGATAACCTTCAACACGCTTTAGGTCAAATTTAATATCGCAACTAAAAGAAGCCAAGGTAGCGAAAGTGAATCGTAATGCATCACTGCCATAAGCGGGAATACCATTAGCAAATTCTTTTCTAGTTTGTTTTTTGATTTTTTCTACCATTTTAAATTGTATTAATCCTTGTGTACGTTTTTCAAGTAAGTTTTTTAAGGTAATACCATTGATTAAATCAATTGGATCAAGTACATTACCTTTAGATTTAGACATTTTTTGTCCTTGTCCATCTTTTATTAATCCAGTAATATAAATATCTTTAAAAGGTACTTTTCCTGTAAATTTAAGTCCAAACATAATCATACGAGCAACCCAAAAAAAGATAATATCAAATCCAGTGACTAATACATTAGTTGGATAAAAACGAGATAAATCAGGTGTTTTTTCTGGCCAACCTAGAGTTGAAAATGGCCATAAAGCTGAGGAGAACCAAGTATCAAGTACATCTTTATCTTGAATAAGTCTTACGCCCTTTCCTGCTTGTTCTTGTGCTTGTTTAAGTGAGTCTGCAACAAAGATATTACCTTTGTCGTCATACCACGCAGGAATACGATGTCCCCACCAAATTTGGCGAGAGATACACCAATCTTGAATATTGTTCATCCAATTAAAGTAAGTTTTACTCCAGTTTTCAGGAATGAAACGAATATCCCTATTTTTAACTGCATCTATGGCAGGTTGGACTAATGGCTTTATTTTAATAAACCATTGATCGGTTAAATAAGGCTCAATAATTGTATTTGTTCTATCGCCACGCGGTATCATTAATTTATGTGGCTCAATTTTCTCTAGTAAACCTTGATTATCTAAATCTTGAATGATTTGCTTACGAGCTTTAAATCTATCCATACCTGTGTAGGCACTATTAACTACGTTATTAATTTTAGCATCATCAGTTAAGATGTTAATAACATCTAAATGATGGCGAAACCCCACCTCATAGTCGTTAAAATCATGGGCGGGAGTGATTTTAACGCATCCTGTACTAAAATTCATATCGACATAATCATCTTTAATGATTGGAATTTTTCGGTTGGTTAGAGGTAAATCAATGGTTTTACCGATCAAATGTGTATAACGCTTATCGTTAGGATGAACAGCAATGGCACTATCGCCTAGCATAGTTTCAGGGCGTGTGGTTGCAATAATCATTATTTCATTAGTATTGGTAACGGGATAACGTATGTACCAAAGTGAACTTTGTTCTTCGGTGTTAATGACTTCAAGATCAGATACAGCAGTGTGTAATATTGGATCCCAATTAACCAAACGTTTACCACGATAAATTAATCCTTCTTTAAAGAGTTGTATGAATACTTTTTTAACGGCGTTAGATAAGCCATTATCCATTGTAAATCTATTTTTCTCCCAATCTACTGAAAAGCCTAAGCGACGCATTTGCGAGGTTATTATGCCCCCAGATTGTTCTTTCCAGTCCCAAATTTTTTGAGTGAATTTTTCACGACCAATTTCATGACGAGTCATGTTTTGTGTTGCTAATTGACGTTCAACTACCATTTGTGTGGCAATACCTGCATGGTCTGTACCTGGCTGCCAAAGGGTTTGTTCTCCATTAGCACGATGATAACGCGTTAATATATCCATAATTGTATGTTGAAACGCGTGTCCCATATGTAAAGAGCCAGTAATATTTGGTGGGGGTAGCATAATGCAGTATGCACTTTTGCTAGTTGTGTTTGAATTAGAAGAAAATAGATTTTTATCTTCCCAAAGTAAGCGAAATTTTGCTTCAATTTGTTCTGGATTGTAAGTTTTTTCCATTAAAGTAGCAAGATGGATTAAACTTCGTTATTATACTATATCACCAAAATTGAATTGGTTAATAAGGACTATTTTATTGTTCCGATAACTAGTTATTAGTGTGGCATTAATAATGATATTGAAAAACTAACTGGTGATGTGAAGTACATACGTTTATACGTACTTTTTGAGTTGGTATCAAGAAAAATTTGAGTAATAAAAGTCAATATACTTGAATGCGAGTATAAAATTCAGTTAATAAGTTGTTATTAATTAAGAAATAACAAATAAATATTTACATATTTTCTGTACAGATCATGGCATTTATGAATGAAGAGTAATGTGCCTATAACCTGTTAATATTTTTATTAATGATGGTTTTAGAACTTATAAATTGAGTTTAGAAGAACTAGAATATAAAATATTCTATAACTAGTAACCATTGTCACAATATAAAGAGTATAACCACTAAGATAAAGTATTTATTTCTTGTAAATTTTGCTTTGTTAAGTGACGCACTCATTAGAAAGGTAAGTTCATATCATCTGTGATAGTTTTTATTTTGACAGTATCATTCATAGCATTAATGAATTAAATCTTAAAGTAATTCTTTATCACTCATTACTTTATCAAGAATTGTAATATCAGTAACTATATGTTCACTATATTAATATAGTTTCAATGCACTACCAGTTGCTTTTCCAGTAGCAGATAGGTTCTTGATTTACGATTGTGATTGTTTCATATTGTTTTGTATTTGTTGGGCTTTTCATAATCTTAGTCATTCCAGTTTTAAACATGCTTAATCTCTTTGATTGAGTTAATGTTAATTTTTGTATCAAATGTTTTTTCTAGTTTTTGTACACCTTCATCATTCAAAAATTTTGTTTGCATTTTTGTTATTTTTTTACTATACGCTTGAGTTTTTTTTTGTGCCAATGTTTGAATATTTGGTTTACCGAGGTTGATTACTAAATTTAATGTTGAAAATTTTTTTCTAAGTGTTGTTAATATGCTTTTTTGCACATGGTTACTTAGTAAGTTAGTAAATTGATCATCTAGTGTTAGTGTTAATATTGTGTTACTAACATTGTCAAATAATGTATTTTCGACTAACATCTTTACATTACCTTTAAATTCTAAGGATATAATAAGTGTTTCCCATTGTTGTTGATTGTTAATATTGAGTATTTCTTTTTTTTCAATTAGCACTGGTGTTTTAACTTCAGACTTGATTTTTAGCGTTTTTTTTTCTGTATTAGGGGGGTTATCACTACGAAATGCTAACATTCTAAGTAGTGTCATCTCAAATCCAATTTGATCGCTAGGAGCTATTGCCATGTCTTTAGAACCATTGATTGACATCTGATAAAAAATTTGTAAATCAAAGTTTGATATTTGTTTGCTAAGATTTTTAGTAGTTCTGTCACTTTTAGTATTAACAATTTGTGCAATAGATATTTTATGGAACAATGAACTTAAATCTTTAAGTGCATTGTTAAGGTTTTCGCCACGATGAGATAAATCTTTAATAAAATTAATTACCGATTTAGCATCTTGGTTAAATAAATGTGTAGTTAATGTTATAATATCTTCATGATGTACTAAACCTAGCATAGCTTTAATATCGGCATTAGTTATTATACCCTTACCATAAGAGATTGACTGATCAAGTAAACTCAGCGCGTCACGCATTGATCCTTTGCCAAAATCAGCAATTTGACTAAGGGCTAATTCTTCATAGCTTAGCGCTTCAGAATCCATGATAAATTTTAGTTGGCCTAGAATTTCATCATGGGTTAGTTGTTGTAATGTGAATTGCAAGCAACGTGATAAAATAGTCAGAGGTAGTTTTTGTGGGTTAGTTGTTGCTAATAAGAATTTAACGTGTTCTGGTGGTTCTTCTAGGGTTTTTAAAAGGGCGTTAAAACTACTCTTAGAGAGCATATGTACTTCATCGATAAGATAAATTTTATAACGATTTTTGCTTGGCAAGTATTGCGTATTTTCTAGAATAGAACGCATATTATCTACCCCTGTGTGAGAGGCAGCATCAAGTTCAATTAAATCAATTGATTGACCTTTGTCAATCTCAATACAAGTAGAACACTTGCCACACGGGACTGAGCTAACTCCTTGTTCACAGTTAATAGATTTGGCAAGAATTCTAGCAATGCTGGTTTTACCAACACCCCGTGTTCCTGTGAATAGAAAAGCGTGATGTAAATTATTAGCATCAAGTGCATTAATTAAGGTTTTTTTGGTGTTTGCTTGACCTACTAATTCAGTAAAAGAATGCGGGCGATATTTTCTAGCTAAAACTTGATAGTTTTTACTCATCAGAAGTAGTATTGATTGTATTAAAAATGATAGCACCAAGAATATTATTCAATACATAAAAAATTATTACCGTTGCTTCTTTCCAGATCTGGCGGGGTTCATAACTATTTATTATTGTTACAATCTTGATACTATCAATTATCTATTTTACATTTAGTTTTGCTTTATTATTAGCTAATTCTAAACGTTCTTAAGTTCTACATCTTTCTAATAGACAGCGTAATATCCCGCATTAATTTGATTTAGTAATGGCTGTTTTTAGTACTTTTGAGAGTGCTATTTTTTTCAAATAAATTAAGGTTTAAATAGTACAGGTTGACAAATACCAATGTCAGAAAAAGCATAGGTTTTTTACTTACAAGGGTTAACTGGGTGTTATTTGATGAAAAAAATATTTTGGATTGTGGTTATGATTATCAGTTAATAGAAGATGAACTAGTGAACTTATTGCAGGTATTATTAGCCTTGATAAATTATAATTACAAAGTATACCGCTGTTAATGACAAAGAAAGCTTTATTCCCTAACACAGACAATTCTTTGATAATATCATTTGCAATTTCTAATAATCTTTTTTTCATTGCTATAGTAAAGATTGATACCAAATTTTTGTGCCATTATTAATATAAGACTTAATTTGGTTGTTTAAATATGAAATGTTAATGACTATTTTATTTTATTTTAGTTAGTGGTATCCATACGTCTGCCTTGGCCTGTTGCTAGGATTATACCAAATATAAGATTTCTTTAAGCATTGTAAATTCTTGGTATCTATTTGTTGTTTATTCTACGTATTTTTAACCAATAGCGTATCATTTAAATATTAGTGATTATTATCTTTAATTGACAGGTGTTTAAAGATACATAATATTTTTAGGTGATGTTTGCAATCCCATTAGTTCAAATTGCTTATTATTGAGTAGTTGTTTATTATATTTCTTAAATGTTAGATTTTAAGTGTGAATATCTTATATTTTGATGAGTTTATCAAATGATCGTCTTGTATAGATCAAGATTTAAATTTTCATTTAAAACATATAGAAAAGTGATTAAACTAAATCCTAGTGATATTAAACTCTAAAATAACGATGAAAACTAACATTATTATTTGCGCATATGAGTTAAAAATCTTGATGATCAAAAAAGCTTCCAACCTAGATATGTAACATATCTAGGTAATCTATCATGTATTCTTTAAACTTTGGTAGTAATCATAGACACGGCTCCAAACGTTACCAATATGACCATTATTAATTAACTTATTATCAACTTTGGTTATAGGCATAATTTCGCGTGTAGAACTGGAAATCCACAACTCATCTGCAATGTCTAGTTCATCAATTGAGAATGAGGTTTCTTGAATAGAGATATGATATGCCTTTGCACTTTCTAACACCAAATCACGAGTAATGCCAGATAGAATGTGAACATTAGTTGGATGGGTATATAAGGTGTTATTTTTTATCATAAAAACATTAGAAGTTGCTCCTTCAGTCACTTGAGTGCCTTGATAAAGAATAATCTCTTCAACATTTTTTTCTTTTGCTTGTTGTGAATACATAACATTGGCTAAAAGAGAGGTGGATTTAATATCACATCGACTCCAACGAATATCTGGTTGTGTGATAGCTGAAAATCCTGTTCTAAGTGTTTCCTTAGTTTTAGTTAGCAAAATATTAGATTCGATATAGACAGTTGGTGTCAAATTACTAAAACTATGCTGGCGTTTGTTAGTTATACCCCGACTTATTTGTAAATAAATTGATTGTTCTTGATTGTTGTAAAATTTTAGAAGTTTATTGAGAATACTGCCCCATTTCTTTGGACTATATGGATTTTTTATTTTGATCGAATCAAGACTTGTTTGCAAACGCAATAAATGCTCATCAAGACGAAATATCTTACCGTTATAAATAGGAATTACTTCATACACGCCATCACCAAATAAAAAACCTCTATCCATCACAGAAATGTGTGCTTGATTTTTTTTAATAAATTCTCCGTTTAAAAATACCACTAAAATCCAATAGCCTCAAGAATACGTGAAAAAAAACTTGCTTGTTGTGCATTTTCAAGCGCAATAAGTGGAGTACTAGCTATGGTTTTACCTTTAAACTGAATAAGAAGTTTTCCAACAATATCACCTTTATTAATAGGTGCTGATAAGGCTGTATTAAGCTGGATAACTTGGTCTGAAAATTTGAACTGACCACGTGCTAGAGTAAAACTAATTGTTTTTGATGTACCAATCTTTAACATATTTTTAGTTGAGTTAGCGATAGGCAATTCTTTTTTTATATTTCCAATGGTTTTAGTTTCAAAAAAACGAAAGCCGTAATTAAGAATTTTTTGTGTTTGTGAAGTTCTGTCGTTAACACTACTAGATCCTAGAACGACAGAAATCAAGCGCATACCAAGACGTTCGGCACTGGCTACTAGATTGTATCCTGCTTTTTTAGTAAATCCAGTTTTAAGTCCATCTACTGTATGATCATTCCATAATAACTTATTACGGTTGTATTGTTTAATACCGTGGTAAGTAAATTCTTTTTCTGAATACCATGGGTAAAATTGAGGAAAGTCTCTAATTATTGCTGTTGCTAGTAATGCTATATCAGCAGCAGTGGTGTATTGATTATTATTCGGTAAACCAGAAGCGTTTTTAAACTGGGAATTATTCATGCCAAGTTTGTGTGCATACTCATTCATATAAGTGGTAAATGTGCTTTCATCTCCTGCAATATGTTCAGCTAAGGCAACAGCAGAGTCATTGCCAGATTGAATAATCATACCTTTAAGCAAAGTTTCAAGCTTCATAGTTTTTCCTACTTCTACAAAACTTTTGGAACCACCTGTTTTCCATGCTTTTTTACTGATATGTACTTCATCCTCTAAGTTGATACGATCATTATTAATGAGTTGAAAAATGACATAGGCTGTCATTAGTTTAGTTAGACTTGCTGGTGCTCGTTTGTAGTTTTGTTTATTACTAGCAATGACTTTACCAGAATTGTAATCAACAATACTATAAGCAATAGCAGATATTTCTGGCGCTTTAGGGGTAATGAAAATTGCTGCTTGGATATTTAAGGTAAATAAGTATATAAGAATAATTAAGGATTTGATAAATAATTGGTTTTGCATAAAATATTAGTTGTTTAGTTAATTAAATACTTTTTTAACTTGTTTTAGATTTGATAAGTTACCATAGCATATCTATTATCGTGATTATAATATGATAGTAATTAAAGATTATAAAAAGTAAGTAAAGTTTTATTGATTGATTACCTATGTTAGGCTAATGAATTACAATTTAGTCTTATTTTTAATAAGATCACAGTTTACTTGAAAACTAGTTATTGGTAAATTTTTAGTAAAAATTAAGTTAGGAAAGTAAAGAAGCAAGAGCAGGAATATGTATATTATTTTTGTAAGTAACTTGGTGTTTTATGTTTACGAATTGCCATGATAATTCCAAAGCTAGACATTAAAGTAATGATTGATGATCCGCCATAACTAATTAGTGGTAATGGTATGCCTACTACAGGTAATAGTCCAGATACCATACTAACATTAACAAAAATATAAGTAAAAAAGACAAAAGTTAAACTCGAGCCTAATAATTTTGAAAAATTACCCTCCGATTGAAAAGAAATTATTAGTAGTCGGTAAATAATTAATCCATACAATATAAATAAAAATATAATTCCTATAAACCCTAGCTCTTCAGCAATAACAGCAAAGATAAAGTCAGTTGTATGCTCAGGTAAAAAATTAAGATGAGATTGAGAGCCTTGTCCTAAGCCTTTACCAATTAAACCACCAGAGCCAATTGCAATTTTTGATTGTAAGATATGGTAGCCAGAACCTAATGGGTCAGAACTTGGATCAAATAAGGTTATAATACGTTTTTTTTGATAATCTATTAATAGGTAGTCCTATACAGCATAGACGCCTGAGATAATGATTGATAAAATCAAAGTAAAATTTAGCCAATTCTTTTTAACAATTTGAATGCGAACACCAGAAAAAACAATACATAAAAACCAGATGAAGCAATTAATAGTGAAGTACCTAGATCTGGTTGTTTAGCGATAAGTATCACAATTGAAATAATGGCAACAATGACGTATTTGTGCAACACTTAATAATTTCATAATAATAACAAACCAACTGATCTAGCATCAGATAGTAATAAATTAAAGCTTCGACAAGCTGATTTATTATTCATAATTTCAGGGCTAATACCCATTTGACGAATAGCTATCTGTTGTTTTGGATGTAAAAATTGATGTGTTGAGCCTGAACCAATAATTAATAAATTAATATTATCTTGATTGGATAGAGGAAATAACGAAATTTTATTAATATCATTAAGATTATTTATATTAATTTCACAATAGTAACTATAAGAAATAAAACAAGGTATTTTAAGCTGTATATGTGTTAATTTAACATGGTATTCTTCGACGGAAACAATACTGTTATGATCTGTCTCTTGTTGGTTAAATTCCATTGTATTACAGTGACTATTTAATGAATAAAAGCACATTATAACAGTGTAAAATTAATTCTCTTTTCTATTATTAGAGAAACAGATGTCAGATTCAAGCAACACAGATATATATAATATAGATTTATCCAGTGGTGTCACTGCTTTTGATACTAAGAATTTTACCATGGCATATCAATTATTAGCTCCTTTAGCTACAAAAGGTAATGCTGAGGCTTTATGGCGTATTGGCATGATGCAAATGAATGGTTTAGGTATGGTTAAAAACCAACCTTTAGGGTTTGAAAATTTTTTAAAAGCAGCAGGAAAAGGACATGCATTTGCTCATCATATGCTAGGGGTAGCATGTATGACTGGAGAGGGTGTAGAAAAAGATATTATACAGTCTATTAACTGGTTTAAAAAAGGTGCTAAATTTGGTATTTCTGGTCCAATGTATACATTAGGTATGCTGTTTGAAGATGGTAAAGAAGTTAAACAAGATTTAGAAAAAGCACAATATTGGTTCGACAAAGCTGATAGAGTAAGCCCATAACATTAAAAAATAATGATGAAATCAAGATTTGCACCATCCCCAACAGGCTATTTACATATTGGAGGTGCTAGAACTGCATTCTTCGCTTGGATTTGGGCTAAAAAGCAACATGGTAAATTTGTATTACGTATTGAAAATACAGATTTAGAACGTTCAACTCAAGCATCAGTTGATGCGATTTTACAAGGCATTGATTGGCTTGGGCTTAATTATGATGAGGGTCCTTTGTATCAAACGGATCGTTTTAATAGGTATAAACAAATTATCCAGCATCTATTAGATGAAAAAAAAGCTTATTATTGTGAATGTTCTAAGAAGCGCTTAAAAATATTGCGTGAAAAGTTAACAAAACAAGGTAAAAAAGCTAAGTATGACGGTTGTTGTCGGGATAAAAATCTACATAATGGTGTTGTACGTTTTAATAATCCAAAAGAAGGAGTAGTGGTTTTTAATGATGTAGTCAAAGGAAAAATTTCAATTAATAATCAAGAATTAGATGATTTAATTATTGCTCGCAACGATAACACACCAACTTACAATCTTACTGTAGTAGTTGATGATCATGATATGAAAATTAATATTATTATTCGCGGTGATGATCATATCAACAATACACCTAAACAAATTAACCTTTATCAAGCATTAGGTTGGCATCTACCAGAATTTGCACACTTACCTATGATTCTAGGTAATGATGGTATACGTCTTTCAAAACGACATGGTGCTATGAGTGTTATGGCATACCGAGATGCGGGGTTTCTGCCTGAAGCCTTGCTTAATTATTTATCCCGTTTGGGCTGGTCGTATGGTAACCAAGAAATATTTTCTATAAATGAAATTGTTAAGCTATTTGAATTAAAAAATATCAATAAAGCATCTGCAAGTTTTAATCAAGATAAGCTTTTGTGGTTCAATAAAGAAACCATTAAAAGTTCTAGTGTTAAGAATTTACTTAGTAACCTAACTTGGCATTTACAAAATCAAGGAATTACAATTAAAGATACACCTAATATTGAAATAGTAGTTCGATACTTGCAAAATAGATGTAAAACTTTGGTTAATATGGCATGTGAGTTAAAAATGTTTTATCAAGATTTTGACACTTTTGATGAAAAACTTGCTAAAAAATTTTTTAAAGATAAAATACCACTTAAACACTTACTTGTAGAATTAGAAATGCTAAACACCTGGAAAGCTGATAATATTAAAGAAGTTGTTAAACAAGTATGCTTTGAGCTTAATATCGGCTTTGGAAGAGTAGGAGAGCCTTTTAGACTTGCGCTAAGTGGTGATGGCAATGCAGGGGGTATTGACATTGTAGCCGAGTTGGTTGGTAAGAATAAAGCGTTGTTACGCTTAAAGATGGCGATTGATTTCTAATAAATACTTATAATTATGATAGATTTATCATTATTTAAAGCAAAATATCAATCATTACAGGAGTCAATCAAGAAAGATTTTTTAAATAGTCCAGAGACAGCTCAAGCACTTGTTTTATATAGAAGTAATGAAATTGATCAATTACTAAAGGATATTTGGCAAAGTTTTAATCTTTCTGATCAGTTGTGTTTAGTGGCAGTTGGAGGCTATGGTAGGAAGGAATTGCATCCGTACTCAGATATAGATTTATTAATCTTAATTCCTGATGATTCTCATAATACTTATCAACATGGTATTGCTAGTTTTTTGACATTTTTATGGGATGTAAATTTGGAAGTAGGACATGCAACTCGAGATTTAAAAGATTGTATTAGTGTAATTAATGATCTTAGTGTAGTGACTAATTTATTAGAATCTCGAGTTATTTTAGGTAAAGTGTCTTTGTTTTATAAGATGAAAGCTGTGATTAAATCTAGCGTTTGGTCAAGTCAAACATTTTTAGTTGGAAAGAAAAAAGAACAGTATAATCGTCATCAAAACCCATCTAATACTGCTTACAATTTAGAGCCTAATATTAAGCAAAGTTCTGGAGGTCTTAGAGATATTCAGACGGTTGTTTGGGTAGCAAAATGGTATTTTTGCGTTAATACTTTGTTTGAATTGATCGATAAGCAATATTTAACAATTGCTGAATATGAATTATTAAACACATCACAACTATTTTTATTCAAAGTCAGATTTGCATTACATATTATTGCTAATCGACATGAAGACAGACTTGTATTCCAATATCAAAAATCTATAGCAACTATATTGGGTTATGTTGATGGGGATTTTTTAGCGGTTGAGGTTTTCATGAAAGATTATTATCAAACAGTGACTAAGGTCTCTCGTCTTAATGATATTTTATTGCAATTATTAGAAGATGAAATTTTAAACACACAGTTTTTGAATAGTCGTTTTATGGTTAATCATGGTTATATTCATTCAATTGATGAGCGGATTTTTATTCAAATACCATCCGCTTTTATTGAAATATTTTTACTTATTGCTAAGCATAGTTATGTATGTGGTATTAGTGCAAAAACGCTTAGACAAATGCAAACTAGTATCAATTTAATTGATTGTGATTATTATAAAAGACGTAATAATAATCGATTATTTATTGAATTATTACAGCAAAATCAAGGGGTTAATAAGGCGTTAAAACTTATGAACCGTTATGGTATTTTGGAGCGCTATATTCCTAATTTTGGTAAGATTATGGGACTTATGCAATATGATTTATTCCATGCCTATACAGTAGATCAACATACGTTGTTTGTGATTCGTAATTTGAGGCGTTTTTTTGTTTCTGAGTTTGCTAAGGAATTTATACTTTGTAGTGAGATAGCAGTAGGTATTCAAAAACCAGAATTGTTATTATTAGCAGGGCTTTTTCATGATATTGCTAAAGGTAGAGGTAGAAGTAGAGAGCATGCCAAGTTAGGTGCAATTGATGTACGTAAATTTTGTCAATATCATCAATTAAAAGCAAATGATATTGATTTAGTTTCACAATTAGTTGAAAAACATTTACTTATGTCAATGGTTGCACAAAAGCAAGATATTGGCGATTTTGAGGTAATTAAATATTTTGCTGAGCAAGTGAGTACAGTTGAATTTTTAGAATTTTTATACTTATTAACAGTAGCTGATATTCGTGCAACAAAAGATAATTTATGGAATAGCTGGAAAGATTCTTTGCTGAAAAAACTATTTTACAACACTAAAAAATACTTAGAAAGTAGTAATGGTCAACGTCCAAGCGTAGATCAAAGAGTGCAAGATATCAAACAAACTATTATTAATAATTCCATTATTCAAGGTTATCCAATAAGTGAGGTTGAAAAAATATTATCAACTTTACCCAAGGATTATTATTTACGTTATGATATAAGTGATATATTATGGCATTTAAATTTTACCACTAAAATGACCGTAGATAAGATTATTGTTAGCTCTAAAATTTCACAATATAACGTAGTTGATATTTTTATTTTATGTAATGATTTTAAGGGCTTATTCTTTAAATTAATTAGTATTCTTGAAAGATTGGGGCTTGATATTGTGGATGCTAAAATTTTAACCACCAAGAATAATAAAGTCTATAACACAATTAGTGTTTTGCAAGATGAAGTACTTAAGCATATTAATATAAATCAAAAAATCAAAAATGAGTTGGATAATTTGGATGTGAGAGTAAGAATAACTCATGATATATACATGTATCAATATTTTGACCATAGGGTGAAAGTTAGTTTTAGTTTAAATGAACAATGGAACCTGACTCAATTAGAAATTAACGCGCTTGATAAGCAAGGCATACTTTCTAATATTGCCTACGTATTTTTTGAATTAAACATCTTATTAATTAATGCTAGAATTGCAACTATGGGAGAAAGGGTTGAGGATGTATTTTTTATTAGCAACTCTAAAAATGAACCATTAAGTATGTCAGAAAAATTAACTCTAAAAGAGAGTTTAGAGGAAAAATTGTAAAAAAAAAATATGCGAGTTAAATAATGATATAATTTCACGCAGTTACCAATATTCTGCTGTTTTTTAATTTCAGATTAATATAAAAATATGAACGATAAAATTAAAATAGTAGTTGATGCCTCTTTTGAAGCAGAAGTTGTTAATTCATCACAAGTAGTATTAGTAGATTTTTGGGCACAGTGGTGTGGACCGTGCAAGACGCTAATGCCTGTATTAGACAAAATTGCTGATGAATATGATGGTAGGGTTCTTATTGCTAAAATTAATATAGATGAGAATCAAAAAACATCATCAAAGTATGGAGTACGTGGCATTCCAACTATGTTGTTATTTTTTGATGGTGTTGTTCAAGCAACCAAAATGGGTGCACTTTCAAAAGCAGAACTTAGTGCATTTATCGACGCTAATATTTAAAGACTAAATAACTGATTATTTTTCTCTTAAGTAATTAGCTTAACAAAGTTTTATAATACTTATAGATACGCATCTCTAAATTAAGTAAAAATACTTAACCTTAATATGGACACATTCATGAAATTATCAGAACTAAAAAAATTTAGCCCAGAGAAATTACTAGAACTGGCACAATCTTTAGGTGCAGAAAATATTTCTAGAGCTAAAAAACAAACATTAATTTTTATTATTCTTAAAGCTAAAGCGGCTAATGATGAGGAAGTTTTGGGTGATGGTGTTTTAGATGTGTTGCAAGATGGTTATGGTTTTTTAAGATCAAGTGATGATTCTTATACCTCAGGTGCAGATGATATTTATATTTCACCTAATCAAATTAGACGTTTTAATTTATCGACTGGTGATTTAGTTGCGGGTAAAATTAGAGCACCTAAAAAAGGTGAAAAGTATTTTGCTTTAATTAAGGTATCAGAAGTGAATAGTGAAGATCCAGATAATGTTAGGAATAGGATTCCATTTGCTTCACTAACACCTATTCATCCTAATGAAAGGATTAATTTAGAGGTTGGTAATGGTGGTACCGAGGATATTACTGCTAGAGTAATTGATCTTGTTGCACCATTTGGAAAAGGTCAAAGAGGTTTATTGGTTGCACCACCAAAAGCAGGTAAAACTATGATTATGCAAAATATTGCTACGTCTATTTCGGTTAACCATCCAGAATGTGAACTTATTGTTCTTTTAATTGATGAACGTCCTGAAGAAGTGACAGAAATGGCTCGTACTGTTCGTGGAGAGGTAATCGCCTCAACGTTTGATGAACCAGCAAAACGTCATGTGCAAGTTGCTGAAATGGTTATCCAAAAAACAAAACGACGTGCAGAACAAGGCAAAGATGTAATAATTTTATTAGACTCAATTACACGTTTAGCACGTGCTTATAATACAATTTCTCCTTCATCAGGTAAAGTTCTAACAGGTGGTGTTGATGCTAATGCACTACAACGTCCTAAGCGTTTTTTTGGAGCGGCTAGAAATATTGAAAATGGAGGTAGTATTACTATTATTGCTACTGCATTGATTGATACTGGCTCAAAAATGGATGAAGTTATTTATCAAGAATTTAAAGGTACTGGTAATATGGAGCTTCATTTAGAGAAACGCTTAAGTGAGAAACGAATTTTTCCAGCAATTAACATTAATGCTTCTGGTACACGTCGTGAAGAACTAATTACTGATGAAAAAGAATTACAAAAAATATGGATTTTGCGTAAGATTTTGCATCCAATGGATACTGTTGAAGCAGCTGAATTCTTAATTAATCGTTTAAAGTTGACCAAAACTAATGACGAATTTTTTGCTTTAATGTCGCAAAAGAAGTAATAAATTGATTTAAAAAATCATTGTTTAATTAATCATTCCGAGTGTTTCTTAGTCGCCTTAAACCTACCCAAGGTATGGAATTTTATTATAGCAATTAAAACTTTTAAATTACAAAATAGTATTCTAGCTAGGTATTTAATGCGTAATACATTGGTGATTTTGAGTGCAGTGTTTATTGTGATTAGTTTAGTGGTTTTTGGTAATCAGTTAGTACTAGTGGTTAAAGAGAGTTTAAAAGAAGGTATACCTGTTAAAGATCTATTACCACTAGTTGGTTTTAATATGATTAGAGATATTGTGCCAATCTTGTCTTTATCTTTATTATTGGCTATTATTTTGAGTATTAACAAGCTGTATAAAAACTCAGAGGCCGTCATAATGAACTCATTAGGTTTGAACAATAAACATTTTATGGTATTCATTCAGCCACTTGTTATTGTTATTGTTATTGTTATTGTTATTTTAACAACAGTTGTAGTACCTTGGTCTAAGCAGCAAAAAGAATTGATTATAAATCATAGTAAAAATATATCTAAATTTTCTTTTATTAAAGAAAGAGAATTTCAAGAGTTTAAAAATGGTGATATTATTTTTTTTGCATCAAAAGTAAGTAATTCTGATAATTCTAAAGAGCAAAATATGGAAGGGATTTTTATTTACACTTTGATTAATAATGAGCCAGTTATAATCTTAGCGAAACAGGCTAAAAAATACACTAATTTAAACAATAATAGCGTGTATTTACGTCTTAAAGATGGTACGAATTATCAAGGATTTATTTTAGATACAAAGAAAAAAATATTAAATTTTAATTTATATGATATACAAATTATTGACGGAAATATAAAAAAAATAATTAGTAAGGGTACTAAAGTAGAATCAAAGTCAACACTTGAATTATTTTTTTCTAGAAAACTTACAGAAATAGCAGAGTTTCAATGGAGAATATCTCAGCCTTTAAGTGTTTTAATATTATCAGCACTTGGCGTTTTACTTGGAAAAACCTACCAGCATGGAGGTAGAAATTTAGGTGTATTAATTGGTGTTGTTGTGTTTATTTTATATAATAATGCCTTGCTAATTTCAAAATCAGTCTTAGAACGTGGAGAATCTTTACCAATTATTGGACTGTGGTGGGTACATTTAGTTATGTTGTTATTAATTTTTATTTTTTATTCAATTAGGCATAGAATATTTACCAATTTTTTTTGACACTATCTTAATAAAAAATAATTCAATAAAATTACCAATAATAAAAATTATTACATTTATTATTTTTAGTTAGGTTTTTATAAAGAGTGTTACACTTTTTGACGCGTAAAATAACCATGTTTTTAAAGGAAAAATTTTGATGTCATTTCAACCTAATAAAAATTTAAAGGTTTTTGATAATCCTAATATTGAACGTAATTTTATTATTCAAATTAACATGCCAGAGTTTACATGTCTATGCCCTAAAACAGGACAACCTGATTTTGCTACATTATATCTTGAATATATTGCTGATAAAGTATGTATAGAATTAAAATCATTAAAAATGTATATTTGGTCGTATCGAAGTAAGGGTGAATTTCATGAGGCAGTCACTAATAAAATTCTTGATGATTTGATCCAAGTAAGTAATCCAAGATTTATGCGCTTAAAAGCAATTTTCAATGTTCGTGGTGGTATTTATACAACTATAATTGCTGAATACCAACAAAAAAACTGGACATTTAAAACCAAAGTTGATTTGAAGCATCAAGGCTAGTATTTTTTATGAAAGTTATTCGTCAGAGTGTTAAGTTTGATAGAAACCTTCTAGATAAAGATGCTTTAAAGGTTATTAATATTATAAATAAAGCTGGGTTCAAAGCCTATTTAGTAGGAGGCTGTGTTAGAGATTTTCTTTTAAGTTTAACACCAAAAGATTTTGACATTGCAACCAATGCCAAGCCAGAGGAGGTACATAAATTATTTAAACGTTCACGTTTGATTGGTAGGCGATTCCGTTTGGTACACGTTATATTTCCAGCGCGTAAATTTATTGAAGTGGCTACCTTTAGATCGGGTAAAGTACAAGTGGCTAACAACGGGGTTGTTATGCGTGATAACTGTTATGGCAATATTGAAGATGATGTTATACGTAGAGATTTGAGTATTAATGCACTTTATTACGACATTGAAACACAAGAAGTTATTGATTATGTGGGTGGACTTCAAGATATAAGAGTACAAGAGTTAAATGTTATTGGAAACCCAAAAAAAAGATTTGAGCAAGACCCAGTGCGCATGATTAGAGTTATTAGATTTCAAACTAAATTAGACTTTCATTTAAGTAATGAGATTAAGTCGGCTATTTTTGAGCAAGCGCCACTTCTTGGTAATATCTCTACAATACGCTTATATGAAGAGTGTATTAAATTATTTCATAATGAATATGGTTTTAAAATATATCAACGTTTAGAGGAATATGGTTTGTTTAAATATTTATTTAAACAAACTCATAATAATGAATTTATTAAAAAAGCTTTATTAAATACATCAGATAGAATTAAAAGAAACCAATCTGTAACACCTGTTTTTTTATTTGCTGTATTTTTATGGCAGGCTCAAAATGAACGTTTTTTTGTGATTAAAAAGAAACAATGTTCTATATCTTTAGCCATGAGTCAAGCTTCAGAAGAAGTTATTATTGAACAAATTAAACAAGTTTCGTTACCAAGATGGCTTAGTAGTAGAATTAAAGACATCTGGATGATACAGCCAAAACTAGAAAGTATGAATCCTAAAAAAGTCAAAGAATTGTTAAAAAATCCACGTTTTAGAATGGCGTATGATTTTTTATTACTACGCTCTATAAGTATCAATCCTGAATTAGCTAAGGTAGCTAAATTTTGGCACAAAACTCAACAATTAAATCATTCTTAATTACAGGTTATTCAAGTAGAATTAAAATATCTCTATTACTTCTGACAGAAGTAATAGAGATATTTATAAGAGTAAAAACTTAGAGTTTAACACCTCTTAACTAGATTTATCTCTTCTTTTGTATCTATTTAAAAGGTTATGAGTTATATTTATAAAGATTGATAGTTTATATAGATAAATAGGTGTATTAGAATAGTATTTATATTTAGTAAAATATAAATACATTATTTATTCTTTATAAGAAAAAATATTAAAATTTATTATTGTGTTAGTTTTTAACTAAACTGTTTACTATTCTTAAAAGAATATTTATAACAAAAATAATGGATAAAATAATAAGTAAATCGGATAGCAAGGAAAAAATATAAAATGTCAGAAAAATTTAATTTTAACCAAGGTTTAATCGATTTAGAAAAAATTGTAAAAACCATGGAATCTGGAGATTTAAGTCTCGAAGATTCGCTTAATCACTTTTCTAAAGGTGTTGAATTAACTAAACAATGTCAAAGTGCACTCAATAAAGCAGAACAAAAAATTTCCATGCTAACTGAAGAAGACAACTATACGAACGAAAAACCACTAAAGAAATTATAATATTTTATATTATATATAAGTGTTAAACATTATATTAAGACTTTTTAGTAATGGATTTTAATACTTACGTCACAAGGGTTAATATTAAATTAGAGAAATATTTACCAGTGCAGAGTTATTTGACTAAAGCAATGCGTTATAGCACATTAACCAATGGTAAACGTTTTAGGCCTATTCTTACTTATTCTGTTGCTAATATTTTTAGTACACATTTGGATTTAGTTGATTCTAGTAGTTGTGCTGTTGAATTTATCCATGCATATTCTCTAATTCATGATGATTTACCGGCTATGGATGATGATGATATACGCCATAATCAACCAACTTGTCACAAGCTTTTTGGAGAAGCTCAAGCAATTTTAGTAGGTGATGGTTTGCAAACATTAGCATTTAAGGTGTTGGTTAATGATAATTTGATTGGCTCTGATACAAAAATTAAGTTAATAAAGTCTTTAACGCATGCCTCATTTGAAATGGCAGAAGGTCAAGCGATTGATTTATCTATTATTGCAAAACAAGTGAATATTACAACGTTAGAAATTATGCACCGAAAAAAAACAGGTGCATTATTAAATTGCGCAGTTAACCTAGGTGCAATTGTTTCTAAAAATTGTAACAATAAGGACCAGGCTATTTTAAATATTTTTTCTAAAGATATCGGTTTAGCATATCAGATTCAAGATGACGTTTTTGATATTGAAACACCTGATGAGTTATTAGGTAAAAAACAATATTCTGATGAGTGTAAAAACAAGCCTACCTATCCGTCCTTATTGGGATTGGATAAATCAAAACTTGCTTATAAGGATTTATACGAAAAAGCCATTGATGATATAGCTTTATTAAGCGTAGATGCAGTAGAATTACAACAATTAACAGCTAAATTACAAGAAAGATTGTTTTAAAACTGAATTAGAATACTACCCCAACTAAAACCAGCACCAATACCTTCAAATAATAAATAGTCACCTCTTTTAATACGGCCATCTCTAACTGCTGTATCCAGTGCTAATGGTATAGAGGCGGCAGAAGTATTGCCATGATTTTCAAGAGTAACAATTACTTTATTCATTGGAGTTTTGATGCGTTTGGCAACAGCAGATATAATACGAATATTAGCTTGATGTGGGACTATCCAATCTAATTTGTTTGAATTTAAATTAGTTTCTTTGAGTGTTTTTTCTGCTAAAGAAGATAAACGATTAACAGCAATTTTAAAAACTTCATTACCAGACATTTCAATAAAGCCCACTTCATTAATGTAATTATTACTAACTTGGAGTGAAGACAGATATTTTCCATCACTGAATAGTTTTGAGTACAAAATACCGGTATTATCACTGCCACTTAATACTACAGCACCAGCACCATCACCAAATAAAACTGCAGTAGAACGGTCATTCCAATTAACAATTCTTGATAAAGTTTCACTACCAACAACTAATACTTTATTAGCAGCAGAAGCTTTGATATATTGCTCAGCTGTGGTTAGTGCAAAGATAAAGCCTGAACAAACTGATTGTAAATCAAATGCAGGGCATGAGGCACCAATTGCGGTTTGTAATATGGTTGCTGTTGCAGGAAAAATTTTATCAGCTGTAGTGGTTGCTAAAATAATTAAATCTAAATCTTTGACATTAATACCAGCCATTTCAAGCGCACGATTAGCTGCTTTTTCAGCTAAATCACAAGTTGTTTCATTAGTCACTTTATGTCTTTGTTTAATACCTGTACGTGCAACAATCCACTCATTTGTTGTATTAATGGTTTTTGCTAAATCATCATTAGTAATTACAGTAGGTGGTAAGTAACTACCCGTACCAATGATTCTTGCAAATTTATTCATTATGTTCTAATTCTTTTGAAATTTGAATTGATATTTTGTCGCTAATTTTAGCATGAGCTTCAATATAAGCCTCAGTAATTGCTGTTAAAAATGAATCAATGTTTGCACTGCCATGACTTTTAACAACAATACCACGAAGTCCTAACAAGGATGCACCATTGTATTTATCAGGGTTAAGGCTAGATTTAAAATCTTTAAGTACTGGTATTGCAATTAAAGAAACTAACTTGGTTAATAAGTTTCTAGTAAATGCTTGTTTTAGGTAATGTTCCATCATTGATGCTACACCTTCACTAGCTTTTAACGCAATATTACCTTCAAAACCATCGCAAACAATTAAGTCTACGATACCCTTATAAATATCATTACCTTCAACAAATCCTACATAATTTAAGTTAGAGGCTTTTAATAAAGTAGCAGCTTTTCTAATTTTTTCACTGCCCTTCATATCCTCTTCTCCAATATTAAGAAGACCAATGGTGGGTGATTCAATATTTTCAGTATATTTAACAGCAATTGAACCCATCGTTGCAAATTCAACTAAAGCTTTAGGCTTTGAATCAACATTAGCCCCTAAATCTAGCATGTGTGTATGTCCAGTTATGGTTGGCATACGGCCCATAATAGCAGGACGGTCAATACCTTTAATGGTTCTTAGTACAAAGCGAGAAATAGCCATAAGTGCACCAGTATTCCCTGCACTAACACAAGCATCTGCTTTGAATGTTTTAACGAGATTAATTGCAATACGCATAGAAGAATCTTTCTTTTTTCGTAATGCAATTGCTGGAGATTCATTCATTAATACAACTTCACTTGCATGAATAATTGTGTATCTTGAATTAAGCGTATTTGATGGATACTTGCCTAATTCAGTTGTGATGCTAGGTTCATTACCGACAAAATATAAATGTAAATCTTGGAATATATTTAATGCTTTAATACCTGCTACAATGGTAACAGGTATTCCATAATCCCCTCCTGAGGCATCAATTGATACCTTTATTGCCACAGGGTTTAAGCATTTATTTTTTGAATATTTTGTGCTTTGTTAATTACTTTCTTACCATGGTAAAAACCATCAGTTGTGATATGATGACGTAAGTGAATTTCACCTGTTTCTTGATCTTCTGATAATGTAGAGTTTACTAATGCATTATGTGAGCGACGCATACCTCTTTTTGAGGGGGTTTTTCTACTTTTTTGTACGGCCATTTTTTACTCCTTAGGTTTTGTTTTAATCTTTTAATTGTTTTAATGTTGCAAAAGGATGATATTTATCTTGACTATTTATCCACTCTTTATCTTGATACGATTGACACTTGTATGGATGCATAGGACTCATTGGAATGGATATTAATAGCTCATCTGTTATAAATTCAATGGTTGAAAATTCTTTACCAGTATTAAGAATTGTTTCAAAACTTGAATCCAACTTTTCTTTTTGTTGTTCATTTTTCAGAAATCCAATTTTAAAATTAGGACTTAAATGAATATTTACCTCATTTAAACAGCGTTGGCAATCAACGACTGCACTTAATTGAATTGAACCTTTAATACAAGGAACTACATTATTTTTAATGTAAAAACTTAATTCAACTTTTACTTTATCATCAATATTGCTAAGTAGTTTTTTCATTCTAGGAAAATCTTTCACTTGATATGTGTGTGAAAAATTTAACCCCTTTTTAGCAAAACTAAATAATTTTATAATATCTGGTATTCCTTGCATTAACCTTTATCAAAAAAACAACCTGATAATTTTATCAGAAAAGAATCAATAACTTGTTCTTTATAGATATAAATATTTAATAAAACAGCTAGTTTGGTTGTATTTTTTTTTGAAGGAATGATAATTAATAGTATCTAACAGATTATTGTAATTAATTTTGTTGATTTGAAAAGTTCAAAGATTATTGTCTAGATTTTAAATTTATTTAATAGTTGAATAATGACTATTTATTGTATATTCTTAATATTATTCTCTAAATAACTGTTCATATTATTGATAATACTTATGTTTATATACCAATCATAATGATTCTATTTACTATTATCTAGCTCTATTTGTTTAATTTGTATATCAATTATAAAAGTTTTAAAGATTTTTTCTTATTGTAATGAGATAATTATTTTTTGATTAAAAGTATCTACTCCTAAATACTATATAATCAAAGTTGAATTAAAATTTTTTACTTTGTTTTTGAGTCCAATTTCTAATAATTTGTGTCAATTTTTTGGTAGATTTTTCTTTTACCTTCATTGGTTTGCCAATAATTACAGTGATAGTACCAGAATGTTTTATGAAACTACCCTTGGGCCAAATTGTACCAGCATTATGATAAACAGGTATGACGTCACAAGATGCTTTCTTAGCAAGAGCTATAGCGCTATTTTGATATTTTCCTAGTTTTTTATAGGGTTGGCGAGTCCCTTCTGGGAAGATCACTACAAAAATACCATTTTTTAATCGATTCTCTCCTTGTTTTATAATTGTTTTTAATGCTTTTAATTTCTTTCCACGATTAATAACAATAGGCTTGAGTAGCATCAAACCCCAACCAAAAAATGGTATCCATAATAAAATTTTCTTAAGCACCCAAGTTTGTGGGGGGAATATTTGTTGAAATCCAAGCGTCTCCCAGGTAGATTGATGGTTAGAAACGATTACACAAGGTCTAGGAGGAATATTTTCTTTGCCGATTACTTGGAGCTTAATATTAAGTGTATATTCTAACCACCATAAGCAAAACATTGACCATTTAGATAAAATTATGTAGCGAAACTTAAATGGTAAAAAGAACACAGATAGTGCAATAGTTACTAAAATTATCAATGCAATAAATGAACCTAAAAAATATAATAATGACCTTAATAATAGCATGATAATTTTCGAGTGTAAGCGTTCTAATGTGATAGATTTATAATTTTAACTGATAGAGATATACCATATTAAGTATTATTTTTTTTGACTTAAATGGTATATTGGTTTATATGTCATTAGATTTATCTTATGTGTTAAATATACTACTTCAATACAATGGTTTAAGTGAAAAGCCTTATAAAAGAATCAATCCTTTAGTTTTATTGGAAGACATTGATATTTATATAGAATCAAATAGATATTTTTAGAGTAGTTACTAATAAGCTTGAAAAATTTAATTTATTTATTATTAAGAAAACTTGATATAAACTATAATGTGGTGGTTTTTGGTGATACATTAGTATTAATAATAGTG
Organism: Candidatus Vesicomyidisocius sp. Pext_18_S21; assembly: GCA_021730165.1. Classification (GTDB taxonomy): domain Bacteria; phylum Pseudomonadota; class Gammaproteobacteria; order PS1; family Pseudothioglobaceae; genus Ruthia; species Ruthia endoextente. The sequence goes on from CP072535.1 coordinate 468,920, forward strand.
GACATACAGAGATTAAAGAATTTTTATATAAGATTAAAATCATTATTAATTAACAAGTTAAAGAAAGAGTAACCATTTTGTATAGATCTTCTATAAAGCTACAAATAAGATATAGGTAAACTATCTGATAACAAAGATAATCTTATTGCTTTTTATGAAAAAATAAAAGAATTAGGTATTTAAAGTAAAAAGGAATTAAGCCAATGGAAATTTCAACTAATTATTCAATCACCAAAGGTGAGTTAAAAGATAGAGTTATTTTAGTTACTGGTGCAAATCGTGGTTTTGGTAGAGCAATAACACTTGACCTTGCTAAAGCAGGTGCAAGTGTTATTATGTTAGGGCGTGATTTAGGCTCTCTAGAAACCACTTACGACGAGGTGATAGATTTAGGCTATCAAAAACCTATTCTTTATCCTCTTGATTTAGAAGGTGCAACACCTAAACATTATGAGCAGTTACAAAAAAAGATCTTAGATAATTTTGAGCAACTTGATGGGCTCATTCATAATGCTAGTATCATTGGAACAATGATGCCAATTGAACAATATGATATTAAACTTTGGTATTCAACCATGCAAATCAATATTAACGCACCTTTTATGCTCACCCAAGTATTAATTCCAGTGCTTAATAAATCAAGTGATGCCCATGTATTATTTCTTTCTTCATCAGTAGGACGTGTAGCAAAAGCATATTGGGGCGCGTATGGTGTAAGTAAATTTGCTATCGAGGGAATAAGTAAAACCTTATCTGAAGAATTAGAAAGAACTAATATTAAGGTAAATTCACTTGACCCAGGAAGAATGCGCACCAAAATGCGGCAAATTGCTTATCCAGCTGAAAATATATACAATAATCCACTACCTGAGACAAAAAGTCCTGTAATTGTGTATTTAATGAGTGAAAAAGCTAAAGAGCTAAATGGAAAACAGATTACTTTATTTTAAATAAAAAATATCTATTGGTATAAACATATTTTTTAGTATATGTCCTAGTTATCTATATATTGATAATTTTTAACGTTGTAATTTAACTGTTAAATAAGGATGAATGGTTTTTAAAATTGCTTTAAAAACTTGGTTATTACCAGCTACTATATTGCCTGTTTTTAGATATTTATCTCGTCCTGAAAAATCACCTATAAAACCACCTGCTTCTTTAACTAAAAGCACACCAGCAGCAATGTTCCAAATATTAAGTTCAATCCCCCAAAAGCCATCTAACCGACCTGCAGCTAAATACGCTAGATTAAGTGCAGTAGAGCCAGTATGGCGAATACCAGAAACCTTTAGACGAATGGCTTTAAACATGCTTAAATAAGTATCTAAATGTTTTGATTCTTTGAATGAATAATCTGTACCAATTAATGTATTTTCAAAAACATTGGTATGTGTTATACGAATTCTTTGTTCGTTTAAGTAAGCACCTTCTCCTTTAGAAGTAGTAAATAATTCTTCCTTAAATGGATCGTATACTACAGCATGTTTTGGCTCTTTATTTTCATACAAAGCAATCGAGACAGAATATTGGGGAAAACCATGTAAGTAATTAGTAGTGCCATTTAATGGATCAATAATCCATTGAAAACGATTATTGTCTAAAATTTCACTATTTTCTTCATATAAAATTGAATGACTAGGAAAGGTATATTTTAACTCGTTTATAATAGCATTTTTAGCAGCTTTATTTACTTCATAAACAAAATCATTAGTTGTTTTATTTTTAATCTTTAAAAGATCAATTTGATTATGATATCTTAGGATGATATTGCCAGCTTTTCTAGCGACTTTAATGGCAATATTAAGCGTAGGGTGGTGCATAATAGAAGGAAAAATGAAAAAAGGAATAAATTATACCTTTGATAAGGTACGTGTGGTTATGGTTAATACTACCGAACCTGGTAATATTGGTGCGGCAGCTCGTGCAATGAAAAATATGAATTTATCAAAATTGTATTTGGTTAATCCAAAAGGTTATCCATCAGCTACGGCTACGGCTAGAGCTAGTGGTGCAGATGATGTACTTTCAGATGCTATAGTTTGTGAGTCTTTAGAAGAAGCTTTAAAAGGCACGCATTTAGTGATTGGTGCTAGCGCACGCCAGCGTAACATTAAATGGAGACAAATGGATGTTGTGGGAACTTGTAATAAAATTCAAAAAACTATTACAATTGATAGTCAAGAAGTTGCTGTAATATTTGGTACTGAAAAGTCAGGTCTTACTAATAAAGAGTTAGATTTATGTCAAATACTCATGACTATTCCTGGTAATCCAGATTATTTTTCTTTAAATGTTGCATCAGCTATTCAGGTATTTGCTTATCAAAATTATATTTATAACACCACAACTGAATTTAAAGAAAGTGTTAGTAAATTAGCTAGTTTTGATGAATTAGAAAGTTTCTACACACATCTTATTCAAGTGTTAGAGCATATTGAGTATTTTAGAGATAAGCATTCTCAAGTATTGTTAATACGTCGATTACGTTGTTTTTTTACCAAAGTAAAACCTAAGATAGAAGAAGTGTCAATTTTTAGAGGTATTCTTAAAAAGATCAAACCTTTTAAAAGGTTATAAAATCCCTATTTCTGGTTTTTATAACCTTTTAGCTGATTAATTGATAAGTTTATTTATACGTTTTACAAATTCTGCCGGATCTTTAAGTTGTCCACCTTCTGATAAAACAGCTTGATCAAATAGAACCTTGACTAAATCCTCATCAATTTTGGTTTTAAGTTTTTTAACTAATGAATGAGTTGGATTAATTTCAAGAATAGGTTTAGTATCTGGTACATCTTGACCTAAGGATTTCATAATTCTTTCCATATTACCACCCATTTCATTTTCATCAGCTACCAAACAAGAAGGGGATTCGCTAAGACGGGAAGAGATTTTAATTTCTTTAACTTTAGAGTCAAGAATTTTTTGCATTTTTTCAATGACTATTTCAAAGTTTTTAGCGACTTCTTCTTTATCTTTTTTTTCTTCCTTAGAATCAAAGTCTTCTAAATTTCCTTTTGCAATTGATTTAAGTTGAATACCGTCAAATTCTCTAAAATTACTCACCATCCACTCATCAACACGATCAGATAGTAGAAGGACTTCAATATTTTTTTGATTAAATTTTTCTAAATGTGGGGAACCTTTAGCAGTTTCATAGGTTTCGGCAGTTATGTAATAAATGGCTTTCTGGTCTTTTTGTATATTTTTTATATAGTATTCAAGTGTTACTGTTTGTGTAGCATTTTTACTTTTATTAGTAGCAAATCGTAAGAGTTTTGCAATTTTATCTTTATTGAGGGTATCTTCTACTACACCCTCTTTCATAAGCATGCCGAACTCTTGCCAAAATGTTGCATAATCTTCAGGTTTGTTCTTAGCCATCTTTTCTAAAACTGATAAAATTCTTTTGACACTTGCCTTACGGATAGCCTTAACTACTTTATTATCTTGCAAAATTTCGCGAGAAAGATTTAATGGTAAATCAGCTGAATCAATCACACCTTTAATAAAGCGTAAATACAGAGGCATTAACGCCTCATTATCTTCCATGATAAATACACGTTTAGCGTAAAGTTTAATACCTCCTTTACGTTTAGGTTCCCATATATCGAAAGGAGACTTTGAAGGGATAAATAGTAATGAAGTATAATCTATATTACCTTCAACTCGATTGTGCAGTTGTGTTAGTGGGGCTTCAAAATCATAAGTAAGTGACTTATAGAATTCATCATAATCTTTTTGCTTAAGATCTTGTTTATCTTGAGCCCAAAAAGCATTAGCTTTATTAATACGCTCATATTCAATATCTTTACTATCTTCACTAGTCTTAACCATCATAATTGGCACAGTGATATGATCTGAGTATTTTGAAATAATATTGCGTAAGCGGTAATCGTCTAAAAACTCCTTTTCGTCTTTTTTGATATGCAATATAACTGAGGTACCAAAATCTGGACGATCAACATTTTCTATTGAATATTTACCTTTACCAGTAGAAGCCCATTTTGTACCTTTTTTACTTTTGCTACCAGCTTTTCTGGTAATTATTTCAACCTTATCAGCTACAATAAAGCTAGAATAAAACCCCACACCAAACTGACCAATTAAGTTAGAGTCTTGAGCTTGTGTTTCATTTAAACTTTTTAAAAATTTTTTAGTACCAGAATTAGCAATAGTTCCGATATTCTTATTAACTTCTATTTCGCTCATACCGATACCATTATCAGTAATGGTAATTGTATTAGCATCTTTATTTACATCAATGTGAATTTGCAATGCTTCTTTCCCTTCAATCAAAGTATCATCTGATAAAGATTTAAATTTTAATTTATCAACTGCATCAGAAGCATTAGAGATTAATTCACGTAAGAATATTTCTTTATTGGAATACAAAGAGTGGATCATTAAGTGTAATAATTGAGAAACTTCTGTTTGGAATGAATGTGTTTGTTTTGTTGTCATTATATTTTTCTACCTGTTATTTTTGCGTAAAATATATTTATATGGTCGAAACACAAAAAAACAAGGGTTATTTGTGAATAAAAAACACCAAAGAGTAAGCATAAAAAACGTACATAATACACAATATATTGTGCCATATAAGCGTAGTGATTTATTTTTACAATCTAGTCACAAATTATGCTTTACTAAAGAGTCCTAAGAACTCTTTAGTATTAAACCTACTCAAATCTATATTCATCTTAATTCTTTAGGATTGTCAACAGTATAATGATCAATACTATACTAAACTAAGATTTAAGAAGTCAATGAATTTTCAAACTAGATTTGCAGCTTATTGCTTAAAAGCAGGCGGGATAATTAGTAATCCTACTGATACTATTCAAGGGTTAACTTGCTTGCCAAAATTTGAGTCCTCTATGACTAGAATACTACAATTTAAACATCGATCCAGTACTAAAGGATTGATATTATTAGCTAGTGATGTGTATTATTTTAAAGATTATGTTAAAGACACCTCTTTGTTGATTAATGTAACTACTGATACTCAACCAACTACTTATTTACTCAAGGCGAACGGGGTTACTTCTCAATTATTAACAGGTGATTTTGATACAATCGCACTTAGAGTAACTCATAATCAATTAATTACCAATTTATGTAGACTCACTCATAGCGCCCTAGTTTCAAGTAGTGCTAATATTGCAAGTAAATGTAATGCAAGAAGCATGCTAGATTTAAAAGTATTTTTTAGCAATAAATTAGATTTTATTATCCCGCCAAAAACTTACAATACCCAAGCGTCAAAAATTATTAATCTGCAAACTGGAGAGAAGATTAGATGATTGAAAAACTTCAAAAGTATTTACTAATGCTGCAAGCCGATATTTGTGAACAATTTGAACAACTAGATGGTAAAGTTAAGTTTATTAAAGACGTTTGGAAAAAGCCAAATAATACAGGCAATGGGTTGACTAGAATACTAGTCAATGGTGCTGTATTTGAACAAGCAGGTGTTAATTTTTCAATTATACGTAGTAATGATATGCCGGCCTCAGCTACTGAACTAAGACCAGAGTTGGCAGGACATAGTTTTACTGCTTTAGGTGTATCATTAGTGATTCATCCACATAATCCTTATGTACCAACTTCACATGCCAATGTTCGATTTTTTATCGCTAAAAAAAAAGGGAAAATTCCTATTTGGTGGTTTGGTGGCGGTTTTGATTTAACTCCATATTATGGTTTTGATGAAGATGCAATTTTTTGGCATCAATCAGCTAAACAAGCATGTGACCTATTTGGTAAAGACGTGTATTTAAAATACAAAAAATGGTGTGACGATTATTTTTATTTAAAGCATAGAGATGAACAACGTGGTATTGGCGGTTTATTCTTTGATGATTTAAATGAAGGTGGTTTTGATAAATGCTTTGCTTTTATGAGAAGCGTAGGTGATGGTTATATTAAGGCTTATAAACCTATTGTTGAACGTAGAAAAGATATATCTTATACAGATCATGAAAGGCAATTCCAGCTTTATCGTCGGGGACGTTATGTTGAATTTAATTTAGTTTATGATCGTGGTACTTTATTTGGATTGCAAACAGGTGGACGAACAGAGTCAATTTTGATGTCAATACCACCATTGGTTCGTTGGCAATACCAGTATCAACCAGAACCAGGTAGTGAAGAAGAAAGACTATATACTCGTTTTATTCAGCCTCAAGATTGGATTAATATATCTTTTGAACAGAAGTGAAATATAATCTTAACGTTAAACGTTTATTTTGTCCTATGTCAGTTATCCGTCTGAGTGAGATGATTAAAAAAATTGAAATTAATGACACAATTGAAATATTAACTACTGATATTGGCGTGCTTCATGACATATCTGCTTGGTGTAAAGTTCATGGACATAAAGTGATTTTAGTTAATCAAAAAACTGATGAAATTATTATTTTTGTAGAAAAAACAGGGTAGAATAAATCTTTGTTTTAAAAAAAAATTTACTTACAAAAATAAATAAAACCAAGAAGAATAATGTTGCAACGGCGCAGGTTATTTTTGACAAAGACTGTCAGCAAAATATAAATAGTCAAAAAAAGGAGAAAGTATGTCTGCTAAAAATATAATGAATATTATTGAAGATAAAAAAGTTAAATTCATTGATTTTCGTTTTACCGATACCATTGGCAAGGAACAACATGTGAGTGTTCCAGCACATGCCATTAATATTAAAAAACTAACCGAAGGACAAACGTTTGATGGTTCGTCAATTGCTGGTTGGAAATCTATTGATAAATCTGACATGATTATGATGCCAGACACAGCAACAGCGGTAATGGATCCATTTACCGAAGAATCTACACTTAATATTATTTGTGATATTATTGAATTAAATAATATGACTAACTATGAAAAAGACCCTCGTTCTATTGCAAAGAGAGCTGAAGTTTATTTAAACGAAACTGGCATTGGTGATACCGCATATTTTGGTAATGAGCCAGAATTTTTTATCTTTGATAGTGTTAAGTGGGATACAGGCTTTGGTTTAGGTAAAGCTTTTTATGAAATTAATTCTGAAGAGGCTTATTGGGAATCTGGTTCTGATTTTGAAGGTGGTAATAAAGGGCATCGTCCTAGAATTAAAGGTGGTTATTTTCCAGTTCCTCCGGTAGATTCATTACATAATTTACGTGCACAGATGTGCTTAGCAATTGAAGAAATGGGAGTAACTACCGAGATTCATCATCATGAAGTTGGTACTGCTGGACAGTGTGAAATTGGTGCATTATTTAATACATTAGTGAAAAAAGCTGATGAAACTCAAATATTAAAATATTGTGTGCATAATGTTGCACATGCTTACGGTAAAACAGCAACTTTTATGCCTAAACCAATTGCAGTTGATAATGGTAATGGTATGCATGTTCATCAATCAATTATTAAAGATGGTGAGAATTTATTTAATGGTAATGAATACGGTAATTTAAGTGAAATGGCGCTTTATTATATTGGAGGTATTATTAAGCACGCTCAAGCGCTTAATGCCTTTACTAACGCCTCTACTAACTCGTACAAACGTTTAGTACCAGGTTTTGAAGCACCAGAAATGTTGGCATATTCGGCTAAAAATCGTTCTGCTGCTATTCGTATTCCTTTTGTGTCTCATTCTAAAGGTCGTCGTATTGAGGTACGTTTCCCTGATTCAACAGCTAATCCATACCTTGCATTTGCAGCGATGTTAATGGCAGGTCTTGATGGTATTAAGAATAAGATCCATCCTGGAAAACCAGGCGATGAAGATTTATATAAATTGACAGAAAAAGAAAAATTATCTTTTCCTAAAGTTTGTAGTTCATTAGATCAAGCGCTTGAAGCGCTAGATAAAGACCGTGAGTTTTTAAAGAAAGGTAGTGTATTTACTGATAATATTATTGATTCATTTATCAATCTTAAAATAAAAGAAGTAACTGCACTTCGTGCTTCTCCTCATCCGGTAGAATTTGATATGTACTACAGTGTATAGAATTTAACTTTAAATAAGATAAAAGCCGTGTATTTACACGGCTTTTTTAAAATCTGAATTAAGTTAAAATAACTAATATAAAATATCAAATAAAAGATTATGACACAACAACGACACAATTGGACACTAAAAGAAGTTGAAGATTTATTTATTTTGCCTTTTAATGATTTATTATTTCAAGCACATAGTATTCATAGAAAGAATTTTGATCCTAATCAGATTCAAATTAGTTCATTGTTAAATATCAAAACTGGCGCCTGTCCCGAAGACTGTTTATACTGTTCACAAAGCTCTAAATACGATACAGGTCTTGAACGTGAAAAATTAATGGAAATTGATTTAGTTCTTCAACAAGCTAAACAGGCACAAGACAACGGTGCAACACGATTTTGTATGGGAGCTGCATGGAGAAGTCCTACTGATAAGAGTCTAAACAAGGTTATATCAATGATTCAGAGGGTAAAAGATATGGGTATGGAAACGTGTGTAACCTTAGGCATGTTAACCCAGAAACAAGCATTTGTTTTAAAAGAAGCAGGTCTAGATTATTACAATCATAATATTGACACTTCAAAAGAGAATTACTCAAATATTGTTACTACACGTAATTTTCAAGATCGCTTGAATACTTTAGAATCAGTACAAAATGCTAATATTCGTGTTTGTAGTGGCGGTATTCTAGGATTGGGTGAAGATCAAACTGATCGTGCTTCTATGCTTAGGTCACTGTCTAATTTAGCAATACATCCAGACAGTGTACCACTTAATTTGTTAGTACCAATTCCAGGTACGCCATTTGAAAACATTAAGCCACCAACAGAAAATGAGTTTATACGTACCATTGCAGTAGCACGTATTATGATGCCAAAATCAGTTGTGCGATTATCAGCAGGTCGCACTAAGATGGGAGATACTATGCAAGCAGTTTGTTTTTTCGCAGGTGCAAATTCTATTTTTTATGGTGAACAATTACTTACTACCGACAATCCAAATACGGATAGTGACCAAGATTTGTTTGTAAGGCTAGGGATTAATCAGAAACAAGCAAATAATCTACAATCTGTTTAACCTCATTAGGTTTGGCAATTTTTAACGCATTTCTAGACATTTGTTTAATTTGATTTTTGTTAATATTAAGTAAAATTCCCTCTAGTAATTCAATTGTAAAATCTTTTTGCTTAATTAGTATACCAACATTATTATCTGCTAAAATTTTAGCATTATAGAATTGATGATTATCAATGGCGTTAGGTAGAGGAATTAAGATACTAGAGGTAGCTGATAGCATTAATTCTGAGAGAGTCATTGCACGCCTGCTCTACAAAGCACAATATCTGCCCAAGCGTAAGCACTTGCCATCTCTTGAATAAATGCAGTTACTTTTACTGTGTTATTTTTATACTGAGATTTAACTGTATCAGCATGTAATTTTCCTGTTTGATGCCAAATATTAATATCAATATTAAGTTGTATAACTACCTCATTAATCGGCTTTGATCCTAAAGAACCGCCGATAATTAATAAGTTTAATTTGTTATTATTTTGTTTTGCAATAGGCTTAAATACAATTGGATTACCAGAAGTGGTGGTATTTTTAATAAAAGTATCGTCAAATGCTTGAAAGGTTTTTGTGGCTATTTTGTTAAGTATTTTATTGGTTGTTCCTGGAATAGAGTTCTGTTCATGGATTACTAACCTAGTTTTAAATATCCAAGCCACTAAGCCGCCAATACCTGAAGTAAATCCCCCATACCAAGTACAACATCAGGTTTAAATTTTAGAAAAATTTTTATCACCTGTAACGTAGCATATCCTAGTAAAAACGGTGCTTTTATTAGGCTAAAAACGTTTTTACCACGTAATCCAACACTACTAACTGTGTGTAGTTTAATATTATGCTTAGGTATAATATTGTTTTCCATACCGAGGTTTGATCCAAGCCATTGAATATTACTTGAACGTCTTTTAAGCTCGTTAGCAATAGCAAGTGCTGGGAATATATGTCCACCAGTTCCACCAGCCATAATGAGGATTTTTTTAGCTGTGTTAAACACAGTATTTTTGTTTAGAATATTTACAGCAATTTCCTATATCAATTCTAAGTAATATGAGAGGAACTATCATATTTGACATTTACCTAAATAATAAGTAGTAAAGTAAACCCTTTGGTTAGAACTAAGCCTAGATTAATAACGATATTAACACTAAATTGCTCACCTATACTAATATAAATAACAAAGTCAATATAAGACTTATATTGACTTTGTTTTTAAGTGTATTTTTGGTAAATTTAAAACCTTTAAGTATAATTATAAGCAAAGGTAAATAATATATGTTGTTCCAAAGATGGTGGAAATCATATCAGTATGTAGTTTTATCAATTTAGTATATTGTTAAATGTTATTACCTAAATCTAGTTTAACCACTCCTAGCAATACTAGTTAATGTTTGTTTAGTTTGTCTACTTTATAGGGTTCGTTAAGCTATAAGTCTTTTTTATCAAAAAGAAGTTAGCTGTTAGACTTGGTTAGGAATTTGAAAAAGGATATTGATAATATTTACAATAATTATGAATAATTATTTTAAGTAGCTATTTGTGCTCGGTTAACAACATAATAAAAGCAGTTATAGAGGTAATAAAAGGTGTACCTAAGCCTAACTCTAGTAGTAGATTTCCAAATAATGATAAGCGTTTTAATAAATCTTATATCAGACTTTTTTTAATTTTTTTCTTATTTAACTAAAAAATCCTACCATGAATTAAATCATTACTAATTTAATCATTTCAAAAGACTTAAGTTTGAATAACATAAATTTAATCTAAACGTGTTTAACCTTTGACATTTTTTTCGATAAGTTATGGAAAAAATACCAATCAGTAAGCATATTAACGTAATATTAAAAAATAATTTTTGTAAAAATACAAATGAACTTTTATTATAGTGTAACTAATACTTAAGCCTAAAATAATAAAAATAGCTTGTTTTATAAGATAGCTATAACTAAAAGAATACCGATAATAAATATAGAAAAACATAGTATCCAAATAAAAATAAACAATGTTAAAAACAGGAAAAAATAGATTTTTATTGATAATTGAACTATTCTTCTCAAATATAACTTTTTAACAAAAAAATATATTATTGAATTATACTTACCAAGGTGAGATTTATAATTCTATTAGTTAGGCTTTTTTATTACTAATATGGGATAATATTCTCTTTTTGTTTGTGAAAATAAAAACAAGTTTATGATTTCTACTGCCAATATTACTATGCAGTTTGGTGAAAAACCTTTATTTGAAAATATTTCTATTAAATTTCAGAACGGTAATCGTTATGGTTTAATTGGTGCGAATGGCTGCGGTAAATCAACTTTTATGAGAATTTTAACAGGTGAACTTATTCCTACTAATGGTACAGTTCATATTAGTGATGGAGAGCGTTTAGGCATTCTTCGCCAGGACCAATTTTCTTTTGAAAATTTTAGCGTAATTGATACCGTAATTATGGGACATCATGAGTTATGGATAATCAAAAAAGAAAGAGATAGAATTTATGCCTTACCTAAAATGAGCGAAGAGGATGGTATAAAGGTTTCAGAACTTGAAATGAAATTTGCAGAAATGGATGGTTATATGGCTGAATCTTCTGCTAGCGAATTGCTGTTAGGTTTAGATTTTCCAGAAGAACAACATTATGGTTTAATGAATAAAATTGCACCAGGTTGGAAATTGCGTATTTTACTAGCTCAAGCGTTATTTTCAGATCCAGATATTTTATTACTTGATGAACCTACAAATAATTTAGATATTAACTCAATCCGTTGGTTAGAGGATGTGTTAAGGGAACGCAATGCAACAATGATAATTATATCTCATGATAGACATTTTTTAAATGGTGTGTGTACACATATGTCTGATTTAGACTATGGTGCACTTAGTACTTTTTCTGGTAATTACGATCATTTTATGATTGCGTCAACTGCTATTCAAGAAAAAATGCAAGCTGACAATGCTAAAAAAGAAGTTAAAATTAAAAATCTAAAGCACTTTGTATCTCGTTTTTCAGCTAATGCCTCTAAATCTAAACAAGCTACTTCAAGGTTAAAACAATTAGATAAAATTACATTAGATGATATTAAACCATCTTCAAGAGTAAGCCCATATATTATATTTAACCAAGAAAAAAAGATACATAGAAATATATTAGAGGTTGAAGGCCTATCTAAGAGTTTTAATTCTAAAGGAGATACTGAAAATGGTTGTAAGATTGAAGTTTTAAAAAGTATTAACTTCTTATTTGAAGTAGGTGATCGAATTGCGGTTATTGGCCAAAATGGTATTGGAAAAACTACGTTATTACGAACTTTAATTGGTGAAATAAAGCCTGACAGAGGTAAGATTAATTGGAGTGAAAATATTAATATTGGTTATTATGCACAAGACCATAGTAAAGATTTTGAAATTGATATGAGCGTACTTGATTGGATGAGTCAATTTAAGAGTGAAAAAGATGATATACAAGCAATACGTGCAGTGCTAGGAAAAATGTTATTTAGCAAAGAAAATATTGGAAAAAGTGTTACATCACTTTCTGGTGGCGAAAAAGGTAGGATGTTATTTGGTAAACTTATGCTGCAGAAACCTAATATACTGGTAATGGACGAGCCTACTAATCATCTTGATATAGAGTCAATTGAAGCACTTAATTTAGCATTGGATAATTATAAAGGTAGTTTACTATTTGTTAGTCATGATAGAGAATTTGTTTCTTCACTTTCTACTAAGGTGTTAGAACTTAAAGAAGATGGCATGCATTATTATTCTGGTAATTATGAGGATTATTTAGTTAGTAAAAAATAAAATAACCTCTTAAAGCTTTTTAATTTAATTTTAGAAAAAAGATAAACGTGTTATTTTAATATTGATTTGATTATTTATCAATGTTATTTAGTGTAAGTAAAAGTTTTTATTTTAACCAAAAAAAATAAGTAAATGTTTACAGGTATTATTCAAGCTATTGGCAAGATTAAAAGTATTGAACTAGGTTCGTTTTGCTTTCAAGCAAAGAAATCATTTTTTGATGAAGTAAAAATTGGTGATAGTATTGCCGTGAATGGTGTGTGCTTAACATCTATTAAAATAGATGATGATTATTTTAAAGTCTATATATCAGAAGAAACTCTTAGGTGTACAATTTTTAGCTATTTAGGTGTTGATAGTTTGGTCAATCTTGAAAAAACATTAAGACTTAATCAAGGTATCGATGGACATTTAGTTAGTGGGCATGTTGATGGTATTGTTAAGGTTGTTGGACGATCTATTGAAGGTAAATCGATACGTTTTAAAATGAGAACACCTAAGAATTTGATAAAATATATCACTAAGAAAGGTTCTGTTTGTATTAACGGAGTTAGTTTAACAGTTAATAATATTAATGATTGTGTATTAGATATTAATATTGTTCCATATACGTTAAAAACTACAACATTGGGTGAGCTAGAAATAAATAGCAAGGCTAACCTTGAGGTTGATATTATCGCTAGACATATTGAGCAATTATTATATTTTGAAAACAATAGTTATGAAATCTACCATTGAAGAAATTCTAAAAGACTACAGCCAAGGCAAAATGATCATCCTCATGGATGATGAAGACCGTGAGAATGAAGGTGATTTAATCATCCCTGCTGAAACTGTTACTAAAGAAGATATTAATTTTATGGCGACTCATGGTCGTGGTTTAATTTGTTTAACATTAACACAGGAACGTTGTAAGCAACTTAATTTACCACTTATGGTTGCACAAAACAATGACTCTAATAGTACTAATTTTACTGTTTCAATTGAAGCAATAAAAGGCGTAACCACAGGTATCTCGGCAGCAGATAGGGCTAAGACAATATTAGATGCAGTAGCAAAAGATGCTAAGCCTGATGATATTGTACAACCAGGACATATTTTCCCGCTTATGGCACAACCAGGTGGGGTTTTAATTCGTGCAGGGCATACTGAAGCAGGGTGTGATTTAGCTCGTCTTGCAGGGTTTGAACCAGCTAGTGTAATTGTTGAAATTTTAAATGAAGATGGTTCAATGGCACGATGTGATGATTTAGAAATATTTGCTAAAAAACACAATATTAAGTTAGGTACGATTGAAAACTTAATCTCTTATCGAGTTGAAAATGAAAAAACTATCGAGCGTATTAACGAACGCGAGTTTAAAACTGAATTTGCCATTTTTAGACTCATTTCATTTCTTGATAGTATCAACAATGAAACTCATTTAGCTTTAGTTAAAGGTGAAATTAATGGTAATATTGACACGTACGTACGTGTGCACATGGAGGATACTTTTAAGGATGTATTAAGAGAAAAATCAAATAGCTTTAGCGTTGACGCTGTATTAAAGTATATTGCTAAGTCAGACAGTGGTATTTTATTGTTACTTAGAATGCAAACTAACCAAAGTATTTTAGAAAATATTGACAATGTTAATGGCGATATTCATGACGATATTAAAACTTATGGTGTTGGTGCTCAGATTTTATCTGACCTTGGGGTTAAAAGAATGAAAATATTAGGAAATCCTAGAAAGCTTTATGGTTTAAAAGGCTTTGGTCTAGAAGTGACTGAATATGTAGATACCAATAAGTAAGGGAATAATAATGGAATTTAAATTTAATAAAGACGGTAATAGAGATTTTCTTTCAAAGAAAAAAATTGCTATTATTATGGGTTATTTTTACCAAGATATTTGTGATAATCTATTATTAGCAGCACAAGAAACTTTAATCAAATATGGTATTAAGGCTAATAATGTTAATGTATTTTATGCTCCTGGTGCATTTGAAATTCCACTATTAGCTAAAAAATTAGCAAGCCAACAAATAAATGGGAAAAACTTATATGATGGTATTGTAACTTTAGGTGCTGTGATTAACGGTGAAACTCCTCATTTTAAGTTTATTTGTAATGAATGCGCTCGAGGTGTATCAAATGTTTCATATCAATATGAAACACCAACTACTTTTGGTGTTATTACTACAAATAATATAGAGCAAGCTATTGCTAGGGCTGGGGGTTATAAGGGAAATAAAGGCGAAGAAGCAACTATAGCGATGATTATAATGCTTTATTTAATGCAACAAGCAGATACCCAATCTTTTTAACTATGCCTTTTAAAACTCCAAAGCAACGTACCCGCGAACGTGTGATACAAGCATTATATCAATATTTAGTATCAGGTGGTGAAGTATTTAAAATTGAACAACAATTTCTAAACCAAAAACAAGGCAAAATTTCAAAAGCTTTCTTTTCAAATTTATTTATCAATATCCTTGAAAATAGATTTGTATTAGATGAGCTAATTACATCCAGCATTAGTAGGGGAACTGAAGAGCTAGGATCTGTTGAACATTCTATTTTATATTTAGGTACTTTTGAACTTAAATTTAACTCAGAAGTACCTTATAAAGTTGTAATTAACGAATCACTTGCATTGGCAAAATTATATGGCGCAGAAGGTTCATATAAACTTATTAACGTTTCGTTAGATAAATTAGCACGAATGCTTAGAAAAATTGAATTAATTAGCTAAAAATAAATCTAGATAATATATTTTATAATCATAAGTTATTGTTTTTTACTAACTAAACGATTTATTGTATTTGATAAAGTTTCTTGATTAGAATTTGTAAATAATTCATATATTTACTTAAATAATTTAACTATTTTTCGGTGATTTTAATAATATCTAGAATAGTATTCTTTAACATAGGTTTGTTTAAGTAGTTAGAAACTTTAAATAATGAATGTTTAATATTTTTTGTAAGTATTCTTATTCTAAATTAGGTGATAGTAATTTTTCTGCTTGTTTTAACGAAATACTTTTACGTTTAGCGTAATTATTTAATTGTGATTGATTGATTTTTGCCACACCAAAGTATCTAGCATCAGGGTTCGCAAAATACCAACCGCTGACACTAGCAGTTGGTAGCATTGCATACGAGCTGGTCAGTATCATACCAGTGTTATTTTTAACGTCAAGTAATGTCCATAGTTTTTCTTTTTCGCTATGTTCAGGGCAAGATGGATAACCAGGAGCAGGTCGAATACCATCAAATTTTTCTTGGATAAGTTGATTATTGTCAAACCTTTCAAAACTATAACCCCAAAGATTGGTACGTAATTTAAAGTGCATAAGTTCGGTAAAAGCTTCTGCTAGACGGTCAGCTATGGCTTTAATCATGATTGAATTGTAATCGTCATGGTCAGTTTTAAATTTAGTAATTAATAATTCAATATTAATACCGGTAGTCACAGCGAAGGCACCCATATAATCATTAATACCGCTGTTTTTTGAAGCAATAAAATCACTTAAACAAAAGTTTGGTGTATTGCCTTTTTTGTCTAATTGCTGACGTAGATGGTTAAGGGTTATTATAACTTCGTTATTTTCATCATACAACTCAATGTCTTCATTGATACTATTAGCTGGGAAAATACCGATAACAGCATTAGCTGTGAGTAGTCTTTCATTAATTACTTTTTTAAATAAAACCTTAGCATCATTAAATAGTGTACTAGCAGACTCCCCTACAATCTCATCCGTTAAGATATCAGGAAATTTACCGCTTAATTCCCAAGTTTGGAAAAATGGTACCCAGTCAATAAATTTGAAAATTTCAGCTAGATTATAATCCTTAAAAACATGAATACCTAATTTTTTAGGTTTAATAATAGAGTTAAAAGAAACATTAGGTCTATTAGCTCTGGCTTTTTCTAGAGAAATAAGTTTACTTTTACCTTTATTGATACGACGCTTACGTACATTTTCATAGTCGATCTTTGTGTCAGTTAAAAGTTGCTGCTTAAGGGTTTTTGAGAGTAGGGAAGTTGCTACGCCAACAGATTTAGAAGCATCTTTTACATAAAAAACTCCATAGTCATATTCTGGCTCAATTTTTACGGCTGTATGTGCTTTAGAAGTGGTAGCACCACCAATCATTAATGGCAATTTAAATCCTTGACGAGTCATCTCTTTAGCGACAAACACCATTTCATCTAGTGAGGGTGTGATTAGCCCTGATAAACCGATAATATCTACATTCTCTTTTCTAGCAGTTTCAAGTATGGTTTCGGTAGGTACCATTACGCCTAGATCAATAATTTTATAATTATTACAAGAAAGTACCACACTAACAATATTTTTACCAATATCGTGTACATCTCCTTTAACCGTTGCCATTAAAATTTTACCTTGTGATCTGGGAGCACAATTTTCTTTTTCAGCTTCTAAGAATGGATCTAAGTAAGCTACTGATTTTTTCATAACTCGCGCTGATTTTACAACTTGGGGCAAAAACATTTTTCCAGCACTAAATAAATCACCTACTACATTCATACCATTCATAAGTGGGCCTTCAATGACTAGAATAGGACGACCTAATTTATCGAATGCCTCTTGAGTGTCTTTATTAATGTATGTGGTAATCCCCTTGACTAAAGCATGTTCTAGGCGTTTTTCTACTGTCCATTTGCGCCATTCTAGATCCTGTTTATTATTTTTTTGCTCAAATGTGTTAGAAAATTTTAAAGCTATATTAACCAAACGTTCACCTGCTTGTTTGTTGATGTTTAATACAACATCTTCAACAGCTTTTTTAAGTTCTGGGTGAATATCATTATAAACAATTAATTGCCCTGCATTAACAATACCCATCGTCATACCTGCTTTTACAGTATGATATAAAAAGACTGAATGGATTGCTTCGCGCACGGTATTGTTGCCTCTAAATGAAAATGATACATTGGATACACCACCAGATATTTTAGCGTAAGGTAGATTTTTTTTAATGGCGCGCGTGGCTTCAATAAAATCTATCCCGTAATTATTGTGTTCTTCAATACCTGTTGCTATCGCAAAAATATTAGGGTCAAAAATAATATCTTCTGGTGGAAAATTAACGTTATTAACTAAAATGTGATAGGCTTTTGTACAGATTTCAATTTTTCGAGCTTGTGTGTCTGCCTGACCAGATTCATCAAATGCCATAACGATAATTGCTGCACCATAGCGTTTGCATAGACGGGCATATTGTATAAATTTAGCCTTACCTTCTTTAAGTGAAATAGAATTGACAATAGGTTTTCCTTGTGTACATTTAAGTCCAGCTTCGATAATCTCCCATTTAGAAGAATCCACTATTAGTGGCACTTTAGCAATATCAGGTTCTGAGGCGATTAAATTCATAAAGCGGATCATGGCAGTTTTTCCATCAAGCATACCTTCGTCCATATTTATATCAATCATTTGTGCACCTTCCTCTACTTGTGTTCGACAAATATCCAGCGCCTTTTCATATTCTTGGTTAAGAATAAGACGTTTAAATTTAGCTGAACCTGTGATATTAGCGCGCTCACCAATATTTACAAAAAGTGAATCGTTACCAATATTAAAGGCTTCAAGCGCTGATAAGCGACATTCTGGTTTAATAGTAGGAATCTTTCTAGGAGGTACCCTATTAATTGAGTCAGCAATTGCTTTAATATGATCAGGAGTTGATCCGCAACAACCACCTAATATATTTACCAAACCTGATCTTGCCCATTCACTAACTTGTTCACTCATTGTTAGAGCATTTAAATCATATTCTCCAAATTCATTGGGTAGTCCAGCATTTGGATGAGCTGATACATAGGTATCAGCTATGCGCGACATTTCAGCTACGTATTGGCGTAATAAATCAGGTCCTAGTGCACAGTTAAGCCCAATAGATATTGGTTTAGCGTGGCGTAATGAGTTATAAAAAGCTTCAGTCATTTGTCCAGATAGAGTACGACCAGAAGCATCAGTAATAGTGCCAGAAATCATGATGGGTAACTCAATACGGTCCTCTTCAAAGACCTGTTCAATCGCAAAAATAGCAGCTTTAGCATTGAGCGTATCAAAAATGGTTTCAATCAAAATAATATCTACCCCGCCTTTAATCAAGCCACGAGTAGATTCTATATAAACATCAACCAACTCATCAAAGGTAATATTTCTAAATCCAGGGTCATTTACATCTGGTGAGAGAGAGCAAGTACGTGAAGTTGGACCAATAACACCAGCAACAAATCTTGGTTTTTTAGCACTTGAAAATTCATCTGCTGCTTGACGTGCAATTTTAGCACTTTCAAGGTTAATTTCATAGGCTAATTTTTCCATTTTATAATCAGACATAGAAGTGCGAGTAGCATTAAAAGTATTAGTTTCAATAATATCAGCCCCAACTCTCAAATAATCTTTATGAATATTCTTGATAATCTGAGGCTGAGTAAGTGAGAGTAAATCATTATTACCTTGAACTAAGATATGCCAATCTTTAAAACGATAGCCACGATACTCTTTCTCGGTTAATTTGTGTTGTTGAATCATGGTTCCCATAGCACCATCAAGTATTAAAATTCTTTTATTTAAAAGGGATTTTAATATCTGTTTTATATTCATATTTAGCATTATACAAGTATACAATAAGTTCTAATTTGCAATAAATGGAAAGGCCATGGTGAAAAAATATTATTATTTGTATTGTTTATTGTAAGTTTAAATATAATTATATTTTTAGACCTTAATAGTCATGACTTTGATTACAAGAATAATGATTAACTAGTTTAGACACCATATATTAGACAATAAAGTAGTTTATAATTTTATAAAAAATTACTATTATCTTAAATTTTTATTCATGTGATCAATATTTTTAAGTGTTAGTTTTGTTTAGGTGTTAATATATTATTATGTTATAATATACTTTTAATTTGATTGAATGGAGATGTAACAATGAAAAGTTTTTTTACAATAGCATTATTGACATTTACTATAAGTGTGAATGCATTCTGGAGTGGTAATAATTCCCCTTGGGGAAATGGTTATAACCACTATAATAGTTATGGTTACCAAGAAGATAACGGTATATTTGGCTATAACCCGTATGATTTTTGGGATCCTCGTTGGTATGCAGAAGAAATGGGTAATATGTTTGATGAATTTGATGATAATGGTTGGAACAACAACTATAATGGATATAGTCGTAATGGTTATGGTCGTAATGGTTATGGTCGTAATGGTTATGGTCGTAATGGTTATGGTTTTGCTCCAAATGGTTATGTAAATACCCCATGGGGACCTGGTATTGCACCTAAAGTTACTAAACCAGTGGTACTAACTGTACCAACTGTTAAGTAATATTAATTATGATTAATAAAAAACCAGCACTAGTGCTGGTTTTTTATTGCTTTTTATTGCATTATTACTTAGCCTTATATTTCCGTTTTTAAAATGGAATGTCATCATCAAATTCAGAATTATCAATAGGTGTGATAGGATCTGATACTGGTGGTACTGTCTTTTGTTGTGATGCAAATACAGAAGAAGGGGATGATGATTGTTGAGATTGAAGCGTATTATTCATATCATCAGCATTATCGCGACGATCTAATATTTGTAATATGCCATTAAAGCCAGATACAACTATTTCAGTTGTATAGCGATCAGCACCAGTTTTATCTTGCCATTTTCGAGTTTTTAATTTACCTTCAATGTAAATTTTAGAACCTTTGTGTAGATATTGACTAGCAATGTCAGCTAACTTTCCAAATAAACTAACTCTGTGCCACTCAGTTCTATCAACTTTTTGCCCTGTATTTTTGTCTATCCATCTCTCATTAGTTGCAACTGATAAATTAGCTACTGACCTACTATCAGTAGTATATTTTAATTCTATATTTTGACCTACATTACCTATTAAAATTACTTTGTTGATTCCTAACATTTTTTTTTGCTCCAATTAATTTTTTGCTATTTGTTTAATGGGTGTTTTTTGCTTTGTTGTAAGGATGATTATCCACCAAATAATTGCAATAAATGTAGTAAATAAGAATATACTATTTAGATTAAATATATTGTAAATACGTCCACCAGAAACCCCGCCAACAAATACACCTAAGAATTGTGATGTAGAATATAAACCCATAGCTAGGCCACGTTTATCAGCACTTGCACCTGAGGCTATGAGTGAAGGTAAAATAGCTTCTAATGCATTAAAAGCAATGAAAAATAAAGTTAGTAGGATCAAAAATGAAGTGTATGTGAGTTGTGTTTGATAAAACAAAATTTGGCTAATAATCAATAGTGTAATAGCAGTTAAAAACACAGGCTTAATTTTTTTATGTTTGGAAGCCAAGATGACCATTGGTAACATACCAATAAAAGATAACATGATAATAGGTAGATATATTTGCCAACTATCTTTAATGTCAATAATATTGTTTTCTTCTAAAACAATTGGCATGGCGATAAAAGCACAAGTTAAAATTAAATGTAGTGCAAAAATGCTAAAATCTAATCGTAGTAAATCAATATTGAGTACTTTTTTAATGTTTACAATTGATAAAACATATTGTTCTTTAGGTTTAATGTCTGGCATGGTTCTAACAATAATCAAAGCAATAATAGAAAGCAAAGCAATAACCCAAAATAAGCCAGAGATACCTAATTTAGCACTAATAATAGGGCCTAGTAATAAGGCTAGCATAAAGGCTATGCCTATTTGTACGCCCACAAAAGCATTGGCTTTAGAACGTTGATTCTCGCTAATAAAATCTGCTAAAAATGCCATCAGTACTGCTGAAATAGCACCTGAACCCTGCAAGGCTCTACCAATAACAATACCTATGATATCTGTTGAATTAGCAACCACGATACTACCAATAAAAAAGATAATAAGACCAATAGTTAGCATTGATTTTCTACCATACTTGTCTGACAAATAACCAAATGGAATTTGCAATAATGCTTGAGTCAAACCATAAATACCAATAGCTAAACCTATTAGGTAAGGTGTAGTATTGGTGTATTTACTAGCATAGACTGAAAATATAGGAAACATCATAAATAAGCCTAACATACGTGTAGTCATGATTAAAGAAATTTTAAACGCGAAAACTCTTTCTTGTTTATTCATTGGAATAGGTTAAGAACCTTAGTTATTCAAAGAATAATAAGGGGTATACCAAGGGTAATTTTTTTCTAGTACTCGACGTGTATCTTTTGCTAGTGTAGCTGCGTTAATAGCATCATAATTGGTTGCCATTAAATGTAGCGCTGCAGGAACTGATGGCGTATTTTGATATTTCTCAACGATAAACTTAGTTCGGTTAATAGCAGCAATATTGGCTCCTTTTTTGGTGTAGTAAATAGCTATGAACAACTCATGTCTTGATAAAATATTTCTAAGTACAACTAGACGTGTTATAGCGTCTTCAGTATACTCAGTATTTGGAAATTTATCAATCAATGCTAAATAGTAGTTAAAGGCGTTACGTACTGAATTAACACTACGTTTGGCACTATCAGTAAAGTAGTCATCTAAAAATGAGCGGGATTTATTTTGTGAAACAACCCCCCGTAAATAATAAGCATATGGAGTTGAAAAATGCTCTGGATAAATTTTAATATAATTATTTAGATGATAAATTGCTTGGTCATATTCTTTATTTTTATATAATACATAGGCGATTTCTAACTTAGACTGTAGTGCATATTTTGAGCTAGGATAAGCGGCTTGTAGTTGTTCAAAAAGTTCGATAGCTTCATTTGTTAATCCTAATGATTCTTGTTTTTTAGCTTGATTAAAGAATGTTTTTGGAGACCAGCCTTTAGTAATAGATTCTATTTTAATTTCTTTTTGCCAAAAGCAACCATTAAGTAATAATACTAAAAAAGGAAGAATGATGAATATTTTTTTCATAATTAAATGTATTATTTATTACAGGTATGTTAAGAATTATACTGATGTAGTTGCATTATAATGGTAAATATTTTTACTTCAATTTAACTCTTATTGAATGAAATTGCCTGATAAAAGAATCCTGATAAGCGAGTTATGTAATACACTAGAAAACTATATGTCTAAAAAACAGGTTGAAGGTGTTTACCAGGCTTATATTGTTGCGGCAACAGCACATAATGGTCAATACAGACAGTCAGGTGAAGCTTATGTATTTCATCCTATATCAGTTGCTATGATTTTAGCAAAGTTGAAGCTAGACTATTGTTGTATTGTAGCAGCAATATTACATGATTGTATTGAGGATACTTCAGTCACTTATGAGCAAATTAAACGTGATTTTGGTGATGAAATTGCACATATTGTGGAAGGTGTCTCTAAGTTAACTGGGTTTAAATTTCATTCAAACACGGATAAGCAAGCACAAAATTTTAGAAAGTTACTATTGGCTATGAGTGGTGATATGCGAGTTATAGTAATCAAACTAGCAGATCGTTTACATAATATGCAAACACTTGGCTCTATGAACAGAGACAAGCAACTTAGAATTGCCAAAGAAACGGTAGAAATACATGCGCCCATCGCGCGTCGTTTAGATCTTAATAGTATTAGAGTTAAGTTGGATAATTTGTGCTTTGCTATTATTTATCCATTTCGTAATAGGGTTTTAGTGAGTCAAATTAAAAAACAATGTGGTAATCGCAAGAAAGTTATTAATCATATTGAGAATGAAATAAA
Organism: Candidatus Vesicomyidisocius sp. Pext_18_S21; assembly: GCA_021730165.1. GTDB lineage: Bacteria > Pseudomonadota > Gammaproteobacteria > PS1 > Pseudothioglobaceae > Ruthia > Ruthia endoextente. The sequence continues at coordinate 492,489 of CP072535.1, forward strand.
GAACCGATTAAATCAAGAAGGCTTGCCAAACGTTGAAATTAATGGTCGTAGAAAACAACCTTGTAGTATTTATAGAAAAATGAAAATCAAACATTTGAAGTTTTCTCAAGTATTGGATATGTATGCACTTAGGGTTATTGTAGCTGATGTTGCGCAATGTTATCAATCCTTAGGTATTATTCATAATTTATACAAACCATTACCAGGTAAGTTTAAAGACTACATAGCATTACCAAAATCAAACGGTTATCAGTCGTTACACACGATATTATTTGGTTCTAATAAAATTTTTATTGAAGTGCAAATTCGTTCATCTGATATGCATTTTATTTCAGAATATGGTATTGCTGCACATTGGCATTATAAGAGTGGTTCTAAACATAAATCAGCATTAGCTAATAACTGGTTGGGTTCGCTACTAGATATTCAACAAAATTCAGGTAGTTCTATTGAGTTTTTAGAAGAAACTAAGGCAGATTTATTTCCTTCTGAGGTATTTGTTTTTACTCCTGAAGGTGATATTATTCAATTACCTTATAAATCGACTGTGCTTGACTTTGCCTATATGGTACATACCAGTATCGGTAATCATACTCTTAGAGCTAAAATTGATCAAGTTGTTACACCTATTTCTACCGAATTAAAATCAGGACAGACTATTGAAATTATTACCGACGATAAAGCTACTCCTAGATCTTCTTGGTTACAAATTGTTGTTACTATAAAAGCTAGATCTTCAATTAAAGCGTATCTTAAGAATGAGTCAGCCTCTGAATTAATTCAGTTAGGAGAGTATTTATTAACTAATGCACTTGATTATCAAAATATAGATACAGATAATATTGATGAGCTTCAATGGATAAAATGTATTAAAGCGTTACATTGTAATTCTAAAGAAGATATGTACATGAAAATTGGACTTTCTGAGATTTTAGTATCAGTTGCACTGAACAAGTTGCAAGGAGATAATATCAAGAATGCAATTCAAAAGATTAGTATTTATAAAACTCAAGGAAAAGCTATTAGTTTTGCTTCTTGTTGTCATCCTATTCCTGGCGATAAAGTAGCTGGTGTTTTAACCACTTCTAAAGGTATGGTGGTACATAGACTGATTTGTGCTAATTTAGCTCGTGCTAAAAGTAAAAATGCACAATGTCTTAACATTGATTGGCAAGCCAATGAGGATGAGGAATTTAAAGCAATGATTGACGTGGATGTTACCAACCAAAGAGGTACACTAGCCTCTATTACCAGTGTTATTTCAAAGATGAAGATTAATATTGAGTTTTTGGAGATTCAAGAAAAAAATAATACTATCAAATCACTTAATATAGTGATTAGTGTTGCAAATTTTAGTCAATTAAATCAAGTATTCGTACAATTAAAGACGTTAAAATTTGTTAGAGAGGTTAGTAGGATGTGATTAAACCACTAAATTTATACATAGTAAACCTTAGTTTGGTTAAAATTAAATTTTACCTCAAGGAACTTTTATGAACTGGACAGATTCTTTAGATATTGCAATAGCCTTGGATGATGCTTATCCAAAGATAAATCCTTGTATTGTTAACTTTGTTGATCTTAGACAGATGGTTATTGCATTGAATGAATTCGATGATGATGTAAACAGATCAGGTGAAAAAATTCTTGAGGTTATTCAAATGAACTGGATAGAAGAAAGGGAATGAAACGATTTATTGTTTTTATTTTATCAGTTTATACAACCCTTTCTTGGGCGGTATTAGAAGTCACTATTTCCAAACAGGATAAAAATACTTTTCCTATTATTATTTCTGATTTTCTTGTTGTGGGTGATGCAAACCAAGGCAAAATCATCGCAAAAATTATACGTAATAATTTAGTGTTATTAATATAAATTATGTCATTATAAATGAATCTTCTATTTCATAAATATAAGATAAAAAAAATTGAAGATATTGTACTAGGTAAAGTTATAAAAGATTAGTGAAAAAATCTTTAATATTGAGATTGAATTATTGGATTCTTATTCTAAGAAAACACTTTAATAAAGATAAATTTACTGTACATAATACTAGTATCAGAAGAGTTTCCCACTATTTATCTGATTAAATTTATCATCCCTTGCTAGGTAAAAGAGGATTTTTTAATATACATCTAGCCTATATTACCGTTTTTAATAAAGGTAAAGGTGAATGTGAATATCGTTTAGAGATATCAGATTATGATGCTTAAAATCACCAAACTATCTTAAAATCTAGAGAACCTCTTTTGTCCCATGTTTGGTCGCCTAAACAGGATAAGATTGTTTATGTATCTTTTAAAAACTCTTGTTCAGAGGTATTTATTTAATACCTATTTATACATAGGAAAATATAAAAACTGCTTTATTTTGATGACATTGCTTCATCACCTTCTTAGCATCTGAATGGTGAAATCCTCTTACTTACATTATCTAAAAATGGTAACAAAGATATTTATTCCTATCAGTTATCCTCTAAAAAATTAACACGCTTAACTATAGATATGGGTATTGATACTGAAGCAAGCTATTTACCAGATGATAATAAAATTGTATTTACCTCTAATCGTTCTGAATAAATACAAGTTTATATTAAAGATTTAAAAACTAATAAAATTAATAGAGTAACTTTTAAGGCAGATATAATGCCCAAACCGTTTTTTCACCTGATGGTAAAAGTTTGATTATGTTACATAAGATAGATCAAGATGATCATATCGCTTTATTAGATATTGCTACTTAAAGACTTGCAGTCATGACTAATAATCAATTAGATGAATCTCCATCCTTCTCGCCAAATGGAGATATGATTATCTTTGCTACTAACCAAGGTGGTTTGGAGTACTTTCTGTGGTTTCAATATGGAGTCGTCAAATTTTTCGAACTAACTAGCAAAGTGGGAGAAGTTAGAGAACCAAATTGCTCACATTATTTAAAATAGGAGTCGTTAAAATGTTAAAATTAATATACTTACTAGTAGTAGCATTATTACTGTTGTCATCATGTTTATCTGGGAACGATTTGTATAGAAAAATATTACCTAAGTTAAGCGTAGTAGCATTGAAGATAAAATGGACAAACGTGTAAGAAAATGTTTTTAAGAGTGATAAATCTAGCCTTATATCTCTCAGGATTGATGGCAGGATTACAAGTATACTAAATATTACTGAATCATTTATTGTAATAAGTTTTAGAAAAACTAATATTAACTTTATTTTGTATTTTTCTAACGATGGTACTGAGATTGATAAGACTTTAATTAAACAAATTATCAAAAGTACCAACTTTATGTGTAACAATCTAACACGTAAGATTTACGTCTAGAAGGTCATTCAGATGAACGTGGTACACGTGAATATAACTTAGCACTAGGTATGGTGCTTTAAATGTTAAAGAAGTATTAAGCTTGTATGTTCTTTCTTCAAGAATTGAAGTATTAGTTTTGGTGAAGAAAAGCCCATGATGCTTCAACACGATGAAGGTGCATGACAGAAAAATAGGCGTGTTGAGTTTGTTTATCAAACAAATTTCATGTATTATCTTAGTTTATTCATTTTTTTAAGTATTTTTATCTTACAAACTTCTTATGCAAGTATTAATACAGAAAAAGTAGTCATTAATTATAATCAAATTACGCGATTGCTTCTTAAAAATAAAATTTTAGTAGGTAAAATTAACTTGTTAGAACAACAGGAAAGAAGTACTGGAAAAAATAAAGAGTTGTTTAACTTAATTAATTATCAAAAATCCAGTGGTATAATTAAAGAAATCTCGTTTAAAACGAGAGAGTATGATAAAAAAGCCAAACGTGTTTATACGCAGGCTCGTAGTTTGCTAATAACAGAGCAATATGACCAAGCTATTAAGTTATTTAAGCAATATTTAGTAGATTATTCCAATAGTGGTTACACTCCAGATCTGTACTACTGGCTAGCTAAATCTTATTTAGCTAAAGAAGATTTTCATAATGCTAGAAATACTTTTATTATATTTCAACAACAAAACCCATTGCATTATAAATTTTCAAACTCTTTATTTGAATTAGCTAAAGTATATATAAAGCTTAATAAACAAAACAAAGTACGTGGTTTATTAAGTACAATACTGGTGGAATTTCCTTCACATAAAGCAATTAATAGAGTTAAGCAACTACTTAGTAAAATCATCATTAAATCAAAGATTAATAATTAACTATAAATTAAAGTGAAGGTTATATCTATTCCTGATATTAATTTAGATGCGTTATCTTACGCTAATCCTACACGTTATCCATTTTTATTAGAAAGTGTTAATCATAATTCTTCTAATCGTTTTTCGATATTATTTGCACATCCTGGTAAAAAAATTGTGTTGAATGACTTAGAAGAGTTTGATTTTTTAGATAAACTCACTGCTAGTATAGATGCACTACTTATCTACAGTGATTTGCCTTTTACTGGCGGGTGGTTTGTATATCTCTCTTATGAATTAATTGGGCAAATAGAACCTACTTTAAAACAAATAATACATACAAGTGATCAACCTATTGCTATGGCTGTGCAAATTCCAACAGCTATTATTATTGATCACATTAACCATCAGACCTATCTATTAGACCAATTTGATAGTAAATATAGAATAGATCAAGTATTAGCAGATATCAAACAATTAAAGTTAATACCTGATTGTAAATTAACAGGTACTTTATATACTGAAGAAGAAGCTAAGTTTTTATCAGGTGTGGCAAAGAATCGTGAATATATTAAAGCAGGGGATGTTTTTCAAGTAAACCTTTCAAGACAATGGCAATACCAGTTAACTAATGATATCACTCCAACTCAAATTTACCAAGCACTAAAAAGAACCAACCCCGCTCCATTTTCCGCACTGGTACAATTACAAACGTTTAGTATTATCTCTTCTTCCCCCGAACGTTTATTTAGCGTGGATGGTAATGTCATACAAAGCAGACCTATTGCAGGTACTTACCCACGTGGTGTAGGTAGTGAAGATAAACGTCTAAAACAACAACTCATTAACCACCCTAAAGAACGAGCAGAGCATATTATGCTACTTGATTTAGAGCGTAATGATTTGGGCAAGGTGTGTGAATACGGAAGTATCAAAATTGATGAAATTATGGGTTTGGAAAGTTATCCATTTGTACATCATATCGTTTCAAATATCAAAGGAAAAATTAAACTAAACACTACTATTAAACACCTAATTAGTGCATTATTCCCAGGTGGGACTATTACTGGCTGTCCTAAGATTCGCTGTATGCAAATTATTCAAGAACTTGAACAAACTCCACGTCAATCATATACAGGATCGTTAGGCTATGTTAGTAGTAATGGAAAAATGGACTTTAACATTCTTATTCGCACTATTAGCAAAGAAAACAATCTGCTAACTTTAAGGACAGGGTCTGGTATTGTGTTTGATTCTATTGCTAAACAAGAGTTAGAGGAAACTAAACATAAAGCCAAGGGTATGCTTCAAATTTTTGTATAATATAATAAGATGTTGATTAATATATAATTTTATTACAAGACATGCTACACCTCTTTAAAAGAATAAAAATTACTTAACTTATCAAAGTTGAGTAATTTGATATAAGTTTTTTAACTTATATTTGGAATCATTTGTATTATTATTTTAATGGTGTTATTTCTTTAAATGGCTATTAAGGCTGAAACTTAGAAGTCATAGGGTAGCGACGTTCTTTACCAAAGGCATTTGAAGTGATTTTAGGTCCTGGTGCACTTTGTCTTCGCTTGAATTCATTGTTGAGTACCATTTGTGTGATAGATTTAACGGTTTGTTCGTTAAATCCTTGTTTAATAATATGTTCAACTGAATATTTTTGTTCTATAAATAGTGCTAATATTGCATCTAGTTCGTTATAAGAAGGTAAGGAGTCTTGATCAGTTTGATTAGGTGCGAGTTCAGCAGAGGGCTCTCTATCGATAACACGTTTTGGGATGACGGTTGATAGGGTATTTCTATATTTAGCTAATTGGTAAACTAAAGTCTTGTTAACATCCTTAAGAGGAGCGAAACCACCTGACATGTCGCCATATAGAGTAGTGTAGCCAACTGCTATTTCAGATTTATTACTTGTAGTAAGTACTATTTTTCCTAATTTATTAGAGATTGCCATGAGTAGTGTACCACGTATACGTGCTTGTATATTTTCCTCAGTGGTATCGTTTTCCATTCCGATAAATAGCGTATTGAGTTGTGTATTAAAACTGTCTACTATGATATGAATGTTGATTTCATGATAATCAACATTCATTGATGTAGCCTGAATTTTAGCATCTTCAAGGCTTATGTTTGAAGTATACTTATAGGGCATCATAATAGCTTTAATATGCTCAGAACCTATAGCATCAGCAGCAATAGCAAGAGTAAGTGCAGAATCAATACCACCAGATAAGCCAATTACCACGCCATTAAAAACATCATTTTTTTCAATGTAATCTTTGGTAGCAAGTACCAAGGCATCATAAATAGTTTTCTCAATAGAGTCAGTGTCAAATAATGTAATAGGGGAGGTAAAACTAACGCTTTGAACTACTTCTTTAAATAAGGGTAATTGTAAAGTGATATTGGCATTTGAATTCATTGCAAAAGATGCGCCATCAAATACTAATTCATCTTGCGCACCAACCATATTAACGTAAATAAAATTAGTTTTAGTTTCTAAGACACGTTGTTTAATTTGTTCAATGCGTTGTGAATGTTTGCCAATCTGGAATGGAGAGGCGTTAATACTAATTATGATTTGCACACCTTGATTAGCTGAGATAGAGATAATATCTGATGTCCAAGCATCTTCACAGATAACTAGGCTAATTTTTTTTCCTTGACATTCAAAAATAAAAGGCTCATTACCTGATTTAAAATAACGTTTTTCATCAAATACACCATAATTTGGGAGATTCTGTTTATGATAAAAATACACTTGCGAATTTTGAATAAGATAAGCACTGTTGTATAACATATCATTTTTCTTGTATGGTGCTCCAAATATAATAGAAATATTATTAGAGATAGTTTGCTTGATTAAAATTATTTTATCTTGAACTTGTTGAATGAACCCTTCATGTAACAGTAAATCTTCAGGAGGGTAGCCGATCAGCGATAATTCTGGAAAAACTAATAAATCACAACCTCGAATATATGCTTCTTGGGTTAATTTAATAATTTTTTGAGTGTTTCCATTTAAATCACCAACAATGGAATTAATTTGTGCAATGTCAATTTTGATAGATCTTGAGTTATTTGCATGTTTTTCTAGTTTATTTTTCCAAAATATGGACTTTGATTTACTATCAGTAAATTTTTCATGTTCAAGTTTAGTATGGGTAATGACTTTTGCAGGGATTTTATTTATAATATTAGCAAATAGCCAAGCACGGGGTTCAGAAAAGGTATCTTTTCCTGATTTATATTTACTTAGATTAGATTGATTAGTTGAATATTTTTGTAAGATTTTATACTCTGAAAGGCTAGTTTTTTTGCGTACTTTATTCAAGTAATATTTACTAAATGTCATTATTTATGTCTTAATTTTAAATAAAATTTAACACCTATTATAGTTAATTTTTACTACCCTTATTTGTCAATTAAATTACTTAAAAAGTAAAAAATGATTAATGGTATTATGCTATAATTTTAATCTTATATAATAGATATTAACTTAATTCTAGTAATAAAAAATATATAAAAATTTGATAAGATATTAAGATGCAATAGTATGTTAAAAAATTTCGCTAAATAGCAAGAAATTTTCTTTTAAAGAAAACCTTAATTTAATAAAAATTACGACATGCTTAATCCTAAAAAAAGGTCTAAAATTTAAATCAAATTTAAAATCTTAAAACAATGTAAAGATGAAAATACCTCTGATAAAAATTTTAAATCCACTCTTTGGATATGACTTTTCTAACTAACTATTTTAGAAAAGTCAAAAATACAAACCCATTAAACGGCTTGTTAATGTAAATAGAATTTAGACATAACATTATACAAGATTATATGGAAAATGAAAAAGTAATAAAATATTTTTTTAAATGTATATAAAATTGTTTCAAAATGAAGATAGGTATTTTACTAACCAATATTGGTACACCTGATGCCCCTACAAAAGCATCTTTAAGGAGATATTTATCTGAATTCTTATCAGATTCTAGAGTGGTTAACTTTCCTATTAAATTTAAATTCATATGGTGGCTGGTGTTAAATGTTGTTATTCTTAATACAAGACCTAAAAAATCAGCTCAAAATTATGCCAAAATTTGGGATAGAATTGGTATTGGTTCTCCATTATTAAGCATTACTAAGTTACAATTACAAGGCGTTAAAAAAACATTGCTTGAGCGACATAAAAATTTAGTATTTGAAATGGGTATGCGTTATGGAAACCCTTCTATTTCATCAGCATTGAATAAGTTACGTAATCAAGATTGTGAAAGAATCATTGTTTTACCGCTTTATCCTCAATACTCGAACACAACAACACTATCAACATTAGATGTTATTAATCAAGTACTGAATAATTCTTGTGCTAAAAAGCCAGAAATAATCTTTATTGAAAATTATTGTTACAATGATGATTATATTCAATCCCTTACTAATACGGTATTAGAACATCAAATTAAACATGGAAAGCCGAATAAATTGATAATTTCATTTCACGGCATTCCTCAACGATATATTGATAATGGTGATATATATTATGACCATTGTGTTGGTACAGCTAAATTACTCGCTAAAAAGCTAGATTTGAATAAGAGCGATTATTTGTTTAGCTTTCAGTCTATTTTTAGTCGAGAGCCTTGGACTAAGCCGCAAACCAAAGAAAGATTAAAAACATTAGCTTGTGATGGTGTTGAGCATATTCAAGTAATTTGTCCAGGATTTTCAGCTGATTGCTTAGAGACTTTAGAAGAAATTGAGTGTGAAAATAGAAATTATTTTATTCAATCTGGTGGTCGCCAATTTAGTTACATTCCTGCATTAAACGATAGGGATGATCATATTGAGATGCTTTCTAAATTGATTTCTAATTATTTATAGTATGTTAAATTATTTTTATCCATAAATAAATTGTAAAATACGCTTTATTTAGTTATAAATAAATAAAGCGTATTTTACGAGCATTATTATGTAGTGCTTCCTACTAGGAGTATCAATGAATCAAGATATTAAAGTCACTAAGCGTAATGGACAACAAGAATTTATTGATATGGAAAAAATTCATAGAGTTGTACATTGGGCTTCACAAGACTTAAAAGGCGTTAGTGTTAGCCAAGTTGAAATTAATGCACAGTTGGCATTTTTTGACGGTATTAAGACGGAAGATATTCATGAAACAATTATTAAATCAGCAGCAGATTTAATTTCAACAGACATACCAGATTATCAATATTTAGCGGCACGTTTGTCCATTTTTCATTTACGTAAAAAAGCATTTAAATCCTTTACCCCACCACCATTTTTTGAGCACATTAAAAAAATCACAGATTTAGGTATTTATGACAAAGATATTCTTAATAAATATCTCAAAGAGGAAGTTGAAATATTAGGCTCTTATATTGATCATTGGCGTGATATGAATTTTTCCTACGTTGCTGTTAAGCAACTAGAAGGCAAATACTTAGTTCAAAATCGGGTCACTGGCGAAATTTACGAATCTCCACAATTTCTTTATATGTTAGTGGGTATGTGCTTATTTCAAGAATATGAAGTAAGTAAGCGCATAAACATTGTGAAACGCTTCTATGATGCAGTAAGTTTGTTTAAAATCTCCCTTCCTACGCCTATTATGGCTGGGGTTAGAACACCTACACGTCAATTCTCGTCTTGTGTATTAATTGAGACAGATGATGATTTAGATTCTATTAGTGCTACTGCTGGGGTTATTGTTAAATATATATCTCAACGCGCTGGAATCGGTATTAATGGTGGTAAAATTCGTGCAATTGGTAGCCCTATTCGCGGTGGTGAGGCAATACATACAGGCTGTATTCCTTTTTATAAACATTTCCATACCGCTGTTAAATCTTGCTCACAGGGCGGTGTGCGTGGTGGTGCAGCTACTTTATTCTACCCTTTGTGGCATTTAGAAGTTGAAAATTTATTAGTTCTTAAGAATAACACAGGAACGGACGAAAATCGTATTCGTCATTTAGATTATGGCGTGCAGTTTAACGGCTTAATGTATCAACGTTTTCTAAAAGATGACGATATTACTTTATTTTCACCACATGATACACCTGATTTATATGATGCCTTTTTTGTTGATCAAGAAGAATTTAAACGTTTGTATCAGAAATATGAGCAAAATTCTTTAATTAGAAAACACACTATTAAAGCTAGAGAGTTATTTTCTAAGTTTATACAAGAACGTGCTAATACAGGTCGTATTTATTTACAAAATGTTGATCATTGTAATACCCATAGTGCATTTAATGCTAAACAAGCACCTATTAAACAATCTAATCTTTGCATGGAAATTACTCTTCCAACTAAACCTTTATATTCAGTTCAGGATGAACAAGGTGAGATAGCGCTTTGTACATTATCAGCAGTTAACCTTGGCGCATTAGATTCTTTAGATGAGTTAGAAACGTTAACTGATATTATTGTACGCTCATTGGATTGCTTACTTGATTATCAAGATTACCCAATTAAAGCAGCTGAACTTGCTAGTAAAAACCGTCGAACACTAGGTATTGGTGTAACTAATCTTGCTTATTATTTAGCTAAAAATGGTGTGAAATATTCTGATGGATCAGGTAATAAACTCATTCATACAACCTTTGAGGCATTACAGTATTATTCATTAAAGGCTTCAAATACATTAGCAAAAGAATTGGGTCCTTGTCCATTATTTTCTCAAACCCAGTATTCACAAGGTATTATGCCTATTGATTCTTATAAAAAAGATATTGATGCATTTTGTAATTTCAAATTAGAATTTGATTGGGATACACTACGTCAGAATATTATATCTAAAGGTCTTAGAAACTCAACTTTAACAGCACTCATGCCATGTGAAAGTTCGTCACAAATCTCTAATTCAACTAATGGAATTGAACCCCCTAGAGGGTTTGTATCTATTAAACAGTCTAAAGATGGTATCTTAAAACAAATTGTACCTGATTATGAATTATTAAAAAACCAGTATGAGTTACTATGGGATATTAAAGATAATGAGGGTTATCTACAACTTTGTGGGATTATGCAAAAATTTGTAGATCAATCTATTTCTACTAACACACATTACGACCCTTCACAGTTTGAAGGTAACAGAGTACCAATGAAATTATTTTTAATGGATTTGTTGAAAGCATATAAATATGGTATTAAAACACTTTATTACCATACAACTCGTGATGGTGGTAGCAATGGTATGTCGGAAAAAGAAGATGATAACAATTGTACAGACGGTATTTGTAAACTATAAAAGGAGTTTTTTAGTATGTCATATAGTATTTTTACCAAAAAAATAAGCAATATACTAATTGAGCCAATGTTTTTTGGTAATACAGTTAATATAGCACGTTTTGATAAGCAAAAATTTGAAATATTTGAAAAGCTCACTGAAAAACAGCTTTCTTTTTTTTGGCGTCCAGAAGAGATTGACGTCTCTAAAGATAAGATAGATTTTGCTAAATTACTACCCAATGAAAAACATATTTTTATTTCCAATCTTCAATACCAAATCTTGCTAGATTCAGTACAAAGTCGCTCTCCTAATATTGCTTTTTTGCCGATTGTATCATTACCAGAGTTAGAAAATTGGATTGAAACTTGGTCATTTTCTGAAACTATTCATTCACGCTCTTATACACATATTATTCGTGCTATTGTTAATGAACCAGGAATAGTATTTGATGATATTATGAAAATAGATGAAATTATTCAGCGTGCTGAGAGTGTGTCTAAATACTATAATGAGTTAATTAAATGTACTCAGGCTTATTTATTACACGGTATAGGTAAGTTTAAAGTTCAAGATAAAGAGATATTAATTGATTTGTATTGTTTAAAAAAACAACTTTACCTTACTATTATGTCAGTTAATATTCTTGAGGCAGTGCAATTCTATGTTAGTTTTGCTTGTTCTTTTGCTTTCGCCGAGAGAAAGGTTATGGAGGGTAATGCTAAAATTATTAGAATGATTGCTCGTGATGAGGCTCTTCATTTAACAGGTACTCAACATATACTGAATTTTATGAGTAGCGGTAAGGATGGTCCTGATATGAAAAAAATAGCAAAAGAGTGTGAAAAAGAAGTAATTACCATGTTTAAAGAAGCTTGTGAACAAGAAAAAGATTGGGCAGAATACTTATTTCGTGATGGTTCTATGATCGGTTTAAATGCAAAGATACTAAAACAATATTTAGAATATATTACTAACGTACGTATGAAGGCTTTAAATTTAACTCCTGTATTTGATGAATGCATCAATCCATTACCTTGGATTAACCACTGGTTAGATTCTGATAACGTTCAAGTTGCACCTCAAGAAACTGAAATTACCTCTTATTTAGTCAGTGCTATTGATAACACTTTGGATAAACAAGACTTTGATTTTAATAGCTTTAAATTATAGCTGATTAAATGTTTAGAATAGAAATTGATAACATAAATGGTAAAACTAAATCATTATATGCTTATGGAGATCACTCTATTCTTATTGAACTTGAACAACAGAATGTACTCATTAATCATTCTTGTCGTCAAGGACATTGTGGTAGCTGTATATTGCAACTATTATCTGGTAACGTCATCCATCAGGATTCTATAATACCCTTATCACAAGGGGAAATTTTAGCTTGTAGAGCAACCCCTGTTACGGATATTAAAATTGCTTCAAGAGATTGAATGAGTATTATTGGTGTTGTAGTACATTCATAAATTAAAAACTAAAATAGAAGTTTTATAAATCTATTTTTATGTTTCTGTGTATACATACTTATAATACTATTATCAAATACCTTACGTCCTGTTTGTATTCTATAAATAATAAGTATGGTATAGTTATTTTTATTCTAATAAATTTTCTTGATTATTTATTAAGTATAAAATTATGAAAGTTGTATTCTTTCTCTAATTCTTTATACAATTGTTCTGGTATTAAATCTGGATGTTTTTCCATTATACGAAAGGCGACAACGTTGTCTTCATCTACGCCCCAAAGCTTAATATAAGTGCCTTTCTTATAACCATGTTTCTGTCTAAAGATATTAAGTTGGTTTTTGACAAGATAGCGTTTATAAAGTTCTGATATATCCATACTCATTGTTGTTAGCGCTTTAAAAAAAAGCCCTGTTATTTCATATAAAGCATTTTGTGATTTATTTACATTAGCATTACTTGCTACAGCCACTAGTTTTTCTAAAATTTCTATCACAAGTTCTGGATTTACTTTCCTTTCTGGCTTTATATTTTCATAATTATGAGCAAATTGAGTATCACCAAAATGAATAGCTTCAGACATAATAAAATGCCAAATATCTACTAACTCAACTTTAGAATTATCTAAATCATGTTCCTCTTCAATATCTTTCCAGTGTTTCCAATTAAACGAATCAATTGCCTCAGTAGCTTCCATATAAATACAACGTAACCAAGAAATATAACGCCCGTCTTTTGTTATACCATCAGTCCACTGTACACCATTAGTGTTGTTATTTAACTGCTTTTGTAATTCAAACATTTGCTTAATTTTGCTCATTGATAAACCCTTACAATAATATTAAAAATTATCAAGGATTATAATACAAACATTTGTCAAGTTAAAAATTAATTAATTTTGACTTAGGAGATTCTTTAACTTTTAATTCTGATCTTGGATCTTGCATATATTATGAATAATATTTCTTATGATAAGATTTTGTGATGATACAAGCGCAAGAATTTAAGCTTTGTTAATAAAGTACATTTAAAACAAATACAAAAGTTCAATAACGTATAATTGTTATTCAAGGTACTTGGTTTAACTTTATTGTGTATTAAAAACTTTACAAAATAGTTCAGCTGTTTTTTGTGTATCGTATAGTGCAGAATGAGCACAAGTATCATCCCACTCAATATCAGCCTTACGTATAGCTTTAGCCAATACCGTTTCACCATAGCATAAGGCTGATAAACTAACCGTATCTAGGGTTGAAAATTGATGAAAAGGGCTTTTAAGTTTACATCTGTTAGTTGCAGCACGTAAAAAGCCTAAATCAAAAAAGGCATTATGTCCTACTAAAATAGCACGAGTGCAGTTCTTTTGTTTGAGTTCTGTATATATCTTGGTATAAATTTGCTTAATAGCATCAGCCTCTTTAACTGCCATTCTAAATGGATTATCAACATCAATACTATTAAACTTTATCGCACTAGGCTCTAATATGCTTCCTTTAAATGGCTCAATGTGAAAATGTTGTGGCTTTTTTGGGTATAAATTATTCATTCTATCAATGCCAATTATAATGGTACAAATTTCCAACATGGCATCAGTTTTCTCATTAAAACCACCTGTTTCAATGTCAATAACTACTGGTAAATAACCACGAATTCTATCTTTAATTAACATTTTTAAAAAAAATTGATGAATTACGTTTTTGATTAAATAAAGCTTGATGTTTTTGGGGTAAATGAATAATGCTCATTTGGATAAACCCATGTTTGATAAACCAATCTGTGCTATATTTAGTTAATGCAAAAACTTTGGAAAATTTTTTAGCTTTTGCTTTAAACATAATTTTTTCAAGTAGCTTTAAAGATAACCCTGTTTTTTGTGCTTTTTTAGATACTGCTAATGAGTAAATTTCTCCCATATTGTCCTCTTTACAATCTTTAAGCCCTGCACAAGCAATCAATTGATTGTTATCTGTTAAATAAACAAAATCTCCAATATTTTCATTAATTTGCGCCTCACTTCTAATCAGTATTTTACCCTCCTCAGAAAAAGGTTTAACTAGAGTTAGAATTTGTTCGGCTTTAATCAAACTAAATGGTTAAAATATTTACTAAAATATCAATTTTAGACTAAAATTTAATCTTTATTTTTAGATAAAAAAATTATGTGTATCCCAAGAAAATATTCTTCACAAGTTGTTGATGGATTTGAACGCGCACCAAGTCGTGCTATGCTTTATCCTATTGGTTTTAAAAAAGAGGATTTTAGCAAACCCCAAGTTGGGATAGCAAGTACTTGGTCAATGGTAACACCATGTAATATGCATATTAATAAATTGGCTGACAAAGCTGAAAAAGGGGTAAACAACGCAGGCGGTAAAGGTGTTATTTTTAACACCATTACTATATCAGATGGTATTTCTATGGGTTCTGAAGGTATGAAATATTCTTTAGTATCACGTGAAGTCATTGCCGATTCAATTGAAACAGTTGTTGGTTGTCAAGGGTTTGATGGTGTGGTTGCTATTGGTGGTTGTGATAAAAATATGCCTGGTTGTATTATTGGCTTAGCACGTCTTAACCGCCCCAGTATTTTTGTTTATGGTGGTACTATTCAACCTGGTAAAAATCGTACAGATGTGGTGAGTGTTTTTGAAGCAGTTGGCCAATTTTCTAACCATGAAATTGATGAAATCGAGTTAGAAAATATTGAAAAAACAGCCGTTACTGGTCCAGGTTCTTGTGGGGGTATGTACACCGCTAATACTATGGCATCAGCAATTGAAGCGTTAGGTATGAGTTTACCTAACTCCAGTGCGCAAAATGCTATATCAGATGATAAAAATGATGATTGTATCCAAGCTGGAGAAGCTGTTCTTGTTTTATTAAATAAAGATATTAAACCACGTGATATAATGACTATGAAAGCATTTGAGAACGCCATCACTGTAATTATTGCACTAGGTGGCTCAACTAATGCTGTATTGCATTTAATTGCCATGGCAAGTGCCGCTGAAGTTAATCTTAAAATTGATGACTTTACTCGCATTGGTAAAAAAGTACCTGTTATTGCTGACCTTAAACCATCAGGTAAATATATGATGAGTGAATTGGTTGAAATTGGTGGTACGTTACCACTAATGAAAATGCTACTTGATGCAGGACTATTACATGGTGATTGTATGACGGTAACAGGAAAAACTTTAGCTAAAAATTTAAAAAATATTAAATCCTATTCTGATTCACAAAAAATTATTAGAGCATTAGATAACCCAATAAAGAAAGATTCACACCTTAGAATTTTACGTGGTAACCTTGCAATTGATGGTGCTGTGGCAAAAATTACTGGTAAAGAAGGTTCAAGTTTCAAAGGTACAGCTAAATGCTTTTCTCATGAAGAAGGAGCGCTTAAGGCTATTTTAAATGACCAAATAAAAGCAGGTAATGTTATCGTTATTCGTTATGAAGGTCCTGTTGGTGGTCCTGGTATGCGTGAAATGCTTGCTCCTACTTCTGCAATTATGGGAAAAGGATTAGGCGGTAAAGTTGCACTTATTACTGATGGGCGCTTCTCTGGCGGTACACATGGTTTTGTAGTCGGTCATATCACTCCTGAAGCCTTTAAAGGTGGAGTACTAGCAGTGGTTGAAGATGGTGATGAAATTATAATTGATGCACAAAATAACGTTTTAGAACTATTAGTTGATCAAGCTATTATTGATAAACGCTTATCTAAATGGACGCAACCTAAACCAAACTACACTAAAGGTGTATTAGCAAAATTTTCAAAACTAGCTAAATCTGCCTCTGAAGGTGCAGTTACTGATTAACTAATACTTATCTTTTGTTTTTTATGAATAAAAAAAGGTTTTATAGAAAATTTAGTATTATTCTCTTATTCTATAGGAGAAAACATTATTTGTCTATTATCAAGATTAACAGAGGTAACTTGGATTTTGATAGTATTTCCTAATTGATAAACTTTGCCAGTAGGTTCTCCTTTCAGCTGATGGTTAATATTATCAAAAATATAATAATCATCTTTCATGTCACACAGAGGAATCATACCTTCGACAAATATATCAGTTAGTTCAATAAAGATGCCAAAATTAGCAATACCAGAAATAACACCATTAAATCGATCTCCTACCTTATCAAGCATATATTCACACTTTAACCACTGTTCAACATCACGTGAAGCATTATCTGCACGACGTTCAGTCATAGACAGGTGTATACCAATTTCAAGCATTTTTTTACTTGGTTTTTTACTTTTTTTGCTTAAAACACGTTTAATAGCGCGATGTACTAGAAGATCAGGGTAACGTCTAATTGGTGATGTAAAGTGAGTGTAGTCTTTAAATGCTAATCCAAAGTGACCTTCATTAGTAGGAGTGTAAACAGCTTGTTTCATTGTACGTAACACAATAGTTTTGATTATATTTTCATCATTTCTACCTTTAGAATCTTCAAGAACTTTAGCAAAATCTTTAGATTCTGGTTGTATACCACCTTCAAGTGTTAAACCAATAGCAGTTAAAAACTGGCGAGTAACTTCTACTTTTTCAGCTGTAGGTTTTGGATGAATCCTATATAAAAAATCTTCATTGTGATGATTTAAAAATTTTGCACTTGCTTGATTAGCCATTAGCATACACTCTTCAATCAGTTTATGGGCATCGTTACGAGAATGATCAACAATATTAGAAATTTTGCCATTATCATTAAACAAAATTTGTGATTCAATACGATCAAAATCCATTACTCCACGTTTAATCCTGGAAGTTCTAAGTGATTTGTATAAGTTATATAATGTATTTAAATTGTCCATTACTGCTGCATAGTACTGGGTTAGATCAGTATCATGATACTTTAAAATTTGATTAACTTTAGTATACGTTAATCGAGCATGTGAAAACATAACAGCATGATAAAACTTATAATCTAACAGATTGCCATGAGTATCAATATTCATCTCACAAGTCATACATAATCGTTCAACACCAGGATTTATTGAACATAAACCATTTGATAAAATTTCAGGTAACATTGGTACAACGCGACGTGGAAAATACACCGAATTACCACGATCAAGCGCATCTTTATCTAAATCTGACCCTTCTTTTACATAATGCGATACATCAGCAATAGCGACAATTAGTTTCCAGCCTTTGCTAGTAACTTGTGCATATACAGCATCATCAAAATCACGAGAATCTTCACTATCAATGGTAACTAACTTCATTTTAGTAATATCAATTCGGCCTGTTTTGTCAGAATTAGTAACTACAGTTGATAATTTAGAAGTTTGTTCAAATGCTCCTGGTGAAAAATCAACAGGAATACTATTACGATAAATAGCAGAATCTGTTTCCATGCCTTTATCCATGTAGATACCTAAGATTTGAATAATTTTACCTATTGCTAGGCTTTTTAAAGTTGGGGATCTAGTAATTTTAACAATTACAATTTGTTTATCACGATGTTCTTTATTAATCTTTAGAATACTAATATTATTCTTAATACGTTTATCATCAACTACAACATAAGCACATTTTTTTTCAAGATGTAAACGCCCTACTACAGTTTTAATGCTTTTGATAACTTTGATAATTTGTGCATCACCACGTTGATTAAGTAATCGCGCTTGTACTTTATCGCCATGAAAGACTAATTGCATTTGTTTTAATGAGAGTCTTAAGTCTTTACCACCTTTATCTAATATAATAAAACCAAAACCTTTAGGATTGGCAATTACTCTTCCAGTTATCACACCATTTTTAGCATTAAATTTATGGTATACACCATGTTGATCTAAATTAAGCTGTTGATCACGAACCATGGCTTTAAGACGGTGTGATAGAGGTTTTTTTTGATGATAATCAATAGTTAATAAATCATATAATTCATGTAGTGTACGTGATTTTTTTTCAAAAAAACTAAGGATATATTTCCTTGAAGGAATTAAGTTATCATACTTTTTTGACTCTCTTTTATAATGAGGATCTGACATTAATTACTCGAATGGATGTTTTAAAATTAGAGTTTGTGTTCTGTCTGGACCGGTGGATAAGATATCAACTGGAAGATTAGCTAACTTCTCAATTTTATGAATGTAGTTTTGTGCCTCAATAGGTAAAGAGTTAAATGAATTAGTACCAATGGTTGAAGTTTTCCAACCAGGCATTTCAATATAAACTGGTCTTGCATCTGTGTATCCTTTAGCATCATATGGCGGTATTGTAACTTCTTTGCCATTTAATTTATAAGCAACACAAATTTTAACACTTATTAATGAATCTAAAACATCAAGTTTGGTAAGACAAATACCAGTAACAGCATTTAAATCAAATGAACGTTTCAATGTAACCATATCCAACCAACCACAACGACGCTGGCGACCTGTAGTTGCACCAAATTCGTGGCCAACTGTACCTAATACTTTACCAATTGCATCACCTTTATTAGTAGAAACATTATAAATTAGCTCAGTCGGGAATGGGCCACTACCTACTCTTGTTGTATAAGCTTTAACAATTCCTAGTACATAATTAATATCTGTTACCCCAATACCTGAACCAGTAACAGCACTACCAGAAGTTGTATTTGAAGAAGTAACAAATGGATAAGTACCTTGATCAATATCTAATAATGTACCTTGCGCACCTTCAAATAGTATATTTTCATCATTAGCAATATGCTGATGAATTTTTTCTGTTACATCAATAATCATATGCTTAATTTTTTTTGCTTGGAATAGAGCTTCATATAAAATAGCTTGATAATCAACAGAAGCTGTGTCATAATAGTTAGTTAGTAAAAAGTTATGGTATTCTACTACTTCTTTAAGTTTAGAGGCAAATAGGATTGGATTCAATAAATCACCTGCACGCAAGCCCCGACGAGCAACTTTATCCTCATAAGTAGGACCAATACCATTACCTGTTGTGCCAATAGCATCCTTGCCACATTTTGCTTCTCGAGCATTATCAAGAGCAATGTGATATGGAAAAATCAAGGGACAACCTGGGCTAATCTTTAAACGCTCTGTTACATTAATATTAGCAGCTTCTAACTCCGCTATTTCTTTTAATAAAGCAGACATTGATAATACCACTCCATGGGCAATTAAGCATTCAACATTGTCGTGTAAAATACCTGAAGGTATAAGATGTAATACAGTTTTTTGTTTATCAATGACCAATGTATGGCCTGCATTATGACCACCTTGGAAACGCACCACGCTTACTGCTCTATCTGTGATTAAATCAACTATCTTACCTTTACCTTCATCACCCCACTGGGTACCAATAATCACTACATTTTTTGACATATCAATTCCTAACTATTTAATATTTTTAAAATGACTTTGAGATAAGAATTTCAAATCAAACGAAAATCCAGTAGCTGCTCTTGATTTTCCAAAAGACTTACCAATGTCGTTATAACGACCCCCTTGCGCCAAAGCTTTAGAATAATTTTTATTATAAGCTGAAAACACAACACCTGTATGGTATTCATAGGCCTGTAATTCGCTAAGATCAAAAATAGCTTTAATACCCTTTTTAATAAGCTGTTTATCAATGATAATTAAAGTTTCAATAGCTATTTTAGCTTGTTCAAAATGGTTAAATATTATCAACGCTTTATCTAGAATATCAGAATCTCCCTCTAGTTTTATCAAATGGATAAATAAATCAGCATTTTTAAGAGTGTTATTATTTAAGAATATAGCTAAATCTGGCATTGATCGACGTGAGAAAATAGCTCTCAAATGTGCTACTGCTTGTATTGATAAATCCTCTTGTTTTGTTAAAGAATCAAAAATAGCAACATTACCTAAGATAAGTATGACTGAATCAATTGATAATAGCTTTAAACTTTCCAACATTAATTCAATTACCTCAACATCAGATTCAGTTGCATTTGAACCATAGAGCTCAGCTCCTGCCTGAATAGGAGAGCGCGATGCGTAAAAATCATCTGCTTTGGTTTTTAAAATTGAATTAATATAGCAATATTTTTCAACCGAATCACTACCACGTTTAGCATCAATACGTGCAATTTGTGGAGTAATATCAGCATGAACACCGAGCATTTTACCACTATTAGGATCTAAGAACTTGAATGTTTTTTCATCAACAACATCATTGGTTAATAAGAGTGAATTAACATGTTCAACCATTGGTGGAATAACCAAACCAAAACCTTTATCAGCATATAAATCTAAAAGATTACGGCGCAAAGACTCAAAAACCAAAGCTTGGTTATTAGTAAGCTCTTCTATACTTTCAGGCAATTGCCACACTCCCGTATCTAATTATTTAATTAGTGGATTAAAGTAACGGAAGAATTCCGTATTTGGATTAAGGATTAAAATATTACCTTGATTAGAGAATGACTTTTTATACGACTCTAATGAACGATAAAAAACGTAAAAATCTGAATTCTTACTATAAGCTTTTGCGTAGTTACTTGCGCTAACAGCATCACCCTCACCTCTAATTTTCTCAGAATCTCGATAAGCATTTGCCAAAATAATAGTACGTTTTTTATCAGCTGCTGCCTTAATTATTTCAGCTTTCTCTGCTCCCTTAGATCTAAACTCTTTAGCTACTCTTTGTCGTTCTGCCTGCATACGACGATAAACTGAATTAGATACCTCTTGTGATAAATCAATTCGTTTAATACGAACATCAATAATCTTAATACCAAATTGAGCAATGTCTTTTTTCGCAAGTTTGGCAATGTTTGCCATAATTTCACTACGTTCACCAGAAACAACGTCATTAATAGTACGTTTTGAAAATTCACTTTTAAGCCCAGTTTTAATAATTTGAGCTAGACGATTATTAGTTCTAGCTATGCTACCACCTGTTGATTTATAAAACTGCTCAGCATCTTCAATTTTCCATTTAACATAAGAATCAACAATCAGATTTTTTTTCTCACCTGTTAAAAATCGTTCAGACGGTGCATTTAAAGTTTGAATACGATTATCAAATTTTACAATATTATTAACAAATGGCATTTTAAATTTAAGACCTGGAACTTCCTCAACGCTTACAATTTTACCTAAACGTAATTTAATAACTGTTTGGGTTTCATTAACTGTGTAGACTGCTGAACTTAATAATAAAAATAAAATAGCAATTAGTGCTAAACCTATTTTTTGCATTATCTGCCTCCTCTATTTCGGAAAATGTCTCTAACATTACTGCTACCTTGATTGTTTTGTTTTATTGATGGTTCTTGAATAGTAACTTGTACATTTGCTTGTCTAGCATTAATGAGTTTATCAATAGGTAAGTACATCATGTTATTAGTATTAGAGTCAACCACGACCTTGATGGTAGCAGCCAGTACGTTTTCCATAGTTTCTCGATATAAACGTTCTTTAGTAACTATGGGAGCTTTTTCATATTCAGCTAAAATTTGTTTAAAGCGCGAGGTCTCACCTTCTGATTTAGAAACTATTTCAGATTTGTAAGCTTTTGACTCCTCAAGCATACGTGCAGCCTTACCACGAGATTTAGGTAAGATATCATTAGCATAAGTTTCTGCTTCGTTAATTAAGCGTTGCTTATCTTCTCGAGCTTTAACTGCATCAGAAAAAGCAGATTGTACTTGCTCTGGTGGTTGAGCATCTTGCATATTAACTGTGGTTATTAGTAAACCAGTTTTGTATTTATCAAGCAAACTTTGAGATTTTATTTTAATATCATCAGCAATATTAACTCGCCCTTCAGTTAAGATGTAATCCATGGTGTTTTGACCAACAATTTGCCGAATAGCGCTTTCAGAGACGTGACGAAGTGTTGCGTCTGGTTTGACAACATTAAATAAATAATCTTGAACATTATTTATTTTGTATTGAACTGCAAATTTAGCTTCAATCATATTTTCATCTTTAGTTAACATTAAAGATTCAGATGAAACATTAGTACCAAAACGTCGATTATTATTAATCCTATTACGATAACCAATTTCAGACGTTCTAATCTGTTCAACATTAACTCTATTTAAAGTTTCAATTGGATAAGGAATATGCCAATGAGGGCCTTGAGAAGTTTCTTCTTGAAATGCTCCAAAACGCAGTATAACTCCTTTTTCAGCAGGGGTAATAATATAAATACCTGATAATAACCAAATAAATATAATCAAAATTAATATATATTTCAAATTACCATTTGAAGTTATTTTAGGTGTAATTATATTTGATGATTTCTTACCATTTAAAAAACCATCAAATTTATTTTTCATATCTTTGATTACTTTCTCTAATTCAGGTGGAGTCTGATTATTACCATTCCAAGGGTTTTTACTGTTGTTGTCATTCCAAGCCATTTTAATTTATGTCTCCAGATATATAGTTAAAATCTGGGGTTATTTTACCTAAACTAAAGCAAGCTTATATAACTAATAGGGCAATCTATTATTAATATAATATGATGTTAAAATGACGACATTTGAGAAAATATACAATTTATTATGCAAAAACAATTAGCTCTTTGTTTATTACTTGCTTTTTTATCTAGCACTATTAGTGCTAGAAGTTTAATACTAGACTGTAAAAATAACGTCTTACTTTTCCCAAAACAAATACTCTCAACTGAAACTAAAGATCTTAATATTCAAGCAAATTATAGTGAAATTTATAAAGGTGATAGTTTATTTTTAAAAGGTAATGTTTCACTAAATTCAGGTACTTATTTTCTAAGCGCTGATGAAATCAGTATTAACAAACCTAGCAAAATATCAAAAGCTACTGGCTATGTTAAATTTCAAAACAACGAACTTATGTTAACTGGTGATAAAGCTATGATTAAAAAACAAGGTGCAATGATTTATACAACTCTAAATCAAGTAAAATTTTACTATCCAGATTTAAAAATAAATGGTCGTGCGCAGTTTGTAACTCATGATGGCACTGAACAAATATTCAACTTAGGTAGCTATAGTTTATGCCCGCTAGGTAATTCTGATTGGCAAATGAAGGCTGATAAAATCATATTGAATCCAACAACCAATAAAGGTATAGCAAAAAATATTACAATTGAATTTTTAGGGATAACTATTTTTTATTCCCCTTATCAAGAATGGGTGTTGAAAGGTCGTAGTTCTGGATTTTTAGCACCAATATTTGGTAGTTATAATGAATTAGCTGTTAATGGAGATAGCAACTACCAAGTTAAAATTCCTTATTATTTTAATATCTCTCCTGATCGTGACTTTTTTTTAATTTTTAACCAATTATCAAGTCGCGGTAGTGTGGTTGAAGGTAAATATCGTCAACTTATCATTGACAACAATTATTTAAGTAATGGACGTTTTGAGATTGAGGGGCACTATTTATTAAATAAAGATAAAATTACTAGTAGTAGACGTTGGCTATTAAATTCAAAATTAGACTTATCACTTAACACTAAAACTGATTTAAGTATTGTCACTAATCGAGTGTCAGATTCGGATTACTTTAAAGAGATTGCTCATAGCAACACTTCGGATTCAAAATTACGATCTTATGTTAATTTATCTTACAAAAACCAAAAAAAAAATTTAACTATGTCTTTTTTTGTTGAATCAGAACAGCTTATTAACAACGGAAACGCTTCGTACACGCGTGTACCAGAGTTATCTTTTAACAAAGAATATAAAGGTTTAGATGGACATAATATTAATTTCTTATTAATTAGTACAAAATTTATGCACAAAAACTCAAATACTACAACCAATAAAACCGGAATTCGCACTTACGCGCAAACAAAATTTAGTCGCTCATTAAAAACTAAAAACTATTCATTTACCCCAAGTCTGAAATTATCAACAACTAATTATACAGTAGATGATACTGTTCATCAAAAACGAAATATCGTTAGTTTTAACTTTGATTCTAAATTTTTCTTAGAAAGAAAAGTATTCTTATTTGATACACATTTAACCCAAACTTTAACCCCAAGATTAGGATACAATTACACACCTAAAAAAGACCAAAGTACATTGCCTAATTTTGATTCGGATGATAAAAATAATTTATACGAAAGTTTATTTTCTGGACAAAAATTTACAGGTATCGATAGGATAGCCAGCGCTAATGACCTTATTTTTGGTCTTGAGTCAGACTTTATTAATGAAGAAACAGGCGATACCTATTTAAGTTTAAAAATAGCCCAAGCATATCAATTTGATAATATGAGTATGAACAGAAATGGTACTTTGGTTAGCCAAAAAAAATATTCTAATGTTGCCATGTCGGCTAATTTAACGATGCATGATTTTTCTTTTAATAATTCATTACAGTATAATTCAAGAACTAATAAAATAAGTAAGCGTAATAGTTCAATTAGTTTTATTATAAATTCTAGAAAGTTTTTAACTTTGGCGCATCATAATGATAATGGTAATAATTCAGTTGAATTATATAGTGCTTATCCATTAACACAGCAAATACATGTATTTGCTGGTATTAATGGATCTATTAGTAACTCAACTATTAATAAAGAAACCATGGGTATTGGTTATGAAACTTGTTGTTGGGCGGTACGTTTAGCGTACTTTAAAGAGTATTTAAATGAAAATAATTATGATTATGTGACTAAATTTGAGCTAGTACTAAAAGGATTAGCCACTACTTCCTCAAATTTATATAAACGTTTAGAGAAAGATATACCTAATTATTCAGTCAATCTTAATGATTTTTAAAATGAACAAAATTTTATTATTAATTTGTATATTTTCATTTAATATATTTGCTATACCTAATAGTATTATTGCTATTGTTAATGATGATTTAATCACTTTTGACCAGATTAGTATTGATATTAAACCCAACTATACTAAAGCACAAAAGTTGGCTTTAGT
Organism: Candidatus Vesicomyidisocius sp. Pext_18_S21; assembly: GCA_021730165.1. Lineage (GTDB taxonomy): Bacteria > Pseudomonadota > Gammaproteobacteria > PS1 > Pseudothioglobaceae > Ruthia > Ruthia endoextente. The sequence goes on from CP072535.1 coordinate 518,260, forward strand.
TAATCAACAAATAGATTTAATCTTGCAATTACAAAAAATTAAACAACTAAGTATTGTTCCAAACGAAAATGTGATTAATAGTATGTTAGATAATATTGCTTTAAATAACGATTTAAGCTTAATACAATTACAATCTTTACCTCAATTTGATAAGGTTATTAATCATGTGAAACAAAATTTATCATTAGAAGGTCTTAAACATTTTATTATTGAAAATCTTAATATTGAACTTACTGATGTTGAAATAAGTAAGCAATTATCTACAATTCCTAATCATTTAAATAAGCTAGAGAAGCAAATAAGAATAGCACAAATCACTATTAACTCTATTGACCAAGTAGATTCAGACCATTTAATTAAAAATCGTTTGATTGATTTAAGTGAGAAAATTAATAAAGGTGATTCATTTTCTATTTTAAAAAAAAACTATTCGCAAGATAATTTTTATAAGAATGGCGGTGAATCTAATTGGCTTAATTTATTAAAATTACCAAAAGCTGTTCAACAGAGTTTAAAAGGCCTTTTAATAGGTGAAATATCACAGCCATTTAAAATAGGAAAAGTTTGGAGGATTGTTAAAATTATTGATAAACGTAATGTTGACAAATATCTAGTTGAACTTAAAGCTAAATTAATACACCAAAAAGAAGACACTTACTTCTATAATTGGGTTAAAAAAATAAGGAAAGAAGCTTATATTAAGATTTTTGACAATAAGTTATAAATGTCGAAATCAATCATCATTACTGGATTTCACGCCATTCAGGCGCAGTTAAAATTTAACCCTAAATATTTAATTAAGATTTTTATACTAAATACACGATGTGATAAGCGTTTAAATACTCTCATCTTCGAGATTAATAATTTTGGTATTAACATTCAACAGTGCACCAAAGTACAACTAGATAAATTAAGTAATTATCAGACTCATCAAGGTATTGCAGCTGAAATATTATTACCTGTCCTCCCTAACCAATGTGAACTAATTAATTACGTGTCTAAATTAGATAATACTAGTTTAATTTTGATACTTGATTCTATTCAAGATCCTAGGAATTTAGGTGCTTGTTTGCGTAGTGCTAATGCAGCTGGAGTTGATTGCGTAGTAATTAATAAAGATGGTTCAGCGTCCATCAGCGCATTAGTACACAAAACTTCTGCAGGTGCGCTTAATCAGATTAAAATTTTCCAAGTAACCAATCTATCGCGTACTATTAAAGCATTACAACAACAAAATATTTGGGTAATTGGTTTAGACGGTTCTGCAAATACCCTGATTTATGAAATAGATTTAACCACGTCAAATGCTATTATTATGGGATCTGAAGGCTTTGGCCTTAAAAGATTAACCAAACAATCTTGCGACCAACTGGCTAAAATTCCTATGCAAGGTAAAGTAGAAAGTTTAAACGTTTCTGTTGCTACAGGGATAACACTTTTTGAGATAAATAGACAACGTTTTCTATAGTTTTAGGTATGTAAATATTACGCTTACAATATAATCACCTAAACAACGATTAAGAATGAGTTGATAGACTGCCGTTGAAACGGTTGGTAGTGCTGAGGTAATTTTATCAAGAAATAAAATACCTTGTTTTGCCATTACGCTTTGAATCGGGCAATAATAAAGGAACTGACTAGTCAAAACTAAATTACCATTTTTAAACGGTATACCTCCTAATAAGGTCACTAGACTCCATTTGTGATAAGCGAATATAATGATATTAACTTTGTTAATACTTACTATTTAAAAGATGATTTGAGACTTGCTAATTTCTGGTGAATCATATAACATAATAGGTGTATGATAATCTGCATTATTGATGTTAACTCTTTATTAAAAATTTTACTGACTTGTCCAGGACGCGTGAATAATTATAAATTATTCAATAATAATTCTATTTTACAGTAATAAAAGATAAAATTACTTAATATGATTACCGTTGATTCTATTTCAAAAACTCCATTTAATTATCCTTGCGACTATTCTATTAAAATATTTGGTAAAAATTGTGAAAAGTTTCAGAATACAATTTGCGCTATTATTGAATGTCATACGCACAAATTAAATCCTAATAAAATAACAAAAAAGCACAGTTCTAAAGGTAATTATGTGTCTTTCAGTATCCGTATTATTGCCAATAGTAAAGTCCAATTAGACTCCATTAATCAAGATTTAAAAAACTGCCATTTAGTGTCTTATGTTTTATAAATTATTATGCGCGTTATCAATTTAGGGCTTCAAGACTATTTAAACATCTGGAATAAGATGAAAACATTTACTAATACTCGTGATAAAAATACCAAAGATGAATTATGGATTGTAGAGCACAATCCTGTATTTACACAAGGTGTTTCTAGTAAACCAGAACATATTTTATCAAAAACTAATATTCCTATTGTTCAAACTGATCGTGGAGGACAAGTTACATATCATGGTCCTGGTCAATTGATTATTTATTGTCTATTTGATCTTAAACGTCTTGGTATTGGAGTTAAAAAAATTATTGAAATTATTGAAAATTCAATAATTGACTTATTAAGAACTTACACCATTAAAGCACATCTAAAATTAGGAGCACCTGGTGTATATATTGATAATGCTAAAATTGCAGCGCTGGGTTTAAGGATTAAACAATCAAGAATTTATCATGGTCTGAGTCTTAATATAGATATGGATTTATCTCCATTTATTCAAATTATCCCTTGTGGATATCAAAACCTGAAAGTAACACAACTTTGTGATTTAACGGATAATAGAGATACTTTAAATATTATTTCTAAAAAGCTTAGCCAAATACTTATTAAGTATGTTACAAGAAATAGACATTAAAAGTTTAAAAGGAAAGTCTAAAGTGGCACGCTTAAAAATTAAGCCTGATGTTAATAGAATAGCTATTAGAAAACCAAAATGGATACGGACCAAGCATATTTTTGGTTCAAAAGTTGATCATCTAAAAAATATACTTCGGACGCAGAAATTATTTACAGTATGTGAAGAAGCGCAATGCCCAAATTTAGGTGAATGTTTTAATCATGGCACTGCCACTTTTATGATTATGGGACAAATTTGTACACGTCGTTGCCCGTTTTGTGACGTTGCTCATGGTAAACCCAGAACGCTTGATATAGATGAACCTAAACATTTGGCTGATACCATCAAAAAAATGCAGCTTAAATATGTAGTGATTACTTCAGTAGATAGGGATGATTTACATGATGGAGGTGTTCAACATTTCAAAATGTGTATTGATAATATCAGATTAAGTACACCAAAAGTTAAGATTGAAATCTTAACTCCAGATTTCAAAGGTAGAATTGATAAAGTACTTAAGGTTTTTAAATCTTGCCCACCTGATGTCTTTAATCATAATGTGGAGACAGTGCCAAGCTTATATCCAAAAGTTAGACCTGGTGCAAATTATGATCATTCATTGAAATTACTTCAAAAATTTAAACAACAACACCCTCTTGTTATTAGTAAATCAGGATTAATGTTAGGGGTTGGTGAAAGTGAAAAACAAGTTATCAATGTGTTAAAGGATTTACGCAGACACAATGTAGACATGCTTACTATAGGTCAATATTTACAGCCAAGTAAACATCATTTATCTGTCGAGGCATATATTCATCCGGATCAATTTGATAAATATAAAAAACTTGCCCTTAAATTGGGTTTTATTAGAGTCGCTAGTGGACCCATGGTACGTTCTTCTTATCACGCTAATTTACAAATTAAGGGCAATTTAATAATTTAGTGTTGTGTAATAGTTTATATTATATATTGTTCTTATCTTTTTTCTTTATTAGCTTATTAATACCTAATTTATCACTACTAAGTTTAACCTTATCTTTTCTACCAAGAACTGTTTTTATCCATTCTTTAGGGTCTTTATTTTCCTTTTTAGATTTTGGTTCTTCAACATTGTATTTTGCATCTGCATCTTTATTTTCAGGAAGAAGACCCATATTAACCGCAATATTTCTACAAGTATCTTCACCAGCAGATAAAGTTCCTAATGGGATTACAACTAGAGTTAGTATAGTAGAAATTAGTACACCAAATAATAATGAAATTGCCATACCTTGGAATATAGGGTCTGATAAGATAACAGTAGAACCACCAACCAATGCAAATGCGGTAATCATAATAGGCCGTGTTCTTGAAGAGCACGAATTAATTATTGCATCAAAAAATGGCGTGCCTTTGGCATATTCTTGAACGGTAAAATCAACTAATAAAATTGAATTTCGTACAATAATTCCTGCTAATGCAATCCAACCAATCATCGAAGTGGCTGTAAATTCTGCATCTAATAACCAATGACCTGGGACAATACCTAATAATGTTAATGGAATTGGTGCCATGATAACAGCTGGAATAATAAAGTTACCAAACTGCCACACAACCAACATATAAATCACTACTAATGCTATTGCAAATGTGCTCCCCATATCTCGAAAAGTCTCATAAGTAACTGTCCATTCACCTGTCCATTCAAAACTTGGAATAGTTTGATCTTTAGGTGGACCCAGATATTCACCTTGTAATTGTTTGCCATCAATCGTTTGATATTTAAGTAGTAAGTCATCTACACCTAACATTGCATAAATTGGTGCACTTAGGCGACCTTTAGGTTCACCTAATACATATTCAATATCTGCTAAATCTTTGTGAAAAATTAAATCATCTTGCTTTTTATAACTAAATGAACCTAATTCTGAAATTGGAATTAACCCACCATGCTGAGTAGGTACAGGCAATTGAGTCAAATAAGATAATTGAGAGCGTTTAGATAACGGTATTTGTAAACAAATACTTGAAGGTTCAAGTGCATTTTTTAATCGAATTGTACCTACGTTAAAACTACTCATAGCCATTGAAAGTGTTTCTTTAATAGTCATAACACTAACACCAAATCGAGAAGCTTTTGCTGTATCTACTTTAAAGTCAATAACAGGATACTTATCACGTATAAGATTATCAACATCTGTCATTGTTCCCGATTCTTTAAATAATTCTGTTAAGTCATTTGCTAATTTACGACGTGTCTCCTTATCTGGCCCATACACTTCAGCAACAACAGGGCTTAATACTGGAGGACCAGGTGGCATTTCAATAACAGCATAATGGGCACCTACATCTTCTACAATCTGTTTAATCAATATTCTTGCTTCTAAGGCAATTTCATGGCTAGAACGATCTCTCTCTGATTTTTCAACCAACTGAATTTGTAATTCACCCTCTGAAGGGGATTGTCTTAAATAATAATGTCTTACTAGCCCGTTAAAATCAAAAGGCTTGGCAGTTCCTGAATAGGATTGAATAGCAACAACCTCTGGTACATTGCGTAATACTTGCGCCATTTTATGTAAAGTTGAAGCTGTATTTGCTAGTGCTGTACCATCAGGCATATTTAAAATTACACCAAATTCGGACTTATTATCTAGAGGTAACATTTTTACAGGAACTAAAGTAGTATAGAACATTGATATTGACATAAAAAAAGCAACAATTAATCCAATCAAGAAACTCCAACCATATATTTTTATATTGAATAATTTAGAGATGGTTGAATGAAAAAATGCAAACATAGCTTTTGTTTCTTTTTCTTCTTTTTTATGCATTTTGTGTAGCACTTTCAAAGGCGGGACAAATATCATTATAAAATAAGGTGTAAAAACGAACGCTGCAAATAATGAAAACATCATTGCAATCGATCCTAATATAGGAATTGGCGCCATATATGGCCCCATCATTCCACTAACTGATGCCATAGGCACTAGAGCCGCGACTACAGTAAAGGTTGCTAAAATTGTTGGGTTACCAACTTCACGTACTGCGTCTATTGCAGTAGCAATAGTAATTTTATTATCAATCAACCATCTCCTATAGATATTTTCGGTGACAACAATAGCATCATCCACTAGAATACCAATTGAGAAAATCAAAGCAAATAAACTCACCCTATCAATGGTCATGCCTAAAATCCACGCAGAAAAAATGGTCATCAATAATACAACTGGAATAACTAATGTTACTACAATAGCTGGACGAATACCCAAGGCAAACCATACAAGCAGAGTTACTGCACCCGTGGCAATAAATAATTTCTTAATTAAAACATTTACCTTATCTTTTGCAGATTTTCCATAATCCCTAGTGACACTAATTTCTACGTTATCAGGAATTAGTTTGCCTTTTAATTCTTCAACTTTAGCAAGAATATTTTCAGCTACTTCTACGCCATTAGTACCATATTTCTTTGCAATAGCAATTGTTATTGCCTGTTCAGCAGTAGCTTTTTTATCTGTTTTATTTGCCTTTCCTGTATAATAATTAACCATATGTTCAGCATCTTCTGGTGCATAATACACATCAGCTACATCACGTATATAAATTGGTTTACCATCACTTACTGTAATTACCAAGTTTTCAATATCTTCAACCTTACTAAAGAAATCACCTGAATAGACCTCCATCTTTAGCCCGTTTAGTTCAATATTTCCTGTGTGTCCTCGTACATTAGCATTACCAATAGTACTAGCAATTTGCTGAATAGAAATACCATGTCCTGCTAAACGTCCTGGATAAGCATCAATGTGAAAGATTTCCTTACGTCCGCCAACAACAAAGCCATTATTAGTGTCTTTAACTTTTGCAAGTTGCTGTAACAGTTCTAGGCCTAAAGAACGCAACTGTCCGTCATCAAGTGATTTTGACCAAAGCGTTAAATTTATAATTGGTACATCATCAATTTCTTTAGGCTTAATGAGTGGTTGTTTAGCACCTGGAGGCATAAATTCAAGATTTGACAACATTTTGTCACGTACTTTGATAATAGAGGTATTCATTTCTTGCCCAACATCAAATTCTACAGTAATAACACCTTTGCCCTTATCGCTAACAGAATAAACATGCTTAACACCTAAAATATTTGACATTAAACGTTCTAAAGGCTTAATAATAATATTTGATACTTCCTTAGAAGAGGCGCCTGGATATTCAACAAATAAGTCAATAAGTGGTACAGAAATTTGAGGATCTTCTTGCCTTGGGGTTGAAATTAAGCCAATAATACCTGCGCCTAACATAGCAAAAAATATGATAATAGATAGTGAAGAGGTAATAAAAGCTTTAGTAAGTTTCCCAGCAATGCCCATCTCAAACTTTTTGTTTACCTTATCAACTTTTACCGGATCAATATGACTTTTATTTGTCATAATGTGTTAAATACCCATACCTGAAACCATTAGGATATTTGGATTAGAAACAATTTTTTCACCAATTTTTAAGCCTGAAAGAACGCTTTTTTTATTTTTACCAACTTGTTCTCCTAAACGTATAAATCTTAACTCTGTTTTATTGGTTAATGAATTAACAACAAACACACTTGGTAGTGAAGAACGCCACATAATAGCAATTTCAGGAATAACTGGCGTTAATACACCAGAATCTGTTTCAAAAATTTCTACTTCTGCATATGCTCCTGATAATACTGGAACATTAGTCGGTAAATTAAACTTAACCTTAACACTATGTTTAACATTATCTGCAATAGGATAAATTTGTGAAAGTTTAGCATCAACTACAATATTAGCAATATCTAATTTAATACGGTATATTTTGTTAAGTTTAAGACTTCTAACTAACCTTGAAGGTACATTCACTTCTACTTGAAGATTTTTGATATTAGCAAATTTTATCAAAATTTGACCAGCTTGAACAACGTCCCCTTTGTTAATATTTTTAGCTACAATAACACCATCAAATGGTGCACTCACATTAGCATCTTTTAAGCGTGATTCAGCTTGCTTTAAATGTAATTTAGCTTGCTTAAGTTTATTCTTAGCCTGTTGATAGTTTGTGTATCTAGAAGTTCTATTAGCAAACTTGTCAAAATCTGGATTACCTTGACCTGATATTTTTAACATAGGGTCCGTAAACATTGAAAACATACCTGGTACACTACCAAACATACCACCTGAGTTTGGCGATACAATTGATTGTGAATATTGGACCCCTGCATTTCTAAGTGCCTCACTAGCTGAGGCAATTGCTGCATAGGCTGAATCTCTTTGTGCTTGAATAGACTCTTGTTCTAATGTGACTAAAATTGCACCTTTTTTAAACATATCCCCCTCTTGACCATTAATGTTTAATACATCACCAGATACCTGAGCAACTAAATTAACACGCGAAGAAGAAATAACTGAACCACCTAAAAGTGCTCTCTTATCTAGTGATACCCCTCTTACAGATTGAATGTTATAAACAGATTTAAAATTATTAATATTTTGTTTTATACTTCCTTTTAAAGGGATATTAAGGGAAGTAATTTGTGCTTTAGAAGGTAATGAAGAAGACATCAATAAAATCATCGATGTGAATAATAAGATTAATGCATGCATAGTCACCCTGTTTTTAAAAAGTAAAAAATAAACTTTATCGAAGATTTTATATGATTAAAATACATCATATCTATTATTTTCCATTAAAAATGGGCAATATAATTATATCTTATTGATACAAGTATTTGTTTTTAAATAATTTTATTTACTTTCATGAATAAATTTTACTTACATAAAAACCTCACAATATTTATTTAATGACAACTATTGCTTTCACCGTTGGAGAACCATCTGGTATTGGACCTGATTTAGCTGTTATTTACGCTCAAATAAAATCAAATAAAAATCTTTTGTTATTTGCAGATCCAGATGTTTTATTAAATCGTGCAAAACAACTTAACTTAAACATAAAAATTATTGAATCTGAACAAGCTGGTTCAATTTATGAACTGGCTGTCTATCCAATTAAAGTTAACACCCATGTAGAATGCGGTATTTTAAATAAAAATAATGCACAATATGTATTAAATACACTTGACTGTGCAACTGAGTATTGTCTTAATTCACGATGTGATGCATTAGTTACTGGCCCCATACATAAAGGTATTATTAACCAAGCAGGGATCAGTTTTACAGGTCATACTGAATATTTAGCTAACTTATCTAATATTGATAAAACAGTAATGATGTTAGCAACAAATGGCTTAAGAGTTGCACTAGCAACTACACATATGCCACTTTCAGATGTACCTCAAAATATTACCACGCAATCTTTGAAGAAAACCATTAGCATTATTCATCAATTTTTGTTAAATAATGGTGTTAATGCACCTAAAATTGTTGTATGTGGTTTAAATCCGCATGCGGGAGAAAATGGTTATTTAGGTATGGAAGAGATTGAAATTATTAATCCTTTAATTAAAAAACTAAATAGTCAAGGATACAATCTTGTTGGTAGTATGCCTGCTGATACAGCCTTTACACCTAATTCACTAACTGGTGTTGATTGTGTATTGAGCATGTATCACGATCAAGGTTTACCGGTTCTAAAAACATTAGGATTTAAAAAAGCAGTTAATATTACACTAGGTTTGCCATTTATACGAACTTCGGTAGATCATGGTAGCGCGCTTAATCTTGCTGGTACTGGAAATATTAGCCTTGGTAGTTTGAATACTGCTATAGATTATGCACAAATGCTAGTAATCAATCATAAAAAATTTAAACCAACAAAAGTTGTATCTCTTGATGCATAGGGCTCGTAAGCGTTTTGGGCAAAACTTTCTTGTTGATAACAGAATTATTGACCGTATTATCAGCACTATCGCCCCAAAACGTAATGATAATTTATTAGAAATTGGTCCTGGACAAGGCGCCATAACACTACCTTTATTAAATTATGTTAACCAATTAAACGTTATTGAAATTGATCGAAATTTAGTTTCAATTCTAGAATCACTTGAATACTCTCATTTAATTATTCATCAAGGTGATGTACTTAAATTTGATTTAAATATCTTGCCTATGCCAATTAGGATAATTGGCAACTTACCTTACAATATCTCTTCTTCTATCCTTTTTTATTTGATTGAAAATTTAGATAAAATACAAGACATAACTATCATGTTACAAAAAGAATTTGTAGAAAGGATGGGATCAAAAAGTGGTTCTAAAGTATATGGACGTTTAAGCGTCATGATGCAAACATTTTTTAATGTTAAGATGATTTTTACCGTACCACCAGAATCATTCAATCCTGTACCAAGAGTAAATTCTGCCATTGTATATTTAAAACCTCTGACACAACCAAAAACCAAAAATATTAAGGTATTTGAAAAAGTTGTAAAATTAGCATTTTCACAACGAAGAAAAATGTTAAGAAATAGCTTAAAATATGTATTAACCCAAAAGCAAACTGACATTGACTTATCCCGGCGTGCTGAAATGCTAACAATTGATGATTTTATCACCTTAACGCAAGACTATGAAAAACAACATTGAAATAAAGATTAAAGTAACTTATTTAGAGAACCAATCAGATATTTATGCGAATCAATATATCTATACTTACACTATTACAATCACTAATAAAGGTAGCGTTGGTGTGCAACTTTTAACACGTCATTGGCGTATTCAAGATGAAACTGGGCATACTGAAGATGTGATTGGAAAAGGGGTAATTGGTCAACAACCTCACTTATCGCCAAAAGAATCTTTTCAATACTCATCAGGTTCCATCATTAAAACCCAAACTGGCTCTATGAAGGGTTCTTATGGTATGATTAATGATCGTGGAGAACGTTTTAATGTGAAGATTCCTGAATTTATACTCAGCAAACCCTACACTTTACACTAATGTCAGACTATTTAATAGGAGATGTTCAAGGTTGTTTTGACTCTTTGAAAACTTTGTTAAAAAAAATTAAATTTTCAAGCGATAAAGATCGATTGTTTTTTTTAGGAGATGTGGTTAATAGAGGCAAACAATCTTTAGCTACATTACGCTTTATTAAAGACTTAAAAAGTAATGCTTTAATGGTTCTAGGTAATCATGATTTTCATTTATTAGCCTGCACATTAGGTCGTAAAAATCCTAATAAAAAAGACACATTTACTGATATTATTAATGCTAATGATGCAAATTTATTGCTTGATTTTTTGAAGAATCAGCCCTTAGCAATTAAGCACAAAGGTGTTCTTATGATTCATGCTGGTGTGCCACCAAGTTGGGATATTGATAGGACTCTTCAACAATCTAGACAGGTTCAAAAGCATCTTAAAAGTGTCAATGTTTCACAGTTTTTAAAAAATATGTATGGTAACAAACCTAATATCTGGTCAAAAAATTTAACTGAACTAGAACAGTGTAAATACACTATTAATGCTTTAATGCGACTACGCTTTTGTAAAGCTAATGATGAGCTAGAATTTAACCATAAAATGAATTATACACATCCGCCAAAAGGTTTTAAAGCCTGGTTTATGCATAAGAATAGATTGTTAAAAAATACAGATATATTTTTTGGTCACTGGTCTAGTTTATCAGGTGTTAATCAAACACATATTTACTCGATGGATCATGGATGTATCTGGAATGGACATTTGAGTGCTATTAGGCTAAAAGATAAAAAAATATTCTCTGTTAGTTGTTAAATCTCTATTTGACCTTCAAAAACAAATTGTGCAGGGCCTGATAAAAATATATGTCCGCCTTGCGTGTATTCAATTAAAGCATTACCACCACTTAAGTGAACAACAACATTTTCTTTTAATAAACCTTGTTCAACACCATAAGCTACCGCTGCGCAAGCTCCAGAACCACAAGCTAAAGTTTCCTCAGAACCACGTTCATAAACGCGTAGGTTAATTTCATGAGTATTTAAAATTTGCATAAAACCAATATTAGCTTGGTTGGGTAACAATTTACTTTGTTGAATTTTAAGTGCAATAGTATTAATATCAATATTATTAACATCTTTAACTAACATAACACAATGAGGATTACCAATTGAGATAGCTCCTAAATCAAATCCCTCAATCTGATAATGTTCACTTTGTTGCGGTACCAGAAGTGGAATATCAACTGGATTAAAACTTGGTTTTCCCATATCAACACACACTGTGTTATCATCATTTAGGTATAAACTAATGATATTAGAACTAGTTTTGACAGTAATTGGATTACTATGAGTTAGATTCTTATCATTAACAAAACGAGTAAAACAACGTGCACCATTACCGCATTGTTCTACTTCTGAACCGTTAGAATTATAAATAACATAACGAAAATCAACACCTCTTATATTACTAGTTTCAACTACCAATAGCTGATCAAAGCCAATCCCTAAATGCCGATTAGCTAAATTTGCTATTTTCTTAGCATTAAAGGTAATATCACCAGCAAGATTATCAACCACCATGAAGTCGTTGCCTAACCCATGCATTTTTGTAAAATTAATCAACATATCTCATATATTATCCACTTATAATTTTCAAGTTTAAAAAGAATTAAGTTCTGATAAAATATTGTTTGATGTCCATTGTCAAGAAAATTAACAGAAATATCAACCAATATTATCCTAAACAAAGAAAAAACTTTATTAACTATTACCTTATAATAAGGTTTACTATCTACTTAGTTCTAAATATTTAAGAATTTATTCACCTTCAACTAAAATCTTGGACTATAGTCATCAAGATGAGAAACTTTAAAATTTAATAAAGAAAATACAACTATTTTATGTATCAATCTAGAGGTGGTTTACGCTGTAATTTTGTTTGTTAGTGATAATCACGATAGCAATATTTATTCTTGATTACACTTACATAAATTTGTTTAAAATTGTTGTAGAATTTATCATGAATATTTACAAAAACCAAAAGACGTTAAACACACTTTACCTACAATTATAAATTTTAATAGTGTTTATTTATGCTCTGGGATTTTTCTTAATTACTATTAGTATTTTAACAACTGTTCATGAATTAGGTCATTTTTTAGTTGCTAAAAAGCTTAATGTTAAAGTGTTACGTTTTTCTATTGGATTTGGCAAAGTTTTGACATCATTTAAGTATGGTGAAACGCAATACACCTTATGCGCATTCCCTTTAGGTGGTTTTATTAAAATGCTTGATGAAAACGAAACCTCAGTTGAGACATCAGAAAAACATCGTGCATTTAATCAGCAAAACGTTTATACACGTATTATGATTACTGTGGCTGGACCGATTGCTAATTTTCTTTTAGCTATTATTCTTTATACTGTCGTTTTTACTATCGGTGTTATCGGTATTAAGCCTATTGTTGGTACACTTGAAACCCCTAGTATTGCTCAACAATCAGGTATTCAAAAAGGTGATCAACTATTGAGTATTAATGGTATTTTAACACCAACTATTAGTGAATTCTCAATGAGTTTTATTCAATTACTAAATGAGACTCCTCTTTATATTAATGTTATTTCTGATACTTTAAATTTTAAAAAATTAAAGATTAATCTATCTGGTGATTTTTTATCTAATCCAGAACAAGGTATTGATCGTTATTTAGGATTTAAATTTGCCATGCCTAAACTTGAGGCAATTATTGACCAAGTTATACCTAATTCAGCTGCCTCAATAGCAGGTCTACAAATAAACGATAAAATTCTAAGTGAAAATCATACTCATATTAACTCATGGTATGATTTTGTTAACACTGTTCAAAACAACCCCAATAAAAAGATTAATCTACAGGTTGAGCGTAATGGTAATATTGTACATATAGTATTAATACCAAAAATTGAGCATGGTTTAGTCAAAGCAGGTGTTAACGTTTTAATACCTGACAATTATTTAGATGAGTGGTTTGTATTAATCAAAAAAGATATATTTAATGCTTTTATAGAAGCTAATAATAAGGTTTATCAACTTATCTTATTCAACTTAAGAATGATTAAAAAAATAATTATGGGCAAAGTATCACTTAATCAAATTAGTGGTCCTATTAGTATTGCTAACCACGCTGGTAAAAGTGCCCAAGTTGGTTTTGTAACATTCTTATCTTTTTTAGCTATTATTAGCATTGGATTAGGTTTGCTTAATTTATTACCTATTCCATTATTAGATGGTGGATATTTATTTTTCTATTTAATAGAACTTATTAAAGGCTCAGCTATTAATCGATCGTTTCAACAATTTTTAACAAAATTTGGATTGTTTGTTATTATATTAATAACAGTTGTTGCTCTGTATAATGATCTGTCACGTTTATTCTAATTTATCAAAAAAAGATATGAGAAAAATCATTACCAAGCTTATCCTAGTAGCAAGTATCTTGGTCTATTCGATTGCATCAGCAACATCTATCAAAAGTATTGAAATTTTAGGGCTTAGAGTTATTTCTAGAAGTGCTGTTTTAAGTTATCTTCCAGTTAAAATAGGTGATGATTATAATAGCCAAGTATCAAATCAAATTATTCGCTCCTTGTACAAAACTAATTTTTTTAAAGACATTGAAGTTTCTCAAGAAGCTGAAATTTTAAAAATTAAACTAACAGAGAATCCACATATTAAATATATTAATATAACTAACCATTCAAATAAAGTAATTGAAGAAAAAACATTAAATAAAATTTTAAAAAATATGGGATTTTCTCAAGGCAAGATTTTTAATAAAAGACAACTTGATAAATTAATAAACCAGTTAAAAGATACATACATATCAAAGGGATATTATGGTATCACCATTGACAGAGATATTGACATTGATGCACAAAATAGAGTAAGTATTAAGCTTGATATTAATGAAGGTAAAGTAGCAAAAATTAGTTCCATGAAAATTATTGGTAATCATGTTTTTAATGAAAGCTATTTATTAAATTTATTTGAAATTGGTCAGTCTGATTTTTTTATTATCAATTTTTTTACTGAAAAAAATCATCACTCTAAAATAGCGTTAGATGCTGGTATTGAATCTATGAAATTATTATATACTAATGCTGGATATTTTAATTTTAAAATTGATAGAATCAAAACAAATTTATCAAAAAATAAACAAAATATTGACATTAATATTCAAATTAGTGAAGGTTCTAAATATAAAATTGGCACCATACAGTTTACAGGTAATTTGCTTAGTCACTCCATTGAAAAACTTAGGAAATTATTAAGTTTTAAAAAAACTGAAATATTTAACCACAAAAAAATGATGCAGGGATTACAAAATATCAATAATGTATTTACTAACCAAGGCTATGCTTTTTCTGATATCAAAGTTGAAATATCAGAAAACACAAGCACACATACCATTGATCTAAATATTGACATAATCCCAAATAAAAAAGTTTATATTAACCGTATCACTATTATCGGTAACACCCGTACTAAAGATGAGGTTATTCGTCGTGAAATTGGTATTTATGAGGGTAGCTTATACTCTAGTACAGAGCTTAATGAATCTATTAAAAAGATCAAACGTTTAGGCTTCTTCTCTGAAGTAAAAATCCAAGTCTCAAAACTTAAAGACATTGAAGATAAAATTAACCTATATTTTAGCGTTGTAGAAACTCAAACTGGTACTTTTTCAATTGGATTTTCACATTCCAATAGCACAGGAGCGTCGCTTAATTTAGGCGTACAAGAAAGAAATTTTTTAGGTACAGGTAATGCATTAAATCTTTCCTTGTCTAATTCTAAAGCAACAAGAGATGTTAGTTTTTATTTTTCTAACCCATATTTCACTCAAGATAAACATAGTATTAGTTATGGCATATTTTCTAAAAAATTAGACGCATCTAAGCTGGAATTAGATGAATATAAGATTGACGAAAATGGGTTAAGTTTAGGCTATAGTGTACCAATAACAAAAGCAACAAGAATTGGTGCTAACTTAAGAGCTTCAAAGCGTGATATTACTTGTGGATTGATCTTTTCTGACAACAATCACGAGCCAACTCAATGTGCTATAAAAGACAAAACTGAACTAAAATTAGGCTTGAATTGGAGCAATAACACACTCAATGACTTTAACTTTCCAACTAAAGGTCAGCAAAGTAATTTAAATTTTAGCTTAACTTTACCTATTGCAGATTTTCGTTATTATAAGTTAGATGCTTCTCATAAAAGCTACTACCCACTAAAAAATGATTTAACTTTCTCTTTAAGGGGTAGTCTCGGTTTTGCTCAAGGTTATGACGGTAAAGAATTTCCTTTTTTTAAACGTTACTATGGTGGTGGATCTTCATCAGTACGGGGTTTTGACTTTAACTCTTTAGGCGTAAAGTATTTAAATAGTGATAAAGCTAAGGGTGGTGAGCTTTCTTTCCTAACTAGCGTATCACTTATTTTACCAATAAAACTTATTGACAATAATAAAAACATGCGTATCAGTGCTTTTGTTGATTTAGGCGGTGTTAGCGAAAAAGCTTCCAATTTTGACTTAGAAGAATTACGCCTTTCAACAGGTATTGCATTCTCTTGGTTAACACCTATTGGCCCGTTAGGATTTTATGCTGCTAGACCATTAATTAAAAAATTAGGTGATAAGACTAAAACATTTAATTTTACATTAGGTACTAGTTTCTAAAACCTAAATATAATTGTCTTTTTAGCTTAATTTTAATAATGCATACACTAGGTGATATTGCTAAAACCATTAATGCTAAACTTGTAGGTGATTCTAATATTGAAATTACAGGCGTTGCTTCAAGTTTATATGCCAATCAAACACAACTAACTTATATTATTAATAGTAAATACAAACAAACATTAATTCACTCTAAAGCTGGTGTTGTTATTCTTAATAAAGATTTATTAATAAATTGTCCTACTAATGCTTTAGTAGTTGACAATGTTTATTTAGCATTTGCAAAAGCTACACATTTATTTAAAAAACAGACTGTATTTTATCAGGGTATCCATCCAAGCGCCAAAATTAACAATGCAAAAATAGCGCCAAACTGTATTATTGGTAAAAATGTTGCTATTGGTAATCACTGCATAATTGCCTCAAATGTTGTTATTGAAGATAACGTCACTATTGGTAATTATGCTTTAATTCAACCAAATGTGAGTATTTTACAAGGATGTTCAATTGGTGATAATATTGTTATATCTCCTGGTGTAGTTATTGGCTCAGAAGGATTTGGTAATGCTCAAGACCAACAAAAACACTGGCATAGTATTGCGCACCTTGGTTATGTTGTTATTGGTAACAATGTGAGTATTGGTGCGAATACAACTATTGATCGAGGTACGATTGAAGATACCCAAATTCACAATGGTGTGCGAATTGATAACTTAGTACATATTGCGCATAATGTTATTATTGAACAGGACTCAGCTATTGCTGCTACAGTAACTATTGGAGGTAGTTGTACACTAGGAAAAAGATGTATGGTTGGTGGCGGTGCAACTATTACTAGTCATGTTAATTTAGCAGATGATATTATTATTACAGGTGCTAGTACTGTTGATAAAAATTTATCTGAACAAGGACGTTATACAGGTTTTACTTCTATCAGTAAACATCAAAAATGGAAGAAGATACAAGTATGGCTGTTAAATCTTGATAAAATCGTTCATTATTTAAATATTAAACTTAAGAAATTAAAGGAAAAATAACATGGAAATGAATATTCAAGATGTCAAAAACTATCTACCCCATCGTTATCCTTTTTTACTTATTGATAGAGTTCTGGAGCTGGAAGTTGGCAAATCAATCGTGGCATTAAAAAATGTTACCTTTAATGAACCTCAATTTATTGGACACTTTCCAGATCAGCCAATTATGCCTGGTGTTATGATTGTTGAGGCTTTAGCACAAGCTACAGGTATTCTAGCTTTTAAAGCTGAAGTTAGCAAGCCGACTAATAGGCAGATATATATGCTTGTTGGTATTGATAAAGTTAGATTTAAACGTATGGTTGAACCTGGAGATCAATTACGTTTAGAGGTAGGAATTATAACAGTTAAACAGGGTATTTGGAAGTTTAAATGTAAAGCAACTGTAGATAGTCAAACTATTACAAGTGCTGAGCTTATGTGTACTCAAAAAGCAACAGATTAATTAAAATTTTTTTTAAGGAGCGTAAGATGACGATAGATTCCAGTGCAATCGTTGATCCCAGTGCAAAAATTCATAAAAATGCTGAAATATATGCTTATGTCATTATTGGTGCTAATGTAGAAATTGACTCTGGCACAATTGTTGAGGCGCATACCGTTATTCAAGGCCCAACCAGGATTGGAAAAAATAATCATATTTATTCTTTTGCCTCAATAGGTGGAGATCCACAAGATATTACTTATACAGATGGTCAAGAATCTAGTTTAATTATTGGGAATGATAATCTTATTCGTGAGTTTTGTACCATTAACCGTGGCACAGAAAAAGAAAACTCCATCACTCGAGTAGGTTCTAATAATATGTTGATGGCTTATGTCCATATTGCACATGATTGCCAGGTAGGTAATCATATTATTATGTCTAATAATGCTTCTCTTGCAGGCCATGTTAGAATCTATGATTGGGCGATTTTAGGCGGTTTTACTCTGGCTAAACAATTCTGTATGATTGGAATGCATACTTATGTTGGCATGGGATGTCAAATTAACAAAGACATTCCTGCTTATATGGTCGCCTCTGGCGTACAAACCAGAGTTAGAAGTATTAATTCTGAAGGCATGAGACGACGAGGCTTTAGTCCTAACGCAATTGCTGCTATTAAACGTGCTTTTAAAGCAGTTTATCGTGAATCTGGATTATTAGATCAATCCCTTAAAAAATTAGAACAATCAGAATCTAACCATCCAGAAGTGGTGCAATTTATTAACTGTATTCGTAATTCTAAAGTTGGTATTATGCGTGGACCAACTGAAGAGTAATACTCTAAGAGAGTTTTTTGGATAAGTCTTTTTTAAAGTCTAGTGGCATTATCATTGCTATGACTTTTCTTTCACGAATACTAGGTTTAGTACGTGATTATTTTATTGCTCAATATTTTGGTGCTAATGATCTAACTGATGCTTTTTGGGTGGCTTTTAGAATTCCTAATTTTCTTAGACGTTTATTTGGAGAGGGCGCTTTTTCACAAGCTTTTATGCCTATTTTAGCCGATGATAAAGCCAATAATACACAGAGTTCAGAATATTATTAATCATATTGCTACAAAATTACTTTTTGTGTTAATTGCAATTACACTCATTACAGTTATTATTTCTCCTATTATTATCTTTATGTTTACTTGGGGGTTTTATTTTTCTCCTGACTTAATACAGTTTCATCTAGCATCAGATATGTTAAGAATTACATTTACTTATTTAATATTCATCTCTTTAACAGCTCTTTCTGGTGCTATTTTAAATATTTATAATTATTTTGCAGTACCTGCATTTACACCAGTTTTACTCAATATCTCTATGATTTTAAGTTCCATATATTTATCTAAACATATGAATACCCCTATTATGGCATTAGCATGAGGAGTATTTTTTGGTGGTGTTGCACAACTTTTATTTCAAATACCTTTTTTAATCAAAATAAAAAAACTACCTAAATTAGCACTTGGTAATCATCAAGTAGTCGAAACTTTAAAAAAACATATGTTACCAGCTCTATTTAGCGTTTCAGTATCACAAATTAATTTATTACTTGATACCATGATTGCCTCACTTTTAGTTAGTGGTAGTATCTCGTGGCTATATTATTCAGATAGACTATTAGAGTTACCTCTAGCACTTATTGGTATTACTTTAGCAACTGTCTCTTTGACAAAACTAAGTCAGCATTTTACTAATAAGAACCATGAAAAATTTATACAAACAATTAATAATACTTTAACAATTGGATTGTTACTCGGGCTACCAGCGCCTGTGCTGGTTTAATGTTACTTGCTAAACCTTTAATTATCACCTTATTTCAATACAATCAATTTGATGCATTTGATGCATTACAATCATCGCTTAGTCTAATGGCTTATGGCTCAGGATTGATGGCTTTTATTTTTGTTAAAATTTTAGCTTCTATCTTTTTATCCATAGGAGACACTAAAACACCAGTTAAGGTAGGTATTATTGCCATGATTTATAATATTGTCTTAAACATTATTTTAGGTTTTTACTTTGCCCATGTGGGGTTAGCAATAGCTACTTCCATTTCTGCTTTAATCAATGCTAGTTTGTTATATTTTTATCTGAATAAACAATCTATCTTCAATATTTCTAAGAACTTATATCAAACTTTCTTTAAAGCTTTGGTTTCAAGCTTTATAATGGCCCTCTTTATTCTGATTTTTAAATCAGAAGCTGAAATCTATTTAAAAGCTAGTGTTAATTCAAGAATAATATTACTAGGAACAACTATTGTGCTTTCAAGCATTATATATATTTCCACCTTAAAATTGTTAAACATAGGAGTACAAAAACAATGAATATTGTAAAATGTATTAAATTAAACCAAAAGCTTGAAGCTTTAGATAGAATACCTTATCCTGGAGAATTAGGTCAAAGAATATTGAATAATATATCTAAACAAGGCTGGAAACTTTGGCTTGAACATCAAACTATGTTAATCAATGAAAATAACTTAAATTTAATGGATTCAAACGCACAGAATTACCTTAAAAAGCAAATGGAAAAATTTTTCTTCTCAAAAGAAGGTGCAGATGATATAAAAGGTTATACTCCAGATGAATAATGGAGTATTATTTATTATTTCCGCCCCTTCAGGGTGTGGAAAGACTTCATTAGTTAAAGCTCTCATTAAAAAAGTTGAGAATTTATGTGTTTCAATTTCACATACTACTAGACAACCACGTTCAGGTGAAATACAAGGTAAAAACTATTTTTTTGTTTCTAAAAACGAGTTTAATAAAATGAAAAGTAATAACAATTTTATTGAATCTACCCAAGTATTTGATAATAATTATGGCAGTGCTAAACAATCAGTTCAAGACTTATTAAATAGTGGATTTGATGTTATTTTAGAGATTGACTGGCAAGGTTTTAGACAGATTAAACAAACTTTTAGTCATTCAGTAGGAATCTTTATTCTCCCGCCTTCTAAAGTGGCATTAGAAGAACGTTTAACTAACAGAGGACAAGATGATAAAGGCATCATTAATAGAAGAATGTATGATGCAGTAAGTGAGATGCAACACTTTAATGAATTTGATTATTTAGTTATTAACGATAACTTTGATATAGCTCTAAATAATCTATCAACAATTATATACGCTGAACGCTTAACGTTAGTACAACAATCACATAAATATCAAAATTTACTTAAGACATTAATATAACCTAGAATACGAAACCCTACTAATATTTAATTAGTAGTTATTTAATTAAAATGAATCAAGAATTTGCATTATCATCTACTCAAAAAACTTCAAGTTTAGAGGTTCAAAAATACCCACCTATTTTAAGCAGTAAGGAAGAACATGAATTAGCAGTTCAATTATATGAAAACCATAATTTAAGCGCAGCAAGAAAACTAGTATTGTCACATATGCGTTTTGTAGCTTTTATTGCTCATAGTTATAAAGGTTATGGCCTTGAACAAGCTGATCTTGTACAGGAAGGTACTATTGGATTAATGAAGGCGGTTAAACGTTTTAATCCACATAGAAATGTACGTCTTGCCTCATTTGCAGTGTATTGGATTCGTGCTGAAATTCATGAATTTATTTTCAAAAATTGGAAAATAGTTAAAGTTGCTACAACGAAAGCACAGCGTAAACTATTTTTTAAACTTAAACAAGCTAAAGCACATATTTATAATTCATTAAATGAAGAACAAGCAGATAAAATTGCTAAAGATTTGGGGGTACGCCGTAAAGATGTTTTAGAAATGGAATCACGTTTACAATTTAGTGATGTCACATTTGAAGTGTTTGATGAGGAGGATTCTCATGCACCAGAACAATATTTAACCAATGAAAACGTTCAAACACCTGAACAATTATTGTTAACAGATGATTCAAAAAAAACTCAACAACAACGACTTTATAAAGCTTTATCATCGCTAGATGAAAGAAGTTTGGATATTTTACAATCAAGATACTTGAAAGAAGAAAAAACAACCCTATATACTTTAGCAGACAAGTATAGCATTTCAAAAGAAAGAGTGCGTCAACTTGAGACTAAAGCCATGCAAAAGCTTAAATTAAACTTACAAGAGTAAGCTTCTTTGTAAAATAAATTTAAACTCATGCATCAAGCTTAAAAATTTTATTAACTAGGAGAAAAAATGAATATTCGCCCCCTTCACGACCGTGTGGTCGTTCGTAGAGTAGAAGAAAAGAAAACCACTTCCAGTGGTTTAATTATTCCTGATTCAGCAACTGAGAAGCCTTCAGAAGGTGTTGTTGTTGCAATAGGTAATGGTAAAAAAAATGACAATGGTGATACCGTTGCATTAGACGTAACAATCGGCGATAAAGTATTATTTGCTCAATATGCTGGTACTGAAATTAAAGTAGATGGTAAAAAATTACTGATAATGAAAGAAGGCGATATTGTCGCAGTCATTAAATAAAGGAGATTAAAAATGTCAGCAAAAGATATAAAATTTGGCCCAGAAGCTAGGAATTTAATGTTAGATGGGGTAAATATGTTAGCTAACGCAGTTAAAGTAACGTTAGGACCTAAAGGTAGAAATGTTGTATTAGATAAATCATTTGGCGGTCCTACGATCACTAAAGATGGTGTTTCCGTTGCTCAAGAAATTAGCTTGGAAGGTAAATTCGAGAATATGGGTGCACAAATGGTAAAAGAAGTAGCATCAAAAACTAATGATATTGCTGGTGATGGTACAACAACAGCAACTGTGCTTGCGCAGGCTCTCGTTACTGAAGGTGTTAAGTCAGTAGCAGCAGGTATGAATCCTATGGATCTTAAACGAGGTATTGACAAAGCAACAGAAGTTGCTGTTAATGCACTACGTGACTTCTCACAACCTTGTAATGATACGAAAGCTATTGCTCAAGTGGGTACTATTTCTGCAAATTCTGACGTTTCTGTAGGTGATATTATTGCCGATGCTATGGAAAAAGTAGGTCAAGCAGGCGTTATTACCGTTGAAGAAGGTTCTGGTTTTGATAATGAACTTGATGTGGTTGAAGGTATGCAATTTGATCGTGGTTATTTGTCTCCCTATTTTGTTAACAATCAAGATACAATGACTGCTGATCTTGAGTCTCCTTTTGTATTGTTACATGATGCAAAAATTTCAAATATTCGTGATTTATTGCCAGCATTAGAAATCGTACAAAAATCAAGTAAATCTTTATTAATCATTGCTGAAGATATTGATGGTGAGGCACTAGCCACTCTAGTGGTTAATAATATGCGTGGTATTGTTAAAGTTGCCGCAGTTAAAGCTCCTGGTTTTGGTGATCGCCGTAAAGCTATTTTAGAAGATATTGCCATACTCACAGGTAGTGTGGTTATTTCAGAAGAAGTAGGTTTGTCTTTAGAAAAAGTAACTGAAGAGCATCTTGGTACTGCTAAACGCATCGAAATTGGTAAGGAAAATACTATAATTGTTGATGGTGCTGGTAAAAAATCTGATATTGATGGTCGTGTTAATCAAATTAAAGCACAAATCGAAACTACAACAAGTGATTATGATAAAGAGAAATTACTTGAACGCTTAGCTAAACTTTCTGGAGGTGTTGCAGTAATTAAAGTAGGCGCTGCTACTGAAGTTGCCATGAAAGAAAAGAAAGACCATGTTGATGACGCTTTACACGCTACTCGCGCTGCTGTTGAAGAAGGTGTTGTTCCTGGTGGTGGTGTTGCCTTAGTCCGTACTATTAAAGCTTTAGATGGATTGACTGGTGATAATAATGACCAAAATATTGGTATTGATATTGCTAAACGCGCCATGGAAGCACCACTACGCCAAATCGTAACAAATGGTGGGGGTGAAGCCTCTGTTGTTCTCAATAATGTAGCTGATGGTAAAGATAACTATGGCTATAATGCAACAACAGAAGAATATGGTGATATGCTCAAGATGGGTATTTTAGATCCAACAAAAGTTGTGCGTGCAGCATTACAACATGCTGCTAGTATTTCAGGTCTTATGATTACAACCGAGGCAATGATTACTGATATCCCTCAAGACGTTACACCTTCTGCTTCTCCTGATATGGGTGGTATGGGTGGTATGGGTGGTGGTATGATGTAAATCAACATTTACATCTATTATAAAAAAAGCCCCGTTTTTATGGGGCTTTTTTTATAATAGATGTAATCTCCTTATAGGGAGTAACATAGTTTAATAATTTAAATTATTAATTCTATATAAAAGATTTTAAAGGAGAATCAATGCAACATAAATTAATTATTTTAATAATATCTTTTTTGGGATTACAAGTACAAGCAAATTTACAACCTTTCGTAAATTCAAAAACTAATATTATAATACCTTCTACTAAAATAAACAATATTTCATATTCAAACATTGATAATGTACCTTCAAAAGAATGTAGTATATGTCATTATGATATTTATAAACAATGGACGAATTCAATGCATGCCAAAAGTACAGCATTAAAAGACCCTATTCATGGTCTTTTTTATAGTATGGTTGTAGGCAGTCCTAAAGTTGAAGGTATTAAAATAGGAAAGGATAAAGATAAATATCCAGTTTGTTTAGAATGTCATTCTCCTGCAGCAGCAAAAGAAAACAAAACAAAACTGAATGCTAAAAACTCTTTCTCTGAAGGGGTTAATTGTATCGCTTGTCATTCTTTAACTAAATACAAAAAAATAAAGAATCAAAATAATAGAATAAAATTAGGAATAAAAGCTTATAAATACTCATCTGATCAAATACAAGGTCCTAATGGTACTAATAAAAAACATAAAAGATTTGGTGAAGGTGGGGTTTTAAATAATCCTGGATTATTTAAAACCTCTAAGGCATGCCTAGGTTGTCATGATCAACGTAACAATTCTAAAAAAGTACCACTCTGTCAAACTGGTGGAGAAGTTATATCTGCAGGAGGTTCTACTACTTGTCAGTCTTGTCATATGCCAGTAATTGAAGGTATTAGCAATCATACAATGATAGGTGGGCATTCTGTTGAAATGGTAAGTAAAGGTCTTGTCATGACAATTAATGCTAAAAAGGTTTCTGATATGTTGTATATTAGCGTAAATGCAACTAACTTATTACCTCATAATTTCCCAACAGGTGCACCATTTAGAAATTTTTATATTACTGTTACTGCACAAGATTATAATGATAACATCTTGTGGAAAAGTTCAAATACTCATCCTATGATAGATGATAAAAAAGCTATGTTTATGTATATAATTGGTAATGATAATAACAAACCAACATCTCCATCTAAAGCAACCAAAATTTTAGGAGATACTCGTTTAAAACCAAATGAAACTCGCATATTAAATTATAAAATTCCATCAAATAATGTTTCTATAATTACGGCAAAAGCTTATTATGATTTACTATTACTACCAATGAAAAATAAATTTAGCTCAAAATTACCTAAGAGTTTATTAGAGTCTAAAGAAATAGCAAAAGCTATCGTAGTTATTAGGTAGTTTTTGCTAAAAAAGAAAAAATCCTCGTTTTTTCTAGTCTTTTTTGGTATGATACTTAAAAATTTTTTATATTCAAACATATGAATAGCTATGACTCTTCCTCTATTGAAGTTTTAACAGGTCTTGAACCAGTACGTAAACATCCAGGCATGTACACTGAAACTGAATGTCCAAATCACCTTGCTCAAGAAGTTATTGATAATAGTGTTGATGAGGCAATTGCAGGATATGCTTCAAAAATTAACGTTGTTTTATATAAAAATAATTCATTATCTGTTGAGGATAATGGTCGAGGTATACCTATAGATATTCACCCTAAAGAAGGTAAATCAGGTGTTGAAGTGATCTTAACAAAACTTCATGCGGGTGGAAAATTTTCAAATGACTTATACCAATTTTCAGGAGGTTTGCACGGCGTTGGTATTTCAGTAGTTAATGCCCTATCTACTTTAGTAGAAGTTTGGATTAAAAGAGACGCTAAAGAGCATCACATAACTTTTTCAAATGGCTCTAAGAAAACAGAACTTAAAGTAATTCGTAAAGTAAATAAGCATAACACAGGCACTATCATTAAATTTAAACCTGATGCGCAATTTTTTGATAATATTAAATTCTCCGCAACTAAACTACATAATAATCTACGTTCTAAAGCAGTTTTATGCCCAAATTTAGAGATTAATTTTTATAATGAAATAAACGCAAAAACAGATAAATGGATTTACAAAGCGGGTTTAGAAGATTATCTATCCAGATCTTTAGACGGCTTAGATTGTCTACCAACAGATCCTTTTGTTGTTAATTATAAAACTAACGAACAACAGCTTAATTGTTCAATTGCATGGACAAAGTATAATACTAATATTATAGCTGAAAGCTACGTTAATCTTATTCCAACAATTAGTGGTACACACGTTAATGGATTAAGGTCAGGGCTTACCGAAGCTTTAAAAGAATTTTGCAAATTTAGAAATTTAATCCCAAAAAATATTAAAATCACTCCTGATGACGTTTGGCAAAAAATTTCTTATGTATTGTCCATTAAGATAATGGATCCACAATTTTCTGGACAAACTAAAAAAAGACTCTCTTCTAGAGGATCTGCTAGTTTTGTTGCAAATATAGTTAAAGACGCTTTTAGTATTTGGTTAAATCAACACACTAGCATTGCAAAAGAAATCGCTCAACTAGCTATTATAAATGCGCAAATAAAACTTAAAACTAACAAAAAAGTTATTCGTAAAAAAATAGTTAGTGGTCCTACCCTACCTGGAAAATTATCAGATTGTATTAGCATTGACCTTAATCAAACAGAAGTATTTCTAGTTGAAGGTGATTCTGCAGGTGGTTCTGCTAAGCAAGCAAGAAATAAAGAGTACCAAGCTATTTTACCCTTACGCGGTAAAATTTTAAATACTTGGGAAATTAATTCTGAACAAGTGCTTGCTAATAAAGAGATTCATGACATTAGCGTTGCAATTGGTCTTGAACCTAATAGTGAAGATTTATCTAATTTAAGATATGGTAAAATTTGTATTCTTGCCGATGCAGATTCAGATGGTGCACATATCGCTACATTAATTTGTACTTTATTTGTGAAACATTTTCCAAAACTTATTCAAGAGGGTCATATTTTTGTTGTAATGCCCCCTTTATATCGTATAGATGCAGGAAAAAAAGTTTACTACGCTCTTAATAATAATGAACGAGATACCATTATTAAGAAGGTAAAAAACGAAAATAAACGTGTTAAAATTCAGGTTCAACGGTTTAAAGGATTAGGTGAAATGAATCCTTCTCAACTAAGAGAAACTACCATGTTACCCAATACTAGACATTTAATCCAACTTACATCAAACAACCCATTACAAGTTTTTAAAACCATGGATATGTTGTTAAGTAAAAAACGCGCAGCTGATCGAAAAAAGTGGTTGGAAGAAAATGGAAATTTAGCTAATGTTTAATGCTAAACATAAAATTAAAGCAGTTATTCTTTTATCTGGTGGATTAGATTCAACTACTACTTTAGCCATTGCTAAATCAAAAAAATTTGAATGCTATAGTCTAAGTTTTGATTATGGTCAAAAACAAAAATCAGAGTTACAATCCGCTAAAAATATCGCTAAAATTTTTATCACATCTGAACACAGAGTGGTAAAGATATCATTATCTGACGTTAGTAAATCTGCTCTAACTAATGATAATATTGATGTACCAAGATTCTCTCAAAGCAATAAAATTCCAATTACTTATGTACCTGCTCGCAATACTATTTTTCTATCTTATGCATTAGCATGGTCAGAAGTATTAAATTGTCAACATATATTTATTGGTGTTAATGAATTAGATTATTCAGGTTATCCTGATTGTAGAGAATCTTATATTAAGGCATTTGAAATAATGGCTAATCTTGCTACTAAACAAGCTATTGAAGGACAAAAATTAACTATTCACACTCCACTAATTCATTTGAATAAAGCACAAATTATCAAAAAAGGACTTTCTTTGGGTATTGATTATACGCTTACAACAACATGCTATCAAGCAGATAAAAATGGAAAAGCCTGTGGTATTTGTGATGCTTGTGAATATAGAAGGTTAGGTTTTAAAGAGGCAAGAGTGGCAGATCAAACTCGATATCAAATTTAGCATTATTTGTATAGAACATTCTAATAAAAAATTTTATAATTTAGTCTTATATACTTCTTTTTTGACGATAAAATAATAATTTTTTGTAAATAGTTAAGGAAATGACAAATGAGTATTGAGCAAAGAGTAAAAAAAGTTGTAGCTGAACAATTGGATGTAAGCGGTGATGTTGATAACAACGCCTCTTTTGTTGATGATTTAGGCGCAGATTCTTTAGATACCGTTGAATTAGTCATGTCTCTTGAAGATGAATTTGAATGTGAAATTCCTGATGATCAAGCAGAAAATATTACTAATGTTCAACAAGCAATTGATTACGTTAGTAATTTGTAATTCTATTTATCAACTTAACAAGTAAGGCGCTTATTTCTTTGAAATAAGCGCCTTACTATATTTCCCAACAAAAATAATATGAGTAAAAGAAGGGTTGTTATTACAGGTATGGGTATAATTTGCCCAGTTGGTTTAAGTGTTAGCGAGGCTTGGGATAATATCCTTAAAGGCTACTCTGGTATTGCTTCGCTTACTAACATTAATACCAAAGGTCAATCAGTTACCTTTGGGGGCTCAGTCAAAAATTTTAAAGTCACTGACTATCTAAGACTTAAAGATGCTAAAAAAATGGACACCTTTATTCACTATGGTATGGCTGCTAGTATTCAAGCTATTGAAGACAGTGGTATTGAAGTTACTGAGAAAAATGCTTGTCGTATTGGTGTTGCCATTGGAGCTGGTATTGGTGGGCTCGGTACGATTGAAAAAACAGCGGATTTATTTAGAGAAAAAGGTGCAGGACGTATTTCACCTTTTTTTGTTCCTTCTTCAATTATTAATATGATTTCTGGCAACCTTTCTATTAAATATGGCTTAAAAGGACCTAATTTTGCTATTACTACTGCTTGCACTACAGGTACTCATAATATTGGGAATGCTTCTCGTTTAATTGAATATAATGATGCTGATGTGATGATTGCTGGTGGTGCTGAAATGTCAACTACCAATTGTGGTTTAGGTGGGTTTGCTGCAGCACGTGCATTATCTACTCGCAATGATGACCCAATAAGCGCCTCGCGGCCCTGGGATAAAGACAGAGATGGTTTTGTACTTGGTGATGGTGCAGGGGTTATAGTATTGGAAGAGTTTGAACACGCGAAGGCTCGTGGTGCAAAAATCTATGCACAAGTATCAGGTTACGGCATGAGTGCGGATGCTTATCATATAACTTTACCTTCAAAAGGTGGCGAAGGTGCGGCTAGATGTATGCAAAATGCTATGAAGAACTCAGGTATTAATGTTGATGAAATCAATTATATTAACGCACATGGAACTTCCACACTAGTAGGTGACCAAGCAGAAACAGATGCTGTTAAATTAGCCTTTAAAGAACAGCACGCTTATAATATTGTAATAAGTTCAACTAAATCAATGACTGGACACTTATTAGGTGCTTCTGGTGGAATTGAAGCTATCTTTACCACACTCGCAATTCAAGACCAAGTGGTACCACCAACTATTAACATTATTAATCAAGATCCAAATTGTGATTTAGATTATTGTGCTAATGAAGCAAGAGAAATGACAATTAACCATGCTATTTCTAATTCATTTGGATTTGGTGGTACCAATGGTTCAATTGTATTGAGCAGAATTTAATTCCTTTTATACAAACCTTCATCCAAAGTAGAAATCTAAAACTTACCTAAAGTATTGATTATTTTACGGTTGAATCAACAACTTTAATTTTATTAGCATCAGATATTAACGACTCAATAAACTCATAAATTGCAATTGCACCATTCTGTACACTACTAAGTGCAACCCCTTTATTCATAACTAAAGACCAGCTTTCCTCAGTTTTAACAAACTTTATAGCACCACCAATCAATGCTAAAATAATAATAGTACTGAGAATAAATTTAATCATGTTTCTCCTTAGTTAAATGAATAATACCATTTGCTTTTAATAGGGCGTTAATTGAGGGTTTTTCACCTCTGAACTTTATATATTGTTGCATAAAATCTAGACTACCTCCTGTCTGTAAAATATTATACAAGAAATCTTTAGAAGCAGCAGAGCCAATACCGCCTTTTTTTTTCACATAAAAATAAGCATCAGCTGCTAAAACTTCTGCCCATTTATAACTAAAATATCCTGCTGCATAGCCGCCACTGAAAATATGTTCAAAAGTATTTAAAAAACGATTTTCATTTATCATTGACATTAGAGCTGTTTTTCTTTGAACTTGTTTTAATATTGTGTAACTATCTATAGTAGACATGTGTGTTTTAAGATCCCACAATGCAAACTCACATTGTCGTAACATACTCAATGCTGAATTAAAGTTTTTAGAAGCAATAAGTTTGTTATACAATTCATTAGGTAAAGACTTCCTAGTTTTATAATGACTTGAGATAAGAGAAATCACTTGTTTTTCAAACACATAAAATTCCATATATTGACTAGGTAATTCAACGCCATCCCAAGGTACGCCAGATATCCCGCTAGCACAAGGGTATTTAACTTTAGTTAAAAGATGATGTAGAACATGCCCAAATTCATGGAATAGAGTAACAATCTCATCAAATTCAAATAAAGCTGGCTTATCTTTAGTGGGAGAATTAAAGTTACAAACCACAAAAGCGACTGGTTTTTTATTATTAATCAAAGGTTGGTAATCTGTCATCCACGCACCAGAACGCTTGTTTTCTCTGGCATATAAATCAAGATAAATTCTACCAATAACTCCACTTTCATTATTAACATCTAAAACTTTAACATCAGCATGGTAACTATTTTGTTGTATTTGCTTAATTTTAATTTTATACAAATTTTCAATAGTTAAAAATAATCCTTTTAATACGATATTCTCTGGAAAGTATGGTGTTAAATCAGATTTTTTGAATCCAAATTTTTGTTCTTTAAGTTTTTCACTATAAAATTCTAAATCCCAAGGCTTTAAATCAATACCTGAAAAAATCTTTAATTCTTTCAATTCTAATTGTGCTTGAGATTTAGAATATTCTACTAAATCAGATAAAAACTGAACTACTTCATCGACAGTATTAACCATTTTAGATGTAATCGATAATTGTGCATAATGCTCAAAACCTAAAATATTAGCCATTTCAGAACGTAATAATAAAATATCATCCATAATTGGTTTATTATTATAATTAGTTGAAGTAATACCCAAATCTGATGCCCTTGATATGTAGGCTATATAGACCTCTTCTCTTAAGTTTCTATTATCTAAATAAGTCATAACATCCATATAAACAGGAGTTTGTAAGCTTAACTCATAACCCTTATCTGTTTTAATCTTTACTAATTCATTATCACTATAACCTTTTAAATCATGTTTACCAATAATTTTTTTCCACTCATTAGTAGACTTTAAAATATTTTTAGAAAATTCATTACTAAGCAAGCTAAGTTTTTCTTTGATGACTTTAAACCTATCTGCGTTTTTACCTTCTAAACCAACACCTGAAAGTTCAAAACTTTTTATGGCATCTTTAACAATATGTTGCTGTTGTTTGTTAAGGTTTCCTCCTCTGAGTGATTTATAAGCTTGATATAAGTCTTTATTAGTAGATACATCAGAATAAAAATTAGTGATAATTGGTAGTGTTTCTTCATATTTTTGATTAAATTCATCACTAAACATCACTGCATTTAAATGCGAATTAACACTGGTATGCTTTTCCAGTTCAAATTTCATTTGGTCAATAGGCATAACCACACTATCCCAATTAGTACCAAAGCTTGCTTTTTTTACTATCTTAAGCCCATTTATAGTTAGTCTTTCAATAGTTTTAATAATATTTTTAGGTTGAAAATTTGGTTTCATAGTATACTAATATGGTGGAAGGAGTGGGATTCGAACCCACGATACCAAAAGGTATAACACACTTTCCAAGCATGCTCATTCATCCTCTCTGACATCCTTCCAAAATTATATTAATCAATAATTTATGAGTGCCTTCTACATTTTTAACTTTGATAATTTTAGTAATTCGTAAATCAATCTAAATCATATCAATATTCTTAAGCTTATCCTGTATAAAAACTTGTATATCTTCATTTTGAAGCTTCAATAATTCGATCAATTTGATCATCTTCAATGCGTAACATTAATGGTTTAAATGTATTAATTTGATGCTTGATCAAAGGATGTTTTAAATCCTTCCAATGAAGTTCATCTATGTTTAAAAATTCTTCAACCTGTTTTGCCATAATAGGTAATACTGGCTTAAGATAAGTCATCAATACTCTAAATAAATTAATAGCGAGCGAAGTCACATCATGCACTTGTGTTTGTTTATTTTGTTTTTTTATCAACTGCCATGGCTTATGCTTATCAATATATTGATTGGCTTTATTGGCTAATTTTATAATAACACGCATAGCTTGGTTATAATTACGCGCCTCGTAATGTTTAGCAATAATATCTCCACAATCAAAAAATTCTTGATAAAACTTAGATTCAGTAGTATAAGAGGATAATGTTTTGTTAAATTTATTAACAATAAATCCGGCACTACGTGAGGCAATATTAACTACTTTACCGACTAAGTCTGAATTAATACGTTGCTTAAAATCGATTAAATTTAGATCTATATCATCAATTTTAGAAGATAGCTTATAGGCGTAATAATAACGCAAATATTCAGGGTTTAAATAATTAAGATAAGTTCTAGCCTGAATAAATGTACCACGAGATTTACTCATTTTTTTACCATTTATGGTTAGAAACCCATGTGCAAAGATTGCACTTGGTGTACGATAATTCGAACCAATCAACATGGCTGGCCAAAAAAGTGCATGAAAATAAATAATATCTTTGCCAATAAAATGATAAAGTTCTGTGTTTGAGTCTTTGTTGAAGTATTCATTAAAATCAATATTTTGTTCATCGCATAATTTTTTAAAACTTGCCATATAACCAATTGGAGCATCTAACCAAACATAAAAATATTTACCTTCTACAGCAGGAATCTGAAAACCAAAATACGGTGCATCACGAGAAATATCCCATTGTTGCAAACCTTCTTCAAACCATTCAGATAGTTTATTGATAATTGCATCTTGCAAATGTCCTGCTTTAGTCCATTCTTTAAGTTGTACTTCAAATTGAGGCAAGTCAAAGAAGTAATGTTCTGAATCTTTTGTAATTGGAGTTGCACCTGAAATAACAGATTTAGCATTTTTCAGTTCTATTGACGAATAAGTTGCGCCACAAACCTCACAATTATCACCATATTGCTCATTAGAACCACATTTAGGGCAATCACCTTTAATAAAACGATCAGGCAAAAACATTTGTTTTAAAGGGTCAAAAGCTTGTGAAACCATACGAGTCTTAATAAATCCAGCAACATTTAGCTTGTTATAAATATTAGTAGAAATATCTTTATTTTCCTGACTATGAGTTGAGTGATATTGACTAAAATCAATTGAAAATGATTGAAAATCTATTTGATGTTTATTACTCATATTTTTAATTAATACCTCAGGAGTAATATCAAGCTCATCTGCCTTAAGCATAATAGCTGTACCATGCGCATCATCTCCACAAACATAATGACATTCGTTACCCATCATTTTCTGGAAACGCACCCAAATATCAGTTTGAATATATCCTAGCAAATGTCCTAGATGAATTTCACCATTAGCATAAGGTAGTGCTGAAGTAACTAGAATTTTTCGCGATGTCATAATAGGCTTATTAATATCAGGTGTGGATTATGTCATTATACGATAAAATATCTTAATTTTATTTAATTGAATACAATAAAAATGGAAAAATTAACAAACAAAAAAATTAAAAGGATTCTATCCAAGATAGTTGATATTTATACTAAACAAAATATTATCTCTTCAGACAATATTAATATTGATGGTGATAAAGTTCAAATTAACATCGAACTTAATTATCCTGCTAACAGTTATCATACTACCTTATCTAATAGTATTACTGATGCATTAACAAAAAATGGCATTAAAAATTCTAGTGTTGATATTAAAACTAAGATTGTTAAATACACAACACAAAAAGGCGTTGATACTCTGCCAGAGGTTAAAAATATTATTGCCGTTGCATCAGGTAAGGGCGGTGTCGGAAAATCAACTACTGCGGTCAATTTAGCGTTAGCATTACAAGCGGAAGGTGCTAAAATTGCTATTCTAGATGCTGATATTTATGGTCCCTCTCAACCTAGAATGCTAGGAGTAAGTAAGATAAAGCCAGAATCTAGCACTGAAGGTAAATTATTACCTATTTTAGGTCATGGCATACAAAGCATGTCAATCGGTTATTTAGTTAAGGAAGACAATCCTATGATTTGGCGTGGTCCAATGATTACTCAAGCCCTAGAACAAATGCTAAGAGACACTTTATGGCGTGGTATTGATTATATGATCATTGATTTACCGCCAGGAACAGGTGATACACAACTAACTTTATCACAAAAAATACCAGTTAGTGGCTCTATAATTGTGACAACCCCTCAAGACATTGCACTAATTGATGCTAAAAAAGGCTTAAAAATGTTTGAAAAAGTTAATATACCTATTTTAGGTATTGTTGAAAATATGTCTTTACACACTTGCTCTAAATGTGGATACGAAGAAGCTATTTTCGGCACAGGTGGTGGTAAAGCTATGGCAATTAACGAAGATATTGAATTTTTAGGTGCACTTCCCTTAAAAATAGATATTCAAACAGACGTTGACGAAGGTACACCAACCGTTACCAAAAACCCAGAAGGAAAAATAGCTAAAATTTATAAAGAAATTGCCAAAAAGGTTAGTGCCAAATTAACCCAACAATCTCGTATAACTAATGCCTTCCCCAGTATTACCATCGAATAACCCTAAAATAGGTAAATATAGAAAAATTTCTTAGTATAATACAACAAAGAAGTTATTGTGTGCTAATATTAATTATTTAAAGTTAAAAATGATTGATGAAATAAATTTAATCTTCATACTTAAAATATTGACTACTTTAGCATATTAAAAGTAAGGTTTATTTAGATCTTTTATTACCTATTGTCTTTTTATATGATAGTAAGATAATAGGCTGTTAACAATAGGTAGTAAAATACTATAAGTTTTTGCTATTGTTGTTAACATTAAACATTTTTAGTGGTTTTCGGAGACTTGGTTGATGGTGTATTTTGGTATTTCAATTACTAAGTCAGTATTACCTATAATTGTTTGACAAGATAAGCGAGAATCTGGCTCTAAACCCCAAGCTTTGTCCAATAAATCATCTTCAATTTCATCTGATTCTTTTACTGAATTAAATCCCTCACGCAGATAAACATGACAAGTTGTACAAGCACTTGACATTTCACAGGCATGCTCAATTTCAACATCATTAGCAAGTAGTGCATCACAAATACTAATACCTGATTGGATTTTAATAACAACTCCTTCTGGACATAATTCATGATGTGGTAATACAATAATTTGAGGCATATGAGTTTCCTAAATATTTTTCCTAAAATTCATCAATATTGCGACCTTGTATAGCTTTCATAACAGAACTGTTCATACGCATCTCAACAAATTTTAAACAACTATTCTCAAGATTTTCAATAGCGATTGAAATAGCTTTTTCATCATCAGAATGAACAATATTGAATAATGTATTCCTCGCATTTAAGATATTATTAAGCATTTTAGCATCAAGCATATTCTTGTCTTTTTTAATTGCTGAATCTATTGCTTCAATGGTTCTGTTTGCTTCTACTTGTATTTCATGAAGCTTTCTAGTTTGAATGTCAGTTTTAGCAAAAAGAAAAGAATCTTTAAGCATCTTTTCTTTTTGCACATCTGTTAGTCCGTAAGATGGCTTGATACTAATATTTGTTTTAACACCTGATATTTGTTCAACTGCACTCACGGATAATAAACCATCAACATCTACTTGAAATTCTATACGAATACGAGCATTTCCTGCCACCATTGCTGGAATACCATATAAATCAAATTTAGCTAATGAGCGACAATCTCTCACCAATTCTCTTTCACCTTGTAATACATGAATACTCATAGCTGTTTGCCCATCTTTAAAGGTGGTAAATTCTTGTGCGCGAATAATAGGAATTGTAGTATTTCGATGAATTATTTTTTCCACTAATCCACCCATTGTTTCAAGTCCAAGTGACAATGGTAAAACATCTAATAACAATATGTCATTTTGTGATTTATTACCAGCTAGAATATTAGCCTGTATTGCTGCGCCCTTAGCAACAACTTCATCCGGATTAATAGAACATAAAACTGGTTTATTAAATAAATCACTCACCATAGAACAAACTAATGGCATACGTGTAGAACCACCTACCATAATAATATCTTTAATGTTTTTAACATCAACTTCTGCATCTCTAATAGCTTGTTTAGTTAACAATAAAGTGCGTTTAATAAGTACTTTAGCTAGAGTTTCAAATTTTTTCTTAGTAATACAATAAGGTTTTTTAACACAGTTAAATTCTGAAAATTCATAATTACTCAAAGTTTCTTTAGCAGTACGTGAAAATTGCTTAATTTCTTGCATTTGAATAGGTGTAAGTTCATCAATGCTTAACTGCTCAATACAATCATTAATAATTAGTTCGTCAAAATCATCTCCGCCTAAGGTAGCATCGCCACCTATTGCTAACACTTTGAACACACCTTTGCTAAAATTTAAAATCGAAATATCAAAAGTACCACCACCTAAATCATAAATAGCATGTATACCTTCTTCACCTGATTCCAAACCATAAGCAACTGCTGCTGCTGTTGGTTCATTAAGCAAGCGTAAAGTTTTAAGTCCAGCTAAAGTTGCTGCATCTTTAGTTGCTTGACGTTGCGCATCATTGAAATAAGCTGGTACAGTAATTACTGCACCAGATAATACGCCATCCAGTGAATTTTCAGCTCTTTGTTTAAGTGAAGATAAAATACTAGCAGAAATTTCAACTGCAGATAAATTTCCCATAGAGGTGTGAAATAATACATTATTTCCATTTTCAAGTAATTGATAAGGACAATTTTTAAATGTACTAACTTCTTCATAGCTCATACCCATAAAACGTTTAATTGAAATAATAGTATTAGTTGGATCAGTTTTTGCATAAGGATAAGCATCACAACCAACCGTTAATTTATTATCCTTACCATAATGTACAACTGAGGGTAAAATACCTTCATCATTCTCATCCATAATGACTTTACTTTGACCACTTATCACAGATGCAACTAGTGAATTTGTCGTACCTAAATCAATACCAATCACTAATTTATGTTGATGTGGTTCTGACGCTTGACCGGGTTCTGATATTTGTAATAAAGTCATTATTAATATTAATTACTATAGCCACTCATTCATTAATTGTTTTGCATGAGTATTTAAATGTTCATAGAATTTTAATTCTCTAACTAAATTTTTAATTTTATTAAATGTTTTTGTGTTGATAAATAAGAGCTTAATATTATCTACATTATGTTTAATATTTAAATCATTTTTTTCAATAAAATCATATAGCCTCATTTCATCTTTACTAATCTTAATTAACTCTAAATTCTCTCTTAATTCAATTTGATTCATTAAAAATTTAGCATCCATTTGAGTGTATTTTTCATCAAATGCATCAATACCATTTAATTCTAATAAATAATTAGCACGATTAAGTGGAGATTTTAAAGTATCAAATGCTGTGTTAATTAATGAGGTATTTTGCAATGCTAAAGATCTTTCTTTAGCATTGCTAGTAACAAATTTATCAGGATGAAATTTTGCGACTTGTTGTTGATATTTAGCGTTAAGATTAATGATATTTATATTAAAATCAGGTTCTATTGAAAATAATTCAAAATAGTTTTCCATTTTTTTAAACAACTAAACCGTAAAAGACTCACCACAGCCACATTCAGCTTTAGCATTTGGATTGTTGAATTCAAAGCCTTCATTTAAACCCTTCTTAACGTAATCAACTTGTGTTCCATCTAAATAAATTAAACTCTTTGTATCAACAATAATTTTAACACCATTATCTTCAAATACAGTATCATCATCAAAAGTACTATCAACAAACTCCATGTTATAACCAAGACCAGAACAGCCTGTAGTTTGCACTCTAAGACGAATACCTATACCAGAACCACGATTAGTTAAAAACTCAACAATTCGTTCTACCGCACGCTCAGTTAAAGTAACAGCCATTATTTAATTAAATTTTGCTTTTAATATCATTAATAGCTGCTTTGATAGCATCTTCAGCTAAAACTGAACAATGTATTTTGACAGGTGGTAGGGATAACTCTTCTGCAATGTCAGAATTTTTAATTTTTGTTGCTTCATCTAATGTTTTTCCCTTAACCCATTGTGTTAATAATGAACTTGATGCAATAGCAGAACCACAACCATAAGTTTTAAATTTAGCATCTTCAATCACACCGTTATCATCAATCTTAATTTGTAAACGCATCACATCACCACATGCAGGCGCACCTACCATACCCGTACCAACGTTTTTAGCATCTTTATCTAAAACACCTACATTTCGTGGATTTTCATAATGATCCATCACTTTTTTACCATATGCCATCTCTTTTCCCCTTTTAGTGCTTATTGTTAATCTAATCTTGTTGTAAATCTCTAATCCATATATTTATTACACTTATATCAATGTGCCGACCATTCAACTTTACTAATATCAATACCATCTTTGAACATATCCCAAAGTGGTGATAAATCACGTAATTTATCAACTTTAGCCCGTACTAAATCTATAGCTTTGTCAACTTGTGCTTTAGTAGTATAACGTCCAATAGTAAATCTAATTGATGAGTGGGCTAATTCATCGTTTAAACCTAGAGCACGTAAAACATAGGAAGGTTCAAGACTTGAACTAGTACAAGCTGAACCTGAAGATACAGCAATATCATTAATAGCCATCATTAGTGATTCTCCTTCAACATAATTAAAACTAATGTTTAGGTTACCAGGGATACGACTTTCCATATCACCATTTACCACAACCTCTTCCATATCAATAAAACCTACCAATAAACGGTCACGCAATTGTCTAATTTTTGTATTTTCTTCTCTCATTTCAGCTTGTGCAATCGCAAAAGCCTCGCCCATGCCAACAATTTGATGTGTGGCTAAAGTGCCTGAACGCATACCTCTTTCATGTCCACCGCCATGCATTTGCGCCTCAATTCGTACACGTGGTTTACGACGTACATAAAGTGCGCCCATACCTTTAGGTCCATAAATTTTATGGGCTGAAAAACTCATTAAATCAACGAATAATTCTGATAAATTAATGGCTACTTTCCCTGCTGATTGTGCCGCATCAACATGAAAGAAAATATTATTTTCATGACAAAGATTACCAATAGCTTGAATATCTTGAATCACACCAATTTCGTTATTAACATGCATGATTGATACTAATATAGTATCTTCACGCATAGCGTCTCTTAAGATGTTTAGGTCTAATAAACCATTTGACATTGGATCTAAATACGTCACCTTAAAATCTTCACGTTCTAATTGTCGACAAGTATCTAACACAGACTTATGTTCAGTTTTTAAAGTGATAATATGCTTGCCTTTTTTATGATAAAAATGTGCAACACCTTTAATGGCTAGGTTATTAGATTCAGTTGCACCAGAAGTCCAAACAATTTCTTTTGGATTAGCATCTATCAAATTAGCTACTTGTTGTCTGGCTTTTTTAACAGCTTC
This sequence comes from Candidatus Vesicomyidisocius sp. Pext_18_S21, assembly GCA_021730165.1. Lineage (GTDB taxonomy): Bacteria > Pseudomonadota > Gammaproteobacteria > PS1 > Pseudothioglobaceae > Ruthia > Ruthia endoextente. Next base: position 558,066 of record CP072535.1, read on the forward strand.
ATCTGCTTGCCAGCCATAATAATGAGAATTTGATGCAGAATTACCAAATTTACCATCCTTTGTTAAATATTGTATCATTTTCTGAGCAACACGTTCATCAACAGGGGTTGTTGCTGAATAATCCATATAAGTAGGTATTGACATTTATACTCCTTTGTTTGAATTATGATCGTCAATTACCATTTGCAAGGTCTTGCCGTTCAAAAATGTTCTAATTTGTTCACTAACCTCGCACCACAATTGATGAGAAATACATTGACGTCCATTGTTACATACTTTAATGCCTTTACAGCGACGTAAATCAATATTTTCATCTACTGCCTCAATAATTTGGGTTAAATTAATATCACAAGCTTTAGCATCAAGTAAATAACCACCACCTGGTCCGCGTACACTTTTAACCAATTCAGCACGACGTAATTTAGCAAATAATTGTTCTAAGTAAGATAATGAAATATTTTGTCTTTGTGAAATAATATCTAGAGTAATGGGTTTTCCAGTGTCATTAGATGCCAAATCTAATATTGCAGTTACTGCGTAACGACCTTTGGTTGTTAATTGCATATCGGTCCTAATTCTAATAATAATAATAATTATACACTTAACCTAGTTATTTAGTCAAGTAAAGAACCTTAACATCAAATAGTTATTTACTTTCAATCTCCAAATTATTCATAGAAGCTGCTCCTTGCTGGTCTTTAATGTTTAATTTCTTTGAAATCTTATGCAATTGAAAATCCACATCGTGTAAATGTAGTAAAATAAAATTAATAGCCTCAATAGTAGGATCATCAACATTATTACCCACAGCGTAAGAGTCAAAATGGTTTGATTGAATTTTATTATTTTTCAAAACACGACCAGGAACACCAACAACTGTCTGAGATTCATCAATAGATTTAACTACCACAGAATTTGAACCTACTCTAACATTATCAGCAAGTACAATTGGACCTAGTATTTTTGCGCCAGCGCCAATCACTACATGATTACCTAAAATAGGATGGCGTTTACCTTTTTGCCAAGTTGTTCCACCAAGTGTAACACCATGATACATAGTACAATCATCACCAATTTCAGCAGTTTCACCAATAACTACACCCATACCATGATCAATAAAAAAACGTCTACCAATAACAGCACCGGGATGAATTTCAATTCCTGTAAACCATCTTGCTAGTGATGATATAAATCTTGCTAGCCATTTAAACTTAAACCTCCATAGTCGATGACTCAAACGATAAAATAACATAGCTTGCACACCTGAATAGCAAGTTATAATTTCAAAGGTATTTCTAGCAGCAGGGTCACGATCAAAAATACTTTGAATATCTTCAATAAATTTCATAGATAAAATTATATCATATAAGCCTCATAATGCCTCAAATTTCGTTTATATGTAAACAATTCTATTGTATTAATACTTAATAATTGATTTAAAACGCTTATAATTCCACAAATATTGCTCTGGTTGAGTTGTTACTAAATCTTCAATAACCTTATTCATTAATGATACATCATCTCCAAGTATGTTAGTGTCAGACAGTATTTGTACTGGTTTAAGATTAAGTTCATACCCCTTAGCGTCTGGTAGGCGTTTTGTCCACGCCATAATTACTTGAGCATTATTCTTTCTAGTAAGTCTTACTAGTAAAGTCATAGTACGTGTATTTTGTGAAAAAAATGGTGCTGAAATACTACCCATTTCACCAGGGTCTTGGTCAGGTAATATAGCAATAAGTTGTTTTTTATTAATTGCTCTTTGCAATTTAATAACACCTTTTTTATTAGCTGGTACCATTAATAAATTACCCTGCTCTCGTTTTGAAAGTAATAACCTATTTTGTTGTTTATTTTTTAAAATTTTATACATAAATGTAACTGGCTTAGTTAGTGATATCATTCTAGCTACCAACTCCCAACAGCCAAAATGTGGTACTAATAAGATAACAGCTTTATTACTTTTAAGATACTTCATACCAAAGGTATTTGTAACGTATTTTACATTATCATCAAAATTCTTAAACCAAATAAATCCAGATTCACTTAAACCTTTGCCTAACTCTACTAAAGACTTTCTAATTAGAATCTGTTGTTGTTTTAAGTTTAATCCTGGAAAACAAAGTTGAATATTTTTACTTACTATATCTCTAGAGTTAGACTTTGTTAAATACAAATATTTGCCAATAACCATACCAATAAAATGATTTAATTTCAGCGGTATAATTGAAAAAATCCAAAGAATAAACCTAATCATTTTAACCTTTCTTAGTTTCATCCAACATAGGCTTCATAGCACTTAGTAGATTTTTGTATAAGTTAGGTGTGCGTTTTTCTTCAGTTAATAGCCACTTCTTAAAATGCGCCCGCTCGGTAGGTATTTGATAACAAGCTGGACAAGAATCTTTAATCACAGGTAAGTGTGTTATTTTAGCAAAATCAGCCAATTGTCTTTCTCGAACGTATGCTAGTGGACGAATAACTCGTAAATCCTTTGCATCATTAATATAATGAGCTTTCATAGTTTGAATTTTGCCATTATGACACATTGACATCATTAGTGATTCAGCTAAATCATCCAAATGATGTCCTAATGCTAAAACATTATAACCTTCTCGACGTGCCACTTGGTACATTAGTCCTCGTTTAATGCGAGCGCAAAAAGAGCAATACGAATTTCCTTTCATGCTTTTTTCAGCTTGCTTCATAATAGAAAAAGTTTCGAAGAAATACGGTGTATCAAATTTTCTAAAAAAATACTCCAAAGCTTGCGGTTCAAAACCATCTATTTTAGGGTCAATAGTAACCACACCAAATTCAAAATAAATTGGAGCAGAAACTAAAAAATGTCGAAAAATATGGAACAAACTCAACGAGTCTTTACCGCCAGATACTGCCAGAAGCACTTTATCGTCTTCCTTAATCATTTTAAAATCATTAATAGCACGCCCCACTAATTTAACTAGTAACTTTGGCAGAACTATTCTAGGCTCAACCGTATGTATTTTCTTAGAAAGATTTATTTTATTTGTGAAAACCATTTTCTTTGTCTTTCTAGAATTCCTGCATTCAAATTATTTTCCATACCTGTTATACAAAAAAGTCTTCTCGCTATTAATTATGTTAATGGATATTTCAGATAATAATCTTTTTTTTACAAGTTTTACTTAGATCATCTTTATTAAAAGTATGAAACACTCACTAAATAAAATAGTGCCATTATAGAAAATCAAAATAGTAAGTACATGCAGTTGCTAAATCTTTTATTAGATAACCGATATTTATATTATGCTTTCTAAGCATTGTAATTTTACATTTAATACTTTTTATATCAAACTATAATTGGATAAAACTATTTTTTTTAAAGAATGATAAATCAAATATTGATAGTTATAAAAGATAAAATTCATGTTATCTAATTCAGTCAAACCATTTAGTAATATACAAATAATTTTATTATATTTTATATTTAATTAAAACGAATCTTACCCAGATATATTATTATATAGAAATATATTTATGATGGTGATAACTGATCAATGATTTCTTTAAAGTTAAGCACTGATTCTTGATAATTTTTAAACACTTGAATATAATTAAGATTTGCACTTTGTTCATTATTTTGCGCTGCAATAACAAAACTTACCTGAGAGTTAGCATTATTATATCTTCGTCTTTCTTCAACAGTTCGAGCTTTAGCAGTTTTTATTTGCGCTTTACTTAATTCAAGTATTTCTAATAAATATTTGATCTTTTGTTTTAATACGTTTGCTTTAGAATAAATATTTAGTAATTGTTCTTGCTTTTTCTCTTTAGCTTTAGCAAGCATTATTTGTGTTTTTATAATGTTTGATTGAGCTTGAATATTACCGATAGGATAGCTAAAATCTAAGCCAATACTCCATGATGAACTTGGGTTAGAAATAGAGTTTGTATAATAGCTATTTTTATTCTCATTTATAATACCAAGTTTTAAGTCAAACTGTGCTTTTGAATTACTCTTATCACTCTTTAATTGAAGTTCTAACAAATCTTGATTTAAATCAGCTATTTTTAATATTCTAGAATTAGCTAATAAGTACTGTTTAAGATCATCTTTATTAATTATGTAGGGTTTATATAAATCAAATTCAGCTTTAACGCTATAAAGATTAATATCTAAAATAATAGATAGTTCATAACGTATAATATTTAAATATTGTTGAGTTTGAAGTTGTCTCTGTTTAGCACTATGATAAGCATCTTCTTGCAATAACACATCAACTTTGTCAATAACTGCCATCTTAAATTTTTGTTTTATTAAAGTTAATTCTTGAGTTGCTAAATCTAGACGTTGATTATCAATTATTAAACGCTCTTGTGTGTAAGCTAAATCAATAAATTTCTTTAATTGGATAAGAATAAAAGCTTCTTTTTGTTCAGCAATATTAAGCTTAGATATTTGTATGTTAATACTGGATAAACCCGTATTTAGTTGATCATTTATACCGCTTGCATTCTTTAATAATGGATGAACATAATCAATAGAAAATTTACTATTATTAGTATCTATATTAGTAGTTGTATTCTTATTTTGTTGTCTCCAGCTATGTTTAAAAGTAATATCAGCACCTGAACTTACTATTTTTTTAGTTGCTAAAAAATCAACTGAAATGGTATTTAGATTATTATCTATATTTACATTGTTAAAATTAGTTTTTACTCCAACAAGCCAATCTTGGTTAGCTGTAGTTTTTTGTTGATCAATTTCTTTAATTTGTAAAGATAAATTAAGCTTTGTAAAAAAAGGATGTATACCTTCTAAACGTTCAATAAATTTATTTTGTGTCATTGCTTTAGAATTAAAACAAATAATAATAATAATATTAAAAATAATAAAATGTTTTTTCATATCGGAATAACTTTTATAATTTCACTAATAATAGCGTATAATTTTTTATTTGTAGTATCAATTACTACATCTGCTACTGTCTGATACAAAGGTTCCCGTTTTAATAATAAATTATTAATAGTTTTTTCTCTATCATATGACTGTTCAAGTAAAGGCCTAGATTTAGAATTCATGGTATACTTAAGTAATTGTTCAGTTGTTGATGATAGATATATTACAAAATTACCCTGCTTAAGGATTTTTCGATTTTGAATGTTAATAACGATACCCCCTCCAGTGGCAATAACAATATGCTTAATTTCACATAAATCAGACAACATTTGTATTTCACGTTTGCGAAAACCTTTCTCTCCCTCTACATCAAAAATATGATTAATAGAAACTCCTGTTCGTGCTACTATCTCAAAGTCTGAATCAAAAAAATCACGATTAAGAATACAAGCTAAACGACGACCAACTGATGTTTTACCAGAACCCATAGGCCCAACTAAAATAATATTTCTTGATGAATTACCACTCACAAAAGCTTATACTTATTTGTAACTGAAACAACCATAACGAAAACGAATAAGATATCTTATCATTTTTTGATAAATCGAAAAAATACCACAAGTTTCATATTCTACTTTTATTCCTTTGGTTTCAAGCAATAAAATAATAAATCTTTTACTTTTACAATATTAAAAAACATGTTATTTTAAAAATCGTTCACATAATATAAATTCATTAGCAAAACCCATTAACAATCCAATGTTGGTATTGTTCATTTCTACCATAAACACAATTAAAATATAAAGTTTGCAATTGTTCGGTTACTGGACCACGTGTACCTAAACCAATTATACGATTATCCAGCTCACGAATAGGAGTTATTTCTGCTGCAGTACCTGTAAAAAATGCTTCATCTGAAATATACACCTCATCACGAGTAATGTGTTTTTCAATCACTTTATAACCTAAATTAGTTGCCAATTTAAATACTGTATCACGGGTAATTCCTGCTAACGCTGAAGTTAAACTAGGTGTGTAAATAACACTATCTTGCACAATGAAAATATTTTCGCCACTACCTTCAGCCACGAAACCATCAGCGTCTAACAATAATGCTTCATCATAACCATCAATTAATGCTTCCTGTAAAGCGAGCATTGAATTAATATAGTTACCATTAGCCTTGGCTTTAGTCATAGTAATATTAACATGATGACGCGTATAACTTGAAGTCCGAACACGAATACCATTTTTCATATTATCCTCACCTAAATACGACCCCCACTCCCAAGCAGCAATAATAGTGTGCACCTTAAGCCCATCAGCACGTAATCCCATACCTTCTGAGCCATAAAAACACATAGGACGAATATAAGCACTATCAAGATTATTTTTAGCAACTGCGTCTTTTGAGACTTGATTAAGTTTCTCTTTAGAAAAACCAATATCCATATTCATAATCTTAGCAGAATTAAATAACCTATTAACATGTTCTTCAAGGCGAAAAATTGCTGTTCCTTTTTTAGTTTCATATGCACGAATACCTTCAAACACACCCATACCATAATGCAGAGTATGAGTCAATACATGGACTTTAGCTTCGCGCCAATCTACCCAATCACCATCAAACCAAATTAAACCATCTCTATCATCAAATGTATGCATTCTTATTCCTTATCCAATTCAAATACAGCGTGTAATGAACGCACTGCCAACTCTAAATATTTTTCATCAATCACTACTGAAATCTTAATTTCACTAGTGGAAATCATCTGAATATTAATACCCTCATTGTATAATACCTCAAACATTTGAGTGGCGATGCCAGCATGAGAACGTATACCAATACCAACTAATGATACCTTAACTACTTTATCATCACTTTGAACAGCTATTGCACCTATCTCTTTACATACATTATTTAATATTTTACTCGCAGTCTTGAAGTTATTTCTATGTACAGTAAAAGCAAAATTAGTTAAACCTTCGCGTGCAGATACGCTTTGTACAATCATATCAACTTCAATATTAGCACTACTAATTGGATTTAAAATTTTGAATGCAATACCAGGTTCGTCTAGCACGCCAATTAAACTTAATTTTGCCTCATCTTTATTATGAGCAATACCTGAAATAACTACCTGTTCCACAATATTCTCCTCTCTGGTAATTAGTGTACCTAAGGGATTATCAATCAAAGATGATAGCACTCTTAATGGTACTTTATATTTTGATGCAAACTCTACTGAACGAATTTGCAAAACTTTTGAGCCAAGTGATGACATCTCCAACATCTCTTCATAACTAACAACATTTATTCTTCTAGCATTTATCTCAATACGTGGATCAGTTGTAAAAACACCATCTACATCAGTATAAATTTGGCATTCATCAGCCTTAAGCGCAGCAACAAGTGCCACAGCAGTGGTATCAGAACCACCCCGACCCAATGTAGTAATGTGTCCATTTTCATCCACTCCCTGAAATCCTGCCACAACAACGACCTTACCTTGATCTAAACTTCGGAAAATGCGATGATTATCAATGGACTTAATACGCGCTTTACCATGCTCAGAGTCAGTCATAATACATACTTGAGGGCCTGTGTAAGAAACTGCATCACAACCTAATTGTTGCAATGCCATAGTAAGCAAAGCAATTGTCACTTGTTCTCCAGTCGTTAGTAGAACATCCATCTCTCTTAAAGAAGGTACATCTTGAATGGTTTGTGCAAGCGCAGTCATTCTACTAGTCTCACCACTCATGGCAGATACACTAACCACTAATTGATGACCTTTCTCTTTAAATGCTTTAATTTTTTGTGCAACTGCCTGAATACGCTCAACCGAAGCAACTGAAGTACCGCCATATTTTTGTACAATTAACGCCATTAATTATAATTCAATTAACCAAAAAAAATCCTACTAAAACAAGCTTTTTTAAAAAGTATTTAATACTTAATCACTGTTTAATTATTAAAGATATATTTTAGCTTGAAAGCATAAATCAGAAAGTCAACGCAATCACTACATCAATAATTAATACCTCGGAAATAAACATAGCTAATGCCTAAGCACCTATTAATTGTACCATTAATAGCGGTATAAAACTTTTTAATATAATACTAAAATTAAAAAATATTGTACCATTTTTATCTCTAAACATATATTTTAAGAAAACATTATCTAAGATAATTGACAATACCTTTTAAAGTGACAATATCATAAATTACTCAACCAATTTTAAAATATGAGTAAATACATATTTAAAAACATGTTATAGAAATAGAATTATTAGTAAACAGTGTAGATTTGATCTATTACACCTCTATTGCATCACCTAATTTATTTTTCAGTAGCCATAAAAATTACCTATTTAAGAGTAATGCATTTCATATAATTATAATTTATTTTGATTTTTACAATAATAATCAATATGCTTATGTCTTTTTTAGATTACATGAGTTAAAAACTACTAAACCTTAAGCAATATATTAGTATATTATTGATTTGTTATTTATAATAACATTATAATCTATTATAAACTATTTGAGTATTTAACCTTAAAATAAATACAGTAATATTTTTCCCTTTATTTAATAATGAGTAATTATTAGACCAAAAAAAATAGTTAAATTTAATAAATCCTATCTTATTTTTAAGTAATCTTTTAAACTCATTATAATACTCCCTATTGTTTATCAATACCTATTTATCTAGGTAAAATAACAATTTTCGTTTTTCTAAAAAACATGACATCTAATTTATTTACTTTAATTTTTCTAATATCTATTTTTATCTATATTACTATCTTGTTGTGGCTGAACATCAGGCAAAATAAAGCTATTGTCCAATCATTTGACAAGGTACCTAGTGAGTTTAGAAAAGAAATCACACTAAAAGATCACCAAAAAGCAAATGAATATACACAGGCTAAACTTAAATTAAATAATTTTGAAGTTATATTTTCAACCACTATATTACTACTATGGACACTTGGTGGAGGGTTAGATTATTTGGATAACATTTGGCAAAAACAAACTAACAATATCTTATATGCAGGTGTGGGATTTATTGTTAGCTTAATAATGCTAGGAAGTCTAATAAATTTACCGTTTAGTGTATATCAGACTTTTGTATTAGAACAAAAATTTGGGTTTAACCAAACAAATATGAAGACTTTTATTACGGATTTACTTAAAAGCACATTACTTGTTTTAGTTATTAGTTTGCCACTAACTTATGCTATTCTTTATTTAATGGGTGTTATGGGTGAATATTGGTGGTTTTATGTTTGGCTAGTTCTCATTGTATTTTCTATATTAATATTTTGGCTTTATCCAGCTTATATTGCGCCAATTTTTAATCAATTTAAACCCTTAGATAATATTAAGTTAAAAACTAAAATTAATAATTTGCTTGAACGTACAGGATTTAAAAGTGATGGTATATTTGTGATGGATGGTTCTAAAAGAACATCACATGCTAACGCCTACTTTACAGGTATTGGTAAAAATAAACGTATTGTATTTTTTGACACGCTTATTAAAGGTATGAATGATAATGAAGTTCAAACAATTCTTGCTCATGAAGTGGGACATTGTCACCACCAACATGTCATTAAGCATATGATTAGTTCGTTTATCACTTCCTTACTAGGTTTGGTATTACTTAGTTATTTAATTAATCAAAATTGGTTTTTTCACGGGCTTGGCATTAGTCATCCATCAAACCATAGCGCTCTGGTTTTATTTACACTAACCATACCAATATTTAGTTTTTTTATTGCTCCTATTAATAATTATCTGTCACGAAAACATGAGTTTGAAGCTGACATCTTTGCTGCTAAACATACCAATGTAAATGATTTAGTGTCTTCACTAGTAAAATTGTATCGAGATAATGCCACAATTCTCGAACCAGATTATCTGTATTCTTATTTTCATGACTCTCATCCAAGTGCGTCGATTCGTATTAATCAGATTAAGACTTTTAAGTAATAAACATTATTACTTAAAATTAACTAAAGGAGAAAATTATCAATCAGTTACTATTAACTGTAATGTTGGTTATATCAAGCGACACATTTTCCAATGAAGAAGGTAAAGAATTACATAAAGAATCTTGTATCACTTGCCACATTGTTGAACATAATAATACTTTTTATACAAGAAGTGATTCACGCTTACATAGTCATTTTGATTTGCGTAAACAAGTGAGTAATTGTGTTAATGCATTTAATATTAATTGGCTTCCTGATGAAGAAAAATCAGTTATAAATCACTTAAATAATGAATATTATAATTTTAAAAAATAGCATAAAATATTACCTCTAACATGCGCCTAAAAATGGCGACTTAAAAAAATTCAAACGCAGCATAACACTAAAATAAATAGAACCTCGGATATTTTTGACAAAGTACACACAGGCTTAGTCATTACTCGTTACAGAGAACGATTATTAGTTAAAATAAAATCAGGTGAGTTATATCAATGTGTTACCAAAAACAATATTGATTTATCCGTTGCTGGTGATAGAGTTATCTTTCAGATAACGCAGTCTAATCAAGGTATTATCACTGCCCTACTTGAACGTCATAATCAACTTTATCGTACACATAAACTAATTGCTACTAATATAGACCAACTATGGTTAATGGTTGCTATAGAACCACATTATCAATTTGAATTGATTGATCGTTATTTAATAGTAGCTGAAAATGCAAAATTACCTATTAATATAGTGGTTAATAAAATTGAGTTAACAAATAATATTAAAAAGGTTAAATATGATTTTTCTATGTATAAAAATATTGGTTATTCAATCAATTATTTAAGTGTTAAAGAGCAAATAAATATCGATAATTTCAAACTTAAACTAGATAATAAGACCAATATCTTTTTGGGTCAATCTGGCGTAGGTAAATCTTCACTAATTAATAAATTAATTCCAGAACTAAACTTACGCGTCAATGAAATATCCACAAAAAGTAAACTTGGTAAGCATACAACAACTAATACTACACTTTACCAGATTCCTTCAGGTGGTGATTTAATTGATTCCCCAGGTATTCGTAAATTCCAATTAGATGAATTCAGTAATCAAGAAATTTTAAATGGTTTTAAAGAATTTAATCCATTTACTAATGCTTGTAAATTTAGGAATTGTGCTCATATCTTTGAACCAAAATGTGCAATTAAATCAGCAGTAAAATTAGGCGATATTCACAAGAAACGCTATCAATCTTATATAACATTAGTTTCATCATAAAACAACATTAATTATTAATAATTCCATTTACTGAAAAATACATTCATAAATTTTAATTAGGTCTATATATAAAATATATCTCCATTAAGAATAACTTTTAACATTAGTACAGCCTATATTTTATAAGTTTTTTCAACAGTAAACAGCATGTCTTTAAATTTGACATAATCATCTACTGGAAACTCCAATGGTAATATTAACACTTTGTGCTCCCACAAAGATAGATTAATTGTATCTAATTAAACAGAAGCCATACCCCCTATTAAAAGTATCTTTAGATTAATATCAAGAATAGTTTTTAATTTATCTGTGTTAATATTTGTTATATAATTATTAATTGATTATGATGTTAGGTTAATAATATCAGCATGAATGTTAATTAGTGTAAAAATAACCTTATAAGAGATTAACAAACTAAAACTATCTTATCAAAATAGATAAATATTATTTTATTTTAGAGAAATTAAAAGCAAATCTTGTTATACTTAACCAGCCAAGAATCAATAGTATACCACCTACTGGCGTAACAAAAACTAAGCTATACAATTTAGTTAGAGTATATAAATACAAACTACCTGAAAACAAAACAATACCTGCTATAAAGAGCCAAATACTTTGGTTAATAGACTTAAATAAAATACCTTGTGATTGTACAACTAATATTGCAATCATCAGAGTGTGATACATTTGATAAGTTATTGCTGTTTGTATGCGCATAATATCCTCTATTGGTAGAATATGCTTAAAAATATGTACTGACATTGCATCCATCACTACTGCTATAGTACCACTTAACGCTATAAATATCCAAAAAAAACTCATCAAGTTACTTTCCTTATTATACAAAATTTTACAACTATACACTTAAATAGGTAATCTTAATCCGGAAACATAACAGATAATGTAGAATCTTGGTTAAAACTAAAATTAAGCCTAACAACATTTCACGAAAAAGAAAATTATATTCTAATACTGGATTGAAACTTTTGATAAAAATTGATAATTGATGTTTATATTAAGAGTTAATTTTAATATAAAATTACTATCTTCCTTAATTAGTATTAGCATCTAATACAAAACAATAAACACATTTTTCTGCTCATCTTTATAACTACAATAATACCTATGCTAATTATAAATCAATTCTTTATATATGGTGGGGCGTGAGCGATTTGAACGCTCGACCAGCGGATTAAAAGTCCGATGCTCTACCAACTGAGCTAACGCCCCTATTTATTTAACACTCTAAATTTTAGAATACTTCGCGATAGATACAGAAGAATGAAATTATACATTAATCGTACTTTATAAATTAATCAAAACTAAATCTTATTAATGATTTCTTTAAGAATGGTATAAACTTATCATTTACCTCTGTCCTTTCACTAGTTTTAGGATTAATACCTTGTCAAGCTTTACGATATTTCTTGTAAAAACCACCAAACCATCTTATCTTAACACTCTTACCAGAAACAATACCTTGTGTTAATTCTTCCAAAGTTACTTCAACCGCTATTTTGGCATCAGTTTTAGATAAATTAGAACTGTTTGATAAATTTAAAATAAGATCAGGATTTTCATAATAGGTAATAACAATCACACTTCACTATTGTTACTTATTATCTTTTGCTTCTTTTAACAAATCACCTAATGTAGAACCAGATACTATATTAGAAGACTGCTTATTATAATCTTCCATTGCTGCTTTTTCTTCCACTGAGTTTTTTGCTTTAATACTGACTAAAATATTACGAGTTCTTCTGTCAATATTCATAATTGCAACTTCTATTTCTTCGCCAGTTTTTAATATTAAAGTCGCATCTTCAATACGATCTTCTGAAATTTCCCCTGCTTTTAAATAGCCTGTAATATCTTCATTCAAACGGATAACTGCACCCCGTGAATCAACTTCCATAACCATACCTTGAACAATTGATCCTTTTTTATTAGCAGATACATATCGCATAAATTCATCTTCTAAAAGCTGTTTAATACCTAAAGAAATACGCTCTTTTTCAGCATCAATATTCAAAATAATCACTTCTAACTCTTGTCCTTTAGAATAACTAGATACCAATTGATCTGAAGATTGTTTTTCCCATGAAATATCAGCTAAATGAATTAAGCCGTCAATACCACCTAAAAGACCAACAAATAAACCAAAATCAGTGATTGACTTAACCCTAACAGGAATTTTATCACCCTTATTATGTGTTGCTTCAAATGATTCCCAAGGGTTTTCTTGAGCTTGTTTCATAGATAATGAAATACGATGCTTAGACTCTTGAACATCTAATACAACCACTTCAACTTCTTGACCTAATTTAACAATTTTAGAAGGACGAGCATTAGCATTTGTCCAATCCATCTCACTCACATGAACCAAGCCTTCAACGCCCTCTTCAATACTCAAAAATGCACCATAATCTGTTAAATTAGAAACCGTACCTTGTACTTTCTTACCAATAGGCAAACGATCTGAAATACTATCCCAAGGGCTAACAGTTAGTTGTTTAAGACCTAATGATACACGCATTTTCTCTTTATCATAATTAAGCACTTTAACAGTAATTTTATCGCCAATAGTTAATTTTTCAGATGGATGGTTAACACGCTGCCAAGAAATATCTGTAATATGTAACAAGCCATCAACACCTCCAAGATCAACAAACGCACCATAATCTGCAAGGTTTTTAACAATACCTTCAATTTCTTTACCCTCTTCAAGCTCTTCAAGTAGCGCCTCTCTATCTGCAGAATTAGCTTCTTGCAATACAGCTTTTCTAGAAATCACAATATTATTTCTAACTTCATCCATCTTAATAACAATAGCTTCAATTTCTTGACCAGTTAAATATGAGAAATCTTTTACTGGACGTACATCAACTAACGATCCAGGTAAAAATGCTTTAACTACGCCAATATCAACCGTCAAGCCCCCTTTAACAGCACCAGTTACAATGCCAGTTACAACTTCTTTAGAATTCATTGCTAATTCAAGTGAATGCCATAGCTTGATACGCTTAGCATCAGAATGTGATAACAAAGTATTGCCCAGACCATCATCAATTGATTTAAGTGCAACTTCGACAATATCACCCTCTTCAACCTTCAATTCTCCTTGTTGATTTTTAAATTCATCTAGGGGAATAAAACCCTCTGATTTGAGTCCAACATTAACAATCGCTTTTTCACGATTGATGCTAACAACGGTCCCCACTAAGAGTGCACCAACTTTTACGTTTTGTTGTTCTGCACTATTTTCAAACAGTTCGGCAAATGATTCTGACATATTATTATTTTGATATTGACCGGTAATTCTTAAGCTATTTGCGGTTATAGTATGTGCTTAATATATTATCGGGTTAATTTATTTAAGAGGTTTAACCGCTTAAGCCTCAACTAGTGCTATCACTTGAATGATAACCTCATTAATAGACAACTTAGTGCTATCAATAATGAGTGCATCTTTGGCAGGTTTGAGTGGTGAATATTTACGAGTATAATCACGTTTATCTCTATTCACAACATCTGACAAGATGTTCAAAATTATACCCTCACTACCTTGTGCTTGCAATTGTTTTAAACGTCTATTAACTCGCTCATCAACACTTGCAGTTAAATAAACTTTAAATGGTGCATCAGGAAAAACAGTTGTTCCCATATCCCTACCATCTGCCACCAGCCCTGGAGTTTTGAAAAAATCCTTTTGGCGTTTTAAAAGCATAGAACGAACCACCTCAATAGAGGCGATTTTTGAAGCTATCTTACCTATTTTCTCTGTACGTAAAATCTTAGAGACATCCTTACCATCAAGATAAATACTCACAAGTTTATTGCCCGACTTAGTTTTAAATTTTACATCAAGAGTTTCTGCAATCTTTCTCAAGGCCTTTTCATCAGCGATATTAATTTCTCTAGTATCAATTATTAAAGCAAAAGCGCGATAAATTGCACCAGAATCTAACAAATGCCACTTTTTTTTTTGTGCCATAATTCTTGCTATAGTACCTTTTCCAACCCCACTTGGACCGTCAATAGTTAAAATTGGTATTATATTTTGACTCATTTACCTATAACCTATAAATCCAAAATTCTTAATTTTATCATTAACCGCATTTAATTAACGTTTACTAAGTTTTTTCTTATAACCATATACAGGTAAATATTTCACTCAACTCTTTATATAATTAATACAATGTAATAAGTTAAATTCCTGCCAGCATAATTTTTAAAATCATACTTTCGTAAAATGATTGCATCATTGCTGACATGGTAACGTCCATACAAATCTTAACCTGTTTTACTACACACTAACAAATATAAATAATTGACATCTTCTCATTTTACCTCAGCACGCATATGAGGAAACAAAATAACATCACGAATTGACGGCGAATCGGTAAATAGCATTACCAATCTATCAATACCAATACCTTCTCCTGCCGTAGGTGGCATACCATACTCTAACGCACGAATATAATCAGCATCATAATACATAGCCTCATCATTGCCTAAATCTTTCTCTTCAACTTGTTTTCTAAAGCGCTCAGCTTGATCTTGTGGATCATTTAGCTCAGAAAAACCGTTAGCAATTTCACAACCGCTAATAAATAATTCAAATCGATCAGTAATAAACGGATTATCGTCATTTCGACGTGCTAATGGCGATACTTCAGTTGGATACTCAGTGATAAAAGTAGGCTGTAATAATTTTTCTTCAACAGTAGTTTCAAAGATTTCAATTTGTATCCTACCCAAACCCCAATTTTCTTTAATTTGAATACCTAATTTTTCTGCAGTTTGTTTAGCATTTTCCTGATTTAAATCAGTTGCCATTAAGTTTGGATTATATTGTAAAATTGAATCAATCACACTAATGCGTTTAAATGACTTAAAAAAATCAAGATCATTACCTTGATAATAAACATTAGTGCTACCACATATATCAAGTGCAATACTGCGAAATAATTTTTCTGTCAAATCCATTAAATCATGATATGTTCCATAAGCTTGGTAAAATTCAATCATCGTAAATTCTGGATTATGCCTAGTGGAAAGTCCTTCATTTCTAAAATTACGGTTAATTTCAAATACTTTATTCATGCCGCCAATAATTAAACGTTTTAAGTAAAGCTCAGGTGAAACACGAAAATACATAGGCATGTCTAATGCATTATGATGAGTTTCAAATGGTTTAGCTGTTGCACCACCTGGAATAGTTTGTAACATAGGTGTTTCTACCTCAATAAAATCATGATGATTAAAAAAATTGCGGATATAGTTAATAATTTGACTACGACGTTTAAACGTATTTCGTGACGTCTTATTCATAATCAAATCAACATAACGCTGACGATAACGAATTTCTTTATCAGACAAGCCATGAAATTTTCCAGGTAACGGGCGTAGTGACTTGGTTAACAACTTAATATCATCAATACGAATTGATAATTCACCCATATTGGTTTTGAATAAAACACCTGTAGCGCCAATAATATCACCAATATCCCATTTTTTAAACTGTTCATTATAAAAACTCTTAGGTAGCTTATCACAAGTGACAAAAAGCTGGATTTTACCACTAGAATCTTGTACATGTACAAAGCTAACCTTACCCATAACACGCTTAAGCATCATCCGTCCTGCTACTGATACTTGCATATTTTTTTTCTCCAACTCTTCTTTAGAAAGAGCTTTAAATTCTTGAGTAATATCCTGTGCTAAATTTTCAGGCTTAAAATTATTAATAAATGGATTACCATCTTCTCTTAATAAATCCAATTTTGATTTTCTTTTAAGAATTAATTTATTGTTATCTTCGTCTCTCACTGGACTCCTTAATATGTTTTCTATTCTAGCTTTGATTTATACCAATACCTTTTCTTTAGATAAATCTTATTTAAATGGTTCCAACCGTTACAATTAAACTAATAAAATATTACGATTATAATAGCCTTGATAAGAATCTAGCGTCCAATTACGTATCAAAATTAAATTTTTTAAAGATAATTAATATTTATTGATTTTCATACAAATACTAACAAATCATAAATAGTGGAAATACACTAAACTATAAATGATGATAACTTGTATATAAGTGTTATTATGTATTTAGTTGTTTGATTAATTTAATCATAATAATTAACTACATTATTATCAAATATCACTGTAAATATTATTTAACGTAAAAGTCTGTTTAAAACGTTGATTCTGTAGCATAAAAACAGATAATACATCTTTGAACTATTTAAACTATTTGTAATAACGCTTAATATACTTCCTATCGACAAACTATTACTATCTTGCAATTGATATAAATCGACTAAATTTAATGTATACTTGCTTTCAAATATTTTTTATCAGCTAAATTCTTAAACAGAGTATTCTATAAGTATTAATTATTAACCCACTTGATTAAGTCTTACTACTTACTATAGCTCATAATCAATTTTCTAATATCTATACCAGTTTTATGGTTATATAAAAAACAGCCTTTGAAAACAACCAAAATCTAATTTATTATCAACAATTAGAAATAATTTTAGATTTGATGGTAAAAATATATTCAGATATATTCTGATATGGCAGAATTCCCTGCGTTATTATTTCAATAAACAGAGTTTACATCTGTCACTATTTCTTACAAAGAAATTTTCAATCTCTCATATATTTAAATTTTCACTTCCAATAATCATAGGTAATTCTAATATATTAGCAACAAACACATGATATAATTAAACTAATTGACTTTATTCAAAAATAATATAATTAATTTTTTGTGTAATCTTAATAACACCACCTTAGTAGATTGAATTAATAATTACTATTGATTTATTTTAATAAATCTTTAGCCTTAGTTGTATCTATATTACTTTTAACACTAGATTCTTTAGTCGATAAAGAACGTACTAAAAAAAACAACCCTAAAATTAAAAATATAAAAGGAGCAAACCATAATAAATAAGTATTTTTATTAACTGGTGGTTTAAATACGACAAAATCGCCATATCTATCAGTCATAAATTGACGGATATTGTTATCGGTATTTTCTTCCAATATTAACTCTCTGACTTTTTCACGCAAATCTCTAGCTAAACCTGCATTTGAACCACCAATACTTTGGCCTTGGCAAACTGGG
This sequence comes from Candidatus Vesicomyidisocius sp. Pext_18_S21, assembly GCA_021730165.1. GTDB lineage: Bacteria > Pseudomonadota > Gammaproteobacteria > PS1 > Pseudothioglobaceae > Ruthia > Ruthia endoextente. The sequence goes on from CP072535.1 coordinate 576,359, forward strand.
CAGCGGATTTCGTTAATTAACGCTTGATAACGTTGCTGTTGATTATTGACATAACTTTTGGTTTCAATACTCTCGACATCAGTATAACTAACAAATCCTAATAGGAATAAAATCGAATAAAATAACACTAAAATATAATTTTATATAAAAAAACAATTTTAACCTATGCCATTGATTACACTTGACAATATTTCTCTTAGTTTTTCTGACAAACAAATCCTAAATAAAGTAAATTCAACCATATACAAAGGCGACAAAATTGCACTTATTGGTAGAAATGGTGAAGGAAAATCTACTTTTATGCGTATTCTTGCTGGTTTGATTGAGTCAGATGACGGCAAACTAAATATTAAAAATGGTAGCAAAATTAGTTATTTAAAACAAACACTACCACAAAATAATGATAAAAATCTATTTGATATTGTGGCAGAAGGTCTAGGAGAGATTGGCATTATTCTCACACAATACCAACATTTAATTAATGATGGAAAATTAGAACAGGCTAACAAAATACAAGAAAAAATTGATCAGTCAAATAGCTGGCAATATTTGTATAAAATACAAACGATTCTCAATCGTTTTACACTCAATGCTAATACAATTTTCTCCACGCTTTCTAGCGGTTGGAAAAGACGTGTAATGCTAGCTAGAGCATTAATTCAAAATCCAGATATATTATTGCTTGATGAACCAACTAACCACATGGATATTATCACTATCCTTAATCTTGAGCGTATGCTAAAAAATTATAATGGCACTTTGGTACTAATTAGTCATGATCGTTCATTTATTAAAGGCATTGTTAATCGCGTATTTGATCTTGATCGTGGTAGTCTAGTAGTATTTAATTGTAGCTATGTTAATTATGTCAAACGCAAAAATATACAACTTCATACTGAAAAAATAGCCAACGCACGATTTGATAAAAAACTTGCCCAAGAAGAAAATTGGATTAGATAAGGTATTAAAGCTAGACGAACTCGCAATCAAGGACGTATTCGCACTTTACAAACTATGCGTAAATCATTTATAAATCGTCGTGTGAAAGAAGGAAATACTAACATCCATATCCTGGATGATGAAAACCATATTTCCAAATTGATTTTCGAAATTAAGAAAATTAATTATCAATTTGCTGGTATTAAGCTAATTGATAATTTTTCTATGCTAATTTTGAAAGGTGAAAAAATCGGCATTACCGGTGGTAATGGCACAGGAAAATCTACTTTCATTAAACTCTTACTTGATAAATTACAACCTGATAGTGGTTCCATTCTTAAGTCAAAAACCATTAAACTAGCCTACTTTGACCAAATGCAGTATCTTGACCCTAATATGAAAGCCATGGATTTCGCTTCTGAAGGACGTGAACATATTAATATTAATGGAAAAAGTAAGCATATTATTGGTTACCTACGTCAATTTTTATTTACTGAAAAACAAGCTATAGCACCGATTAGAATGCTTTCTGGAGGCGAAAAAAATCGTCTTATGTTAGCTAAAATTTTATCTCAACCTACCAATTTACTAGTGCTTGATGAACCAACTAATGACCTTGATATTGAAACACTTGAATTATTAGAGGAAATGTTAGTAAATTATAATGGCACTTTACTTTTAATTTCACACGATAGAACTTTTTTAAATAATGTTGTTAGTTCTACAATTGTTATGAATGGTGATGGTATTATTAACCAATATGCTGGTGGTTATGATGATAATCTGGTTAAAAAACAAAATAAATTAGACAATCCAAAAGTTAAAACAACTAAAAAATTTAAATAAAAATTTATTAAATTCAAATACATATTATCAGTTTTTACAACAGGAAAAATCTTAAGATATCTTAATTAAACTTCTAAAATTAAAAACAAATAAAATATTATTTATAATGTATAACATTTAAATGATACCATTAATTGTAGACTTGGACCATACATTAATTAATACAGATTTATTGTATGAGTCTTCAATTGGTACATTAAAAAAAAATCCACTACTTATTTTTATTTATCCTTTTTGGTTTTTTCGTGGAAAAGGCTATTTAAAAGAACAATTGGCTAAGCGATTTTCTATTGATATTAAAGTTTTAACTTACAATCAAGACGTAATTAATTATATCAAAAAACGCAAAAAACAAGGAGACAAAATCATCCTTGCTACTGCCTCGCATAAATTATATGCTTCTGCTGTTAATAATCATCTTAAAACTGAAAAAACTCAGATAAAAAACAAACAGAAAGATTTTGATTTTTTTATCCATAATAATCAACAAACAACTGTTAATAAAATTAATTTATTTGATGATGTCATGGCAAGTAACAAAAACTTTAATCTATCTTCACACAATAAAGCAAAACGATTAATTGAGAGATTTGGCAATAAAGGATTTGACTATATAGGAGATCATATGCGTGATTTACCCGTTTGGGAAGCTTCTAATCTATCAATTTTAGTTAATGTACCAAATAAAATTATTAATAAAACCAAACATCTTAATACATTAGTATTATCAAAAAAGAATTAAGAGACAGAGCATAGAAAATATCTTTGTTATAATAGCCAAAAAAAGATAAATCATAATATTAACTAATAGAACCAAATTACATAGTTAGCTTTGGTATTCTTTATTTTTAATAAAAGATCAAATTATTGAATAATTATTATATCGTCAAACCCCTTCAATTAAATATGATAAAATACCAAAGAGTAAATATATAATGCTAATTACGCTAAGTGTATTAATAATAACTCTAGCTATTTGTAAATTTTTACCTAAAATCTGATTGTTAATCCACCATATAAAATAGCTAATAACAAAAGCAATCACAAGTATCCTAATAAACATATTAATCTTTAAGTTTTTCAACTATTTTAGTCGCTAATATTAAATTAATACAACTAACTTTTTGAATTCCATGAATCGATCTTTCTTTACTTAATGTATTTTTTCTTTATTTAGTCCGTCAATAATATGCGTATTTAAAGCTGAGGAAATTATATGTTTATCATTCAAATTATAATAAATTAATATTTATTTAGGGATTTTTTATCTAGTACAGTATAAAGTCAAAAAGCAGATAAGATTTGTTTAATATCTAGATTATTCGAGTTTTTTAGTAAAATAAATACCTATCCAATTTACTTACCATAACGTCCTTAATACCACTTACTTCTCATTATTGATCAATACTAACCACACCTAAATTACTACTAAACTTGAGATACGTTGCTTTTGAATGACGTATAAATCAATTAATTAGTCCTGTAATCACGCCGCTAATTCAAACTCTAAATTTTGAGAAGTAAGTTACATTTTTTTTGATACCTTTTATAGAGTTTTCTTGTCTTTGCTAGATAAAAGTAAAGACATCATTGGTACATCTGATTGATAATGTTTCGCATGGCTAACTTTTCCCACACAAGATGCACTACATAGCCATATTTGATATTCTAAATAAGATCTAAACAAGATTTCAATAAGTTATATTACAACACTCTCTAACTTTAAAAATTTTAATATTTGCCACTAGAACGCTCTAGATTTGTTCTGTTTATGTGTTCTAACAAAATAGTTTGACACTTTTCTTTTTAATTTTTTAGCTTTACCTATATAGGTTATCTGACCCTGTTTATCAAACACTTTATAAACGTCAGAGTTGGTAGTTAGATTCTTTAATTTTTTCTTTAATTGCTATCTATACAAAAAACATTTACAAAGGTAAAATTCAAATTAGGTTATTTTTTTTTAAAATTTGTGATTAAAACATTACTCATTGTATTGTCTATTTTTCCTATAAATACTACTTTAGCGATAGACAAAGTTCTAAATACAACTCATCAAGCAATCGTAGATATGATTGACCCACCTAATTCAGCTGCGCTTAATATTATGGTTAGCGCTCTAACTTCTTTAAAAGAATTAAAAAAACAAAAAAGAGCCACTAAAAAAAATATTGAAGCTTTAACTCGATTAAAAATTTTACCTAATATTGCTATAAACGTATCTACTAAAATTGCATTAAACAAATATTGGGATAACTTAAATATCCAACAAAAACAGTTTTTTAAATACTATATTTCAGAATCTTTAATTCAAGATTATGTAGGTATCTTATCCAATTATGACAAGCTTGATAGCGTCCACATTTCAGTAGATCCTGACGTTAAACGTAAAAATGATAAGGCTATTGTAAGATTAATTATTAATATTAATAATGATCCAATACCTAGTATCATTTCTCTAAAAATGATACGATTTAATACTTGGCGTGTATATGATATCGTATTTTCTGGTATAAGTATTGTTAAAAATTATCGCGCTCAATTTAATTCATATATTAGACGTAATGGTATTGATGGTCTAATTAGAAAATCTAAACAGAAGCTTAAAAAAATAGCTGAATAATGTATAAACTTATTATTCATGGCGGTATCTCATTAAATGGTAGTGTTATAACTTCAGGATCAAAAAATTCATCTCTACCAATCTTATTTGCCTCAATATTAGCTAATGGTCCTATCACTTTAACCAATACACCTCATTTAAGTGATGTTTCAACCACGCTTAGATTGTTAATGGATATGGGTGCAGAATTTATACTAGAATCAGATAATTCTTTATTTGTAGATGGTTCTAAATTAACAAACTTAGTCGCTCAATACAATTTAGTTAAGACTATGCGTGCTTCAATTTTAGCACTAGGGCCAATGCTTGCTAAATACGGTAAGGCAAAAATATCTCTGCCTGGTGGCTGTGCAATTGGCTCACGTCCTGTTAATTTACACTTAGAAGCATTAGAAAATTTAGGAGCAACAATTAAAGTCAAAAATGGCTATATTTATGCCACAGCTAAAGAACTTATTGGTACTAAGATTTATTTTAAACAAATTTCAGTAACTGCTACTGAAAATATTATTATGGCAGCAACTTTAGCAACAGGTATAACTACAATTCATAATGCTGCACAAGAACCTGAAATTATAGATTTAGTTAATTGTTTAATCAAAATGGGGGCTATTATTTCCGGTGCTGGTACTTCAATTATTATTATCCAAGGAGTTGATGAATTATCAGGCGTAACTTATTCGGTTTGTCCTGATAGAATTGAAGCAGGTACTTATCTTGTTGCTACAGCCATCACAGGTGGTAAAATTACGATTAAAAATGTGCATTATCATTCAATGCATGCCATTCTCGAAAAACTACTTGAAACCGGCGCAGACATTAAAACTAATGAAAATTCAATCATCCTTGATATGAAAGGGAAGCGTCCCAGAGCTGTTAATATCAAAACTAGTACTTATCCAAATTTTCCTACAGATATGCAGGCGCAATTTACAGCACTTAACGCTATTGCTGATGGGTATAGTACTATTACTGAAACCATCTTTGAAAATAGATTTATGCACATTCCTGAATTATCACGTATGGGTGCAAACCTTATCTTAAAAGGTAACACTGTTGTTTGCAAAGGGGTAAAATATTTAATTGGAATGCCCTTAATAGCAACTGATTTAAGGGCTTCAGCATCTTTAGTGTTAGCGGGATTAGTAGCAACAGGTACCACGACGATTGAACGTGTTTATCATTTAGATCGTGGTTATGAAACAATCGAGGAAAAATTAAAACTATTAGGTGCTCAAATTGAACGTGTACAGGATTAAAAATTTATGCTAACTATAACATTATCCAAAGGTAGAATTTTAAAACAAACATTACCTTTACTTGAACAAGCAGGTTTAATTATTGCTAAAAAAGAGTTAAACTCACGTAAATTAATTCTTGATACCAATCTCACTGACGTTAAAGTTATTATTGTTCGTTCAACTGATGTACCTATATTTGTACAGCATGGTGCTACTGATATGGGCATTACTGGTAAAGATGTTTTACTTGAGCATGGTGCTAATAATCTATTCGAAGTGCTAGATCTAGGCATTGCCAAATGTAAACTAATGGTAGCTGCTGAGTCAAAAAATAGGCTTAAACAAAATACACTTAAAGTAGCAACTAAATATGTCAATTCAACCAAACGTTATTTCCAAAACAAAGGTCAATCTTGTGAAATCATAAAACTTTACGGTGCAATGGAATTAGCACCAAAAGTCGGTCTAGCTCATTGTATTGTTGATTTAGTTGATACTGGAAATACCTTAAAAGCCAATGGTCTCATACCATTTGAGTATATTGAAAAGATTAGCTCTCGTTTAGTGGTAAATATCGCCTCATTTAGAACTAAAAATGCACAAATTAAGTCTTGGATTCAAAATATTGAGAATAGTTTATGATCACTAAATTGGTATCTACACAATTTGACTTTCAAAAAAAGCTCTCCTCATTACTTGAATGGGAGAATATTTCTAACCTTAGTGTTACTAAAACAGTTAGCGATATTATTACTAATATTCGTAGTAATGGTGATAGTGCTTTAATTGATTACACGAATAAATTTGATAATGTTAACGCCTCTAGCATGAAAGATTTAACTATTGAATTACCTAGACTCAAACAAGCATTTGACACGCTCAATGAAAAACAAAAATTTGCACTAAACACAGCGGCAAACCGTATACGTCTTTACCACGAAAAACAAAAACAAAGTACTTGGTCCTATACAGAAGATAACGGTACAGTACTAGGACAAAAAATTACACCACTAGATTGTGTTGGTTTGTACGTCCCTGGTGGAAAGGCACTCTACCCTTCCTCTGTGTTAATGAACGCTATACCAGCTAAAGTTGCTGGCGTAAAAGAGTTAATTATGGTTGTCCCAACACCTAATGCAATAAGTGATTCATTGATATTAGCAGCAGCACATATTTCAGGTATTACTCAGGTATTTACAATAGGAGGTGCGCAAGCAATTGCAGCGCTTGCTTATGGGACACAAACCATACCCAAGGTAGATAAAATTGTAGGACCTGGTAATATTTATGTCGCAACAGCTAAACGTGCAGTATTTGGTCAAGTCGGTATTGATATGATTGCTGGCCCTAGTGAGATCCTCATTATTTGTGATGGGAGAACCAATCCAGACTGGATTGCAATGGATTTATTTTCTCAAGCAGAGCATGATGAAAACGCACAATCACTTTTATTATCTCCTGACTCTAACTTTATTAGTCAAGTTGAGTCAAGTATTAAAAAACTATTACCTACTATGAGTAGAAAAAACATTATTAAAACTGCACTTAAAAACCGTGGCGCACTCATTCACACTAAAGATATGAATGAGGCAATCTCTTTATCTAACCAAATTGCACCTGAACATTTAGAATTATCTGTTGAATACCCTCAAGCTATATTAGATAATATTAAACACGCAGGCGCAATTTTTATGGGCCGCCACACTTGTGAATCCTTAGGAGATTATTGCGCAGGACCAAATCATGTATTACCCACTTCAGGTACAGCACGTTTTTCATCTCCTTTAGGGGTATATGATTTTCAAAAAAAATCAAGTTTGATTATGGTTTCTAACCAAGGTGCAAATACATTGGGAGAAATAACTATCACCCTAGCTAATGGCGAGGGGCTACAAGCTCATGCTCAATCAGCACGCTATCGTTTAACACAATAGTTAAAGAATATAAATGTATTACTAAATCAAAAAAACTATTCCTTTAAATGCATTGTTGTTACACTATTTTGATAATTAAAAAGGAAACTTATTACTACTAATATTAGGTTTTTTTATTTTAGAAAAATCAAGCATGCCATTACTGTCTACCATTTTAGCCATCATTTTTTGCATCTTTCCACCTCTCATCTTTTTCATTTGTTTTTGCGTTTTTTCAAACTGTTTAATTAACTTGTTGACTGCTTGAATATTCGTACCAGAACCATTAGAAATACGTGTCTTACGTGAAGCTTTAATTAAACTAACATAACTACGCTCTTTAGGTGTCATAGAATTAATGATAGCAACCATTTTCTTGATTTCAGCCCCACTCACTATTTGGTTTTTAACATTTTGTGGAATTTTACCTAAACCTGGCAGTTTGTCCATCATAGCTTCTATACCACCCATTTTTTCCGTTTGCAAAAGTTGATAACGCATATCAGATAAATCAAATTGACCTTTAGTCATTTTCTGAAAAGACTTTTGCACCTTTTTATGATTAACTTTACGTGAAATCTCTTCTACTAACGACAACACATCTCCCATACCAAGTAAACGAGAAACAACGCGCTCTGGATGGAACAGTTCTAGTGCATCAATTTTCTCACCAACACCTAAAAATTTAATTGGTTTACCAATGATATGGCGTACAGATAATGCCACCCCTCCCCTAGCATCGCCATCAGTTTTAGTAAGAATCACACCTGTCAATGGTAATGCATTAGAAAACACTTTAGCAGTATGCACCGCGTCCTGGCCAGTCATAGAATCGATTACAAATAAAGTTTCAATTGGATCCACCTTTCTCTGTAAAATTTTAATTTCATTCATCATTTGCTCATCTATATGCAAACGACCTGCAGTATCAATTAATAAAACATCAAAAAACTGTTTTTGTGCATATTTTTTAGCGTTAGTCACAATATCTGAAGGTTTATCATTAGTTGTTGATGGGAAAAAATCTACCTCAATTTGTTTAGATAATACTTCTAACTGCTCAATAGCAGCAGGACGATAAACATCAGCACTAACTACTAATACTTTTTTATTTTCACGCTGTTTTAAATAAAATGCAATCTTGGCAACTGAAGTAGTTTTACCCGAACCTTGTAAGCCTACTACCATAATAATAGCTGGCGGCTGAGTTTTTAAATCAAGCGATTCTACTTTACCTCCAATAATATTAGTTAATTCAGTTTCAACCAACTTAATAAATGTTTGTGATGGTGTTAGTCCTTTTCCAACCTTAAGCCCTAATGCCTTGATTTGAACTTTGTCTAAAAATACTTTAATTACTTCAAGCGCAACATCTGCCTCAAGCAGTGCACGACGTACTTTACGAATCGCCTCTTTAACATTGGATTCAGATAGTTTATTCTTCCCTTGTAAAACTTTAAAACTGTTTTGTAGTAGCTCGGTTAAATTATCAAACATTTTTAAATAAATATAACTAAAGTATCGTATTATAGTACTTTATATTAATTCAAAAGTTAATTATGCTTTTATCTTACTTGGCAATAGTTTTGTATTTCGCTGCAACCTTTTTATTAATACGCTATTTTGTAATAAATGAAATCCAACACCAACAAACTATTTTCTTGTTGGTTAGTTTTGCCATAATTGTACAAGCGTTCACCTTTAGTCATTTTTGGAGTGATAAAGGAGTTATTTTTGGATTAGCAAATAGCGCTTCATTTGTTACTTGGTTAATTTCTGTTTTATTATTTTTGTCTTCCTTGTCTAAGCCTGTACACGTATTAGGAATATTGATTTATCCATTAGCAGCATTTACGTTAGCTTTTAGTATCGCCTTTCCAGATACAATAAACAAAGTTATCCCGATAAATATTGCTTTACATGTATTATTATCAATAACTGCTTATGCCTTATTAGCTCTAGCAGTATGCCAATCCGTATTGTTAAATATCCAAGAAAAGCATTTACACGCAAGAAAAATTAATAGTTTTATTAATAAACTTCCAGCACTACAAACTATTGAAGCGCTACTATTTCAAATCCTTAGAATTGGCTTTTATTTATTAACCTTGTCACTCCTTTCTGGTTTTATTTTTGTACAAGATATATTTTCTCAACACTTAATACATAAAACTACTCTTTCAATTATTGCATGGATTATTTTTGCCATACTCGTTTTTGGCAGAAAAGTTTTTGGTTGGCGTGGGAAACAAGTAATTACTAGCACGCAATTTGGTTTTGGTATTTTAGTTATTGCTTATTTTGGTTCTAAATTTGTTTTAGAAAGACTTTTAACTTAGAATAATTTACTGTAACCAACAAGTCTAAGTTCAGTAGAAATAAACAATAAATTAACTTGATGTAACATTCAAAAAAGATCGATATAATGATCACTTGAGATAGTAGTATTTTATTACTTTTTAAAAATTATATTTAAATAAGCCAATATAAAACATTATATTTTAGCAACCAGTTCATTGCATAATGACTTAACTCCACCAACCTTTAATACCATTACCATTTTATAATTTTTGTATAGCCTCCATAATTTCTATGTTATGTTTAAATTATTTAGCGGATAATTTAAATGGAATTAAACTAGAATGAAAAATTAATATGACAATTAGTTTAATGGATTGAGGAGAATTAATCCTAATTTATTATATCATTGTCAATTATTACAAAATGAGTAAAGTCATCATATATAATTATAAAGATATTATCAATTAATATGCAAAATAGCTAAGAATGCCTCCTTAGGAATGTACACCCTACCCACACTACGCATACGTTTTTTACCTTTATTTTGCTTATCAAGTAACTTTTTCTTGCGTGAAACATCACCACCATAACATTTAGCAGTTACATTCTTTCTGAGTGCTTTCACATTTGAACGTGAAATAATTTTAGAGCCGATACAAGCTTGAATAGTAACATCAAACATTTGTCTTGGAATAATCTCTTTCATTCTTTCAACCAACTCGTTCCCTTTACGCACAGAATCATCTCGATGCATAATAAGTGCTAACGCATCTACTGGTTCTTGATTTATCATAACATCCAAACAAATTAAATCAGATTCTTGATAACGTTCAAAATGATAATCCATAGAAGCAAAACCTCTTGATACGGATTTTAATCTGTCAAAAAAATCAAGCACCACTTCATTTAATGGTAATTCGTAGATAAGAGATACTTGCCTACTCATATAGATGATATCTTTTTGTATACCACGCTTTTCAATACACAAATTCATTACCGCCCCCACATATTTACTAATCACTAGAATTTTTGCTGTAATAATCGGCTCTCTAAATTTATAAATACTTTGATTAGTTGGCATTTTTGATAGGCTATCTATTCTATGAATAATACCATTAGTATCAAGAATTTCATAAATAACAGTAGGTGCAGTGATAATTAAATCAAGATCGTACTCACGTTCTAGACGCTCTTGAACAATCTCCATATGTAATAAGCCTAAAAATCCAATACGAAAGCCAAAACCTAGTACGTTTGAATTTTCAGGTTCGTATTGTAAAGCAGCATCATTTAGACGAAGCTTTGCCAAAGCATCACGAAATTTCTCATAATCTTTACCAGAAATTGGAAAAATACCTGCAAATACACAAGGTTTAACTGGTTTAAACCCCTCTAAAGACTCTGATACAGGATTTTTAGCACTGGTAATCGTATCCCCTACTGGAGCGCCATCAATATTTTTAATATTAGCAATTAAAAATCCAACTTCTCCTGCTTTTAAACTATTTATTTTTTTACGTTTTGGAGTAAACACTCCCACTTCATCAACAATGTATTCCTCTCCATTTGATAAAATTTTTATTTTAGTTTTAGTTCTAATTTCACCATCAATCATACGGATTAAAGATACTACGCCTAAATAACTATCAAACCAAGAGTCAATAATCAAAGCCTTAATCGGTGCGTTAATATTGCCTTTTGGAGTGGGAATTTTTTCTACAATTTGTTCTAAAATATCTTCAATACCAATACCTAATTTAGCACTAGCATGAACCATATCATGCGCTTCAACACCGATAATATCTTCAATTTCATCCATTACACGTTTAGGATCTGCTGCTGGAAGGTCAATCTTATTAAGCACAGATACAACTTGTAAACCTTGTTCTAATGCAGTATAGCAATTTGCAACTGTTTGTGCTTCCACTCCTTGTGATGCATCAACAATCAATAAAGCTCCTTCACAAGCAGAAAGTGAACGCGATACTTCATAAGAAAAATCCACATGACCAGGCGTGTCAATAAAATTTAATTGATAAGTTTCGCCATTTTTAGCATGGTAATCAAGCGTAACACTTTGCGATTTAATAGTAATACCTCGTTCTTTTTCAATATCCATAGAATCTAACACTTGAGATGACATTTCCCGATCAGTTAAACCGCCACAAAACTGAATAAAGCGGTCAGCAATGGTTGATTTTCCATGGTCAATATGGGCAATAATTGAAAAATTACGAATGTTTTTCATATGATAAAATAGATCTTTTTAAGCACATTATTATACAGTCATGAATAAAGTTCAAGCAATTACCTGTACTGCTACAAGCAATTTAAAAATAAGTATTCCTGATGCTAAAGGGCGTAATATTGTATTATATTTTTATCCTAAAGACTCCACTCCAGGATGTACTACTGAAGGACAAAATTTTAGAGATAAACATCAAGCATTTTTAGATACTAATACAGTAATTTATGGTGTATCAAAAGATGATTTAACTAAACATGAAAAATTTAAAGCTAAGCAAAATTTTCCTTTTGAATTAATTGTTGATATTAAAGGCACTTTATGCGAATTATTTAACGTTTGGCAACTTAAAAAGTTTATAGGTCGTGAATATATGGGTATTGTTCGCTCTACTTTTTTAATTGATGCTAATGGTAATATCCTTAAACATTGGGATAAAGTTAAAGTTAAAGGTCATGTTGAAGAAGTTTTAATTTTTACCCAGGCATTATGAACAACATAGATTTTAACGAAGTTAATAAATTCGCTACTATGGCATCATATTGGTGGGATAAAAACTCTAAATTTAAACCCCTACATGATATTAATCCACTCAGACTAAATTACATCAAACAGCAGTATAATAACCCTCTCAAGGATAAACATATCCTTGATATTGGTTGTGGAGGTGGTATATTAACAGAATCTTTTGCTTTAGAGGGTGCAGTTGTAACAGGCATTGATATGGCAGAAGAGAGCTTAGCAGTTGCTAAGTTACACTTACTTGAATCAGGCTTAAAAGTAGATTATCAAAAAATTTATGTAGAAAAATTTGCTAGACAACACACTAAGAAATTTGATATTATTACCTGTTTAGAAATGCTAGAACATGTACCATATCCAGGCTCAATTATTAAAGCTTGTGGTGAATTAATTAAACCTGGCGGACAAGTATTCTTTTCGACTATCAACCGCAATGCTAAATCCTATTTATTTGCCATTATCGGTGCAGAATACATCCTAAAGCTCTTACCTAAAGGCACACATAACTGGGATAAATTTATTCAACCTAGCGAGATAGACAAATGGGCAAGAGCATCGTCCCTATCTCTTAAAGGAATGACTGGGATAGTCTACAACCCCATTACAAAAACATACAAACTTAAAGAAGATGTGAGTGTAAATTATTTATCTTTTTATCAAAAATCAAGAAATAAACTATAAAAACTACAGGTAACTAAAAAATGAAAATAATACTCACTCTTCTATTTCTTACGAGTAATTTTAGTGCGTTATCCCTCTCACCCAATGAAATGCTGGTAATTGTTGGCGCAGTTAAATACTACAATGAAAACTGTTCAGGATTGAATTCATCAGGATTTCAACGAATGAACAAAGGATTAAAACGCTTTAAAATGAATAAAATCCCTATTTCTATACTGGAACAACAATTACTAGCGATATCTAGCTATCAAACAGCAGAAAAATTTGGTTGCATTGGGACTAAGAATGAAGCTTATAAAGCAGGGTTTGGTCAATATATAAATTAATTTTCTGTTTCTAAAATTACAAATGCCATAGCATTAAACTTTTCATCTGACAAACTAAGATGTGCCTTTTTAATATTTTTATCCACTAAATACACACACAATTTTGCACTAAAAATAAAATAAGGACTACCCTGTTTATTATTACGAATAGTTAAATCTTGAAAACTGATAATTTTGCCAATACCTATACCCAAAGCTTTTGAAAAAGCTTCTTTAGCGGAAAAACGCTTAGCACAATAAGTGCTACTATCGCCTTTTTTATCAAACAAAACTTGTTCATATTCAGATAGTATACGTTTAACAAAACCTTCTTTATTTTTGCTTAATATACGTTCAATACGTTCAATATTGACAATATCAACCCCCACACCATAAATCATTGTCTTGCATTAATCATTAAATTTTTCATCTCTTGGATTGCAGTTCTAAGCCCCACAAATACTGCTCTGGAAATAATTGAGTGACCAATATTAAGCTCAACAATTTCAGCTAATTTAGCAATATTAGTCGTATTTCCTAAGGTTAATCCATGTCCTGCATTGACTTGTAAACCAATTGAACTTGCATAGGTTGCCATAATTTTAATTTTTTCAAGTTCTGTTAATTGTGTCTCATTAGTTGCATTAGCATAATGACCAGTATGGAGTTCAACTACATCTGCACCACACTGTTTAGCTGCATCAATTTGATCTTTTTGTGCATCAATAAATAAAGAAACAATAATATTTGACATTTTAAGTTGAATGCAAATATCACGCATTTTAGAAATTTGAGATGTTACGTTTAGTCCACCTTCAGTAGTCAATTCCTCGCGTTTTTCTGGTACCAGACAACAATATTGAGGTTTAATTTTACTAGCAATGGTGATCATTTCATCCGTTGCTGCCATTTCCAAGTTCATTTTTGTAGTTAACTTATCACGCAAAATTTCAACATCAGCATCTTGAATATGGCGCCTATCCTCTCGTAAATGTAGAGTAATACTATCTGCACCTGATTTTTCACATAATAAAGCAGCCTCTACCAATGAAGGATAATTAGTACCTCTAACTTGCCTAATAGTAGCAATATGATCAATGTTAATACCTAAATAAATACCCATTGTTTGTTATGGTTTAATAAAAATAAAGACCTACTTTTAAGGATTTATCGCCTAAAAGTGAATGTAATAGTTGTTTATTGAAATCATGATAAATTTTTATTAATAAGTGCTAAATCACTTTCTTAATATTTTACCAAAAGATTTAGGTATAAATTCTACTTTAGGTTGATATTAATCATAATTATTTAAGTTAATTCTATTACTAGTTAATATCAATTAACCAATGTATTATCACTTTTAATACACTATTTTCTTACAAATAGAATACTTAAATATTAAAACATTTGAATATGGGGTTGTTAATCCTTTCAACCTCTCTGTCAACTAAGCGAAAAATTTACCAAAATTACAGGAAAAATCAAGTAGTAATGATAGATCAGAAAAACAGTAGTGCTAATTCAACTTTAGTCATACCCTAATGAAGCCAGTGCACGCTTATCATCAGACCATCCTTGTTTAACTTTAACCATAAGTTTGAGGAATACCTTTCTATTTAAAAATCCCTCAATGCTTTTTCGTGCCTCAGTACCAATCAATTTTAGCATTGCACCTTTATTGCCAATAACAATATTTTTTTGTGAAGGTTTATCAACAAAAATATGGGAGGCAATTCGTTGTAAATTCATATCTTGTTCAAACTGTTCAATTTCAACGGTTAAATCATAAGGCAATTCGTCTTTTAAATGGCGCATAAGTTTTTCTCGAATAAATTCAGCAACAATAAATTTTTCACTTCTGTCGGTTATATAATCAGCATCAAAAATAAGAGTTTGTTTTGGTAAATATTGCAAAACTAATTCACGCAATACACAAATATCATTTTTTTTAAATGCTGACAAGGGAAATAAATCTGTTGGTTGATATTTTTGAAAAATTTTATTCAAAAATGGTAATACCTCTTGCGTGGACTTAAGTTTGTCAATTTTATTAATACATAAAATAACTGGAACATCTATCTGAGTAATATGTTCTAAAACTCTCAAGTCTTCTTTGGTCCATTTACCTACTTCTATTAACCATAAAATAATATCAACATCCATTATAGCTAAACTGCTCACTCTATTCATATAAGAATTAATGGCTTTATAGTTGCCCATATGAATTCCTGGTGTATCCACAAATACCATTTGATAATCATCAGTTGTATCAATAGCATGAATTCGATGTCGTGTGGTTTGTGGACGGTGTGAAGTAATAGATAATTTACGCCCAATTAATTCATTAATAAGTGTAGATTTACCAACATTAGGTCTCCCAACAACCCCAATAAAACCTGACTTAAAGTTTGATTTAACAATTTTTTTGTTTATTTTAATCATGATTTTTTTAATTTCTTTAATAAGATTTGTGCACAAAATTGTTCTGCTTTTTTAATACTTTTAGCAGATTGCTTAACTTGTAGTTTTTGGTCTTCTAAAAAACAATTTACAATAAATATTGCATTATGATCTTTTCCTGTTGTATCAGTTAGTTCGTATTTTGGTAAAATATTACCACGTTTCTGTAGATATTCTTGTAATTGTGTCTTTGAATCTTTTAACGAATCATCTGGACTGATATTATTTAGTAAAACTTTAAAAAGACCTAAGATAACCGTATTAGTGGTTTCAAAATTTGAATCCAATAACACTGCACCAAATATTGCTTCTACAGTATCTGCTTGAATAGATTCACGCCTATAACCACCACTCTTTAACTCGCCAGAACCTAAAATCAAATTGTTTGATAGTTCTAATACAGTACCTAACTGTACCAAGGTTTGACCTCTAATTAAGTGTGACCTTAATCGAGAAAGTTTTCCTTCGTCAACACAAGGAAAACGCTGATAAAGTTCTTTTGAGATTGATATACCTAAAATACTATCACCTAAAAATTCTAAACGTTCATTATTGTTTCTTCCCATAGAACGGTGTGTTAATGCAAGTTTTAATAGAGACAAGTCTTTAAATTGATAATTAATTTTTTTTTGTAATTTTTTCATTACTTTGTATTAGGTTTTATAAACGAGTAATGTGTTTATAATATATTCTGATTATAACTTAAGATTTTTTATGTTTTGGCAAGAAGAAGCTAAAAAAGAACATTTTACGCTGCCTGAAACCATACAAGATGTAGTGTTTAATATCTTCTCTAATATTTTACCTATTGATCATAGTTTTTTACTAGAACAAGCGCTACTTAAACACTTACCATGGCTTAATGAGGTAGATGCTGGTATCTTTAATATCAGTGTGGCTGATGGTAATGGTTGGGTGCAGAATCATAAAAACGGATTCTATTACCCTTCTAAACGCTCAAAACTAATTATTAGATTGCCAAAAAATAAACTTAATGAAACAAAACAGCTACTTGGTAAAACGCTATATTTAGATAAATATAAAATAAAAATTATCAAATTTTTAAAACCTAAATTACTTAGTGATATACCTATACTATTTGCAAAAAAAATTGTCTGTAATGAAACAATGAGTGAAAATGATTTCTTACAAACTGCTTTTGAACAATTAAAAACACTTGATATTTCTGTTAAGAAAATGATATCTGGTCTTAAAAATCACATTAAAACTGATACTCAGATTATTCATACCCGTTCTCTAATGGTGGCTGATCTAAAAAAATATGAATCAATAACACTACAAGAAAAAGGCCTTGGTAATTATCGATTATTAGGCTGTGGCTTATTTATTCCCCATAAAGATATCACAAGCATATAACTTTCAATAAAAGCATTGTTAGTAATAATAGTTAAACTTTTAAACCCAAGATAATTTTCTAGGTTTCAAGATGATTGATAAAGTTTATATTTACTTTAAAGTTTATTTTATAAATTCTTTGAAGATTTAAAAAAGGAGATAGAGAATAATAATTATGTAATAATTTACTTTCATAAAGATGGTTATTATTATTGTAATAAATTAATTAAAAATAACTTTTACAACATATTTTTATATTACTAAATTATAAAAAATTTAACGTTATTAGAAAAAAATATGCTAAATAAAATAGACTTAACTGATTAGTAATACAAAAAAATAATTCTCGACTCTAATAAAAGTATAATTCATCATCCCTTCTTATATTTATAAATTTAGTATACAAAATATTACAATATATATTTATGAATGATTTAGATTGCAACTGGTGCTTTAATAGGTGCATCAAATATATAATTTATAAACTCAAAGTCCTCAAAACTATAATCAAAAATACTCTCAGGCTTACACTTAATTTTAAGTTTTGCTAGTGCTTTTGGAGTACGAGATAATTGTATTTCTACTTGTTTATAATGATTGGAATAAATATGGCAATCACCACCACTCCAGATAAAATCACCTACTTCTAGATCACACTGCTGCGCCATCATATGAGTTAGTAATGAATATGAAGCAATATTGAATGGCACACCAAGAAAAATATCTGCACTTCTTTGGTACAACTGACAAGATAGCTTTCCATCAGCTACATAAAACTGAAAAAATACGTGGCAAGGTGGTAATGCCATATTTTCTAACTCGCCAACATTCCAAGCTGAAACAATAATTCTACGAGAATTTGGTGTATTTTTAATTTGCTCTACCGCTTTTGAAATCTGGTCAATACTTTTGTCTTTAGTATTTTTCCAATAACGCCATTGTGTACCATAAATTGGGCCTAAATCTCCATTTTCATCTGCCCATTCATTCCAAATTCTAACTCCATTATCTTGTAAATATTTAATATTAGTATCACCATTAAGAAACCACAATAACTCGTATACAACTGAAGGCAAATGTACGTGCTTAGTTGTAACAAGTGGAAAACCCTTGGATAAATCAAAACGCATTTGATATCCGAACATACTAGTTGTTCCTGTATTCGTTCTATCAGTCTTATATACTCCAATATTTTTAACTATCTTTAGAAAATCTAAGTACTGTTTCACATTTTTTCCTTTTTAATATATGCTTTTCGTAATAGAGAAGTACCGACTACTATCATAGGTAAGCTTAATAATTGTCCCATAGTAACCCAACCAAAAGCCAAGTAACCTAACTGCTCATCTGGCAATCGAATAAACTCAATTATAAATCTAAATAAACCATAAAAAATTAAAAATAATGCTGAAATTGACATGGATGGACGCAATTTATTGCTAAATATCCAAAGAATAACAAATAAAATTAAACCTTCTAAAAACGCTTCAACCAATTGTGATGGATATCGACTTACATTTTGTTGTTCAATATACATACCAAATGGACTGGTAGTTATTTGACCCCAAAGTTCACTATTAATAAAATTACCTATTCTACCAAGACCTAGTCCTAAAGGCACAAGTGGGGCTACAAAATCCATTGTAGTAAAAAAAGTTTTATTATATTTTCGATTAAATAAAACCATTGCTAACAACACACCCAAAAAACCACCGTGAAACGACATGCCACCATCTTGAATGGCGAAAATTAACAAAGGATCCGATAAAAAATTCAAAAAATTATAAAACAACATATATCCCAAACGACCACCGCTAACCACACCAATTGCACCATAAAAAATTAAATCTTCAATTTGTTGAGTATCCCAGTTGTTAAGCTGCTTTTGCTTAGCACGATAATTAGCCAATAAATAAGCCACGAAAAAAGCCATTAAATACATCACTCCATACCAATAGATTTGTACAAAACCTAAATCTAGTGCAATTGGATTAATAATTGGATAGGTCATATTTATCATTCCTGATGGTACGCTCGAGGTGATTCGAACACCCGACATTTAGCTTCGGAGGCTAATACTCTATCCAACTGAGCTACGAGCGTATAGATAATCGTTAAATTAAACCCCTTCAGAACAAAATACTGCTTGTATATTGGACACTAATTTCAGAACCTTTGTATCTTTAATTTTGCATAAAATTTTATTACCATCACGCCGAGATTCGACAATATTTTTAGTTCTAAGAATATCAATATGTTGTGAGATGTTAGATTGTGAAGAACCAACTTTATTTACAATCTCTAATACAGGTAATTCATCATTCTTCAATGCACATAGAATCTTTAAACGCAATGGATGTGCCATTGCTTTTAAAGCTCTTGTTGCTTTTTCAATATCTTCTTCTTTTTCTAATAATGCTATTTCACCCATAATTAATTAAAGTCTGCCCAACATGCCATAAATACCATATCGTCTAACTTTTATTAGTATCATTTTTTGATAAAAATTGATTAAGCTATCATTATTAAATACAATATCAAAAATTTGCCATTGCTTATCCTTATTTTGATGAAATAGCAAATCAAGATAAATACCACCATACGAAGTATATCTTTTAACTTTAAGTTGTACTGCGATTGCATCACTCATCACTGGTCTAGCAGATATAAATTGAAACGAAGTAGAGTTTACTTGGGATAATCTAGATAATAAAGTTCTCATCATATTATCCTTCAATCTATTAACAAAAAACTTAGTCTCTTCTTCGTCCAAGCGATTATTAGTAACCAGAAAAGCTTCATTAGCAATGTGGTTAAAATCAAACAGTGGTGCAATCTCTTTTTCGACAAAAAAATTAAGCATTTTTGGCGAATATGCCATTGATATTAACTGATTAAGCTTTACAATTGCCGTTTGTATCGCCTGAACTGGTCCACTATCTTGTACTACTTTTTCTGCAGAGGCTCCTAATGAAATAAATATCATCAAAGCTAACAAAATTATATTTAATCTTCTCATTTTTTCTCCATTTTTTAAAAACAAAACCAAGTAAAATTAAAAAAATAGTATTGGTTTCACAGTATTATATTTAAACTTTTTATAAGTAAACGATTATATTATGACTTTCTTAAACTTTCTTAAAAATTCACTATTTTTAACACTTTTTTATACAACTTTAGGTATTTATACACCAGCATTAGCTAAAAATGATACTGAAGAACAAAAAATAGAAGATTTTTTCAAAGACTTAGAAATATTCACAACTGTTTTTAGTAATATTAAGAAACTATATGTTGATGATGTTGATAATAAAAAACTATTTAACTATGCTATTAAAGGCATGGTGAGCGGATTAGACCCACATTCAGCCTACCTTGAACTCAAAGAGCAGAAGAGCTTGCTTGAAAGTGCTTTAGGTAAATTTGGAGGCCTTGGTATTATTATTAGTATGAAAGATGAAGTTATTCAAGTTATCTCTCCTATTGATGATACACCTGCCTATAAAGCTGGTATTCAAGCGGGTGATTTAATTGTAAAAATTAACAATAAAGTAGTACGGGGTATGACTTTAGAAGATAGTGTTGAATTGATGCGCGGCAAAGCAGGTACCAATATTCAAATTACCATTGTGCGTAAAAATAAAAAACCATTTGTTGTTGATATTATTAGAGAAATAATTACTATTATTTCGGTTAAAGGATATTTATTGGAAAAAAATATTGGATACATACGCATCTCTAGCTTCCAAAACCCAACAGCACAACTACTCAAACAAATTTTTAATGACTTAGTTAAGGAAAATAATACCCAACTCAGTTCATTAATTATTGATTTAAGAAACAACCCTGGCGGTGTTCTTAATAGTGCAGTCGATGTGTCAAATTTGTTTCTTGATAAAAAAGGTTTAGTAGTTTATACCAAAGGTAGAATTCCAATTTCAAACCTTAAATTTAAAATTAAATCAGGTGATATTATGCAAGGATTACCTATTGTTGTACTAATTAATGAAGGTTCTGCCTCTGCATCGGAAATTGTTGCAGGTGCATTACAAGACCATAAAAGAGCTATTATTATGGGTACTACTTCGTTTGGAAAAGGCTCAGTTCAAACAATTCTTGAATCTCAAAACGGTCACGGACTTAAACTTACAACTGCCAGATATTACACCCCAAATGGGCGTTCTATTCAAGCCAAAGGTATTGTTCCTGATATTAAACTAAAAAATATTAATCTTCAAAATGAAATAGAAAAATCAATAATCGAGACTAAAGAAAAAAACCTTGATGGTCATTTAGAAGTTGAAAATTCTTCTAAAGAAATATTAAGCATCCAAAAACAAAACAAAACAAAACAAAACAAAACAATCATTAAAAAATTAGAAAAAGATTATTTTATACATGAAGCTAAGAATTTATTAAAAGCTTTAACAATTATAAATAATCAGAAATAAAAATTACATTTCCTATTGTAAACCAAAAAAAATTAATGTGAGTAAAATCATGATAGCTATTAAATTCAATATAGCACCAATTACTTATTGTTATCGTCATAACCATTAGTGCAACGATAGATTACGCTGTATATCAATATAAACCTAATTATTCTAATATGAATACCATGTATTATTTCAATATTTTTCACACAAGGTATGATCTTTAAACAATTATTTTTATAAATATAAAACTAAATAGAGTGGAAAAGTTTTAAATAAGATGTAATTTACTATGAAAAATTAGTTATTTCTTATATCTACTTAAACTAGTGAAGGCTAAAAAAACGTTAATTAATATAGCTAAAAGTTAAAAACTAGCTCGTGAATTGAATAAATTAGTTAGAAAAGATCCTTCTATAAAACAGTCTGGACTCTGAAAAAAACATTATAACAACAGTATCAAACAAAATAAACCACGTATTTTAAAACTAATACAAGCTTTCTTTAAATAAAAAAATCTCAAAAAATGAAATCAAATAGAAATCAGCAATCAATGGATAAATTAAATAATATTCTCAATTAGATTAATTAATCAAAACTACCGATTCTATCAAGTTTTAAAGATTTATCCCAGTGCATCCAAATACCAAATGCTTTGCCAATAATATACGATTCTGGCACAAAACCCCAAAAACGAGAATCACTGCTACGAGCACGATTATCGCCCATCACAAAATAATGTTCTTCTGGTACAATTAGTTTTATACCTTTAGAAGAGTATTTTGGATCTAGTAAAATATTATGAGGGTTATTATTTAATAATTCACGCTTATTCTTAAATCCTGTCATAGCTGAACCAGACTCAATACCTTGATATATACCAATATTTTCACTAATAATCTTTACACCATTGACATACAAATTATCCGCATGATAAACTATCTTATCTCCCGGGATGCCAATAACGCGCTTAATAAAATCAGCACCCTGATATCTTAAATTATTTTCATAATTAGGATATCTAAATACAATAACATCACCCCTTTCAGGCTTTGAAAATTCAATAATTTTTTTATTTAATATTGGAATACTCACACCATAATTAAACTTCGAAACCAAAATAAAATCACCTGTTAATAAGGTTGGCATCATTGAGTTAGAAGGAATTCTAAAAGGTTCAATAACAAAACCTCGAAGTACAAATACCAATAATAATACTGGGAAAAACTCAGCTGACCATTGAACTATTTTAGGACGATTTAAATATTTTTCAGATTTCTTAAAACGTAAAAATAAGAAAAAATAAATAAATCTCCCTAAAGTTGGTCTCTTCTTTTTACTTGTAATTGATGTTGTTGTATGATTAAAAAATAATTGATCAATAGTCACGATAATAAAAGCTAATACCAAAAACAAAACCAAAAATGAAGAAACATCCCATGCAAAAAAAGAAGAAGCGTTTTCAATTGTCATAATAAAAATAAGAAAATTAACAAAAGGTATTATTATATAATGATTACATTTTTAATTGTATGGAGAAGAAATGATATTAGCTGATTTAGAAAGAGATAATAATGGTTACCTAATAGATCTTAACGAATGGAATGAGAGCATTGCAGTAGAATTTTCAAAAGAAGAAGGAATTACCTTAACAGATGATAGCTTCAAATTAATTAATTTTTTACGCAATGAATATATCAATAACAATGCTAACCAACCTAATGAACGTAATATGGTTAAAGGTTTAAAAGATGATTGGAAGGGTAAGTTAAGCACTAAAGAATTATATGTATTATTTCCAAAAGGTCCTGCTAAGCAAGCAGGAAAAATTGCTGGACTACCTGAAACTAAACGAAAAGGTGGTTATTAATTCCTCTTCTATCAAAAATAAAAAATCTGATATTGATTAAGGATTTTTTTCATTTGATTGTTAATTAGTAACAGTATCAAAAATTTGATCTACATAAAGCCTATTAATGATATTTTTGGTAAAAATTAAGTTAATTTACTATGATTTTAAAATTTATACTTGATTAATATTTTGTTAAATATCTTATCAAACTTTTTAAAAAGTTGAAAGACTAGATTTAAATCAAGTATAAATATAAACCCACCTTGTAAATTAAAAACAACTGTATCTACAATCAATATCTCTAATATTTTTTACTTATTTTTAAAATGATAACTATTTCAGTTAAAAGTCAATATTCATTAATTGTAGTATATAAATTATATTAATAATTGATAAAATTAAGATCAAAAATAGATATAAACTATTTATACTAAAATTCTTAATATTGAAACTTAGATATACATATATCACTTATTAATAGTGGCTTCAGATAGTTATGTTCTAACTAATAATTAGCAAACTTATGAAAAAAAATAAGATGATATAACTTAAAATCAATCATATATTTTTTGAAAAATAAAAAGAAGAAGGTTTCTAAATTATTTCCGAAGTTGTTGTGGCAAAATTAAAACAATTAATTTTAATACGTATTGATATATAACATTTTATGCACTAACTAAGTTAATATTCATTCCCGTTTGGTTTGCAAGTTCAACAAAATTTGGGAATGAGGTTTGAACATTATCTACATCTTCAATTTCAATAGCATAATGACATCTTAAAGAAGCAACGGCAAATGACATAGAGATGCGGTGATCGTGATGAGATTTAATCGTAGAACTAGGTTTTGAAAAAACACCACCTTGGATCTTAATACCATCTTCAAATACTTCATTTTCAATACCAAGAATATTTAAACCATCTGCCATCACTTGTATACGATCAGATTCCTTAACTCTTAATTCTTTAGCGTTAGTTAATATAGTTTCACCCTTAGCGCAGCTAGCTGCAATAAAAATAGCAGGAAACTCATCAATAGCTAATGGTACTAAATCCTTAGGGATACGAATACCTTTTAATTGTGCTGATTGAATACGAATGTTGGCTAATAATTCTCCACCAATTACACATTCATTTGATAAACTTAAATTAGCTCCCATTAACTTTAAAATATCAATAATACCTGTTCGTGTTGGGTTAACATTAACACCAAGCAGAGTTATATCTGCTTGCGGTGCGATTGATGCTGCTACTATAAAAAATGCAGCTGAAGATATATCGCTTGGTACTTGTATTTTAGTCGCATTTAAATGAGCACCGCCAGTCAAGCATATTTTATTTTTATTAGTATCTATTCTATAACCTAATCCTTTTAACATGCGTTCAGTGTGGTCTCGTGTAAGGATAGACTCTTTAATACAAGTTTCGCCTTGTGCATACAAACCTGCTAATAATATACAAGATTTAACTTGTGCTGAAGCTACTGGTAAATCATAATGAATGCCTTTTAATATTTGTCCGCCTTTAATTTTAATTGGTAATTTTCCATTATTACTTTCAATTAAAGCACCCATTTGAATTAAAGGATTAATAATCCTATCCATTGGCCGCTTTGAAAGCGACTCATCGCCATATAATTCACTATCAAATGTTTGTGCCGCTAATATACCAGATATTAAACGAATAGATGTACCAGAGTTTCCAAAATTAAGTGGTACTAAAGATTTTTTAAGTCCATTAAGACCAACACCATAAATAGTAACATTATCGCCATTACGTTTAATCTTAACCCCCATATTTTGGAAACCTTGTAACGTTGATAATACATCTTTTCCCTCTAAAAAACCACTAATTTTAGTAACACCATTGGCTAATGATCCAAGCATAATACTTCTATGGGAAATAGACTTATCACCAGGAACTTTTAAATTACCATAGATAGAGTTAGATGGCTTTGCAATAAATTTACTCATATTTTTTAACTACTAAACCAATTATCTCGTGCAAACTTAGCTTCTTGAAACAGTTTTTCAAGCGCTTCTGCCTTATTATTTTTAATAAGGCTTGATATCTTCTCTAATGTTTTCTGATAACCTTCGATATGCTTAACAATTTCTTTAGAGTTATTAATACAAATATCACGCCACATTAATGCGTCTGATGAAGCAATACGTGAAAAATCCTTAAAACCCCCTGCTACATAACGACAAGCATATGGATTATTACTGATTAAATAATCCATCAATCCATATGCTAACATATGTGGCAAATGAGAGGTCATAGCTAATAAATCATCATGTTTTTTATCAGTCATAATTTCTACTTTAGCACCAAGTTCTTTCCACAAATCACTCAATATAGCTATTGTTTGAATATCTGCACTTTCTGTTGGCGTTAAAACAACGCGTTTATGATTAAATAATTGAGCATCAACTGCTTCAATACCACTTTTTTCCTTACCAGCAATTGGATGAGCTGGAATAAATTTTGCTGGCATTTGACCAAATACTAATTTTGCGATTTGTATCACACTACACTTAGTACTGCCAACATCAGAAATAATAACCGATTCATCAATATGAGGTTTAATCATCTCTAAAATACCTTGAAGACTATTTACTGGCGTTGCAATAATAACCATTTGTACCTGTTTTAGAACTTCTGAGATATCTAAACTATACTCATCAATAATACCCATTTCTTTTGCTTTTATAAGATGTGACTCTTGTCTAGAAAAACCAATAACAGTTTTAACCTGATTAGTCTGTTTTAGTCCAGCAACAAAAGATCCACCAATCAACCCAACACCAATAATACAAATTCTATCTATCATAAGACTGATTTTAACGCTTTTAAAAAATCATTTGAACTATTCCAATGTAATACAACTAGTATTCAAGTTCAAATGCTTTATAAGTGATTTATTTAATTTAAAGCCATTACCATGAAAATAACTGTGAATCTCAAATATAACTTTCTGTATTCTAAGTATAATATCTAAAGAATTTTCTTTAGTAACAAGCCTAGCGATATATTGTAGTCTTAATTCACTACATAATATAGCAATAAATTTAGCACTTTGGTAAGTTTTTAAAAACTTACCTGTTGAATAAATATTCATAGTGAAAATCTTTCCAATAAGAAAGAGTTATGTAAATACGAAAAAGAAAAAATAACCTTATTAAAAATTGATATTTTCATAACCATTAATATAAGAATTACCTTATAAAACAGCAACAGGATAAGAACCAAGTACATCAACTTTAAGCACCCTACTAGCTACTTCTGCTAATGCTAGTTTTACTTTTTTATTATCTTTGTGCCCTTCAATATCAATTAAAAACAGATACTCCCACTTAACGCCAGGAATTGGATGCTTTTCTAATTGTATCATATTGATACCTTGCTGTTTAAATGGTTCTAATAAATCACAAAGTGTACCAGACTCATGCTTAATAACAACTAAAAGTGAAGTTTTACCTTCAAAAGAAGTAGAAATATTTTCAAAAGAAGTAGAAATATTTTCTTTACCAAGAATTAAAAAACGAGTAACATTACCAGACTTATCTTCAATATTTTTAGCAATTCTTTCTAAACCGTATAAATCTAATGCCACCTCTGAAGCAATTGCAGCAGCACCCACTTCATCCTTAACAATACAAGCAGCCAATGCGTTTGATGCAACTGATTTTAACTCAGTATTTGGATAATTATTATTTAGCCAACGTTGACATTGATTCAATGCTTGAGAATGGGCATAAATAACTTTAATTCCTTGCGACTGATTTGCACTCATTAATTGATGCTGAATTGCAATTTCTACCTCGCCACAAATTTTCAAATTCTGAGAATATAACATATCAACCGTTGCACCAATCATACCATTAGACGAATTCTCAATAGGTACAACACCATAATGCGCATTACCCTTCTCAACTTGATGAAAAATCTCATCAATACTAACACAATCAAGTGTAGATACACTATGCCCGAAATGCTTAAGTGCTGCCTCTTGTGTAAAAGTACCCTCAGGACCTAAATAAGCAATATTTAAAGGTTGTTCTAATGCAAGACAGGCAGACATAATTTGGCGAAAAATATATGCCATGTCTTTATCTTTTAATAGGCTGTTATTTCTTTTAATAATTGAACGTAACACTTGTGCCTCACGTTCAGGTCGGTAAAAAACACTACTATCATCTGATGCTTTTTTAACTTGTGCAACTTTAGCGACTAATTGTGCACGATTACCAATTAGTAATTGGATTTTTTTATCTAATACATCAATCTCATCACGTAGCTCTGACAATGTTCTTTTACCCATATTGTATCTCTTAAAGACCTCTAACAGTCAATATGCCTTTTACTTGTTTTAAATTATCAACAATTGAAATAGGAGTTTTATGTTCTAAATCAACCAAAGTATAAGCAATATTATCTTTTGATTTGTTAAGCATATCAATAATATTAGTGCTAGTATCTGCAATGGTTGTTGAAATTTGACCAACCATATTGGGAATATTTTTATGGGTAATAGCTAATCGATTTTTACCTACTCTTGGCATTAATACTTCGGGAAAATTTACCGAATTAGTAATATTACCATTTTCTAAATAATCTCTTATTTGATTTACCACCATAACCGCACAGTTATCTTCAGCCTCTATCGTTGATGCACCTAAATGTGGAAGAGCAATTACTCTATCATGATCTTTTTTATCATCAATTGGAAAATCAGTCACGTAATACTTAACTTTACCATTATCAAGCGCAATCATTAAAGCCTCTTCATTAACAATACCGTCTCTGGCAAAATTAAGAATAGTTGCATCTTCTGGTAATAAGGCGATACCTTCTTTATTTAATAAATTTTTAGTATTTTCAACTAATGGCACATGAAATGAAACAAAATTACTACGTGAAAATAGCTCATCAATGCTTAATACCTGTTCTACACCTGATGATAATTTCCATGCACTTTTAATAGTTATCAAAGGGTCAAAACCAATAACATTCATTCCCAAAGCATGTGCTGCATTAGCAATTTTCACCCCAATTGCACCCAAACCAACAATTCCTAATGTTTTACTTGGTAATTCAGAACCAGCATATTTTTTTTTACCTTCTTCAATGGCAGTTTTTAAATTATCAAGTGATAAACAATTAACATAATGCCAAGCTTGACAAATATTGCGACTTGCAAGTAACATTGAACTAATAACCAATTCTTTCACTGCATTTGCATTTGCACCTGGTGCATTAAACACAACTACACCCTTATTACTCATTTTATCCAAAGGAATATTATTAACACCTGCACCAGCACGACCAACAACTTTTAGATTATCATTAATTTCCATATCATACATTTTTGCACTACGTACTAAAATTACATCAGGATTACTCATTTCCGAAGAAATATTATAATTATCTCTTGGTAATTTATTTAACCCAATCGAAGAAATATTATTAAGCGTGAGAACTTTAATCATTATGAGTTTTCCTTCTCAAATACTTTCATGAAATTTATTAATTCATTAATTCCCTTTTGTGGCATAGCGTTATAAATACTAGCACGCATGCCACCCACACTACGATGACCTTTTAAGGTAATTAAATTATTAATAGCTGCTTTTTCCAAAAATAAACCATTGAGATTTTCATCAGCCAATAAAAATGGCACGTTCATCCAAGAACGATATTTTAAGGCTACTGGATTTGAATAGAAATTAGAACCATCAATAACGTCATAAAGTGTTTTTGCTTTGGCTTTGTTAATCTTAGCCATGGCACTCAGTCCACCTTGTTGTTTAAGCCATTCAAACACACGAGATGCCACGTACCAAGAATATGTTGATGGCGTGTTATACATTGAATCGTTTTTTGCTTGTGTTGTATAATCAAATAAAATAGGTTGGTTAGCAACCACATTACCCATTAAATCTTCTCTTACAATCACAACTGTCAGTCCTGCAATACCAATATTTTTTTGTGCTCCTGCATAAATTACACCATATTTTGACACATCAACTTCTCGTGATAAAATACTTGATGACATATCAGCAACTAACGGCATATCTACTTCTGGCACATAATCAAATTCTAGACCAGCAATGGTTTCATTAGGAGTATAATGCAAGTAGGCACCATCAGAATCAATATTCCAATTTTCAAACACATCAATATCAGTATATTTATTATCTGAACTATTCGTACAAATATTTACATCACAATAACGACTACCTTCAGCAATTGCTTTTTTAGACCAATGACCTGTATATGCATAATTAGCCTTAGTTTTTCCATGAAGTAAGTTAATCGGTACCATTGAAAATTGAGCCGAAGCCCCGCCCTGTAAAAATAAAACTTTATAGTGATTAGGAATATTCATTAAATCTCTTAAATCTTGTTCTGATTTTTGAGCCATTGCTATAAAATCTGTACTACGATGTGAAATTTCCATAATCGATGCTTTAATATCTTTATATTCTAGTAATTCGTCTTGCATTTGTCTTAATACTTGTATTGGTAACATAGCAGGACCAGCACTAAAGTTATAAATTTGACTCATTTCTTTACAAACTCCTTGTTAATAAAATTTAAAGTCAGACGATTTTATCAGAACCCAGATATTTAGGCTTATCTAATGTTTACCCTATATTATAATTCGCACTTAGTTATTGATTATAGAAAGTAGGTGAAAATCTTACACTGTCTGCGCAACGATATTTTTTACATAAGAAATTAGCCTGATACATAGTTTAAAATTCTTAATTCCATGAAGGATGATATCATTCAAAAAATCTTATTCATATTAAGACTTGTAATAGGTCTTAATATGAATAAGATTTTAAGACCTATTTCCATTTATCTTAACACCTAGTATCATACCAATAATCCAATTATTGACTCTATTGGCTCAACATTGAGCTTTAATAAAAAAGATATCAATAAAAGAGTTGCTAAAAATTCTAAAAAATTTTTAGCAACTCTACCTAGTATTAATCTATTGAGATTAGCAGATAGTGTTAGTATTAATGACGTATCCAATACTGATAGTGTGCCTGGATATGACTTATCCACAATATCAATCAATAACATTAAAAAGATTGAAATTATAAAGACTCTAATTCTATTATCTGTGGTATATAATGTAAATGGTGATATAAGTGCTACTCCTTTTAAAAAGCAGCAAATGGTACAAATATAACTTTAAATCTCTCAAGTAGAGGGAACAATTTAACAAGGTATAACTTTTATATCAGCAATGGAAACAAGGATAACTTTGTCATACTTAATGGAAGTAATATATGCCAGATGGTATGGTATATCAGCTAAAAGTGATAATACTTTTAATGCACCCTCTCCTCTATTTATCAACTAACAGACATACCCCACCTCTAAATCCAAAAATTTCAAAAAATATTGAAATTAGCATAGAAAAGAGATATAACCTAGATTCATCGTTTATTAAAATTTATAAAATCTTTAATTTTATTTTTATAAACTATCACTATAGTAACAGTAATCCTTATCATTACTCTAATTGAGGGCAAATTAAATATAAAAGGCTAAACTATCAATTTCTGCAAATATCCAAAACTATCAGATCAATTTTAATCATAATTACGTCAAAAATATATTAAAAGATAACAATACACAATAAAAAATTCTCTAATACTATAATTAATACTGATATTAGAGTCAAAATTACTTGTATTTATACTAAACAAAAGCTAATTTCTATAGAAAAAATGACGAGCTCCATACTTTTGTAAATGAGACAAAAAAATTTGACAAACTAATTAACCTTAAAAGGGGTAATCATAGAACACAATGATTTTATCTTTACCAATTTGCTATAATAAAGAACATTTACAGGATATAAAAATATGATAAATAAAATCCACAAAATAAAGACTATCTTTGCTATTTTTATAATGGTTATTTTAATAATTATAACTCGTGGTAACACTACCTGGCAATCATCAATTATTCACCTACCAGATTTTACTATTCCTGCTTTATTTATTGCAGGTGTTTATTTACGTACATTCTGTACAGCAATAGTGATTATTATAAGCGCCGTTACTATTGATAATTATGCAATTATTTACAAAGGCATTAGTGCAAATTGCATTACTCCTGCTTATAGTATTTTACTACTTACTTATTATGGTATTTTTTGGGTAGGAAAGTACCTAACAACACTTAAAATTGACCATAA
This sequence comes from Candidatus Vesicomyidisocius sp. Pext_18_S21, assembly GCA_021730165.1. Classification (GTDB taxonomy): domain Bacteria; phylum Pseudomonadota; class Gammaproteobacteria; order PS1; family Pseudothioglobaceae; genus Ruthia; species Ruthia endoextente. Next base: position 608,303 of record CP072535.1, read on the forward strand.
TATTATTAATAACGCATTAATCATTTTTATTGCTTGTATTACCCAATGGTTTGTTGCTACCGCTAGTTACTTTGCATTTACCACATCATTTTGGGGGAAGTTTGGCTTATACATTACTCATTGGTCAATTATTGAGATTCCATTAATATTATATTGGATGATTGCTATTTGTAGCATTTTTACACTCAATCATCACTACTTAATAATACCTTCTTTCTCAACACGAAAAGATTAAAGGTTCGTGGTAGAAAATCAATATAAAGCTCGTATGCAACGTAAAAAATTTTATATTAATACTCGCATAAAACAAGCCAATATTGACAAAGGTATTATTGTTCTTTTAACAGGTAATGGAAAAGGTAAATCATCATCCGCACTAGGAATGGTTTGCCGTGCATTAGGTTATAACATGAAAATTGCCATTGCTAAATTTTTAAAAGGAGCACAAACCACAGGTGAAGACATATTCTTAGCCAAACAACCTAACGTACAAACCACATATATGAAAACAGGTTTTACTTGGGACACACAAGACAAAGCCTTTGATACAGTTATGGCACAAGAAACTTGGAGCAAAGCCGAACAATATTTAAATGATGATTCAATTAATTTGGTTGTACTTGACGAACTTACTTATATGATTAGTTACCAATATCTTTATGAAGCACAAATTATCAACACTTTAAACAATCGCCCTAAAAAACAACACGTAATAATTACTGGCAGAGTTGCCTCTCAAAAATTAATTGAACTTTCCGATACAGTAAGTGAAATTAAAGACATTAAACACGCTTTTAGAGCAAATATTAAAGCTCAAAAAGGCATAGAACTTTAATCAAAAGATATCAAATTAAAATCAACCATCTAAATAAACTGGATATTTAGCACAAAGACTAACGACTTTTCCTCTAACCTTGTAAATCACTTCTTGATTCCCTAAATCATCACAAATATCGCACATCCAAGATGCTAAATCAGAACAATCAAATTCATTAAATCCACGTGTTGTCACCGATGGCGTACCTACACGAATACCACTAGTTACAAAAGGAGGGTTCGGGTCGTTTGGCACTGCATTCATATTAACCGTAATATACGCACTATCTAAAGCAGTATCTACTGCTTTACCTGTTAATCCTTGATCAATAAAACTTACTAAGAATAAATGATTATCAGTACCCCCTGAAACTACATCGAATCCACGTTTAATAAATATATTAGCCATAACTTGTGCATTAATCTTTACTTGCTTCTGATAAGTCTTATATTCATCACTCATAGCTTCTTTAAAACTCACTGCTTTAGCAGCAATAACATGCATAAGTGGGCCGCCCTGGATACCAGGGAAAATAGCAGCATTAAGTTTCTTTTCCATTGTTTTGTTAGACTTAGCTAAAATTAAACCACCCCGAGGACCCCGAAGTGTTTTATGCGTAGTTGTAGTGGTTACATCAGCAATAGCAACTGGTGATGGATATTCACCAGTTGCTATCAAACCAGCAACATGCGCCATATCAGCCATTAAATAAGCACCAACACTATCTGCAATTTGTCTAAAACGTTGCCAATCAACCATACGTGAATACGCTGAAAACCCAGCAATAATCATTTTAGGCTTATACCTTTTTGCTAAAACTTCAATTTGCTCATAATCAATCTCACCCGTTTTTTGATTCAAACCATATTGAATAGAATTAAAATTTTTACCCGAAAACGAAGGGGTAGAACCATGCGTTAAATGTCCACCATGTGCTAAACTCATACCTAAAATTGTATCCCCTGGTACTAACAACGCTTGAAAAACTGCAGCATTCGCTTGAGAACCTGAATGCGGCTGAACATTCGCATAATCCGCACCAAATAATATTTTGGCACGATTAATCGCTAATTTCTCAACCATGTCAACATATTCACACCCACCATAATAACGCTTACAAGGATATCCTTCAGCATATTTATTAGTTAGTTGTGAACCTTGCGCCTCCATCACTGCAGGTGAAGTATAATTTTCACTGGCAATCAGTTCAATATGTGTCTCTTGTCGAGCCTCTTCCAGAACAATCGCTTTATAGATTTCAGTATCTACTTTAGCTAACGTTTGAGATTTATCGAACATAACTTCCTTTTCCTTATAATATAATATTTAAAATTAGAACAGTTTATTTTAATACATAAATACAAATAAAGAATAAATGATTATCCTTAAATTCAGATTCTAAATGCAATTCTTTATTAGTTAATATTATCTAAAACATATGATTTTAGTGTCAAATAAAATACTAAACATAATGTACTAATAACTAATTATTTATTAGATATTTAACCAACATGGTAAACGCTTTTTATCATTAATAATAAAATCAAAAAAGTAATATAGTATGATATACAATAAATATTGAGCTAATCAATAACATTTGGATACTTCTAAAGACTAAAACAGTTGTATACTCAAAATGAGTAACGAATCTAATATGCAATATATTAATAAAATTCCAAGGAAAATATTAATTATTACCAATAAGGCATTATGTCTACCAATATTTTTTTTACAAACTTCATGCTAATAGAAAATAGAACAAAATTAATATACAAAATAGAATCCTGAAAACTGAAATAATTAATCATTTAACATAAGTATCATCACTATATTAAACTATAGAAAATTAATCGCTAATCCAGGTATTTACATCTAAAATAAAATTCACTGAATCTATATTTATTCACCTCACCTTTTGAATTTGTCGGGACGACAGGATTTAAACCTGTGACCACCACACCCCCAGTGTGGTACGCTACCATACTGCGCTACACCCCGTGAGAACAAATTTTACAAGATTCGTCTTTATTTATTTTAACTTTTTTAAAAGAAAGATTTAAGGTATCGATTAACATTAACTTTCCCACTAATTGTTCACCTAAATTTAACAAAACTTTAATAGCTTGCAAGGCTTGTAATGAGCCAATTATTCCTGTAACAGGTGATAGTATACCATTTCTGATACAATTCTCATCAGAATTTCCTTCAATTGAATATAAACACTGATAGCAAGGTTTTGTTTGATTATAGCCTTGAAATACAGATAACTGTCCCTCAAAACGAATGACTGCTGCTGATACAAGTGGTGTTCTTTGTATTACGCAAGCTTTGTTAATTTTAAATCGAATGTCAAAATTATCTGTACCATCTAAAACTAAATCAACTTTAGCTACCCAATCATTTAAATTATCTTGACCTATTTTTCCAATCGTAGTAACTTTTATATTAGGATTAATAGCAAGTATCTTGTCTTTAGCAGAATTGACTTTTGTTCTACCAATATCATCTGTAAAATGGATAATTTGTCGTTGTAAGTTTGACAATTCAACTTTATCAGAATCAGCAATAATTAAATGTCCAATACCAGCAGAGGCTAAATATAAGGCACTGGGCGAGCCTAAACCACCCATTCCAATTAGTAATAACGTGGAATCTTTTAGGACTTCTTGACCTTTAATGCTGATTTGAGGTAATAATATTTGGCGAGAATATCTAAGTAATTCTTGATCGTTCATTAGCTAAAGTATTTATCTAGTTTAGGTTTGATTACCATTCGACAATAGGATTCTGATAAGTTGTTATTAAAATAATTTTGATGATAATCTTCAGCTGGATAAAAGTAATCTAGCTTTGTAACTTGAGTTACAATATTATTACTCATAAGATTAATCATATTAATTGCTTGGATTTGTTGTTTATTATTGATATAAAAAATAGCAGAGCGATATTGAGTACCACGATCATTTCCTTGTTGGTTTAATGTGGTTGGATCATGAGTTTCAAAAAAAACATCTAATAATGCTTTAAAAGATATTTTAAACTCATTAAACTCTATTTTAACTACCTCAGCATGTCCAGTTACACCTAAACAAATATCTTTATAAGTAGGATTACTAGTATTCCCATTACAATAACCAGAAGTGAGTTTAATAACCCCCTCAATGCGTTGAAAAATTGCTTCAACACACCAAAAACATCCACCAGAAAAATAGGCAGTTTGCATGTATAATTTATGAGTAGTAATAATATACCCCACAATTAAAATAGTTTGTAATTAAGCAAAAACAAAAAATAAAGTCTTTTCTTAAATATTATTAATACAAATATAATTACAATGCCTAATAATATATTAATAATTTTATTACTAAGCAATATATGAGTAATATTATAACTAAATACTATGTGTAGTATAAAAGATACGAAATAATAATAAATTATAATCAAAAATTAAAGCTATGCTTAAAAGACTTGTTGAATTTTTAAAAAACAATCATCCAGATGCTAATATTGAAGAATATTTAGATGCAAAATACATTCAACTTAATAACCTTCAGCTTAAACAAATTGCCAATGCACTAAATAATGGCAAATTAAGTACAAAGCCTGCATCAAATTGTAATGCAAATCATTTTATTTTTCATTTTGGATCGACCTTTATTTTACTACAAAAAGATACAACAAATATAAGTAAGGCTTATCAGGTAGAACTTTCTTGGGAAACTGACTTTTTATCGATTAGATCTAGAGATAAAACCAAAGGTTTTTATTTTATAAATTTTGAATTTGATAATAATTACAATACAACCCTGCAAAAAACAAAAAATACTATTAAGGGTCATATTAACAATACTGTTAAAAATCAAGAAATTATTGACAAAATAATGCCAATATTAAAAGGATTTATGTCGGCTATTACAGACTAGTAAGTAATTCTAAATAGTCTTTAATAAAATTAATGAATTCCTTATACCGTCAACTATTACAAATTAAAAATAAAGTAGACTATAGTTTGAAGAGTATCCATCTTTTTTAGTAGTTAATTTAAGCTTTAATCCTGATTAAAACACTACTACTCTCCTGGATGAAATCTTAGTTATTTTACCAGTATTAGGATAGGGGTGGGGTTCTACCTACTCTAGAAGATTCTTTTCTTATGATAAAATTACCAAAATTAGATAGTTTTACTGATTCTCCAAAAGCTAATGTTTATTTATTTTGATCATAAGAAATCATGCATAATTGATAATGCTTAAACATGGGTTATGTCCATGCTTTTTACTAATACGTTAGCAATATCTTTTAGTAACTAACATTATCTGAGAATAGCTGAATATTGAGTGTACATTAATGCTAAAACTTCATCAACTTTAGTATTCAGTTCCCCTTCTGTCAATGTTCCCTCTAGTGATTGATAAATTAAACTAAGTGCAACGCTTTTCTTTCCTAATTTAATACCTTCACCTATATAAACATCAAACAAGATAATATCAATAAAATATTGCTGCTGCATAGCCTTAACACTTTGAATTAACTTAGCTATAGGTACAACCTCATCAAGTACTAAAGCAATGTCACGTCTAGATTGTTGATATGATGAAAATGCTTTATATTTAATGATATTACGTAATTTTATACTAGCTAAATCAATTTCAAATAAATAACAGTTAGGTAATGATAGCTGTTTTTGAACCATTGGTGATAATGCACCTATCCAACCTACTTGTTCACCGTTTAATATAATTTGAGCTGTTTGTCCTTTTTGCAAAGCTACATGCTGCCCTGATTCAAAATAAAATTCAGAACCTGTTAACATTAATAGTGATTCCAAATCAGCCTTAATATCAAAAAAATCTAAGGACTGTAAATTCGCTGCCCACTGTGCAGAAAAACGATTACCTGTCACAATAGCGGCTAACTTATTGGATTGTTCATCTACCTCAATACCATCAAAACATAAACCAATTTCAAAAAACCTAGCATCTGTATGCTTACGCCTTTGATTAGATTCTACTGTTTGCAACAAGCCTGGTATAAGCGATGAGCGCATGATTGACATATCAACTGAAATTGGATTTAAAAGTCTAATTTTTCTTGCATCTGGGTTGATTAAATTATGATATTTTTCAGAAATAAAACTATAAGTAATAATCTCTTGATAACCACGATTAACCAAACTCTGAGTGATATCATATTGATTAATATCAGCTTCTGAAGTATAATTAATATTGGCTTCTAAAGACAATTTTTGTACAGGTAATTTATCATAACCATAGAGCCTTGCCAGTTCTTCAATTAAATCAGCAGGAATACGAATATCAAATCTAAAGCTTGGTGGGATAATGGTCCATGAATTATTAGTTTGTTGTAATATTTTAAACCCAAGATTAGTAAATTTTTGCTCAATCCATTTTACATCTAACTCAAGACCTAAAATCTTTTTAATTTTCTCTTGATTGATAGTGATTGGTTTCAGTTTTGGTAATGCACTTTTGTCAATACAAGCGCTAATTTTACTTGCTCGACCACCACAAATTTTAACAATAAGTTGTGTGGCACGATTCATTGCCAACTCGGTCATATTAAAATCCACACCACGCTCAAAACGTAAGGATGAATCAGTATGCAAACCATAACTTCTAGAATTTCCTGAAATAGATACCAATTCAAAAAAAGCGCTTTCTAATAATATATTAGTAGAATTATTTTGAGTAGAACTTGACATATTACCCATAACCCCAGCAATAGAAAGAACCAAATTACTATCAGCAACGACCAAAATATCTTCCTTTAGCTTTATCGTAGTTCCGTTCAATAATTCAATATGTTCATCACGTTTTGCCATTCTAACTTCAATATTACCTTTTAACTTTGATAAATCAAACACATGCATTGGTTGACCTAATTCTAATAAAACAAAGTTTATGATATCCACCACAGGTGTATGAAGCTGTTGACCAGAATATACTAATTTATCAGCCATCCACTTAGGTGTTTTAACTGTATTATCGATATTCTCAATACTTCTTGTTAAATACTTTGGGCAGGATTTTGTATCAACAACAGTAGTACTAATGGCACAATCACCTTGTGCAAGTACTTCAAATACTGGTAAATTAAAAGCTAAATTATAATTAGCACTCACTTCTCGAGCAATGCCTAGAACTGAAAAACAATCACCACGATTAGGTGTAATATTTAATTCAATTATATAATTATCAAAGTTTAAATGCTCCCTAATATCTTTTCCAATAGGTGTATTATCTTCAAGCTCAACAATACCTTGTGATAAGTCAGACATACCTAATTCAGATTCTGAGCAAATTAAACCAAATGACTTAACACCTTGAAGGTTGACTATTTTAACCTCTAAACCATTTAGTAACTGAGAACCAACCATAGCAACAATCACTTTCAATCCTAAACGAATATTTTTAGCACCACAAATAATTTGTAATTTTTTTTCTTCACCTACATCTACTTGACACAAATTGAATTTATCAGCATAAGGATGTTTATCATAAGATATAATCTGACCCACCACTACGACACCTTTAAAAGCCGGAACAATAGGTGTGATACTATCGACCTCAAGACCTACCATGGTTAAATGCTCTACTAATATTCTATCAGTTACGTTTGGATTTGCCCACTCACGCAACCAATTTGATAAAATATTCATCTAAATTGCCTTAAAAAACGATTATCATTTTCAAAAAAAAGGCGTAAATCATTCACACTATAACGCAACATTGACAAACGTTCGATTCCTATCCCAAATGCTAACCCAGTATAAACCTCTGAGTCAATATTAACTGATGACAACACATTAGGATGAACAACACCACACCCTAACACTTCAAGCCAACCCGTTTTTTTACAAACTCGACAACCTTTTCCAGAACACATAACACATTCAATATCAGCCTCTGCAGATGGCTCAGTGAATGGAAAATATGAAGGACGAAAACGTACTTTTAATACTTCTTTTTCAAAGTAAGTACGTAATAAATCAATCAATAAACCCTTAAGTTGCGCAAAATTTGCATATTTATCAACAATTAAACCTTCAATTTGATGAAACATCGGGGTATGTGTAATGTCTGAATCAAAACGGTAAACCCTACCAGATGTAATAATACGTACTGGTGGATTTTGGTTTTCTAGTGTACGAATTTGAACAGGTGAGGTATGAGTTCTTAATACTGTTTTTTTATCAATATAAAACGTATCATGCATGGTACGAGCTGGATGATGTTTAGGGATGTTAAGTGCGGTAAAATTATGAAAATCATCTTCTATTTCAGGCCCCGTGACTATTTCAAATCCATTTTTTATAAATAGAGACTGAATGCGATTAAGCGTTATTGTGATTGGATGTAGACCACCCATTTCAACGTGTCTACCTGGCAAAGACACGTCAATTTTTTCTGCTAATAAGCGTTTTTCTAATACAATAAGTTCTAGATAATTTTTTTTATCAGTTAATAACGTTTGTATGTTAACTTTAACCTGATTTATAGCCCCTCCCATTTGAGGACGTTGCTCTTTTGAAAGCTTTCCCAGGTTTTTTAACAAAAAAGTTAACTCACCTTTTTTACCTAAAAAACTAACTCTTAAATCTTCAAGCTCTTGTAGGTTCTGTATTTTTTCAATAGAGGTTTTAGCCCTATCAAGAATAGCATCTATCAAATCACTAACCAAATTATTGACGTATCAAGCGCACTATTTATCTACCAAATGAATTTTCTTCATCTAATAAAATAACAATAGATATTTTATCTTTCTCATCACTCTGCACTTACCACAACAATAATACCTAAAGTTATACCAATAGCAATATAGTCCCTATAGATTGATAATCTGATAATTTAATAGCCTTACTAGAAATAATACACCCTGCTGCTAGCATACTAGATAATTGATCAGTTACAACATAAGAATACTCATTTTTACCTTTTTTATCTTGAGTTAATTGATAACTGACAAGACAATAAAACAAAATAAATAATACTATTCATAATATATTCTACATCTAGCTCTTATTGTTATATATATATTATACAGATAAAGCTTGTTTTACTTGGTCTACAATTTTTACAAATGCTAATTTATCAAAGATAGCAATATCTGATAAAACTTTACGATCAATTTTAATTCCTGCTTTACTCATACCATCAATCATTCTTGAATAACTTAAACCATTATTACGCGCTTCAGCATTAATACGCACAATCCAAAGCCTACGAAATTGACGACGTCTTTGACGACGATCACGATATGCATATTGTCCTGCTTTAATCACAGCCTGTTTAGCAATACGATACACCTTTGAACGAGCGCCATAATAACCCTTAGCTTTCTTTAAAATTTTTTTATGTTTAGCGTGCGCTTGCACACCTCTTGATACTCTTGCCATTTTTTATACTCTTTAACTATACGGTAACATTTTACGAACCATTGGAATATCTACTTTCTCAATAGAGTCTGGTGCGCGCAAACTACGTTTTCTAGAAGTACTCTTTTTAGTCAAAATATGACGTAAATGAGAGTGTTTACATTTATAACCACCACTGGCAGTTTTTTTGAAGCGCTTTGCAGCGCCTTTATTAGTTTTTAACTTTGGCATTATTTACTCCTTTTTTAGCCCTATCAAGCTTTTGTATTTTCAGACTTTTTAGTCTTACTTTTTCTTTGATTTAGGTGCCAGCATCATGCCAAGCTGACGACCTTCCATTTTTGCCTTTTGTTCAACATTAGCAAAATCTTCTGTATCTTTCTCTATTCTATCTAGCATTTTCATGCCTAATTCCTTATGTTGCATTTCACGACCACGAAACCAAATACCAACTTTAACTTTATCCCCATTATCTAGAAACTTAACTACATTTCTAAATTTAATTTGATAATCACTTTCTTCAGTACCTGGACGATATTTAATAGTTTTAACTGTATTTCTCTTTTGTTTCTTTTTAGCTTCTTTCTTTTGTTGCTTTAATTCATAAAGAAACTTACCAAAATCCATAATTTTACAAACAGGCGGTTGAGCATTAGGAGAAACTTCTACTAAATCTAGCTCAGACTGAATTGCTTCTTGCTTCGCAATATCAGTACTAACGATACCAATCTGCATACCTTTAGCGTCAATTAATCGAACTTTTGTTACCTTAATGGCGTTATTAATTCGAGTTTTTATTTTATTTGGTTTTTTAATAATGTCTCCTGGTTTACTTTTTTTATAAACGTTCCAATACTCATTGCACCTAAATCCTTTCCACCACGTTGTCGTACTGAAACTTGACCTTTTTCCATTTCACGATCACCCACCACTAAAATATAAGGATAACGTTGTAGTGAATGCTCGCGTATTTTAAAGCTTACCTTCTCATTTCGCAAGTCTGAAATAACTCTAAGTCCTTGTTTTTTTAACTTTTTAACAATATCTACAATAAAATTTGCTTGTTTTTCAGAAATATTGATAATAACCGCCTGAATAGGTGATAACCAACAAGGGTACGCGCCCTCATAATGTTCAATTAAAATACCTAAAAATCGTTCTAATGAACCCATAATAGCACGATGCAATATGACTGGAGTTTGCTTTACATTATTTTCATCAACAAATTGTGCACCTAAACGTTTTGGCATAGAAAAATCAACCTGCAAGGTACCACATTGCCACTGCCTATCTAAACAATCTTTTAATATAAATTCAATTTTAGGGCCGTAAAATGCACCTTCGCCTTCTTGTAACTCCCATACAATATTTTTAGAATTCAACGCTTCTGCCAATGCTATCTCAGATTTATCCCATACTTCATCAGAACCAACTCGCTTTTCAGGTCGAGTAGATAACTTGATATTAATCTTTTCAAACCCAAAGTATTTATAGACATTAAATGTTAAATCAATAAAAGTTAAGACCTCATTTTGAATTTGTTCAGGTGTACAAAAAATATGTCCATCATCTTGTACAAAATTACGCACACGCATAATACCATGTAATGTACCTGATGGCTCATTACGATGGCATGAACCAAACTCTGCTAGACGTAACGGTAAATCACGATAAGACTTTAAGCCTTGGTTATAAATTTGAATGTGTGCAGGACAATTCATAGGTTTCACTGCATAATCACGATCACCACTACTAGTGGTAAACATAGCATCACCAAATTTATCCCAATGGCCTGATTTTTCCCAAAGACTTTTATCAATTAATTGGGGTGTATGTACCTCTTGATAACCATTATCTCTGAAAATACCACGCATATATTGTTCAACCAATTGGTATAAGATCCATCCCTTAGCATGCCAAAAAACCATACCAGGAGTTCCTTCTTCTATGTGGAATAAATCTTGAGTTTTTCCAATTTTACGATGATCTCGTCTCGCAACTTCTTCTAACTTATGTAAATATACTTTTAAATCTTGTTCACTTCCCCAAGCCGTACCATACACACGCTGTAACATTTCATTACTAGAATCACCACGCCAATAAGCACCAGCTAATTTCATCAATTTAAAGTTCTTAAGTTTAGCAGTTGAAGATACATGCGGTCCACGACAAAGATCAATAAAATCGCCTTGCTTATACAAAGATAGTATTTGATCAACAGGAATTGACTCAATAATTTTAACCTTGTAATACTCTCCCTTATCTTTAAAAAACTGTAATATCTCATCACGATTCATTTCAAATCTTTCAATCTTAAGATTTTGCTTAACCAAATTGTGCATATTTTTTTCAATCTTAATTAAATCACCTTCTAAAAAACCATTTTTATAAGCAAAATCATAATAAAAACCATTGTCAATTACAGGACCAATCGTCACCTGTGCATCTGGATACAACATCTGAGTAGCTTGTGCCAATAAATGTGCTGTAGAATGGCGAATAATCTCAAGCCCTTGATTATCATTTGCCGTAATAATCGTAAGATTAGTATCCGTTTTAATTAAAAACGAAATACTAACCAATTCACCATCAACCTCACCAGCTAATGCAGTTTTAACCAAACCTATAGACTTTGCCACTTGTTCAACGCTAACTACTTGTTCAAATATTTTTTGGGTTCCATCTGGCAGAGTAATAATTGGCATTACAAGAATATAAATCTAAAAAATAAAAAACTAAATTTTACCTTGATAATGCTCTTATTTTAAGGCCTTTATTTCTACAATTATTAGTTGTAATAAAGTACTACCTCTCCAACTATTAATGGACAATTTATAAACCGCTGAAACTTGCACAAACTCAAGTAGCGATTGAAAGAATACAATACCATCAAATACTTGGGTACTACCCTTTAATTTTAAGCGACATTTTATATGTTTTTTACCAACTACTTTTTGTTCAATAATCTCAAATTCACCATAAAAAATTGGCTCGTCAAATCCTTGACCCCAAGGCCCAACATCAACTAATAGTTGTGCATTATTTAAAGATAATTCAAATACCTCTAATTCACCATCAGTTAACAAATTAACTTTAGATATTTGGTTATCTAGATGGATTTGAATAGCGTCTGAAAAAGCTTGTGTAAATTTGGAAAAATTTTCAGATTTAATGCTTAATCCTGCTGCCATAGCATGCCCACCAAATTTTACAATTAAATCAGGGTTTTGTCTATCTACTAAATCTAATAAATCTTTGACATGTACACTGGGAATAGAACGAATAGAACCTTTTAAATAATTACCTGACTGAGCAAATATCGCAACTGGACAATGATAGTTTTCTTTAAGTTTACCAGCCACAATACCCACAATACCCTCATGCCAAGATGGTTCAAATAAACTAATGGCAAATCTATCACGCCCCATATCTTTTTGTGTAATAGATAATTCTTGCATATCAACAATAGCCTGTGCTTGGTCCTGCATACGGGCTTGTTCTTGTTTGCGCTGTTGATTAAACTTTTCTAACTCTTGAGCGTAACGTCTAGCATCATTTATATCATCAGTTAATAAGCAACGTATACCACATGAAATATCACTTAAACGTCCTGCTGCATTTAAACGTGGAGCTATAGAGAAAGATAAATCACTTGCACACAAGGTTGAACTTGCTCGATTTGAGATTTCTAATAACGCTAAAATACCTGGAGAACATTTTTTTTGTTGAATGCGTTTAATACCCTGATCAACTAAAATTCTATTATTTTGATCAAGTTTTACCACATCAGCCACTGTACCAAGCGCAACTAAATCTAATACATTTCGTAAATCTGGAGGAACAATTTTTTGATGGATAAAATAATTACTTTCACTCAAATGAGTTTTTAAAGCAGAAAATAGATAAAAACAAACTCCAACACCTGCTAAATTTTTGCTTAAAAATTTACAATCTTTAAGATTGGGATTAATAATTGCATCTGCATTAGGAAGATTCTCATTAGGTAAATGATGATCAGTTACAATGACCATAATACCTGATAATTTTGCTAATTTTATCCCATCAAAACTTGAAATACCATTATCAACTGTAATAATCAAATCAGGCTGTTTTTCTTGAATAGCTAAGTTAACAATTTCTTTACTTAAACCATAACCATGTTCAAAACGATTAGGAACTAAAAAATCCACATATTTTGCCCCCATCATACGCAATGACTTAACTGCCACAACAGATGCAGTTGCACCATCACAATCAAAATCACCAACAATCAAAATACGTTTTTGATTAAGTAATGCTTTCTCAAGTAATACAAGTGCGATATCCAGTTGAAGAAAATTAGGTTTTAATAGGTGACTAAGATTCAAAGATAAGTGTGACTCATTAATCCCACGAGCAGCATAAATTTTCTTTAAAAAAATAGGAATATCATCTGAATATGAATCAAATAAATTTTGATCTATTGTTCTAATAAACATTGCTAACTGCTCTAATATAGGCATCAAATGATTTATCAGAGCTTTTACTACCACCATATAAAAATAGCATATCAATTGCGATATTTGTATCTTGTTCGTCCGAACTCCAGTAGGATTTACGTTTTGTATTCGGAAAGAAGGATAGATTAATAATCAAATTATTATCGCCATAAAGTAATAAGGTTCTTAATTCTGACTCACTAGATAACCGCCAAGTATTTTGTTTACATAACTTAACTATATCTAATGCATTAATAAATACATGAGTATTGCAATTTTTACCCCAGTGACAATGGTGACTATAGTCACCATTGTCACCTCTCTGATTGAGCATAAAACCAAGTGTAACTACTATTTACATCTTGCAATCCTTTATCTCTTAATTTAACTTCCCATACTAACTTGGAACGTTGATCTAGTACAAATTGATGATATTTAGCCTCACTTTTAAGAATACTCTCTCGTCCTGAGACCTTAATTAACTGTGCATTAACAATCAATGCATAAATAAATAATACTAAAAAAACAAATATTTTATACATTGATAATCAACTGTTTAATTCTATCTGAACTAGCAGGTGCCATATTCAAACCATTACAAAAATGTCCAGTATTTATGAATAAATGTTCAAATTGTTCATGTCTACCTAATATGACCTTACCAGAAAGGCTTGCTGGTCTAAAACCAGACCAATGATATTCAATTTTCGCATTAAATAAATATGAAAATCTTTGATAAGCAAATTTATGGAGTGATTTTTGAATACCGATATCGATATGATTATCAAAACCAACATTTTCCATGGTAGACCCTACTAATACTCTCCCATCCGCTCTTGGAATAATATATCTGCCTTGGTCTAATACAATGTTTTTTACCATATTTTTTGTAGATTTAAGAATAATCATTTGTCCTTTCATTGGAAAAACTTCATCAACAAGTTTTAACCATTTTGAACTCCATGCGCCAGAGCAAACAATAACATCTTGTGTAAAATAATTTTTATCTTTAGTTCTTACGCCAATTACTTTATTATTTTTTATCAATAAATTATTCACCTTAACATGCTCTATAATATTTACCCCTTTATATAAAATATCAACCTTTAATGCTTGTAACAACCTCGGATTACGAACTTGAGCAATGTTGGAAAACAGTGCACCATCAACATGAGATTGATAATCAACATGATATTTATTCATCCATTGTATTGCTAATGGTAAGTCATATTCATCCATCATTAACAAGCCAGATTGAATATATTGAGGATCAATACCCGTATCTTCAAAAATTTGTAAACATAGATCTTCATAAATTATTTGTGAAGCAAAACTTAACTCATTGGTTAAGTCATCATAATTCCAAGGATACAATGGGCTGATAATACCACCACCCGCCCAAGATGACTCTTTACCGCATTCACGTTGATCTAACAAAGTTACACTAACACCTGCCATTATCAATGTCCTTGCAGTCATCATGCCAATAATACCGCCGCCAACTACCAAACAATCAGTCATTTTCCCCAATCCACTATTATCAAAACTACTACACCAACACTAATAAAAATATCAGCAAAATTAAAAATTGGATAATTAAATCCACTGTAGTGAAAATCAATAAAATCAACAACAAACCCATTAGTAATTCGATCAATCATATTACCGATTGCACCTGATAAAATCAATGCTAGACTAATAAGTTTAAACTTATATCTCAAAGGCGTTCTTAGAATCCAAATACTAATAATAACACTAGAAATTGCAGAAATACCTGATAAAAAATAACGTTGCCAACCACCATTATCAGCTAAAAAACTAAATGCTGCACCATAATTATGGGAAAAAGTCAACGATAAAAATTCATTAATGATAATTGAGTTATTAATGCCTAAATATTCATAAGCTAACAATTTTGTTAACTGGTCACAAACAACTAATAACACAACTAGTAAAAAATAATGTCTTACTTTCATCTTTAATTTAGATTAAATTTTAATATAATAATAATGAGTATTACAAACCCCAAACCAATAACAATCCAGAACAAATTACCAAATTATGTAAATTAATTATAACGCCGTCTATAATAATTTCTTTAATGACAATAATAATTTTGTTTAAATATTTGGTGAATAAGTTGACAGTAGCAAGTGTAATACTACTAACAATAGCAGCTAATTTAACAAAAAAAGATTCATCAAAACTAAAAATATCAATCTGCCGAAAACTAAGGCTACCCTCCCCTAATAACATATCTCGATAAATAAAAATAACAATTATTACTATTTTAATGTGTCTAATTAGTAGTAACATCCAAATCATAAATCAATCCTTGAAGTAAATAAATAACCACACTAAGAGAAATAATAAAAACAATTTATTGTATATAAAATATATTGTTGTATCCCATTATCACAATAAAAACAGTAAATATCAACCCAGCAAATAATATTTGATTATTCTTAGGTGAATTAGCAACTATATTCAACTTAAACAAAATCACACCTAAGGTTGACAACAAAGGCACAAACAAGGAAATCATGAATACTACTTCACAATTTTTACTAAAAATCTGTTAATTCACCGCCTATAAAACTCGTTACAAATATAAACCAGCCCAATAAAAAACCTTGATAAAACCTTAATAATTATAAGCTCAGTTAACTCAAATGCTAACATGTCCAAAGTATCTTTCACCTAAAAATTTTCAGCAATGGAAATAAAAATACTGCGACCATAAAAAATAAATGAGAAATAAAGGAATATAGCTAATACTAAGCGTTTGAATAGATGTTAAGAAAATATCTAACATATAATATACATTATTCAATAATAAAAAATAGTTAGTCATTATAAGTGTTGTATAGGTTATAATTTTGTTTTTAATAAAAATAAAATTTATAGATCTATGGGTTTCTTGACTGGTAAAAAAGCACTTATTGTTGGTGTTGCCTCAAATCGCTCTATTGCTTGGGGAATTGCACAAGCTATGGCTAAACAAGACTGTAAGATCGCGCTCACTTATCAAAATGATAAACTTAAAAAACGGGTTAATAAATGTGCAGTAATTTGTCATTCAAATATTGTTATTAAGTGTAATGTTGCTAGTGATAAAGACATTGAAAAAACCTTTAAAGAATTAAAAAAATATTGGGATAATTTTGATATCATTATCCATTCAATTGCTTTTGCACCACGCGAAGCACTAAATGGTAACTATATTCAAGCAACTACTCGTGAAAATTTTGCTACAACACATGATATTAGTTCATATAGCTTTACTGCCCTCGCTAAATATGCATCCTCCATGCTTAATGATAATGGAGCATTATTAACAGTTAGTTATTTAGGCAGTATTAGATCTATACCAAATTATAATGTGATGGGAGTGGCTAAGGCCTCTCTTGAAGCTAATGTTCGTTATATGGCAACAGCTTTAGGAGTTAAAAGAGGAATTCGCGTTAATGCAGTCTCATCAGGCCCAATTAAAACTTTAGCAGCATCTGGTATCAAAAACTTTGGCAAACTGCTTGATTATGCTGCAGATAGTTCTGCACTTAAACGTAACGTAACCATTGAAGAAGTAGGCAATACTGCTGCATTTTTATGTTCTGATTTAGCCTCAGGCATCACCGGTGAAATTACTTATGTTGATTCTGGTTATAATTTCTATGACAAGGGTCCGGATTAACAATACTTAGTAAATAAGCTAGTTTCTTATAATGTAGTGTATCTTTATAAATATATAAAAGTCTCGCATTAATACACTTAATCAATAGTTTGTTATGTCATGTAAATAATAAAATAGTTATAGTACTATGTAATAATAAAATTCTAATTACCACTAAAAATATCATCTCAATATCTTTATTTATTAAGTATTTAAACCATTTCATCTTATCTATCTTTTTACAAAAGTAAATCTTAGTCCAATATCTCACCCATATCCTATTAAATTAACCTATGGAATTTAATGTTGTCTAACTCTCGTTTTTCTATTAAAAAGGATTGCTATATCATATATTACCTCTTTTTTATTTCAAAATAATTAATCTAATTAGATTAATTAACTAAATATAAGACAAATTAAATTTAGAGATACATATCTATCAAAATTATTGGGCAATGGGTTAGTAATATAATAGTAAACCCATAGAACCTAATAAGGTCAGCATAAGGTAAATAATATAAAAATTATATTTATTTTTATAACTTATAAATTAAAAAGTTAAAAAGAAACAAAGTAGTAATAAAAATACTTTTAAATTATAAATTTCTGCTAAAAATTTTAATTTCTGCTTGAGATTTAAGCATTTCAAGAATATTTACAAATACCTCATTTGATTCAAATCTTAACAAAGATTTTTCAAGTACATCATTGACTATTTCAATATCTGTCGTTTTAACACCTAATAGATCGATCACAATCGCATTACCACCTTCTAAATTTTGAGCACTGTAGCTAGATTTACTATTAATTGGTTTAGCCAATGCAAACACTTTATTGACAATAGAAGTTTCAACTTTATTAGAATCTCGTTTTACCCAACCAACACGATGCCATTTTAGTTTATTTTTAATCATTATTTTTTCAAGTGTATCTTTATCATTATGAAGCAATAAATCAACAATATTATTAGCGAGGTTATCAACAAAAGTTTTAGCTAATAGTGTAATTAAATGTGTATTAATTTCACTTTCAACTTCCGAAAAAGATTTTTGTCTTTTTGCTAATTTTTCTCGTGAGCGAATAACCATTAATTTATCTTTTGATAATTCTAAAACCTCTGAATTTTCACCCTTATTAAGAACCATATCACTAAATGCAGTAGTTACAATTTTTTGGTTTAATTGAGTATTACGTTTATCAAAAAAATCACTCACTTGAAGCTTTAAATCCATTTGATCAACAATTTCCTCTAAACTTGTCTCATAAGCTAGGTTGGCTAACTGTTCAGTTAAGTTATAAAATACTTTTTGTGCTTGTTTTTGAATATATAAAGCAAGTATTTCCTGTTTAACTGTATCAAACGATTTAAGAGTCTTAACTTTAATATTATTTAATTTAATAATATGATAACCAAATTTAGATTTAACTAAATCACTCACCTCACCAGGCTTCATAGCAAATACTTTTTTCTCAAATTCTGACACCATAATGCCGCGAGTAAAAAAACCTAAATTTCCTGCATCGTCTTTAGAGCCTGAATCTTGAGAATATTCCTTAGCTAGCTTGACAAAATCACCACCATTATCTAATAAAGTAACAACTTTTTGTGCAGTTAATTCGTCTGTAAGTAAAATATGCTGTGCTTGCCTTTCTTCTTCTGTAGTAAAATTTTCTTGCTCATTTTCATAAAAATTAAATAATTCATCATCACTTACTTTAATTCTTTTTGCAATTTCATTCAATGACAATTCAATAAATTCTATTTTTACTTGTTCTGGTTTAAAAAATAATGCCTTTTTATTATCATAAAAATCTTTAACACTTTGCGCGTCAACTTTAACTTCTTTAATATAATTATCAGTCTGAATAATAATATAACTAAATTTTCGTTTTTGATTGTTTAATTTTTGTAATCTTACAAGTTGTGATGGGGTAATAAAAGCAGAATCTAATAGATTAGATTTAATTTGAATCCGCCTTAATTCTTGTAACTTTATTGTTTCATATTTTTCCGTTGTATAGCCATTAAGACTTAATAATTTCTTATATTTTTCTAATGAAAATCGTCCTTCTTCTTTAAACAAATCATTAGCTCGAATAATAATGTTAAGCTCACTGGTAGTTGTTTCATAAGATAATTTTCTAGATAACCGCTCAAGCAAGTGTTTATCAAGTATTTGATTAAGAATAATTTTCTTTAGTAAAAAATCAAACTTTTTATCATATTTTTCACCTAATTCGTGTTGTAACCATCTTTTTTGTGGGTTAAATTCTAAAAGAAATTCTTCTTTTGAAATGTCAACACCGTCAAAAGAAGCAACTTTAATTTTTGAAGCAGCGGTAAAATATTCACTTATGCCAAATAAAGCAAAAGGAATAATAATTAAACCAATAATTAAGTAGGATATCCAGCCTTTGATTTTGTTTTTAATTGAAACTAGCATAATAGTATGTATTAACGGCTCATAATTAATAACCTAAGAAACGTTTTTTTTATATAAAAGAATTATAAACGAAAACCTTTGTATTCATACGTAGGTTTTATTATGCTTTAAAAACCATCATAATAAAGAAAAGATTATGGCGGAGTGGACGGGATTTGAACCCGCGACATCCTGCGTGACAGGCAGGCACTCTAACCAACTGAGCTACCACTCCGAATTTATTTTTGGTGGGCGCTACAAGACTTGAACTTGTGACCCTCGCCTTGTAAGGGCGATGCTCTACCAACTGAGCTAAGCGCCCAAAAAAAATACCCAGTATTATATAGCAAAAAATTAGGTATATTATACTTTAAAAATTAAGAATTCACCGATTCTTTAAGTAATTTACCTGCTTTAAATGCAGGCACTTTAGAAGCCTTAATTTGGATTGCTTCACCTGTTTGAGGGTTGCGGCCTGTACGTGCTGCACGGTCACGAACAACAAAACTACCAAAACCTGTAATAGCCACATTATCACCACTTGTTAATGCTGAGGTAATTGCGCCTGTCATAGCGTCTAATGCACGAGTTGAATCTGCTTTTGTTAAGTTGGAAATTTGTGAAATTACTGCAACTAAATCTGATTTATTCATTGACTTTATTCTCCTATATATAAACCTTTTTTCGATTAAAAAATATCAAACTTGAAATTAAACTTTGGTTGAATTATCCATTAAATATCAATACTGTCAATGGACTTTGATAAAAAATATACTAAATTTTATCTCATACTATTTCTTAACTCGTCAATAAGAGGATAAATTTTACTTTCCCAAATTCGTCGAGTTAATTCACCAATACGCTTAAAACGAATAATGCCTTGCTGGTCAGTGATAAAGGTTTCAGGTGTTGCATATACACCTAACTCAAGGCCAAGTTTGCCTAATTGATCAAATACAATCGAATCATATGGATTACCAAGCCTAGTTAAAAATATATTTCCATCCTTTCTGGTGTCTTTATAATTGATGCCTAACATTTGTAATGAGTTGGTTTTAGCTATTTTCATTAATATTTCATGCTCAACTCTACAGGTAGCACACCAAGAAGCCCAAACATTAACCAAAGATATTTTTCCCTGTAGTTTATCTTGAATAGAGTAAATTTTAGCACTATTAAAATCTTCCACTTGTAAATTTGGAAACGTTCTACCAAGTAATGGTGAAGGTAGTTTTGTAGGGTCAAGTCCAAGACCTATATATAAAAAACTTACTAGTACAAAAAATAAAACTAAAGGTAAAAATTTTTTCATTGTTTATTTTTAGCTTTTTCCAACGCGTCAGCCACTTCTGGTGGCATGTAATTTTCATCATGTTTAGCAAGTACCTCAGTTGCCATAAAAACGCCATCAACTAAAGAACCAGTTGTAATAACGCCCTGACCTTCTTTAAATAAATCAGGTAAAATTCCTGAATAGTTAACACGAAAGGTGTTAGCATAATCAGTTACATAAAATACAACTTTAATACCATCATGTTTAACACTATCCTTAACAATCATACCTCCTAAACGAAAATCTTTATCTTTTGGAGCTCTACCCTTGGTTATATCAGTAGGAGATAAAAAATACAATAAATTTTTATTAAATGCTTTTAAACCTAAATAACCAGCTAAACTCACACCTATTACCAATAAAGCAACTAGTACCATTCTATTTTGTCGTTTTGTCATGTTATTTTTCTCTTAAATACTTAATACGCAATTGTTCGATTACATTTTTGTGAATAGAATATGTGCGTATAAATAAAATTGCAATCACAATCAAGGTCATTAAATAAGAAAACCAAATATAAAAAGCGTACTTTCCATACGGAAGAAAAGAAAAATATTCTGCTAACGTCACTATCTATGCTCCATAATTACTTTTTTAACCCAACTAGAATTTTGTTCTATGACCAACACTTCATCCCTAGCCCTCATTAACATAAGCGCACCATATAAAAATTTAAACGCCATACCCATTAATAATAATGCAATCAACATATCAACATCTTGGATAGCTACTTTATTAACACTGACTGACGCACTCTGATGTAATGTATTCCACCATTTAACCGAATAATGAATAATAGGTAAATTAACCAACCCCATAATAGCTAATACTGAAGAAGCCCTGGATGCAGTTTTAGGGTTATTAAATGCATTATTAAGTGACATATAAGCTAAGTATAAAAACAATAAAATTAACTCTGATGTTAAACGTGCATCCCACACCCACCAAGTACCCCACATTGGTTTACCCCAAACCGCACCAGTAGTTAAGGCTAAAAAGGTAAATGCTGCCCCAATAGGAGCTGACACCTTAGCAATTACATATGCTAATTTAATTTTCCAAATTAGGCCAATACCCCCTGAAATTGCCAATACTAAGTAAACAAACATACTCATCCATGCAGCAGGTACATGGATAAACATAATGCGATAACTCTCACCTTGTTGATAGTCAATAGGTGCCACAATTAGTCCCCAGTATAAACCGACCAATATTAGAACAATAAAAGGGATTAAAAGCCAAAAAATCATTTTTTGACTAATTTGATAGAAATTTTTAGGCGAGGCAAAAGTTTGAATCCATTTCCACATAAACCAACCCTGCTAGTTATTTAACTTATGAAATATATTATTTTAGCGACTTATGTGCAACATTATTACGTAAATAAGTTGGTAGTGGCAACTTATTGCTAAATTTGATATGTTGGTTAACACAGGTTAAGTAAAGTACTATAAGATTCTCAGCTTTTGGATAAAAATTAGCAATGTAGGTATTAATACCTGTTTGCTGAATAAGCTCATTGTCATATACACCCCATCCATTTCCCACGCCAATAAAATGTTTTCCAAGAATATCCACTTCATCAGGCTTTTGTAAACTTTCCTTACACAGGATTTGATTTTGATAAATACCCCAATACACCTCACTCATACGCGCATCAAGTGCAATAGCAATTTTGCTAGTATTGTATTTTTTAAATGCTCCAAACCCAAGCAACTCAAGTGTCGAAAAACCTAATGTAGGAATATTATACGCCAACGATATACCTTGAACTACACTAACACACATTCTAACGCCTGTAAAAGATCCAGGGCCTTTAGTATAAATAATACCATCCAAGGCAGAAGGTAACAATTTACCAGCTTTAAAAATTTCATCACAAAGTGATAATATTAAACCTGAACTTTTTTTCACGTCTTGAACAAAACGAGAAAAGGTTTCACCTTTGGTGTAAATACTTACAGAGCACGTATTAGTACACGTATCAATTGCTAATAAATTTAGCATTTTCTTAAACTTATGATATATAAAACAAAATATTTGTATTTAAATCAGTTTTAATAAATACCTAGCTGAGTGATAATAATTAGAGTCCTTAACTAAAGCTATAATCTTAGCCATTCCTGCTATAATCTTAGCCATTCCTTTTAAGTTACAATCATACCATATCTTTTATTAAAGTAAAACCAAGTAAGATTAATGAAACCATTAATACTTGTATTACTTATTTAACTCAAATACAAAATATTTATACAACTAATTAAGCATGTATTCTTTAATTGAACAAATATACCAATTAACAACCTCATCAATACTTCTTTGACTTCTTATTTCAAAAACTTCTCTTTTACTATTTAATAAGGTATTTTCAATTAAATACATCTTATGATATTAGTCTTAAGAAATGACTTATTGTAAAATATGTAATCATAATAAATTATCTAAATTTTAACAAAATTTATCCACAAAATATTTTTTTATACAATATATGGAATTAAGTGATTGTTAAAAACAAATAATTAGTATAAAATTCTTTCTTCCTTGCTTGAGAGCGCTATTTTCCAAGCTATTAAAACATAACCATAAGGAGAAAACTCATGAGACATTATGAAATTACACTTATTGTCCATCCTGACCAATCAGCTCAGGTAGGTACAATGATGGAGAAATACAAAGAAATCATTACTACTGATGGTGGTAAGATTCATAGAGAAGAAGATTGGGGGCGTAAGCATTTAGCCTATCCAATTAAGAAAATTTATAAAGCACATTACTTGATGATGAATATTGAGTGTGACCAAGAGATGCTTGATAAACTCAATTATAATTTTCGCTTTAATGATGCTATTCTTAGAAATTTAATCATTTCTAAGAATAAGGCAATTACCACCCCATCAATTATGATAGTTAATAAAGATAAAGATAAAGAAAAAGGGAAATCATAATGGCCAAGCAAATAAAAAGAAAACGTAGACCTCAAATTAAAATTAACACTTTTTGCCGTTTTACGGCAGCAGGAGTTACAAAAATTGATTATAAGGATATTGACATATTGCTTAAAAATATTGATGAAAGTGGAAAAATTACACCATCAAGAATGACTGGTACCAGTGCTAAATTTCAGCGTAAACTAACAACTGCCATTAAAAGAGCTAGGTTCTTAGCCCTTATTCCTTATACTGACAAGCACAAGAAATAGGAGTCTATTATGCAAGTAATTTTATTAGAAAATATTCAAAAATTAGGAAACTTAGGTGATGTAATTAACGTTAAAGCTGGCTATACTCGTAACTTTTTAATCCCCAAAGGAAAAGCTAAACTTGCAACTAAAACAAACTTAATTGAATTTGAGTTGATTAAAGCTAAGCTACAAGCTGCCGAAGCTAAAACACTTAAAAATGCAAAAGTAATTGAAGCTAAAATAACTGATACTATTTGTATTATCCAAGCTAATGCAAGTGAAGAAGGTAAATTATTTGGTTCCATCAACACCACTGATATTCAAACAAGTCTTATAAAAAGTGGTTTTAAAATTGAAAAACGTAATATTGATATACCTGAGACAATTCGTCATACAGGTGAATATGAAATTAACATTAATTTACATACAAATATTACAGTAAGTGTTAAAATTGTTATTGAAGCTCTCCAAAAAGCATAAAAAACTAATTCATTGTACGTTAAAATTAAAAACCCTATAATTAGGGTTTTTAATTTTTTAAAAGGTTCTTTAAAAAGAAAAGCCAATGAATATCAAAAACACCAAAATACCACCCAATTCAATTGAATCAGAACAATCTGTTTTAGGTGGTTTATTATTACATAATGAAGCGTGGGATCGTGTTGCAGATATTTTAACTGAGATAGACTTTTACAATGCCTCACATAAAATTATTTTTAATGCTATTAGCACTCTATTAGAGCATGACCAACCTGCTGATATTCTCACTGTAAAAGAACAAGTCAAAAAAACAAATTCTGAAGAAATTATTGGTGGCTTTTTCTATTTAGCCCAAATTGCTGAAAATACCCCTAGTATTTCTAACATTGAAGCTTATGCTAAACATGTGCGAGAATTATCAGTTTATCGTCAACTAATTATTGTTAGTCACCAAATTGCCGATGCTGCATACCATCCAAAAGAAATTGAAGTTCAAGAGTTAATTGATCTTTCTGAGAAAAAAATATTTGAAATTGCCGAACAAATGACTCGTGGTAAACAAGACGTTACTAATATAAAGGATATTATTAAAGATGTTGTTAATCGCGTACAAGAAATGCAAGAATATAGTGGTATAAATGGCTTAGAGACTGGCTTTATTGAATTAGATAAGTTAACTTCCGGCTTACAAAATGGCGATCTAATTATTATTGCCGGGCGCCCATCTATGGGTAAAACCGCTTTTTCAATGAATATTATTGAACATATTGCTATTACTGCTAAAGAACCTAAACCAGTTGTAATATTTAGTTTAGAAATGCCAACTGAACAATTAGTAATGCGTATGATTTCATCATTTGGTCATATTGAAGGATCAAAATTACGCAACACCATGACTGAAACTGAATGGAATAGCTTTAATCATGCTGTATTAGCTCTGGAAAAATCTACCGTTCTTATTGACGAAACCCCTTCTATTACACCAATAGAAATTCGCGCAAAATGTCGACGATTAAAACGCCAATACCCTGACTTAGCACTAATTATGGTAGATTACTTGCAACTCATGACTGTACACGGAAAGAATGAAAATAGGGTGCAAGAAATATCTGAAATTTCCCGTTCACTAAAAGCACTAGCTAAAGAAATTAACGTACCAGTTCTTGCCTTATCACAACTTAATCGTGGAGTTGAATCACGTCTTAAAGCTAACAAAGGTCGTATGCCACAAATGGTTGATTTACGAGAATCTGGCTCAATTGAACAAGATGCTGATATTATTGGCTTTATCTACCGAGATCAACAATATCATGATGACACTTATTCAAACCCAGAAGAAATTGGTAAGGCAGATTTAAAGATTGTCAAACATAGAAATGGCCCCACTGGAATAATCAAACTTGCCTTTATCGGTGAATATGCACGATTTGAAGACTTGACTAACGAGGACCAATTTCACGATATAAACGATGAACAAATAGATACAACTTATACACATAATATAGCTAATTTTGACCAGGAACCTTTTTAATAAAAATCTTATCTATGTGTACCATTATTTCAATTTCACAATCAGCATTAAAGCACAATCTCTTAGTTGTAAAAAAAAATGCGCCTAATTCCAAAATAGTTTCTATGGTAAAGGCAAATGCTTATGGTCACCAGATTAATTTAATCAATCCAATTATTAACCATTCTGATTTATTAGCTGTCAGCGAAATCTCGGAAGCAAAAAAGTTACGTAAAATAACAAAAAAACCAATTTTACTTCTATCAGGTGTTATTGAAGATCAAGAACTACAACAAGCCATTAAATTAAATTGCCAAATTGTTGTACATGATAAAACCCAAATTACCACTATTAACAACACCAAACAACCAATCAATATTTGGATAAAAATTAACACAGGCATGCACCGACTAGGATTATCTACCCATGAATACTTTGATTGTATAAAATTACTAGCAAACAACCCGTTAATTAATACTCAATGTGTTATGAGCCATTTTGCTTGCGCTGATGAAATTAACCACCCAATGAACCAGTCTCAACTATTTGAATTTAAAAAATCAACATATCACACAACTAAACGCTCAATGGCAAATTCTGCTGCAATTTTGTCAAACCCAGCTTCACACTTTGATTATGTTCGTCCTGGTATTATGTTATATGGGGTTTCTCCTTTTGAAATTATTAATAATAATCTTAAGCCTGTTATGCAACTATCAGCACCAATTATGTCAATTAAAACAATCCAAACTGGTGATTCAGTTGGCTATGGTGCCACTTGGATAGCTAAAGAATCAACAACCATAGCAACTATCGGTATCGGTTATGGTGATGGCTATCCACGTCATGCTAAAAATGGCACTCCTGTGCTAATTAATAACAATTTATGTCCACTTATTGGTCGTGTATCGATGGATTTAATTTGCGTTGATATAAGTAATGTTAAAGCCTCTGTTGGGGATAATGTCATTCTTTGGGGGACTCAGAAATTACGTATTGAAACTATTGCAAAACACAGCGATACTATTGCTTATGAACTACTCACAGGTATTAGTTCTCGGGTTGCTTTTATTAGTACTATATGAATCATAGTCTTATTCAGATTAGTGATTGTCACATTGGTGATAATGAGTACTCTATAGGTGTTAATACCCATATCAATCTAAAAAAAATTATTAGTAGAATTAGCCATATTAATATTGATATACTATTAATTACTGGTGATCTTACTCACAATGGCTCAATCACTTCTTACAAAACTTTACAACAGATACTATACCCCATTCAAACAAAACTGTTGATCATACCTGGTAATCATGATAACAAAAACAATCTGAGCACTACTTTTTCTAAAAATTTATTTAGCCAATTCACACTTGGAAAGTGGGGAATTATTAATATAAATTCAGTTCAAGTATCAAAAACCAGTGGGTTCTTAACAAAAGATGAACTAATAAAACTAGAGCTTAATTTAGCACAATCAAATGTTCAATATATACTCATTGCATTACACCACCCTACCGTACCAATGAACAGTACTTGGGATGATTCATTATCTTTAAAAAACCCAGAAGCATTATTTAACGTACTTGATAAATACCATAAAATACAAGCTATACTATTTGGTCATGCGCATCAAGCGGCTGAATTTAGAAGATTAGGAGTAAAAATTATTTCATGTCCATCAACTGCCTTACAATTTAACAATGAAACTAGAATTGGCTTTAACTATTACACACTATATGATAATGGGCAACTAACAATTAACACACAATGGATATAGGGTAATACTTATTAACATTTTTATATAATCAGAAAAAGTCAAAAACTTACATTAAAGTTTCTAAAAAAAATAAAATTTGTTCCACTGTTAAAACAAATTACTCACTATTACACTAATAAGCATAATAGTTAAATTAAATACCTTTATCAAAAAAAACTCCATTGGTGTTATTTTACTTTCAAGCAATAGCGCCGATACAAGCTTGCGTATTTTTAATTCTATTGAAAGTTATGGCTTAAATATTTCAAAAGCAGCGGTTTACCCGTGGCGAAAGTACACATAATCTTGTAGGCGTATTTGGAACATATTTATTCTTGTCAGGTAATTATCTAGATGTACAAAAACCTTATAATCAGGTTTTGCAGCAGTATCAATTGTCGGTTCTGGCTTACAAAAACAACACAAAACCCAATTAAAAATTGCTTTTAGTAGTGATGGGCAGTTATTTTCTCAGATGAATCAGAACGAATTTTTCAAGAAAAAGACTTGAAAGCCTTTATAGAAAAACGAAAAAAATCAGCCAACATTACATTAAAAGCTGGGCCATTTAAATGCTTTGTAATGTCGTTACAAAAAATACAATCTTCTTTCCCAACGACAAATAACCCAATCAGAACCGCCCTAATAACAGCACGTTCTACACCATCACATAAACAAGTTATTCACACCATGCGTAAATATGGTATTCGTATTAATGAATCTTTCTTCCTAAGCGGGTTAGAAAAAGGTATATTTTTAAAAGAATTTAGTACTGATATCTTTTTTGAATATCAATACCAACACTGCCAATCAACCTCTAAATACGTACCTACAGGGGATGTTCCTAATAGCATTAGTAGTCAAAAAATCATGCTTGATAAATAATTATAACTTAACCTAATTTACAAAGAAAATAGTTACCAAAAATATCCATCTAAATTAAAAACGTCAGTAATTAAAAAATTTAGTATTAGTTTCTTTTTTAATTCTCCTCTGCTTTAATTTATCTTTCAGAAGTAAGCTCATGAGCTTACAAAGTGTTAGAATGATACTTTTATAAATACTTAAAATCCAAGTGAAAATATATATCTTAATAATTTCTATTATAATTTTAAACGTCTTGAATCCTGTACAAGCTGTATATACATATAATAAAAATCTGGATTTAACAGAAATGCCTATTAAAAAAGCATTATACAAACCTTTTATAGAACGATATATTTTAGATGAACTTAAAATGTTGCGCCAAGAACAACAACAATTAAAGGTTGATTTTGCCGAAAAAGTAGCAAATGCAAGATTAGACGTTTCTGATAGAGCAATCAGATATACAGCAGATACTACCACTAATATTTTCTACATCATTACCATTGCTGCTACCTTACTTGTATTATTAGGATGGCGTTCATTACAAGATGTTAGAGATAACATTAAAACTATTACTTCAAAACAAGTATCAGAGTTAACACAAAAATATGAGAAAAGACTAAGTATAATAGAAGATAAAGCTAGAATACGCTCTGAACAAATTATCAGTACACAACAAGATATTGCCAATACCAACTTAATTCATTCATTATGGGTACGCTCAGGCATTGCCAAAAGTGAACAAGAAAAAATTAATATTTTTGATGAAATTTTAGATCTAGCTCCAGACGATATTGAAGCACTAACCTATAAAGCCGATACTTTATTAGATATTGGTGAAGACACTTGGTCACTATCTTTATCCAATCGTGCTATAGAAATAGACGATAAATATGCACTAGCTTACTGGCAAAGAGCTTGTGCAAAAGCTAAATTAAAACAACATGATGATGCAGTAGCAGACATAAAACTAGCCACTGATTTAACAGACTCACTAAAAACAGAGGTTATGAATGAAGTTTATTTTGAGAACTTAAAGGATAACAAGAAATACCAAGTTTTAATTGGTAAATTTGGCAATGTTGAAAATAATTAAGATATAATTAACCTTCAATAATTATTATCTTAATGAATCTCAATATAATTAACAATTAATCTACAAAACTAATGTTATAAATTTAAAACAATTACTACTTGTAAATAATCAATTTGATACATGATATATATCTTACAATATCATAATTATCCAAAAACAAGTTATACCTTTCTATAAA
This sequence comes from Candidatus Vesicomyidisocius sp. Pext_18_S21, assembly GCA_021730165.1. GTDB lineage: Bacteria > Pseudomonadota > Gammaproteobacteria > PS1 > Pseudothioglobaceae > Ruthia > Ruthia endoextente. Next base: position 638,496 of record CP072535.1, read on the forward strand.
TTTTAATATACCAACTAGTTCCATAAATTTTCTTCCTAATGAATCAAGAACCAATGCTTAACTAAAATTTAACCTTTAGTGTAATACTTCTTTACTTCTTTACTTCTTTACTTCTTTACTTCTTTACTTCTTTACTTCTTTACTTCTTTGTAGAAGCCGTTTAAATTCAACTATAATGAAAGAGTTACTTATATATGACCTACTTTTGTAAAAAAAGTGCTTATTATAAAAACTATAACTACTATAAAGTTGAAGATAAAATAACCACTTAATATGCTTGTTGATACTCTTACTCTATCGTTAGTAAAACTAACATCATCTAATATTTTTATATATTTAACTGTGAATGAGTATGTCCAATATCTTTGAGTTTTTGTAAATATTCACGCCAAAGTTTATCATGATTCGAAGCAAGTTTATACAAGTGTGACCAAGAATAAATACCGCTATCATGTTTATCACTAAAAAATAAAATTACAGCGTAATTTCCCGTTGGCTGAATACGCAAAATAGTAATATTTTCTTTATTAAGTTGCAATATTTCTTGTCCTGAAGTATGACCAACCACTTCAGCAGAAGGTGAATAAATTCTTAAATATTCAGCACTAAGCGGATAATTAATCTCATCAAAAGTAATAGTTAATAAAGTTTTTTCTTTATTTAGGATGATATTAGTTGGTGTTTGCATTAACTTATCTTGATAATGATTATCCGACAACATTTTATCATAAATTAATTAATTAATTAATTAAACATTGATAATTATAAGTGAACAATTGAAGTTAACAATATAATAGGTATATAATTTTCATTATATTGTTTATAATATTTAATAGTTAAAAAGAAGAATCATAAAATAATAACGTACATTGTTTTATTAGTGATAATAACTAACTAATAAGTATCTAAATAACAATAACACAGTGTGTATTAATATAGAAGAACCAAGCTTTAGTCAGAACACGATACTCCATTATAGTACTACAATAAAATACACATTATCAGATTAAATGAAAATATACAACAAGAAAACTAATGAAGCTAACAATATTATCTCGATAATAATAGCAAAATAGTAATATTAAAGGATAGATAACGAACAAATATAAATATTTCTGAAAATATTAGATAAACTACAGTGATTTTATCATATAAATAAATACTGTATTTTATTTCTTATTCTTCTAACTCTTAAGAGAGAAATTGGTAAAATCTTAAAAACTTCTAACATTTATCAAAAAATGAGTAAAAAAATCCAAGCCATTCGTGGTATGAACGACTTATTGCCGAAAAACTCTGCACTCTGGTTATCGTTAGAAAAAACAATTTTTGATTTATTTATTACTTATGGGTATCAAAATATTCGCACGCCAATCGTTGAAAAAACAGATACTTTTTGTCGTGCGATTGGTGGAGATACAGATATTGTTGAAAAAGAAATGTATTCATGGAAGGAGGCAAGTGGTGAGTCATTAAGCTTAAGACCAGAAGGCACAGCGGGTTGTGTACGTATGATGATTGAGCATAATTTACCTAGAGAAAGTATCCAAAAAGTCTTTTACCAAGGAGCAATGTTTCGGCATGAACGTCCTCAAAAAGGACGTTATCGTCAGTTTCATCAAGTAGGACTTGAGATATTTGGTGTATTCAACGCCAAAGCAGATGCTGAGCTTATAATAATCATACATACTTTGTGGCAGATTATTGGTTTGAAAAATATTGTATTGGAGATTAACACTTTAGGATCTAACGAGGTGAGGAATGCTTATAGAAAAGTATTAGTTGCATATTTTAATCAGCATAAAAACCAGCTGAACGAAGATGGTTTAAAACAATTAAAAACCAACCCTTTCCGCATTTTAGATAGTAAAAATAAAGCAATGTATTCTTTAATTAGCGATGCACCTAAGTTAATAGATTACTTAGATAAAAAATCTACAAAACATTTTGAACAGTTTAAATCTTATTTAGACGCTTTAAATATTACTTATGTAATTAATACTAGCTTAGTTCGTGGATTAGATTATTACAACCGTACTGTCTTTGAGTGGACAACAACTGATTTAGGCACACAAAGTACAATTTGTGCTGGTGGCAGGTATGATGGTTTAATTGAAAAAATGGGTGGCATGCCCACACCAGCAGTTGGTTTAGCAATTGGCTTAGAACGTTTAGTATTATTATTAGAGGCGCAAAACTTAATATTAACTAAATCCATTTTATCTATTTGTTTAATTGCATTCGGCAAAAAAGAACAAATTAAATCAATACAAATAGCGAATACTTTACATGATGAATTACCTAATATAATCATTTATAATGACTTAACTTTAGGTAGTTTTAAGAGTCAATTTGAAAAAGCAGATAAAATCAAAGCTAATTTTGCATTAATCTTAGGTGAACAAGAGCTAAACAATAATCAAATTAGTATTAAACCTCTAAGAAATCAAGGAAAGCAACAAACTATGAATTTAGAAGAAGCCATTAAATATTTTAAGGAAAACCAATGAAAAGTTTTATTGAAGTAAGTAGAACTGAAGAAGAACAAATGGAACAAATCAAACAGTGGATTAAAAAAAATACACTAAAAATTGTTATTGCTATTACTGTGAGTTTGAGTGGTATTTGGGGGTTTAATACTTATAAAAAATATCAACACTCACAAATTATTAAAGCACGAGATATTTACTTAACATTTAGATCTAAACCTTATAATATACAAGTCTATGAACAACTAAAAAATAACCATAAAAATAGTGTCTACCTTGATCATGCAATATTAATTCTAGCTAAAAATGCAGTCACTAATAAAAATTATATGCAAGCGCTTGAATACCTTATCCCTTTAAATAATACAAGCAATCCTTCCATTGCTAAAGTTATTAATATGAGAATAGCTAGCTTACATTTAGAAATGGGTAATTATAAAAAAGCACTTGATGCATTAAATACTGTTCCTAACAGTACATTTAACGGGTTGTATAATCAACTTAAAGGGGATATTTATTTGGCTAAAAACCACATTGATAATGCTAAAAAATATTATAAATTAGCGTTAAATCAAATCTCTAAAAATTCTGAGTTACAAAATTTGATTAAAATTAAATTAAGCGATCTTAACTAATTACCTATGGGGTTACCTATTATTTGCCTTGTTGGACGACCTAATGTTGGTAAATCAACGTTATTTAATCGCCTAAGTCATTCACGACAAGCATTAGTATCTGATTTTTCAGGGCTGACTCGCGATCGTCAATACGCACAAGTACTTTTGGATAATGACACACAAACTTTTACCACAATTATTGACACAGGTGGATTTACCAATAAAGATAACCTAGTTGACAGCAGCATACAAAATCAAATACTAAGTGCACTAGAAGAGTCAGATGTTATTTATTTTATGCTTAATAGCCGAGATGGTGTGATCAGTCTTGATTTAGAAATCGCTTCACAGCTTAGAAAGCTTAAAAAAAATATCATCTTAGTTTGTAATAAAGCTGAAGGTTTAAACCCAACCTTAACTACCGAATTCTTTGAACTTGGACTTGGAGAGCCTATACTTATTTCAGCTGAACATGGTCAAGGTATTGATAATTTAATTAATACTACCCTACCTTTACTACCTAAAATAACTGTTAATGAGGAAGTAGTAGAGGGTATTACTATAGCTGTACTTGGTAAACCTAATGTAGGTAAATCAACTTTAATTAACTATATTTTAGGGGAAAAACGAGTAATAGCAATTGATTTACCAGGAACCACGCGTGATAATATTTATATTCCTTTTAAGCGTAAAGGACAGCAATATACACTTGTTGATACAGCAGGTATTCGTCGTAAACATTCAACCCATGAAAAAATTGAAATATTTTCTATTATTAAAGCTATTAATGCCATGGAAAAAGCTCATGTTGTTATTCTTGTATTAGATGCACAAACTGGAGTGACTAAACAAGATGCAAGCCTATTAGGTATGATTCTAGATAAAGGTAAGGCTCTGCTAATTGTTATTAACAAATGGGATGGGTTAGATGACTATCAAAAACAAGAAGTTAAACGCAAGTTGGAAGTTAAACTTTCTTTTATAAATTATACTAGCGTGCATTATATCTCTGCACTATATGGATCTGGTGTGGGTAAATTATTTACACCTATTAACCAATCTTATCAAGATGCTTGTAAACAACATTCAACTTCAATATTGAATAAGATTTTAGAAAAAGCCAATCATGGTCATCATCCACCACTTGTTAAAGGTAGAAGGTTAAAAATTAAATATGTCAATCAAACTAACATATTTCCGCTAACTCTTGCTTTTCATGGAAATCATTTACAAAATGTACCAAATGCCTATGAGCGTTATTTAAAAAATTTTTTTATTAACTCTTTAAAGTTAACTAATATCCCTATCAAAATTGAGTACAAAAGTGGTAACAACCCTTTTAAAAATAAAAAAAATATATTAAATGCCAATCAAATTGCTAAAAAACGTCGTCTAATGAAATTTGTTAAAAAAAAACATTGAAACATTCTAAACGTTGAACTAAATACTACAATTATACTGTTATTATTATGCTTTTAAAGCATTATCAAAATTTCCCAATAGAAATAAACCACTATTCTAGATCATTTTAAGAGTTAATAATCCTTGATAAAAATATAACATTATTTGCTAATAACATTTTATAGTTCTTATGTATCTTATCGGCTGGATAAGATACATAACTAACTTTACGCTTTTTCCCTAGTAACACTAAATGGATTGTCATATAATCTATCTTTTTGAATATTTATACAGTTGCTTATGCATACTCGCTCATATTTTATGAATCTACATTTAAATTATAACCTGCCAATACTGAATAAATAACTAAATATTTATTCATTTTTCCTTATTTATTAACTATTCTGTTAGCTTCATATACTGCACTTATAAACTTCTTATCAAATAATTTTAATAACATCAATTTATTTTATTTTTAATTGTCATATTTAGCATTTACATATACCATAATAGATAGTTACTTATCATTACGATGCACTAATAACTTTCCCTTAAATAACAAAAGATTTACTTTACATATGTACACGTTAAATCTATTGCAATTGAGATATAAATTTTATTTCACTTTTTCTTATAATTAGATAAATTAACAAAACTAATGATGTTATTGACTGATATAAGTTCCTTATCAATCAATTGATAAACATAAAATTAATAATCATTCATAAAATAAAGGAACAGTTTAATCAATATTTTTGTAAATAAATTAAAACAAAATAAGGTTATTCGCTTTATTGGAAGCTTTGATAAAACTTTCGAATAACGGATGTCCATCACGGGGATTTGAAGTGAATTCTGGATGAAATTGGCAAGCTACAAACCAAGGATGGCCTCTAATTTCAATCATTTCAACTAAAGTACCATCAATAGATCGCCCAGAAACTATCAAGCCTGCTACCTCTAGTTGTTTAATTAATGAATTATTAACTTCATAACGATGTCTATGTCTCTCAGTAATAACCGACTTACTATAAATTTCTTGTGAATTAGTGCCCTCAACTAAAACACATTTTTGTCCTCCAAGACGCATACTACCTCCTAAATATGAATCTTTATTTAGATAGTGTTTATATCCATCAACATCTTTCCACTTTGTTATTAAGTGAATAACAGGATAAGCTGTTTTTTTATTAAATTCTGTACTATTAGCATTAATCATATTTGCCATATTGCGTGCGTATTCAATCACAGCAACCTGCATACCAAGGCAAATACCTAGATAAGGTACATTGTTTTCACGAGCAAATTTAACTGTGGCAATTTTACCCTCAATACCTCGATTACCAAAACCACCTGGTACTAAAATTGCACTCATCTCAGATAAACAATCAGTACCATTTTCTTCAATCTCCTCAGAATCAAAATAATGGATATTGACTTTAGTCTGTGTGTGTATGCTAGCATGAATTAAAGCTTCAGATAAAGACTTATAAGACTCTGTTAAATCTATATATTTTCCCACCATAGCAATATCAACACTAGATTTAGGATGTTCTAATCTTTTAATCACATTATCCCATTCACACAAATCAGTTGGCTTACAATCTAATGATAGTTTTTTCACTACTACATTATCCAACCCTTGTTCATGTAAAGCTCTTGGTACTTTATAAATCGTATCAACATCTAATGAAGTAAACACAGAGTCTTGAGAAACATTGGTAAACAATGCAATTTTAGCTCTCTCAATATCTGACATCGGATACTCAGATCGACAAATTAATATATCAGGCTGAATACCAATACCTCTTAATTCCTTAACAGAATGTTGAGTTGGCTTAGTTTTTAATTCACCTACAACTTTAATATAAGGTAATAAAGTGAGATGAATAAACAGAACATTATCACGACCTAGCTCAAGGCTCATTTGCCTAATAGCCTCCATAAATGGAAGCGATTCAATATCACCTGCTGTTCCTCCAATCTCAACTAAAGTAACATCAGCCCCTTTCGCGCCTATGTGAGTTAAACGCTTAATTTCATTCGTAATATGTGGGATAACTTGTACAGTATCACCAAAATACTTACCAAGACGTTCACGCTCAATAACATTCTCATATACACGACCTGCTGTAAAATTATTTTCCTTACCTAGTTGAATACGAATAAAACGTTCATAATGTCCCAAGTCAAGATCTGTTTCAGCACCATCATTAGTTACAAAAACCTCACCATGCTGAAATGGGCTCATAGTACCAGGATCAACATTGATATAAGGATCAAGTTTAAGCATAGTAATATTTAAACCACGTGATTCTAAAATTGAAGCTAAGGATGCGCTAACAATACCTTTTCCTAAAGAGGAAACTACACCACCAGTAATAAAAATATATTTTGTTGACACAGAAAAAGTAACAAAGTTGAAAGGGCTATGATACCCAAAACTGGGTAGAATATGGGGTTACTAAGATTAGTTATTTACAAATGCAATACAAACAATTTATTTCTCATCTATTTATTCATTTAAAGCCACACATTGTAAAATTTGTTTTTATTTCAACCATGATGATAATAGCAACAGTGATTGAAAGTTCTGTACCAGAAATCACAGGTAGAATTGTTGATGAATTATTTGCAACTGAGCGTAAATCAGAAACTGCATTTATTTATGCCCTTACTTTATTAGGTGTTATTGTTCTTAGTTCATTATTTGCACTTACTTCTACTGCAGTTAGCTCTTGGGTATCTAATAAAGTTATTATGGATTTACGCACTATTATGTTTACTAAATTGCTAAAATTACCTAAGTCGTATCTTGATCAAAATCCTACAGGAAAGACACTATCTATACTAACCTTTGATGTTGAACAAATTGCAGGTAGTGCTTCAACTATTTGGTTGGATTTTATTAAGTCGTCAATAACTGTTGTTATTCTAATTGGATATTTATTTTATAAAAACTGGCAGTTAAGTTTAACACTTTTAATACTTTTACCTCTAGTATATCTAGCGGTAAAATTTTCCTCTAATCGTATGCGTCATTCGAATGTTAATGTACAAAAATCAATGGGTGATATGACACATTTACTTAATGAGAATATCTCTGGTAATACCTTAGTTAAAATTTATCATGCCCAATCTCAAATAAATAACAAATTTAATAGTTTGATTAAAAATATCCGTCAACAACGTTTTAAAGTTGATATGACCAGTAGTTTTAATACCGCTTTTGTTAATATTTTAATTGGTTTGTCTTTAAGTAGTGTAGTGTATTTTTCTTCTACTTTACTACAAATGAGTGCAGGTGAATTTTTGTCCTTTTTTACTGCAATGGGTATGTTACTTAAACCTGCTAAAAGTTTAGTTAATATTAACAAGCCTTTACAAAATGCAATGGCAGCAGGTGAAAGTGTATTCGGGCTTATTAACGAAAAAGAAGAATCCAATATTGGAACTAAGAAACTAATAAATCCCAAAGGTTTTGTTCAATTTAATGATGTATCATTTAGTTATAACAACAATAGAACTATACTTAAACATATTAATCTAGATATTAAAGCAGGTGAAACTATTGCATTTGTTGGTGCAACAGGCAGTGGCAAAACTACTATTATCCAATTATTGATGCGTTTTTATTCTCCTAAACAAGGAGTTATTACTATCGATGGGGTGGATATTAACCAGTTTGAGATTGATTCATTACGCTCAAATATTTCCTTTGTTGATCAAAATATACAACTATTTAACGACTCTATTAAAGGTAACATTGCCTTAGGTAAACTAAATAATATATCAGATAAACAAATCAAACAATCAGCAATTATTGCCAATGCTGATGAATTTATTCAACAGCTAGAAGATAAATTTGATACACAAATTGGTGAAAATGGTATATCACTATCAGGCGGGCAACGTCAACGACTTGCTATTGCAAGAGCAATTGCCAAAGACAGTCCTATTTTAATTTTAGATGAAGCCACTTCAGCACTAGACGGTGCGACCGAAAAAAAAGTGCAAAATGCCATTCATGAGATGCAAAAAAACAGAACAACCATTATTATTGCCCATCGACTAAGTACTATTCAAAAAGCTAACCGAATTGTTGTACTACGCCACGGCTATATCATTGAACAAGGAACACATCAAGAATTACTAGATTATCAAGGTGAATATGCTCAATTATATAAGCACCAATTTAAGTGTTAATACTAAAAGTATAAGCATTATAGTATGGGTTAATATCACTAATACTAATACTAATACTAATACTAATACTAATACTAATCTGAAATATTATAGATGGATTTCAAATATGATTAAAAATAATAACTTGAGTTAAAAATACCTGTGATAATTGAAATATAAAGAATTGAAGTGATAGAAGTTCCAGTAATGACACCTATCAGAATATGTTTGAGTTTAATATCAATAACTGATAAAAAATAAATCAATACATTAATTGAAATACCAGGAATAAAACATAATACAAAAATAATGGAAATTTTTTTGCTTTTAATTTTCTGTTCAAACTGAAGTATTTTTTCTGGTATTTTGAAATTAAGTTTATGAGAAAAATTATAAATAATTAAACAATAACTTACAATAGCTATTTGAATAGCAAAAAATACCTGTATAAAAGAAAAAAGATAAATACCTGCTAATAAGAATATAGCTCCAGGTAAAAATGTCAAACCCCTAATAATCAGTATTGCAATATACATTAAATAAGAAATTAAAAAATTTTTTCCACTTAGAAAGTCTTTAAGCATATCTAGATCAATCTTATACCCATTTAAGTAAAAATAAACTACCAAAGAAACATTAAGCAAAATAAAACTATAAAAAAGATATTTTTTATTAATACTCTCCATGATCAAAAATTTGTATTTTATCTAATTGATGATAGAAAATTGATAAATCTTCACTTTTTCCATATCTTGGCTTATTATGCATTGCTAAAAATGGACGTGAGTTAAGTTCTAAAAAAATACACGCTTGTGCATTAAAATCAATCTCAATACCTTGCTTACAAATCACATCAATACCTAAAATATTAGCATCAAAAAAATTGAGTATCTTTTCCAAGTCTTGTCTATTTTTTTCGGTTAATATTTTCTTATCAATAATTTCAACACTAGAACCTAATTTTAATGATATTTTATAATGTAAATACACCTTCTGTCCAATGTTAGGAACACTAGATAAATTCATTTGTTGTTTCTTTAAATATTGTTTAATAGCTAAATTTTTAGGGATAGGCTTAATAATTGGCGATAAATCCATCTTTTTTCTAACCATATTCTCGTTATCAATCAACTTGGCTATATCACTCACATCATCACCGATAACAAAAGGAGGATAACGTCTAAGTATCGACATTACCCCAAACTTAGTCATAACTATACGATAATTTTTACCTAATAAATATTTCTCAACAATACTCACTAACCACCATTTTTTAACGCTTAAACTAGCTTTAACTAATTGTATATAAGTGTTAATAGGAAAATACGCTCCTCTAGAGAACCCACCAACATTAGGTTTAACAACTAAAGGAAAACCATTTTTTTTAGCAAATTTAAATGCAGTAATAGGATTAATAAATATTTTACCTTGAGCATAAGGAAAATTATTTTCCTTAAAAGCCATTCTAGCTTGTGCCTTAGAACGACAAGCACGCCGTATTTTAAGTGGATTATAATCACTACATCCTGATAAAAAAAATCGTGATAAAAATCGATGCAACCAATACTTCATAATTCAACTTTTGATTGGTAATGTTTAATGACTTTTTTAAAAAATACGAAACGATTAAAATGTTCCTTAGGTGTTGTGTTACTAATTTTAACAAGGTGATACATATTATCTTTAATAAACTGATGTTTATTTTTTTTTGAAATACTATTATCTAGTAGATTAAGCGGAAATGGTGCAAATAAATTAACCTCAATAATATGAAACATACCTTTCAATAAATCTTGTTTAGAATTGGATCTAAGTCCCACTCTAGCGATTCGAAAATATGGTAATTCTTGCAAATAATTGTGCAATTTTTTAAGTTCACGGAGTGAGAAATCTAATGTACAGTCTTGATAAATTACCTGTTTGTTATTAATACTATTCACAGGATAAGACTCACCTGAATGGTTGATTACTTGAGTAATTGTTAATGTAATACAATTTGTTTCATTATCAGAATTTCGAATATAGAAAATCTCATATTCTTGCATTTCTATTGCCACTTCTTGAACAATGTAAGGAATTTTACTTTTTTTATGATTAAAAGCTAAAAATTCATCTCTTGAATCGATTCTTTTGATACCATTAGAATTCTGTCCCCACTCTGGCTTTAAAAACACAGGAAATTTACAAGGTGGATTGTTTTTATCAAGATAAGCTTGTTTTAATCTCCATTTTAATGGGATGCGTTTATCCATATCAATTTTAGAATAAAACCCTTTTTTCTTATTATACCATTCAGCATTAATTTGGAAATAATACCAAGGTGGAATACCAAGTCTTAATGACCAATAAATATAGTAAAAAATTAACCTAAAAGTCAAAAATTTCTCCTTTGATAGGGTTATCGGAATAAAAATGTAAACTTAAGCTTAGCTCGATAGCACTAATTTGATGAATATCATTATCCATTTTTCCTTTCACACTATTACTATATTTACACGTTCCATCAACAAGCTTACTACTATTAATCTTAGTCAATGGATTCTTATTAAAATCTTTGCACATTAACTGACCCTTAATTACATAAATAAAAGCACGGTCTGGATGCCCATGAATACGTGTTATTGCTCCTTTATCCCAATTTAATAGACCTAGCCAATAACTTTTATTATTAATAATAATATTTCTTGTGTAATTATACTGATCAAATAATAAAGTCTCTAAATCTATTTCTAAAGTTAGTGTTTTTATTTTCTCAATAGCTAAAGCATATTTTTCCTCATGAAGTAATACACACAACATCTTAAAATCAAAATTAGTTGAATGCGTATAATACGTATTTTGAATTTCTTTAAACATTATTTAATGTTCTTCCTCTCTTAACCAAACGATTAAGTAAACTAACTAATTTCACTTTATTCATATTAATATTACTAATTAACAATCTAAATACTAATTTTTTTTCCACGTATGCTAAAGCTAGTAAGGCTTGTTGTCCATGATATAAACTATCACGTAAGCATTGATTAAAATCATTTTTATTAGAATGCCTACTTTTAAAGCGAAAACATACATTAAAGGAAGTACGTTTAAGTACCATTTCTAAATCAACATTAGCGTTAATAAAATCTTCAGCAAATTTTGCCAGTTGATAATAATTCTCAACTCTATCAGAAAACCCTTTCCTGGTATAGAATTTCCAATCTAAAAACCATTTTAAACTATCAACACGACGACCACATTGCAATGAAGAAATACCTAAATCAGCCTCATTATCTCTAAAAATATAGCTACCATCTCCATCTGCACAAGTACATGATAATAAATGTTTATGATTTAACAATAAAAAATTACACATTAAATTACTACCCAACATTTTGTGAAAGTCCATAGTAAAAGAATCTAGAGACTCAATACTTGTTAAAAATTTCTTTTTTAATTTCAAACTCATAATTGCCACCCCGCCCCATGCGCCATCACCATGTAACCAAAAATTATGTTGCTTTTTCAGCATAGTTAACGCTTCAATATTGTCATAAGCACCTCGTACTGTTGTACCTAATGTTGCACAAACAAAAAATACTAAGCCACCTTGTTGTTTGATTTGCTTGATTTTATCATTAAGTAATGTTGTATTTATTGAGCCATCTTCAAGAGTAGCTACCTTAATTAAATGATTTGTACCAATACCTAATATATTGCTTGCTTTGTCTAATGAATAATGTGCATCCTCATTAACAAAAGCAAACAAATATTTCTGGTTAAATAATCCTTGTTTTTTTACCTTTTTCAATGCTTGATTACGTGCAACCATCATAGCAATCATATTGGCATTACTAGATCCTGTAGTCATCTGTCCTTCGCCATTTTTAAAACCTACTATATTAAGCATTTGTTTAATCATGTATTTTTCCATTAACGTCGCAACAGGTGCAGATTCAAAAGTGCAATTTGAAGTATTACTTAGTGCAGTTACAATTTCACCTACAATAGAAGGTTGATTAGCACCAGACCACATACGATTAGCAAAATTAGGATGACTAGTATTAGGAGAATATTCTAGATATTGTTCTACCCATGTAAATATCTCATCCCAACACTGTGGATTTTGTTTGTTTAAATTTAAGGTTTTTTCTAACTTATTAATGGTTTGATAATTAATGAGTTGATTAGATTTTTTAAAATTTGAAGTAGCTAAGACTTGGGTTATTTTTTGTAAAACCTCCTGATCTTGCATCAAATTAAGCTCGTTTATTTAAAATAAACATTACAATACCTAAAACTAAAATAGAAAAAACTACATTCGCCAAGCCTGAATTAGTTTGTATTTCTCCATTCTGATTCCATTTAACTATCCACTCCAATGGAATAAATAAATAAAATAATACTGAACATGTCATCACCAATAACACCATTAAACCACTAATGAAACGTAAATTTTTTCTTAAATACCAAAAAATAATAAAAGATAACATAACTAAAAAAGTAAATAACTTAAAACCATTAATAACATAAGAGTTATATTGAACAGATAATTCACTTATCATACCACCTAGAAAATTACTCATCCAAACACCAAAAATAAAAAAGATATATAATGATTCTATTGCATAACTAGTAAATGTATAAGGTAATAAGCTTAAAAAAACATACGATATCCATAAGACAACCAACCAACCAACAACAACTTTAATGGCATTATTCATATTTTTTACTCACTTTTTGTTTTATGATAATTTTTATTATTTAATTATAAACGACTCAATACTTTGCCAGAATCTAAGGCCACTCTTGTTTTACAGGCAGCTTCAACCAATGAGCTAGCCTTTCTAGTATGCCAAAGAATTAAACTAGCAGCCAAAACTAAACCATCATAAAACAGACCTTTTTCACCTGATAAGGCTGATTTTCCTAATTTAACTGTATAATCTGCCAGTGCTTCGATATCACTATATACATTTAACTCATTAGGAAATGAAATAGCACGAATATCTTGATAGATGTCCAACAACTTAGGGTCAATATCCACTTTATCTTGCTCAATCAAACCTTGGTAAGAAATCATTAACCCCTTTTGGCGAAGTGAAGGAATCACGCCTCCTTCAACACCCCGAACTAACAACGATGTATCCATACCTGAAGCGGTTACTAAATGCGCATAAATAGGAGGATAAGGCTTATGTACATAGCCTAAAATAGAGTGTGTTTTTTTTCCTCGCATTGGACCAATTAAAGTTTCTACAGTATTAATCACACTACGCTTAATAATTTTATTACGCAAAGGTACAAGATTATGCAAACCTTTACAATAGTTTTCTTGATCAATATACGACCAACCAATACTGCTATCTTCAAGCCTGGCTTTAGCTTGCTTAGTTGAGTTATTGATATTCAAACCTAAAGCCTCATTAATATGTCGATGAGTAAGTCCATACTTTGGCGAAACACTATCTAAACCATGAATAACAGTAGGCAAACCAAGCTCAGCCAATAATGGCGGTAAAAATGATGATATTGGAATTGAACGACTATACCCACTATAAGGGTCACCCAAATCTACCAAATTATCAACAATAACTTGTTGCTGATCAGATTCACAAAGAATAGCAGCAAGAATACCCTTAATTTCTTCACGTGTTTCACGTTTCATACGTAGTGCAATTAAAAAAATAGCTGTTTGTACCTCATTAATTTCTCCACGAAGAATACTTAGCATACCTGCCTTTGCTTCTTCAAAATCAATATTTTTACTCAAATCAGGACCTGTTGCTATACGTTGAATAATTGAATGTATAAGTGTTTGAGATATTTTCATAATTTTAAATAAATTTTATTATTTTCTTGCTTGATAGAATAAATACGTAAATTATCTACACTTTTATGTGTACTATTTCCTGTAATTAAATCAAAACTAAATCCATGCAATGAACATTTGATTCGATTATCTTTTAAACAACCTAACGTTAATTTAATATCTTCATGTGGACAACGATTATCTGCACAATACAACTTACCTTGGTTAAGTGTAACAAATAAATCCTTACCTTCTACAACAACTTCAACCATTTCTCCTTCTTTTGGTTCTTTATCTAGAATTTTTACCCACATAAAGCTTAGAATAATCTCCAAATATTGTTGTTATCTAATTGCGGAACGCATTGTTTAAGTTGATGCTTATAACGTTTTGCATTATCATCAACACCAGCTGCAATTTTTATCAACCATGGTTTAGCAAGATAAGTTTGTTTATTGAAACCGCTATGTCCCTCATGATAAGCAAGATATTGATTGTATGTATCTGATTTATCAATACCAGAACGTTTACTGGACTGGTTAGCATACCAACCAATAAAATTTATAGCATCATCAAAATTATCACGATTGATATTTTGATTCCCTGTTTTTAATTGATACCACTCCCAAGTTATATCTCTAATTTGCGCAAAACCATAAGCACTGCTCTTTCTAAACCATGGTAGAATACCAAATAACTTATCTTTTGGTGGTCTTGCATTTGATGCAAAATGCGACTCTTGATACATAATAGCTAATTGCACATGCATAGGTATAGCATACTTTTTCTCACTAGCTTTAACTGCTTGATACCAACTCACTTTCTCATCCATTAAATGACAAATATTATTCACTTGTATTGCAGGTGTTGAAAAACACCCGCTAAGTGTTAATGAAATTAATACAATAGGTAAAAGTTTACTCACCACTAAAATATTTTATAAACAATAACCGCTTGAATAATAAACAAAATAACAAACATACTTTTAATAGTACTATATGATAATGTCTTAGTCTTAGATTCAAGATTAGGTGTTTTAACGCCTTTTTCCAAATTAACATCCATTGCTACTAAACCTTTTTCAGAATTCTGTGTATTAAAAACAACGCGTGTATTAACTTTCAAGCGAGATTTATTAAAAATATTTTTTTGATGAACAAAATATTTTTCACCATCATCACCCATAATAAAACCATACCCCTTAGTGCCGAATTGGGCAACTATTCCCTGTACTTTCTTTACCATTTCTTCCTCTTATTTTTTACACAAATAATACGTTGTTTTTTAATATCATCAAAACATTGTAACCACTAACGCTTAAATCCTTTAAAAGGTTACCTTTACCTATCATTAATTACATAAGGTGGGATGCTTATTCGTAAGTGAGATAAAGGTTAACCACAGTATTCTACAATCAGTAGATATTATATCGTATAAATAGGATATATATTTTGCTCTTAAAACTAAAGACAATGCAATTCAAACTCTCTATCATATTAGTTAGTATTAACATAGTTTAAAATATTAGAATTAAGATAAAGATAATTACCATAATAGATATCAATATCTTTTAAAAGTTTATAACAACAAATTTATCACTTTTATTAATCGAAAACACAACTTAATTCTCTACAAACAACTGTTAATTACAAGTTAACTTAACACTAAATATCTTAAAATCCTTTCTTAAGAAATACAACATAAATACTTTAACCAAACAATGACATAACCACATAATTACTAAAACTTAATTCCAGATAATTAACTAATTCTATTTTGAGCTAATTTGTATAATAGTCTATGTTTACCTTCTTACCAATGTATTATCTAATCACTTATATACAATGATAAACCGTGAAAAAAGAAAAATATTTTTACAATGGCTACTAGTAATTATTGCTATTTTTAGTTTTCGTCTTTATCAACAACGTGACTTAAGTAGTGGTGTCATACCTAGTTTTAATAGCAAAACTCTAAACGATGTAGTTGTCTCATCACGCTCAAATAAGACAACTTTGATACATTTTTGGGCAACTTGGTGTAGGATCTGTCAACTTGAAAATGATAACATACAAACCATAAGCAGTGATTATAGAGTGCTTAATATTGCCATGCAATCTGGTTCTGATATTGATTTAAAAGAATATGCAAAAGAACATGGTATGAAAATAGACAATATTATTAATGATAAATCTAGCTCTTTAGCAAAGCTACTTGGCATTAAAGCCACACCAACCAGTCTTTTCATCTCAAAAGATAATCAAATTAAATTTAGCGAAGTTGGTTATGTGAGTATGCTAGGTTATCGCTTAAGATTATGGTGGACAAATTTATGAACATAAAAAATTGGCACCCAAGTATTAAAATATTACTAAAAACACAATCAATAATCAATTTAAAACTTTTCTTGATACGACAAAAACAAGCTAAAAAAATTATCTTACCTAATTCTAACAACTGGTTCAAAGCGTTTGAAATAACTGCGTTTGATAAAGTTAAAGTTGTCATTCTTGGACAAGATCCTTATCACAGACTAGGACAGGCACATGGTTTGAGTTTTTCAGTAGTTCATGGCGTAAAAAAGCCACCATCGCTTAATAACATCTTTAAAGAAATACATAATGATTTAAATATTAACACTAAACAGAATAGTAATCTAACTCGTTGGGCAAAACAAGGTGTTTTACTGCTTAATAGCGTTTTAACTGTTGAAGTCAATCAAGCGGCTTCTCATTCTAATCAAGGTTGGGAAGTATTTACTGATAGTGTTATTAAAACTCTAAGTAAAGAACAACAACATTTAGTATTTATGCTTTGGGGGACCCATGCAAAAAGAAAATCTATATTGATTGATAGAAACAAGCATTTGATTCTCACTAGTACACACCCTTCTCCCTTGTCAGCACATCGTGGTTTTTTAGGTTGTCGGCATTTCTCAAAGACCAATAATTATCTTAAAATACACAATCAACAAGTGATCAACTGGCAATAATGAAATTAGTCATTGACGATGCTTGCTATGCTTATAAAGAAATATTTAGCCATTTTGGTAATATCTCTACCATCGCTGGTAGAGATATTAACTCCACCTCAGTTAAGAATGCAGATATATTAATTGTACGTTCGCGTACTAAAGTTAATAATGTATTATTAGATGGAAGCCAAGTTAAATTTGTTGGCTCAACAGTTGCTGGGCTAGACCATATTGATCAAGATTATTTAAAAGCTAAAGGTATTAAATTTTTCTCAGCCCAAGGTTGTAATTCAATGGCAGTAGCAGAATTTGTAATAAGTGCTATTGTTAATTTAGCAGATGAATTGGATTTTGACTATCAAAAAAAAACCTTAGGTATTATTGGCATAGGGAATGTAGGCACGAGATTAGCAAAAAAAGCTAAATTAATGGGTATTAAAACCTTGCTTAACGATCCACCACGACAAATGTATGAAAACTTGCCAAACTTTGTAGATTTAAAAACAACATTAAGCGCTGATATTGTTACTTTTCATACGCCGTTAACTGTTAATGGTAAATACCCATCCTATCAACTACTAAATGAAAATAATTTCCATTATATTTTAGATAAAACTATTCTTTTTAACGTAGCACGTGGTGGTATAATAAATGAGGCAATATGGCAAGAGTATAAAACACTTGCTAATATTATTGACTGCTGGGAAGATGAACCAAATATCAACCTAAAATTACAAAATACTGCTTATCTAGCTACACCACACATCGCTGGACACTCAATTGATGCGAAATTTATAGGAAGTTTTATGGTATATGAAGCGCTATGTGATTTTTTAGGTCAAAAACAAGATAACAAGATCAAAAATTTAATTAATCTTGATAAGTTATTCATCAATAAGGATAACTTAAAAAATACATTAAATAAAATTTACGATTTTAGACAAGATGCAAAAGCTATTCAAGATATTAATAATTTTGAAGACTATCGCAGAAATTACCCTGTTCGTTATGAGTGGCATCATTTTAAAAGTAAAACTACCTTGCCAATTGCTTAACCTTTAAAGCATGCTTGTTTAAAATATTTATCTAATTTAACTTTCTTTATATTTATAATCAAAATCGGTAAAACCGATTATTAACAATATCCAGGGCTTTTATATACCTATCTTGAAATAAATAAATCAATTTTTTTTTCCTATAGTTCTTTTATATAACATCAACATAAATCACAAAAGCTTTAAATATTTTGATATAGCACATATATAATATTATTTAGTTTTGATGTTAACTCAAACACTTTAACCCCTACTTTAATGGTTTTTACAATCTACTCAATGAAAAAAACTAACCAACCTATCATTATCTAGATAGTTACTATGCTTAATAGAGTTTAATCTCTAATGCAAAGTATTCCTTTATTGACAGGAGGACTTTTCTCTCCTATCAATTTTAAGATAGCGCCTAATCAGATAAATTCTACAATAAGGACAGGTTTTTTTAAAACTTATCATTCTTTCATTTTATTTAATGAATAAAATTAACAATAGAATAAGATTTAATACAAGCAACAATATACTTAATAGTCGGTATTTTATTGGTTTTGATTTTGACTGCCTGTTCTTTTTAGGTAATAAAAATATTGAATTTGGGTGTTCCAAGTCATATAAAAAATCTGACAAAGCTTCATACCTTTTCATATAATCCAGATAACAAGCCTTACGTATAGCACCATCAATCCATACAGGTAAATTAGAATTGTATATTAACACTGATTCATAAGTTAATTTAGATAATGTTTTAATACTCAAATTCTTATCTAATTTATTCTGATAAGGTAAATGAGATGAGAACATCTCATATACAATCACACCTAAACTAAATTGATCAGAAGCTTGTGAAACAATTTCATTTAAAATTACTTCTGGTGCAGTATAACCCTGTGTACCTTGATTACCTATAAAATTAATAGGGTTAACTAATTCTGACACACCAGCAATTCTGACTGAACCAAAATCAATAATTTTGATTTGACCAATTTCGTCAATCATAATATTTTCTGGTTTTAAATCACAGTGCAACATTTCTTGACGATGAAATGCTCTAAGACCTTGAATAATTTGTTTTACAAAACTAACAACCACTTCTATATTAGGCTGTTTATTTCCATTCATCCACGATCGTAAAGTTTGCCCCTTAACATATACCATGGCATAAGCTAGAAAATTAGCTTTTTTATAACTATTGTAAATTTTAACAACATTAGGACTTTTAACGCGCTGACCTACCCACTTTTCATACATAAAATGTTGCAAATATTCTGGATCATCTTCAAAATTTACAGAAGGGGTCTTAAGAGCTACTAACTGTTTAGTCGTAATATCTTTAGCCATATACAATTGCATTTTTGCACTTGAAATAATTAAAGATTCTATCTCAAAACCATTAATTTTCATTCCTTTAGTTAATTCAGGTGGTACAGGTTTTTGAGTTAATTCATCAAATGCTTCACCTAGATTTTTATCTGATAATTGTTCAATCGTTATTATCATAGCTGAAATATTATCCTGGGAGTTTTTCTTAATTGCTTGTTCAACAATTTTATGAGCAGACGAACCTTTATCCATTAGAGATACCAATGATGCATGTTGTAAATAATCATGAACACCATCAGTTGTCATTAAAAACTGATCTCCTAGTTCAAGATCAAAAATTTGATAGTCAACATTAATACTTAAATCAAAACCCATTGCCCTTGATAAATAAGTTTTTTCCTTATTAAGGCTTAAAATATGATCTTTAGTCAGTTGTCTTAATACTTTATTTCTATAACGATAAACTCGTGAATCCCCCACATGAAAAACATGTATAGTGTTTGATTTAATAATCACTACACTAAGTGTGCACAGCATAGATGAAACTTCACCAAAACGCATTGATTGAGAATACAGCCAATTATTAAGTGCTGAGATAACTGTACTAGCTGAATGCTCAATACTCCAAGATTCAGGAGTTGAATAATAATCACTTAAAAAACCTTTAACACAACAACCACTTGCTTCTTTTGCTCGTTCACAAGCACTTACACCATCAGCAATAACACCTACAATTCCTTTAAATTGTAAGGTTTGAGGATTGGGCACATAATAGGCGCAAGCATCTTGATTTTCCATCTTTATACCTGCAATAGAATGTGAGCTAACAATAACCTTTAATTCTTTCATGGTTAATTTAGTTTGATTATCTCAACCGTACCATCATCTAAAATTTCAGTCATGTGCTCTTTTGGTTCTTCTAAAAAAATAACAATCAATACTAATACTACAGCACTAGTCATGCTAATCAATATAAAAAACTCATCATAATCTACCAAAGAATTTGCAGTTAAAAACAAGACTGCACCCACATTTCCAAATGCACCTACCATGCCTGCAATTTGACCTGTTAGTCTTCTCTGAATTAGTGGCACCATAGAAAATACTGCTCCTGATCCTGCTTTAGAAAAAATACCACCAATAATTGTCAATGCCACTACTAAATACATAGACCAGCTTTTATCCACATTACCTAATACTAAAAAACTTAAAGTAATACCAGAGAAAAGTACAACTAATGTTAGCTTTCGACCATATTTATCGCTCAAATAACCACCACCTGGTCTGGCAAATAAATTAATAAATGGATACACACCTGCCAATAAGGCTGCTGTAATCTTAGGCAACTCAAACCAATCAACATAAAACATAGCTAAAATTGAAACTACAGACAACTCAGCGCCAAAAGTAACCAAATAAGCCCAATCTAAAATCGCCACCTGTTTAAATTTATATTGATGTTGCTTAGGCGTAAAATACTTTAAATATTGCGCATTAACAGTCCAGCTTTTAAATATTTGAAAAACAAATATTAATACTAATACTATATATATACCAAACTCCACACCTGATGAGATCATATTCATTCTTTCAGGAGATAACTTCCAAGTAAGTAGTGACAAAGCAAGATACAAAGGTATGTTCATTAGAACATACAACACCAAATCTGAATAACTACTCACTTCCATTGCTCCTATTTTTTTAGGCTTAAAATAAGTTGAACCCTTGGGAGTGTTAGTTACATTAAAATAATAAAAGATACCATAACTTATTGCTAACATACTAGCGATAGTAATAGCATAGCGCCAACCATTAACTTCACCAAAACTACTTGCGATAAAGGGTAATGACATGGCTGCACCTGCTGAACCAAAATTACCCCAGCCACCATAAATACCTTGTGCAGTACCTGTTTGCTTAGCTGGAAACCACTCAGAAATCATACGAATACCAACTACAAATCCAGCTCCAATAAAGCCTGATAAAAACCTAACAAGTGCAAGTTGCTCATAAGACTGCATCCAACTAAATGCAATTGAAACAAACCCACCTAAAACTAAAATAGAGGAGAACATAATTTTAGGACCGAGTTTATCAACTAGCATACCAACTACAATTCTTGCTGGAATCGTCATAGCCACATTAAGAATTAGCAATACTTTTGCTTGCTGTTCGCTCAATAATAATGCTTGTTGAATAAATGGCATCATTGGTCCCAAGCTAAGCCATACAACAAATGTCATAAAAAAAGCAAACCAAGTTAAATGTAAAATATAGTATTTACCTTTAAATGAAAATAAGTTTAATTTATCTTCCATAATTACGCCGAGTCTCTATGAGTTGTTATTTCCCATGGATTTTTAATAGTTTTAGGTAATAAGTTTGCATAGCATTTAATCATTGAAGGCGTATCTAGTTTAGATTGAATATAATCTAAACCTACACGTTCTTCAAAATGCATTACTCGTTCAAGATAGTTAGCCTCAATACGGTATAATTGCACAAAAGCTTTAAGATACTCAACCACTTTTTCTTCAGTTTCAAAAAATCTATCTTTTAAACAAGTCTTAGTACGAATACCACAAGCGCCTGCTACGTGGATTTCATAACCTTTTTCAGTACAAATAACTCCAAAATCTTTAATCGTAACTTCTGCACAATTACGTGGACAACCACTCACACCCATTTTAAATTTATGTGGCATAAAGTGTGACCAAACTGCATCTTCCATTTTAATTGCAAGCCCCATAGAATCTTGCGTACCCATCATACAATGATCTTTACCAACACAAGATTTACATGTTCTAGTAGCTTTAGCATAAGCATAACCAGCCTCCATACCTGCTCCAGTAACTTCATCCCAAATATCGTTTAAATTTTCCTTGGAGACACCTAATAAATCGATACGTTGTCCTCCAGTTACTTTAACTGTTGGAACTTCATATTTAATAGCAATATCAGCTAATGCTTTAAGTTCTTTAGGTGTTGTCAGTCCACCTTGCATTTGTGGTACAACAGAGTAAGTACCGTCTCTTTGTTTATTAGCATGCATTTTCTCATTGTGTGGTCGTTCATCATCATTATGAACATATGTTTCATTAAACTGCGAAGATAAATAATAGTTAATAGCAGCACCACAAATCTCACAAGTGTTATCAAAATCAAGTGCGCCTCTAACATTATCAACACTCACAACTTTAACTAATACTCTAATATATTGACGCACCTCTTCTGTTGAGTATTTTGTACAATCACACAAGGTATTTTTACTTAATATTTTAGTACCAGAAACAGAACTAAATACTTGTTTAGCAACTAAAGTACAACCCCCACAACCTGTTGAACAGCCAGTTTCCTCCTGTAATGCCTCAAAAGTATTGCAACCACCTGCCACTGCACTTACAATATCACTTTTATCAACACCCATACAACCACATACTTGCTCATCATTAGGCATCTTTTCAACACCTTTAGTGCCTACTAAGTCATTAATATTGCCAAATAATAAAGTTTTACGAATACTACTAATATCTATTTCTTTTTTAATTAAGTTAAAATAAAATAATCCATCTGTTGAATCACCAAATAAAACTGCACCAACTAATTTATTATCTCTAATAGATAATCTTTTACGAGTGTTAAATGCATTGTCTTTAGAACACATAATCTCATCTTTAGGATTGTCAAACTCTCCTGCTGAAAAGACATCAACACCTGAAATTTTTAGCTTAGTAGAAATATTTGAACCTGTATATATATGATGAGATACCTCACATATCTGTTCAGCACACACACGCGCCTGTTCAAATAGTGGAGCTACTAAACCATAAGATATACCTCGGTGTTTAATACATTCACCCACTGAGTAAATAGCAGGATCTGAAGTCATCATTGTATCACCTACAATAATTCCTCGATCTATGTGTAGCCCTGCAGCTTTAGCTAAAGAATCCTCAGGAATAATACCTACTGACATAATAACCATATCAGCATCCATTATTATTCCACCCTTAAATTCCAAAGCTTTCACTTTATTGAATCCAATAATTTTATTGATAATCATACCTAGCTTAAATTTAATATTCTTCTGTTCTAATACTTTTTGCAATAAGTCACCAGATGAAGCGTCTAGTTGCATATTCATAATAGAATCCATATTACCAATAACAGTTACATCAAACCCTAACTTATTAAGTCCGTTAGCAGCCTCAAGTCCTAATAATCCTGTTCCAATTACTACTACTTTTTTAGCCTGGTTAACCTTTGATTGCATATATTCAACATCATAAATATCTCTAAACGATAACACGCCATCTAAGGTTTTCCCTGGCAATGGTAAAACAATAGGCCTTGAACCAGTACAAATAACCAATCTATCATATTTTATTAAATACGACTCTTTTTCATTAGTTAATAAAATATTTTTATTAAATCTATCAATAGATGACGCCAAGCAACCAGGCTTAAAAATAATATTATTTTGAGAAAAGTAAGACTCATTATGCGTTTTTATGTCTTCAAATTCTTTCTCTCCTGCCAAAACAAGTGAGAGCATAATTCTATTATATGGCAATACCTTTTCCTCTCCAATAATGATAATTTGATACATCTTTGGATCAATATTTAACACCTCATCAACCACCTTCATGGCGCTCATCCCCGATCCAACTATGACTAAATTTTTCATTATATTTTCCTATCTTGTTTTAATATTTTATGCTTTTTATAACGCAAAAAAGCCAGTTACTAAATTTGTATGCATAGACATAAAATACAATAACTGGCTTCGATACCAAATTATCAGTCCTATCTTAGAACTGACGAAAAAAAAACGTTTACTTAATAATTTAATCAAAAAACTAAGTAAACGTCTATGTTCATAGTTTCCCTTCATTAGGAAACTGAATAATAATTATATCAATAAATTAAGTTATAATAACTTAATTTATTGATATATTTTTATTTTTTAAAAAACTTTTTAAATATGGATAAAATAATTATACAACAACAAGATTTTGACTTATCAACAGAGGTGGCATTAATAAAAAATACGCACTCTGATATTGGCGCAATAGTTAGTTTTATTGGTCTTGTGCGTGAGTTAAAAAACAATCAAATTCAAAAAATGACGTTAGAGTACTATCCTGGGATGACTGAAAAAACCCTAAAATATATTGTTAATAAAGCCAATAAACTTTGGCATATAAGAAATACAACCGTTATTCATCGTGTAGGTGATTTAAATATTAAAGATCAAATTGTATTAGTTATTACAAGTAGCAAACATCGTCAATCTGCCTTTGAATCTTGTGAATTTATTATGGACTTTCTAAAAACCCAAGCGCCTTTTTGGAAAAAAGAACATACTAAAAATAAGAGTACATGGGTTGAAGCTAAAAGTAGTGATAAAAATCAAAAAAAACGTTGGGAATAATTTTACTGATTATTTTTCAAATCTTTAGGTGAATTTAAGTTCATAAACATATTTACTTGATCTGAAAAATCAACTTTTTTTGCATTATTACTCTCAAACCACACGCTCATCTTACGGTTACCTTGTTCTAAAAATTCACTCAAATTATCTTTTAAATTAACACTAACTAATGAAAAAGTAGGATGCATTTTTAGCCCTTGCATTGCTACACAAATATTAACACCAGGTTGCTGCATATTTTTTAATAATCTAGCCACAAGACCTTGATTAATAAATGGGCCATCACATGGTACAACTAATAAATATTTTGTCTTAACCTTATTCAAAGCAGATAAAATACCAACAAGTGGACCTTGAAACCCAGGTAAACTATCAGTAATAACCTCACCAAATCTTTGATACTCACTAATATTTCTATTGGCGCTTATTAATATACTACACACGTCTTGATAAACAATATCAACTACATAACTAATCAAAGGCTTACCATTAAATAAAATTAAACCCTTATCCTTATGATTCATACGTATGGATTTACCCCCTGCAAGTATAACAACAGTGATATCACTTTTAACAATGTTTTTCATATGGATGTATTAGTGTCAAATGTATAAACTATATGATACAATCAAAAAATTAATTTTAATTATGAACTATAAAAATTTATGATAAATAACCAACAACAAGTTGATTATGAAAGTGATCAAACGGTAGAATTCTTACCTTCTATTAATAAAGCTTTAGAAAAATTAATAAGCTTTGCCAAAGTTATTGATAGCACTCAATTAATAGAGCTCGATGACGCATTAAATAGAATTCTAGCTGTTGATATACATGCCAATATTTCTGTCCCTAATTTTAATAATTCTGCTATGGATGGTTACGCTATTAATCTTAAAGAAAACCAAATAAATACACCTGGTAAATTTGTATTTGAAATTACCGATCGTATTTCTGCAGGTAAGATAGGAACTGTACTAGAACCAGGCTGTGCAGCACGTATATTTACAGGTGCACCTATACCAAATGGTGCCAATACAGTACTCGTACAAGAGGAGTGCAAGGTAATTAAAAATAAATTAAAAATTAAAGTTGATCGACCTATTCTACTTAATGAAAATATCAGACCTATAGGTAATGACATTCAATCAGGTGATGTTATTCTATCCAAAGGAAAACAACTACAACCACAAGATATTGCACTAGCTTCCTCCATAGGGATAGGAAAATTTGAAGTATTTAATAAAATTAAAGTCGGTGTTTTTTTTACAGGTGATGAGTTAGTAAAGCCTGGAAATACATTACAACAAGGACAAATTTTTAACTCTAATCGTTATTTATTAGTAGCACTATTAAACAAGCTTAGTTGTAACATAATCAACTTAGGCAATATTAAAGATACCCTTAATGCCACTTGTAATGCATTAGAAACATTAAAATCTGATTGTGATTTAATTATAACTACAGGCGGAGTCTCTATTGGGGATAAAGATTATATTAAATCTGCTATAGAAAAACTAGGACAATTAAACCTTTGGGGTGTTAAGATAAAACCAGGAAAACCAATTGCTTTTGGAAATATAGGAAATTGCACTTTTATTGGACTACCTGGCAATCCAGTCTCTGCCATGGTAACTTTTTTACTCTTTGCCCGGCCTTTTATTAAAAAAATACAAGGTGCAAATAACTATTTAAACACCTCTTTAAAAACTAAAACAAACTTTGATTGGTATAAACCTAAACCACGATGTGAATTTGTACGTGTATGCCTTGACCATACAACATTCCCTGCTAAGGCAAATATATATACAAAACAAGGATCCAACATACTTAGTTCCATGGTATGGGCAGATGGACTAATGGAAATTCCAGAAAAAGCTACTTTTAAAAAAGGTGAAATATTAAAATTTTACCCACTTAATGAGATGTTGTCATGAATAACAAGCACCACATAGCAATCCAAACAGATAAGCTATCTCATATAAACAATAAAGGAGAAAGCAATATGGTGGATATTTCCAACAAAAATACCACCACACGTTTTGCTAAAGCAACTGCAAAAGTAATAATGAAATTAAAAACCTTACAAAAAATTAAAGATAATGATTTTAAAAAAGGTGATGTATTATCAGTTGCAAGAATTGCTGGTATCATGGCAGCAAAACAAACCCATCATCTTATTCCAATGTGTCATAGCCTTAATCTTTCAAAAATTAATATTGATTTTAAGTTTGTTAAAAATGGTATACAAATTACCACATTAGCTAAATTAAACGCGAAAACTGGCGTAGAAATGGAAGCACTTACCGCAGCAAGTATAACAGCACTAACTATTTATGATATGTGCAAATCAGTTGATCGTTTTATCAAAATTCAAGATATCCAATTATTAGAAAAACAAGGTGGAAAATCTGGTTATTGGAAACTTGAATATGTTTAAATTAATTGACAAATTTGGTAGAAAAATTAACTACCTAAGACTCTCAGTAACTGAGCACTGTAACTACCGATGTTTTTATTGTCGTGATAATAAATATACACCATACTGTAAACGTGAAGATATTCTAAGTTATGGAGATATTGAAAGAATCATTCAACTTTTTGCACAATTAGGTATTACCAAAGTTAGATTAACAGGTGGTGAACCTTTACTACGAAAAGACATCTATAAAATAGCTAAAATTATCAGTCATATTGATGGTATTAATGATGTACCTTTATCAACTAATGCACATCTTTTAGAAAAGTTCGCTAAAAAGCTTTACCAAAATGGTATTAATAGAGTGAATATTTCTATGGATACACTCATTCATAAAAAATTCGAAAAAATCACTCGTGGTGGAGATTTAACAGAAGTTATTAAAGGTATTGATGCAGCAATACAAGTAAACATGAGACCAATCAAAATTAATATGGTAACCATGCGTGGCGTTAATGATAATGAAATAGAATCAATGATTGATTTTGCTATTAATAAGGGTATCGATATTCGCTTTATTGAAACCATGCCAATTGGATCAACAGGTATAGAAATACTTACTCAATATATTAGTGAAAAAAAGATTCTTACTAAAATAAATAATCACCTAAACAATAAATTAGTTCCCATTGCATCTAGTGATGTCGATGGCCCTGCCCATAATTTTAAAATTATGGGCACGAACTCTACAATAGGGATAATTAGCGCTATGTCAAACAATTTTTGCCAAACTTGCAATCGTGTTAGACTTACTGCTAAGGGCGATTTAATTCTATGCTTAGGACAAAAAAATTCAATTTCTTTAAAAGATGCATTACACTCAAACTTAACAGACGATCAAATTAAAAACATAATTATAAATGCAATTAATAAAAAACCTGAAAAACACGAGTTCAACTCTGTTGTTGACAATATTAGCAACCGACAAATGGTAGAAATTGGCGGATAAAATAATACTTAAAAAAAATTATGAATATTTTATATTTTGCCTCACTTAAAGAATCACTTAACCTATCTAGTGAGAAGATTATTCTTGCTGATAACACTACAATAATACAACTCAGAACACAACTCATTAACAAATATGGAAAACATAATTTTCCAAGTAACACCATTTGTGCAGTTAATCAAGAAATTGCTAATAATGCAGTTGTTATTAACAAAACAGATGAAGTAGCTTTTTATCCACCAGTTACTGGTGGATAAAATAATATCTTTAATTTCTTACAAATTAATCTGGCTAAAAATAATCTTAAAACATATTTTTATATCTAAAACCATCTATTTTAATAGCAAATAATATGAAATAATTAAAAAATAAGTAGTGTATATCTCAACAAAAATAATTATATGAACTAATGAAGTTGCACAAATAAAAAGCTACAGCATCTAACAAGACCAACATCTAATATAGATAAAACAATAATTAAAAAGATGTCAATAATTAACAGAAAAAAATACAGCTATAACAATTACTGTAAATTCTCTGATAAGCGATATTAATAATTCTTTATTATTTTAGCTTTGTTAGTAGTTCAAACAAATAATTACAATATAATTAAATTCAACATTAAAACCTTTATTCAGTACTCAACCATTTGGAGGTTTCATAACATATATTTCACAAGCTTGTTTTACATATCCATAAGGAAATAAGTTAAATAATTTAGCTTTGGTAAAGTTTCTATTTACACCAAAATCAATTGATATTTATTTAGCTGTATGAAGAAACATCAGGAACAATACTATATATTATTATAACCACTCTTAATAAAATTAAATATAGTCCAAATAATCATACAATAATATTATATTTTCTAACTTAATCAACTCTAAGCTATTTCTTTATGATTAATGTTAAATTATTATATTTTTATATTAGTAACACTAGGATCTTTAAAGTCAAACCCTTGTATATTTGCATCTACAGCAAGCGTCTTAATGTATTCATTAATACTAGAAATTGTTGATTGATTTTGTAAATATTCTTTAATATGCACCTTTACCATTTCAAACGGTAGTGTTTCACCTCTTTCTTTATCTAAAAATTTAATTTTATTATTATCATAATAACGCTTACAGAATTCTACACTTGCTGTAGGAATAACTATATTATCACTTAACAGTTTATTAATTTTATCCTCCTCATTAGGAGTGTTTTTTTTAATACCAACCGCCTGCAATAATAATTGTTGAACAACTAAGGCTTGTGCTGCTTTAAAAATAACTTCTTTTACATTTATAGCATCTGTTTGATATTGCATTTCTTGAAATACATCATCATCACTAATTTGTACTTGGTTAACTTTAATAGACATAGTTAAGCCCTACCTTCTTCTTACTATTTGATAATTTGTACGAGTTAAATATTGTACAGGCACACTCCAAATATGAACTAATCGAGTAAATGGAAAAATAGCAAAAAGCGTCATACCTAGAACTAAATGTAACTTAAATACCCAAGCCTCAGAAACAATAAAATTAGTAGCCCCCATTCTAAATGAAGTAATATATTGCGCCCAATTAGCCAAAGCAATCATCGAACTACCATCTAAGTGTTGTGCTGAATAAGGAACAGTTAACAAGCCTAGTAATAATTGTGCAAATAGATAGATCAAAATAAAGGTGTCACTAAATTTACTAGTTTTTCTAATACGTTTATCAAACAAGCGTCTATTTAATAAAATTAACATACCAACTAAGCACATTGTACCAAAAATGCTACCAGCAGTCATTGCTATTATTTGCTTAGTACCAGCGCTCATAAATGGATGATAAACCCATTCTGGGGTTAATAAACCAACAAAATGACCAAAGAATAATAAGATTATTCCAATATGGAATAAGTTACTACCCCATAACATTCCTTTTTTTCGTAATAATTGTGATGAATCTGCTTTCCAGGTATATTGATCTCTGTCATAACGTAGTGCACTGCCTACAATAAAAATAGTCATAGCAACATAAGGATAGTAACCAAAAAAAAACTGATCTAAAAAAGTATTCATAATATACCTCCGTATTTAATTTATTGTTGCATTAATTTCACAAGCACTACACTCTGACGAATCACCACTAAACGCTTCTTGTTCTTGCCATAACTCATCTAATTCATCCAATGTTTCTGGCTCTTTTAGACTATTTTCTATTGCCTCTGCTACTTTAAATTGATTTGCCTTAATATTAGATAATTCCTCTAATGCAGAAAAGATAATTTGATAAGGAGATTTATTCTTTTTAAGATGGCCACCAATCAAAGCAATAATATCAACCGTATCCCCTAATGAGGTTATCGCTTCTTGGACATCACATAAAGACAAATACTCTAAAAATAAAGGCAAATAATCAGGCAATTCTTTCTTGTCAATAAATAAATTCTTCTTTGCATACATATCAATCAAGTCAACCATAGCCTGACCACGATCACGTGATTCACCATGAATATGCTCAAATAAATTTAAACAATGAATACGACTTCTATCAAAGGTTGCCACAAAACGCTCTTGTAACTCTAAAAGTTCTTTATTTTTATAATCCTCTATAAAAGACAATAATTCTTTAATCTTTTTTTTAGATAACAAAGATTCTTGCTTTAAAACCTCAGTAAGCTCATCAATATTTTTATAAACATTAATATTCGGATAAGACAATAAAACAGCTAAAACTTTAAGTGTTTTCATGGAATGTTTCCATTCATTGTATTAGAGTGTGTTTTACCCCCAAATAAAGTTGCTGTTGTAGAACCTTCAGAACAACCATTGCCAAAACTAAATCCACAAGAAGATCTAGTATCAAAAGCAATTTCATTATCAAAAGGAGTCTCTCCTGCATATTCTTTATGGTTAGTAGGAATCACAAATCTATCTTCATAAGCAGCAAGTGCCATAGTTCTATACATATCATCAACCATATCTTCTGTCAAACCTACCTCATCCAATACCTCAGTTAAAATAACGTTATCAACACGCTTTGCACGCATAAAGTTACGCATAGCAATCATTCTCTTTAAAGCAAATATAATAGGCTTATCATCACCTGCTGTAAGCATATTTGCCAAATAACGAATTGGGATACGCAACTCTTCAACATTTGGAATAGGACCTCGATTGTTAATCACACCCTTTTCAATTGCGTTTTGAATTGGGGATAATGGTGGTATATACCAAACCATAGGTAATGTTCTATATTCAGGATGTAACGGAAAAGCCACTTTCCAATCAATTGCCATTTTATAAACAGGAGAGTTTTGAGCAGCTTCCATCCAACTGTCAGGTATACCGTTTTTTTTAGCTTCTGCTTGAATGTATTTATTATTTGGATCTAAGAATATCTTTAACTGAGCCTCATATAAATCTTTTTCATCGCTCATGTTAGCCATTTCTTCAATTTTATCCGCATCATAAAGAATAACCCCTAATGAACGAATTCTACCAACACAGGTTTCAGAACAAATTGTTGGCTCTCCAGATTCTATCCTTGGGTAACAAAATGTACATTTTTCTGATTTACCAGACTGCCAATTGTAATAAATCTTTTTGTAAGGACAAGCGCTAACACACATTCTCCAACCACGACATTTATCTTGGTCAATTAGAACAATACCATCTTCTTCACGTTTATAAATAGCACCAGATGGACATGCAGCCACACAAGATGGATTAAGACAATGTTCACACAAGCGTGGTAAATACATCATAAATGTATTTTCAAATTGACCATAAATCTCTTTTTCTATAGTTTTAAAATTATAATCTTTTGAACGTTTTTTAAACTCACCGCCTAAAATTTCCTCCCAATTAGGACCCCATTCTGGTTTTTCCATAACTTCACCAGTAATCATAGAGTGTGGCCTTGCCACAGGTGGTGTAGTCATTTCAGGTGCATTTTGCAAATGAGCATAATTAAACGTAAACGGCTCGTAGTAATCATCAATTTCAGGTAAATCAGGATTAGCAAATATTTTTGCTAATAATCTAAATTTACCCCCAATTTTAGGCTGTAATTTACCGTTTTTAGAAACCCAACCACCATTCCATTTATCTTGATTTTCCCAATCTACGGGATAACCAATACCAGGTTTTGTTTCTACATTATTAAACCAAGCATACTCAACACCTTGACGCGAGGTCCATATATTTTTACAAGTAACTGAACACGTATGACAACCAATACACTTGTCCAAATTTAAAACCATTCCTATTTGTGCTCTTATTCTCATCAGTTATCTCTTTTTGCTGGTTCATCCTTCCAATCTACCTTATTCATTTTACGCACAATTACAAATTCATCACGATTAGAACCTACTGTACCATAATAGTTAAATCCATAAGATAATTGTGCATAACCACCAATCATATGGGTGGGTTTAGTAATCGTTCTAGTAACAGAGTTATGAATACCACCCCTAAATCCTGATTTTTCTGCTATAGGCGTAGTAGTAATTTTTTCTTGAGCATGATACATAAGTGACATACCTTCTGGTACTCTTTGTGATACAACCGCTCTAGCAGCAATCGTACCATTAGAATTATATAACTCAATCCAATCATTGTCTTCAACATTAATTTTTTGAGCATCTACTTCACTTATCCACACTACTGGCCCACCACGATTAAGTGTAAGCATTAATAAGTTATCAGAATAAGTGGAATGAATACCCCATTTCTGATGAGGTGTAATCCAGTTTAATACAACTTGAGAACGTCCATCATTATTTTCATTGATAATAGGTTCAACTGTTTTAGTATTAATAGGTGGCTTATAAGTACATAAATTCTCACCAAAATCTATCATCCATTTATGGTCTTGGTAGAACTGTTGTCTACCCGTTAATGTTCTCCAAGGAATATATTCATGCACATTAGTATAACCTGCATTATAACTAACATGTTCATCTTCAAGACCAGACCAAATAGGTGATGAAATAATTTTTCTAGGTTGTGCTTGAATATCTCTATAACGAATCTGCTCGTCTTCTTTTGATTTCGCTAGGTGTGTATGATCTTTACCTGTTATTTTCCCTAATGATTTCCAAGCTTTAACAGCAACTTTACCATTAGTTTCAGGTGCTAAAGATAAAATTACTTCGGTTGCATCAATATCAGTTTCTATTTTAGGAAGACCTTTAGACACGCCTTCTTCTTTAACAATTTTATTTAAATGACTTAGAGAAATAACTTCATCTTTAGTGTCCCATTCAATACCTTTACCACCATTACCCATCTTAGACATTAGTGGTCCTAATGAGGTAAACTTTTTATAAGTATCTGGATAATTCCTTTCAACTTCAATAAAATTTGGCATGGTTTTACCAGGAATAGCCTCACATTCACCATCAAACCAAGCTTTAACATCAGTTGCCTGAGCCATTTCTGCCGATGTATCATGTAAAATAGGTAAAGCAACAATATCTTTTTCTTTTCCTAAATGTCCAGGACAAAGTTCTGAGAATTTTTTAGCCAACCCTTTATAAATTTCCCAATCACTTCTTGATTCCCACGCAGGATCTACTGCTTTAGACAACGGATGAATAAATGGATGCATATCTGAAGTATTTAGATCATTCTTTTCATACCATGTTGCTGATGGTAGAACAATATCTGAATACAAACAAGTAGTTGACATCCTAAAATCTAATGTTACAAATAAATCAACCTTACCTTCTGCGCCTTCACGCCACTTAACCTCAGATGGTTTTTTATCTGTCTCATTACCTAAAACTGCATTTTGTGCACCTAATAAATATTTTAATAAATACTCATGACCTTTACCGCTAGAACCTAATATATTAGAGCGCCAAATAAACATATTATGAGGAAAATTTTTTGGATTATCAGGATCTTCACAAGAAAATTTTAACTCCTTAGACTTAAGTTTCTTAACAATATAATCTTTAACATTTATACCTTCTTCTTCTGCTTGCTTAGTAATTTCTAATGGATTATCTTCAAACTGTGGAGCTGAAGGTAGCCAGCCCATTTTTTCACTGCGAACATTGCAATCTATTATAGAATAGTTTTTCCATTCCGTCTTATCAGTCAGTGGAGATAAGATCTCATCAAGCTCTAATTTTTCATATCTCCATTGACTAGAATGGTTATAAAAGAATGAAGTGCCATTCATTTGGCGAGGTGGACGATGCCAATCTAGAGCAAATGCTAATGGTAACCATCCTGTTTGTGGACGCAGTTTTTCTTGACCTACATAATGAGACCAACCACCACCAGATTTACCAATACAGCCGCACATCATTAACATATTAATAATACCTCGATAGATCATATCCATATGGTACCAATGATTAATAGCAGCACCTAGAATAACCATCGACTTGCCTTGTGTTTTATCTGCATTTTCTGAAAATTCTCTAGCAATACGCACGGTTTGCTCTCTTGGAACTCCTGTTACTTTTTCATTCCAAGCTGGCGTATAAGGCACATCATCATTAAATGATGCAGCAACATTGTCACCACCTAATCCTTGGTCAACACTATAATTTGCCATCATTAAATCAAACACTGTTGAAACTTTAACTTCCTTACCATTAATCAATGTTAACTGTCTAATTGGAACATTTCTCATTAAAACAGAATTATGATCTGTATTTGTAAATATTTCTTGATCATGAGCTTTGTTATTAAAATATGGAAAACCAACGGATATAATCTCATCATTATTATCTTTTAAAGTAATTTTTGGATCAATACCCACACCATTCATAGCATTTTTATTTTCAATATTCCACTTACCAGAACCATCCCAACGAAATCCTATCGTTCCTGTTGGAGCAACAATTTCATTAGTATTTTGATCAATGAGTAGTGGTTTCCATTCGGTGTTATCCTTTTCACCCAAAGCGCCATGAATATCCGAAGCTCGAAGAGTTCTTCCAGGTACAAATACCTCTTTTTTTTCTTCCAATATTACCAAAAATGGCATATCTGTATATTGCTTAATATAATTAGTAAAATATTTACTTTTATTGGTTAAATGATATTCTTTTAGGATGACATGCCCCATTGTCATAGCAAGCGCTGCATCTGTGCCTTGAGTTGGACTCATCCACTCATCAGAAAGCTTAGCAACTTCACTAAAATCAGGTGTTACTGCAATAGTTTTAGTACCATTATACCGAGATTCTGTAAAAAAATGAGCGTCTGGAGTACGAGTTTGAGGAATATTAGAACCCCATGCTATAATATAGGATGAATTATACCAATCAGCACTTTCTGGTACATCAGTTTGTTCACCCCAAGTTTGAGGTGAGGATGGTGGCAAATCACAATACCAATCATAAAAACTTAAAGAAGTACCGCCAATTAATGACAAATAACGAGAACCAGCTGCATAAGACACCATTGACATAGCTGGAATAGGTGAAAAACCTACAACTCTATCTGGTCCATAAGTTTTAGTTGTATAAATATTAGAGGCTACAATAATCTCATTTACTTCATCCCAATCAACACGAACCATTCCACCTAAACCACGAACTTGTTTGTATTCTTTTGTTTTAGCTTTATCATTCATGATTGACTTCCATGCATCAACAGGATCAATATTTTTCTTTTTAGCTTCACGCCATATTTTTAACAATCTAGAACGAATTAAAGGATATTTAAGACGAGTAGCGCTATACAAGTACCATGAATATGTTGCGCCTCTTTGACAACCTCTAGGCTCATGATCTGGCAAGTCTGGACGAGTTCTAGGATAATTAGTTTGTTGTGTTTCCCAAGTTACTAAGCCATTTTTTACATAAATTTTCCAACTACATGAACCTGTACAATTAACACCATGAGTCGAACGAACAACTTTATCATGTCCCCAGCGATTACGATAAGCTTTTTCCCAACTTCTATTTTCATGTACTAATTTTCCATGACCATTAGAAAAATATTCAGGCTTTGACTTGGTAAAAAATGTTATTCTATCTAATAAATAACTCATTTTTACCTCATATTATCATTACATTTCTTATTAGATGATTTTAATAACTACTTTAATGTAAAATAATCAATCCAATTCCAATTACTAAACAAGTATACTTGTTATTTATTTAAAATAAGAAATAATTCAAACTACTTTAATTAATAATTAATACTTATTTTGTTATAATTAGAAACAATTAAAAACTCTTTCTTGCACAGTACTTCTATAAGCTTATTTCATAAATAAGCTATTGCCTATATTATTCAATCATAATAATGATTGAATAATATAGGCATAAAAAACATTTTTGCTACCTTTTTGCTACCTTATAGCGACTATAAACTTATCATTCTGATAATAGATCAAATAAGTACTTCAACAAGAACATTAATCCATGTATAAATTAACGCTGACGAGTCATATAAATTTACAGTATTACTTGGTAATAATACCATGTTATTAACATAATATGTTGAAAGCTAAATTATGACTTTAATAGATAAAATTAAACAAGTATTAATAACATAGTTTTAAACTACTAAGAATTAACATTCCTATTCCTATACTTGATTTAATTTAAAAAAATAATTAGAATAATTCTGAATTCAATTCAGTTTAGGTTAAAAAGATATAAGTTTTTATATTATATATATCACAATAATTTAGTAAAATCACTATTTAGACTAATTTTACCATTCTCTTGAATGGTAAAATTAGTCTAAATAAAGTAACTAACTGCTCTTTAAATATATGAGAAAAATAAACATTAAAATTGGTTTTATTACTATATCTGATCGCGCTGCTAGAGGTGAATATGAGGATATCAGCGGTCCTGCTATGCAAAATTGGATTAAAAATGCTGTCCTATCTCCCTACACAGTAGAGGACATAACTATTGAAGATAATCAATCTCTAATTGAAAAAACTATGATTGATTTTACGGATAATAAGCATTGCAACTTAATTCTAACTACTGGAGGCACTGGAGTCACAACACGTGATGTAACTCCAGAAGCAACACGTACTGTATGTGAACGTATCTTAGATGGATTTGCTCAACAAATGCGTAATATATCATTACACACAGTTCCCACAGCGATTTTATCCCGCCAAACAGCAGGTACACGTGGTAGTAGCTTAATTATCAATCTACCTGGGAAACCAGATGCAATTGGAATATGTTTAGGTGCAGTATTTTTAGCAGTGCCTAAATGTTTAGAATTACTAGACCAATCTAATATTCAAATTGATTTAGATTTTATCGAACAAAATTAGAGTAAAAATTTAACTAGACTTCTTACCTAATAGATAAGCGTCTACTAGTGCGATAGTGATGTTGTCATGGATTTTAAATTGCTCAGCAATGAGTTTAATCTTAGGCAAATATTCTGTTTGTTGATAATTTTCTCTTAATAATGTTAAATCTAGCTTACCATTATTCACACAATCTTCTACACAACCTTTTGCATTAGAAAATATAATAGTTTGATCTAATATAACATCTAGTTTATAAGAATACAAATCAATATTGTTTGCTCGAGCAATTGATAAATATACAGCATTAAAAAAATCATCATGATAAATAATATACTCAATATCAATCACATTACTTAACTCATAATGTTGGCCTTGATAATCAAATCCAACACTTACTGTAACCGTATTAGTAGACATTATTTAGTCAATGATAAAAATAATTTTGGTAACTCTTGAGGTAAAGATTCAATACGATCAATTACCGAGTAATGGGAACCAAAAATATCAACAATGTATTCATCTGCTTTTTTATCTAAACTAATACAATAAGGATATATGCCTTTTTGTTGAACTTCTTGTACAGCTTTATGTGCATCCTGAATTAAGGTTTTTGGGTCATAAATATCAATATCAGAAGGTTCTCCATCAGTTAAAACAAGCATTAATTTTTTATCACTTTGCTGTAAGTCTAAATAATGTGCACCATGGCGAATAGCAGCACCCATTCTAGTAGAAAATTCAGCCCTTAAATCAGCTAAACGTGCCTTTACTGTATCATCCCAATGCTCACCATAGCCTTTAATATGATAATACATGACCTTCTGTCTAGTATTAGAATTAAACCCAGAAATAGAAAAATTATCACCCAACTGCTCTACTGCCCAAGCCAATAAAGACACTGCCTCTTGTGATAGTTCTAAAATAGTTTGTCCAAATTTCCCAACAACTTTATTTAATGACTCCGATAAATCTAACAACAATAACACTGATACGCTGCGAGAATCATGTTCAAAATCAACATTAATTCTGGTATCAGGCTGAGAGCCATTTTTAATATCAATCACACTACGTAATGCAATATCAAGGTCTAACTCAGAACCCTCTTCTTGATAACGAAGACGTTTCTTATTTTGTGGTTTAAGCAAATCTAATATTTTTTTAAGCTGTTTAACTAAAGCTGAGTGCTTGTCAAGAATTCTATCAATTTTTGATGCATCACTGTGCGAATGTAAGCGTTCATATACAGCCACCCAATCTGGCTTATAAGCTTCATAAGAATAATCCCATTCATCATAATAATACGGAGGTATTACTTCAACTTTATCCTTCTCTTCCTCTTCAGATTTTTTTTGATGTTCAAAAATATTATCTTCTTCATCAAATTTTTCAATAAACAACCACATTGAACGGTTATCATCCCGATAAGTCACTTCAGTATTTTCAAAATACATATTAGCTAACGCATCTGAAGCACTTCTTGTTTTAATTAAATATTTTAAGCCAAGATTTAAACTATCTGATGTACTTGTTTTCCCTGTCTTCATTAATGTCTTAAATTTTTCAACATATTCTAAGAGAGTTTTATTCTTGTAATCATGATTATCATCAAATAAAGCGTATGTAAGCATAATAGCACGATGTCGCAAGCAAGATTGATGCTTATCATCACAATCAAATTCATCTACTATTGGAATTAAGTTTAACCATAAATTTTTTAAACCAGGATACTCTTGCATAGCTAAATATTCGACACGAGCATCTTCAAAAATTTCAGTAAAAAATCGTTGTTGCGGTGAAACATTATCAGCAACAATCTTAGTGGTAAATTGATGATGTGCAATCAAATGTGCCATTAAAGCCATATAACGATTGCAAGCATTAACACCATTAAATAATTCATAAATATCTGGTAGACGGATAATATTATCTTCTAAATAAGGACGAAAGTGTTCTAATTTTTCAAAATCTGGAGAATAAGGTGCATACATGAATTCTGTTTTCCAAAGTGCACGCTGAAATAAATTAATTTTCCGCTCAACATCAATAAACAATAAACCCTTTCTTTGCCGTTGAAATACGGCTTTTGAATCAGCACTTAACAATGAAAAATATTCCTCTTGTCGTTTAGGATGATCTTGAAAATATCTTAAACCATAATTAATCCACTTATAAATACCTTCAAATTCTAGTTGCTCCAACAACAAATGCATATTAGCAAACATAGCTAATAATGATGGAGAAGCGTGCGTATCATGAATACCATGTATTGAAAATGTAGTTTTATTCAGATGGTATTCAATTAGATTCAAATACTCATCAAGTTGATCATTATTTGTATGTTCAATAACATCAATAAAACTATTTAAAAACGGTTTAACTGCATCTTTATTAGGTGTCATAGATATTTTTTGATAAGCAAAATTTACAATTTTTTGAATACTACCATCACCATAAAATTCACCTACCCAAGGCATGTTTTTTAAAAAAACAATAGACAAAGTATCGCCTTGCCCAATTTTTGCTAAAAATTCAGCACCTTTGTAATACTCAATTAAACCTTGTTCTGAAAGCCTTTTAGCAGCTTGTTCAATATTTTCAATAAATACTCTTTGAATCGTATTAAAAGCACAATTTAAAGGTTTATATTGACTTACTTCAGACATATTATTAAGTAATTTTTAGTCAAAAATAGCATCAATTGCACTCTTCATAGTGGTACGAATCTCTACATCATCAGTGATTGGGCATACTAATGCCATATTACAAGCATCTTTTACTGCAACACCTGAAGCAATCAATTTACCTGCATAATTAAGCAAACGAGTTGATGCGCCTTCATCAATACCATGTCCTACTAAATTACGAGTAGCCTGTGCAAGTTTGACTAATTTAGTTGCAATATCGCTATCAACACCAGACTCTTTAACAACAATACTGGTTTCTAATTCGGCCGATACATAATC
Organism: Candidatus Vesicomyidisocius sp. Pext_18_S21; assembly: GCA_021730165.1. Taxonomy (GTDB): domain Bacteria; phylum Pseudomonadota; class Gammaproteobacteria; order PS1; family Pseudothioglobaceae; genus Ruthia; species Ruthia endoextente. Next base: position 679,389 of record CP072535.1, read on the forward strand.
AAAATCCATACCAGTAAAACGTTGCTTAGTTGATTGTTTAAGATCTTTCATAAGCGATTGATAAGCTGGGTTATATGAAATCACCAATTGGAAGTCCGAATGTGCTTTTACAAGCTCACCTTTTTTATCTAACATTAACTCACGTCTATGGTCAGTAAGAGAATGGATAACAACCATTGTATCTTGGCGTGCTTCTACAATTTCATCAAGATAACAAATTGCACCATAACGTGCTGCTAATGTTAACGGACCATCTACCCAACGGGTGCCATTGGTATCTAGTAAAAAACGACCAATCAAGTCTGAAGCAGTAATATCTTCATTACAGGATACCGTAATAATAGGCTTGTCTAATTTATAAGCCATATATTCAATAAAACGAGACTTTCCACAACCTGTTGGTCCTTTGATCATCACTGGTAATCCTAAATTATATGCTGCAGTATATAATTCTACTTCAGTTGATTGGGCTTTATAAAAAGGCTCTAATTCAATTTTAAATTGGTTAATATCGAAATTTGACATAACTCTATCCTAAATATATCTTTTTTAAATTTTATAAAAAAGCCTCTGCATGTAGAAGAGGCTTTTATTAACTATTTGCTATAAATTTTACTTATGAATGCCTAATTTATCTCTCCAACCAGGATATAAAGAATCAGCATCTCCTGGAAAAGATTCAAATGCACGAGCAAATTCATTATTATCTCTAGCAAACTCAATTGGATCAGCTTTAGCCATCCAACAATCATATGCTTGACGTAATGACTTAGCACCTGCTGAAGGAGAGTCAATATGACCATAAGAACCACCACCAGAAGTGTTAATTACGTTACCATGACCAAGGTTTTCAAAGAAACCAGGAAGACGCAATGCATTCATACCGCCAGAAATAATTGGTGTTGTTGGCTTCATACCAAACCACTCTTGATGATAAACTGGACCATCAGCGCTATCTCGCTCAATCATATATGCAATATTTCTATCATCAGCACCACCTTCCATCTTACCATAACCCATCGTACCTACATGAATACCAGATGCACCCATAAGGCGAGAAAGTTTAGCAAGAACCAGTGCCGTATAACCACGAACTGAACTTGGAGATGTAATCGCACCATGACCAGCTCTATGATAGTGTAGATACTGACTTGGGAAGTTACGACGTGCAGTAGTAACCATACCACAACCACCCACATAACCATCAACTAAAAAAGCAACATGATGTGCATTCTCGCCAAAAGCTTCTAAAATATATTCACCACGAGCAATCATTTCATGATAGTCATCAGCAGTAATATTAGCAGAAAAAATTTTAGCTTCACCTGTTTCATCTTGTGCACGTTTCATAGCATCAGAAACTAAAGGCATTACATCCTTCATACGAGCATAAACTTGGTTACCTTGAGGTTCATCATTCTTAATAAAGTCACCACCTAACCAAAATTGATATGCTGCTTCAGCAAAAGGCTTAGGACGTAAACCCAACTTAGGTTTAATAATCGTACCAGCGATATATCCCCCATTTTTACGATCACGCCCCAATAGATTCCATAAATCTGTAATATCAACAGAGGGGCCATCAAAAATATCTAACATTTGCTTAGGAACATGGAAATCAATCATTTGCGCACATTTCACATCACCCATACCTTGGTTATTACCAATAGCAAGTGTTAGGAAAGATACAACCATTGCACGACCGTCAATTAAATTACGATCGAATAAGCCACATGGATAGGCAATCTTCATAATACCTTTAACTTCATCAATCTCATAAACCATAGCATCTAAATCTTTAGTAAAATCATCTGTAGTTGATACTTCAACATTTGTACCAGTAGACGATTCCGCTGCAAAATGAGCAGCAGTTTCTAAATAACCACCAAAATTAGGCATTATGGTCATTGTGTAGGCAACAAGAACATGCCTACCTTCAGCTAATAGCGTATCTTCGTCTAATGACAAATCTGCATATCTATTTGATTGATCCATAATGGACTCCTATTTATTAAATAAACGTTCATGATACAAGACACTATCAATAATGTAAAATAATATTTATTTATAATTTTATACAAATATATCTTAACGATATGATCAACTTTACATTAAAACAACTGTACAGTTTTGAAGCAGTAATCCGTCTATCTAGTTTTACCAAGGCCAGTAAAGAGCTTAATATTACTCAACCTGCTGTGTATATGCAAATTCAACAACTACAAAAAAATATTGGCTCTGATTTAGTTAATATTAAAGGCAAAAGCATTCACCCCACTTTTATTGGAAATAAACTATATCAAACTTGCTTAAAAGTCATTAATAAACTAGAACAAACTAAATCTGATATTGAGAAAACACTAAATCTAAACTCTAGACACATATAAATTGAGATTATTAGCGCAATCAAACTTATTTATTACTCATATCTTAGCAAAATTCTAAACAAGAAATATCCCAAGAAAACCTTTCACTTAGAAGTAATTAATCGTAAATTTTTACTTGAAAAACTAAGTAACAATAAAACTAATTTAATCGTTATAAAAAGCCATCAAAATATATCATTAACAACAAAACTCTTTATGAGGAATCCACATCTATATTGCTTATCCTAAACATCTGATACTTACCAATAAATATAAGAATATCAATACACTTTATGCGTAAAACTTTAACTATCTACGAATAGAATTTAAACGCGCATATTACTATATAAAAATAGTAATAAAAGTATACAATTTAATTCAAACATTGAAATTAATTCTAATTAAGTAACCATTAAATCAGTTTAAGAAGGCTTAAATATGGAGTTTGTCTCTAAGAATACGGGGTTAGGCTAGAATTATAGAGTGGTATTATCAAATTACCTTAATGTTAAAAACATTACCCTATTATTTGTTACTAGTATATAGAATAAAATAATAATGACAAATACTCATACTAATTTAGGTTCGATATGCTGAGTTAATTTTTATATAATCATAAGAAAGGTCAGTTGTCCATACACTTTCTGTTGATTCACCTTTGCCAATCTCAATAGTAATAACAATTTCAGATTTCTTCATTTGTACCTCACCTTGAGCTTCGGTGTAATAAACATTCAACTCTCCATCTTTAATTAAACAAACCTTACCTAAATAAATACTCACATCTTCAATTCTCAAATACTTGATATTAGCACGTCCTACCGCTGCTAAAATTCTCCCCCAATTTGCATCAGAAGCAAATAAAGCAGTTTTAACCAAAGGTGAATGCGCAACCGTATAGGCCACTTCAAGACAATCCTTAACACTTATTCCACCTTTAACACACACTTCAACAAACTTAGTTGCACCCTCACCATCCTTAATAATTTTATGTGCTAATATCTTGGTTACAGTATTTAGCGATTGTTGGAACTTTTCCATGCAATCATTAATTTTAATACTAGACACACCAGTCGCACTTAATGTACACGCATCATTAGTAGAAGTATCTCCATCTATAGTAATACGATTAAAAGATTGATTCACTGCTTGAGTTAAACAATTTTGTAGCTCAAATTGAGTAGCTTTAATATCGGTAAAAATAAAACTAAGCATAGTTGCCATATCAGGACGAATCATGCCTGAACCTTTAGCAAAACCAGTAATAGTAACCAAATTATCACCTATTTTAAATTGTTCAGAATACACCTTGTCAACTAAATCAGTCGTCATAATAGCTTGTGCTACTTGGGGCAAGTTATCTATTGCTAAATTAGAAACTAATGTAGATATATTATTCTCAAAACAAGACATAGGTAACAACTGACCAATTACACCTGTTGAAAATGGCAACACTTCTTCAGCCTTAATACCTAACTCTTTTGCCGTCAAGTCACAAACTTTATAAGCATTTTTAAGTCCTACCAAACCTGTACCTGCATTAGCATTACCACTATTAATAACCAATGCTTTAATAGCATGATTAAGATGATTCTTTGCTACTAATACAGGCGCAGCGCAAAATATATTTTTTGTAAAAACAGCTGCAGTTTGTGTACCTCTTTTCAAAAAAATAATAGACAAATCTAGCTTTTTAGTATCTTTAATGCTAAAATTTTGCACATACTTAATACCAGAATTAATTGCTGCACAAGTAATACCCCTAATGTTTAATATATTATTCATTTCATAATAGAAATCCTAGTCGATTAAAACTTGTTTCTTAATGCTATTAAAAATCTATAGGTCAGTAACATAATAAATTATTGCTTAATACTTAATTTTAGAAATATTTAAGACTTTTTATCTAGGTACTGAAAAATAATCATTAGTACGGAACCAAACAAAACCATTATAAGTGCTGGTATAGCGGCTCGTTCAAATAAACCTTCAGCACTTAATTCATACACTTGAATTGCTAATGTATCCCAGCCAAATGGGCGCAATAAATAGGTAGCTGGCAATTCTTTTATTACATCAACTGCAACTAACAAACCACCTGCCAAAATACCTGGGGTCATCATGGGTAGGTATATTTGCCAAATAAGTCGTAAGCGTGACACCCCAAGTAAACGTGCACTTTGAGTGAACATAGGTTTAATTTGCTCAGCACTGGCTTTAATTGAATTATAGCCAATCGCCATAAAACGAGATATATAAGCAAATAATAATAAAGAAATGGAACCAAAAATAACCTGATTAATACTTTGTCCACCAAAATATATACTGACTGCTGACAATTGATTAATACCATACAATAGTCCAACTGCCATAATTGAACCTGGTAAGGCATAGCCTAATGTTGCTATATTAATCACACTTTTAAGCCAAGAGCTATTCTTTTTACAATGATTAGGTAATGCTAGTATAGTAGCAATACTAACTGTTATTAAAGTAGCTGATACAGTTAGAATTAAAGTTGAAATAATCAAATCAATATACTTAACACTCCACTCCTTACCTGAGTAAGTCCAACCCCAAATTATCAATTGTAACATAGGCATGGCAAAAGCAAGCATAAACACACTAAATATAAAGATACTAATTAACCAACCCATAACACCAAAAGCACGATAAGGCTTTTTATTAGCCACATCGTTTGAATAATATTTTGCTTGTCCACGTGCTTTTTTTTCAAAATAAATCAAAAAAAATGCTACTAATACTAATAATGATGCCAATTGAGCTGCTACTTCAATAGAACGAAAATCACCCCAAGCAGAATAAATTGCCGTAGTAAACGTATCAAAATTAAACAAACTAACCACACCAAAATCAGCCAATATTTCCATTAGTGTTACTAATAATCCAGCTGCTGCTGCTGGACGTGCTAGAGGTAAAGATATCTTAAGAAAGGTACGCAAAGGGCCAGTACCTAACAAGCGACCAGCTTCGATTATATTAACCTTTTGACGTTTAAATGAGGCTCGTGTCATCATGTATACATAAGGATAAAACACCAATACAAAGGTTAAAATAATTGCCCAAGATCCGGTACGAATATCAAACCCTGATAAACCTAGTACTTCACGCATCCAAACTTGTACATAACCAGAATAGTCAAATACACCTAAATATACAAAAGCTAATACATATGCAGGAACAGCAAAAGGCAAAAATAACGCCCACTCTAACCACTGTCTACCAGGGAATTCAACCATTACCACTAAATATGCTAAAATTGTACCTAAAAAAGTAACACCTACCCCTACACCAATAAGTAAAATTAAAGTAGCACTAATTAAATTTGGCAATAAAATAGCATAGAAATGCGCCCACAGTTCACGTTCTGGAAATAACCACGACGCAGCTACAACAAAAATTGGCATAGCTACCAATAGTGCCAAAACACTAATCCAAACTTTTGATTTAAGGCAATTTTTTTCCAAAATACTCTTTTTAATTTTTAAAAACTATTTTAAAAATAAAAAACTCAAGACTGTCAAAGTCTGTAGTTCTTGCTACTAAAATAGAAACTTATCGATAGCCTTTTGTTTGCATGAGCCTCACTGCATCAGCTTGTAATATACCTGTTTGTTCTAAATTCATTTTATCTTGCTTGAACGATCCCCAACTCGATACCACCTCATCTGAAGCAACGTTCTGATTAGCTGGATATTCTTTATTAAGTGATGCATAAATAGCTTGTGCTTTAGTACTTGACAACCATTCTAATAATTTAATAGCACCCTTTACATTAGTAGCATATTTTGTCACACCAGCACCTGATATATTTACATGTACACCTGTGGTGTCTTGATTTGCCCAAAATAACTTCAATGGTACATTAGGATTTTTAGTAATTAAACGAGCAAAATAATAAGTATTTATCAAACCAATATCACATTGGCCTGAAACAATTGCATTCATAATATGAGAATCTTTAGCATTAGGTGTAGCTGCCAAATTATTCACCCAACCACTAATAATATCACCCGTTTTATTTATTCCATGATGATAAATCATCGATGCCACTAATGATTTAGTATAAATTTTTTTACTAGTTCTTAAACACAATCTACCCGCCCATTTCATATCTGCCAAATTCTCATAAGTAGATAGGTCAACTGGATTAACACGCTCAGTACTATAAACAATGGTTCTTGCACGTACTGATAGTCCTGTCCACAAGCCTTTAGAATCTCTTAAATGACTTGGAATATTATTTTCTAACGTTTGTGTTTGTACCGCTTGAAATAAATCTTGCGTAGCAGCGTACCAAAGATTACCTGCATCTACAGTCATAAACATATCAGCATTAGTATTTTTACCTTCTAATTTCAAACGTTCAATCAATGCACCACCTTTACCTGTTAAATACGTAACTTGAATGCCTGTATCTTTTGTAAAAGATTCAAATAAAGGTTTAATTAAATGTTCTTTTCTAGAGCTGTATACGGTGACTAAATCTTCACTTCTTTCTCGTGCTATAGCAACACTAGTTACTACCAGTACCAATACTACCAATGCTGATAATATCCATATTTTTATATTCATCCTTATTTTTCTCCTTATAAAAAAACTGACTAAGGTTATATAATTGATGCATATTATCAATTAATAGTCAATTTCTTATTTTTAATTACTCCTACTTTATCAGCAAAAATAGTCGCCTCATATTTGTCATGTGTTACTAAAATTGAAGTGATATTAGTTTTCTTTAAAATATCTCTAACCTGTAATACTAATCGTTCTTGATGATTCTTATCTAGACTAGAAAATGGTTCATCCAATAATAATAATTTTGGTGAAGGAGCTAATGCACGAGCTAAAGCAACACGCTGTTGCTCTCCACCTGAAAGCTGGTGTGGATATTTTCTCTCTACACCTTTCAAACCAATCATCAAAAGCAATTCTTCAACCTTAGTTTTCTGTTCGCTATTTGATAAATTATAAATACCAAAAGAAATATTTTTTTTTACATTCATATGCGGAAATAACGCATAATCTTGAAAAACCATTCCTATTTCTCTTAATTCTGGTGCTACATTATGTGTACCATTATTAGATAATTGTTTACCATTTAAAACTACCTGGCCACTTTGCGCCTCATCAAGTCCAGAAATAAACCTAAGTGCTGAACTTTTTCCACTACCACTATCGCCCAATAAGGCAAAAATATCACCTGTAGCAAGACTTAAATCAAAATCATTTAAAATTTGAGTGGTTTGATAGGAAATTGATAAATGGTTAACTAATAACATTTAATAATAAAAATGATAATGATTCCTATCATTATATAAGATATATCAATGATAATACCATATTAACTAAATTTTGCAAAAAGACTTTAATGGAATTCTTTTGTTATTATCAATATCAGTCATGACAGTATCAAAATCCTCTGGATTTACCACTAAAAATTGTCCCATCATCCCCGCGTCTTCATGTTCCAATATATGACAATGATACATATAAGGGTATTGAGTATCTGCGTAGTGATCAAATTTAGCAATTATTCTTACGGTTTCTTCTGGCATAAGTAGTACAGTATCTTTCCAACCACGTTCATTTTCATTTGGCGATGTTGGACCTGAACCATCTCCTTGTTCTCTGTCAAGGATTTGAAATTGAATACCATGAATATGAAAAGGGTGAGTAGTATGTGCGCCGTTGGTAATTCGCCAAATTTCAATATCACCTTTTTTAACCACTTCATTAATTACATTCATGTCCATTTGAACACCATTAATTAGATGTAACATATGCTCACCTTCAAGTACAATGCCATTAATAACTTTAAACATTGAAGTGAAAACTCGTCTATTGATTTTAAAACCACTCATAACTGTTAATCCAAAATTCCTAGTTTTAATAGCATCTGACTCTTTTAATCGGACTATTTCAGTGAGTTTATTAGGAATTTTTCTAACAACATTAGTACTAGTTGATTTATTAACGTAAATACTCATAACATCAAAATTAACTTTATCTAACCTATCTACCGAATCCGACAAACGACCTGTACCACCTACTTTAAACGGACCACCAAACTGGTGACCGTTGAGTTTTTGTTTATCATAATATTCAGCACTAAAACTCTTAAACCGTAAAATTGTATTTTTACTATTACTTAAATCAATCAAAATTTCTACTCGTTCTGCAGGACCTAGCAATAGTCTAGTAAGTGAAACCGGTTTTTCTAAAAACCCCCCATCACTAGCAATTTGATAAAACTGAATATCTCCTTCAAAACCTAAATTGTAAATTCTCGCATTAGAGCCATTAAGTATTCTTAGTCTAATCACTTGAGCAGGTACATTTAAAATAGGTACAGGCTTACCATTTACCAAAATTGTATAACCCTTCATGCCACCTGATTTATCAAAATCACCTTTATTTAAATAAAGTAATTGGGCTTTTTCATCAAACCGCCTATCTTGAATCACCACAGGTAAATCATCAACACCATAAGTTTTAGGAATATCTAAAAATCTAGAAGTTTCATCATCAATTAAAAAAAAACCTGCCATACCCTTATACACTTGTTCACCCGTATAACCCTCAAGATGAGGGTGATACCATTGAGTTGAAGCTATTTGATTAATGCGCCAACTAGGTTTCCATGTTTTATTAGGTGGAATAATTTGATACGGACCACCATCTTCTTTAGCCGGCAAATGCAATCCATGAAAATGTACAGTGGTATTAACTGATAAATAATTGGTTATTTCAAAACCCACATTATCCATATTATCCACCCGAATAGTTGGACCTAAAAGACTATCACCATAACCTAATACGCATGTTAACTTACCTTTAAAAATTTCTGTTGTATTGTGATTGATTGAAAATTTAAATATTCTTTTACCGTTAACAATTATAGGTTCAATAAGTGGTGGAACAATAAAAGATCTGTCTGCATAATCAGGATGAATAAATTTATAAGAATACTTATCACTACGGCCCAATACTAGTACACTACTAGACAAAATAGATGTTTTAATAAAGTCTCTACGTTTCATAACTATTCTCTTTTTAATCTTTGGAAGCAAAATAATCTCATAAAATATAATATAAAATTATTACTTTTTTATTTGTTTATAGGTAACAATAAAAGGGAGAAATAACAAATCTTTCAAACTTTGAAAGTTTTTCATCTGTGTCTTTTCTAAACCAAATTTAATATTAGTTATGTTTTTTGAAAGAATTAATGTGCCAAATAAATAGTCCCAAACTGACAAAAAACCACCAAAATTAGTATTTATATGGTTCTTAGAATGATGAATTTGATGTTGTAGAGGAGAGATTAAAAATAGCTCAATCACATTTCCAAAACCTAACTTAATATGAGAATGTCTAAGATTAGACCCTAATAATGAAAATATAAAAACAAACAAATTAACACCTAGGATATCATAAATATTCACCAAACTGCCAAATAAAAATACAAAAACACCTGTCACACAACCGATACTTAGAGAATAGCGAAAACCAAACAGCAAGAATTCAATAGGATGCACTCGATAAAACGTCAGTGGATTTAAAACTTTAGCACTATGATGTACTTTATGAAACACCCATAACCATGGCACAAAATGTAATAAACGATGTAACCAATAACGGGTAAAATCACTTAAAATAAATAAAATTATTGTAAATAGCACCATCACTTCTGTATAAGATAAAGTTTCTATTCTCACAAAACCATATTGATTTAACAAGACAATATTAACAAACAATGCAACTTCTTTAGTACTTATTACCACTGGTGATATAATCATAACTCTAAAGAATACAGAAAAAATAAAATAACTATAATCCAACAAACTAGAAGGATGTAGCCAAAGTTTTTTTGATAAAACAATACGTTGCTGTTTTGGATGTAATTTTAAAAAAATAAACGCAATCATCAATGAAGTTAGTAAAAATAACCAATAAATTCGCCTATGAGGATCAATTAAGTATTCAAACAGATTAATCTCCATCAGCATCTAACACCTTAGAGACAAACCCCAATTTATCCATTAAAGAAATATAATAGGCTTTCATAAGCCTATTAGTTGATTGATATAAACGTTTACCTTTGTCGTTAATAAAATCAAAATCGGACATATTATTCGCATTAGCAATTGAATCATTTAATGCACTAATAGCCTGATCGATCTCTTTTCTTGCTTTAAATTGACGCGATATATCTCCAAAATCTTGATAATCTGGTGAATTAATAACCTGAGCTTGTGTTTCAAGAATAGCTTTAATAGCATTGACACTATTGCCACTAGTTGCATACTCTGATCTATAATTATTCGGTTTATTCTTAAATTTTTTACTCAAACCAGCTACATCACCAATACGCCACTCTTTAAGTTTATAAGTACCAGCAATTAAAGTATTTAGCAAAATTGCACTGGCATATTGCTCACTTTCAAGGAATTTTGACTGATACATTTTATAACCATCTAAAATTTCTAACAAATAGCTTTTGATTGACTTGGCAATTATTAGCGCCATATTTTTAACCCTCTGATGAGACAAATCTTTTGTAAAAAGAACATATTCCAAAGCATTAATAGTTTTATGTGAATACTTATACATAGCATTAAATAGCTCATCATTACTATTAATAATTAAATCTAATTGAGGTTTAATCTCCTCATTATTCCCATGAAATATATCAATGTATCTTGGTGTGTCTAAATAATCCTCATTTAAATCACCCAATAAATAAGTAGTTTCAACTTTCTTCCAACTTGAAACTACGTTACCAAATTGCATTTTAATTCTTGTAGGATTAGCTTGATTAATATTATCAATTAATAGCTCAACATTTTTAATGGCTAATATAATATTAACAATGATAACTTGGTTAAAAAACTTTTCACTAACTGCATTTACAATAATCGATACAAATAAAATAATAACAACCAAGTATCTCATCAACTTGCCCTATATCTCATTCAAAAATTGCAATATTTTACCTCTACTGCTAACAGATAAATTCATAAACAAAGTTTTAGACTTCTCAGCCTCACCACCATGCCAAATGATTGCCTGTTCGAGATTACTTGCACGACCATCATGCAAAAAATTCTTATTATCTTTAAGTATTAAAGAAACTCTGCCCAATCTCCACAATGGGGGTGTACGCCATTCATTACCTAAAGCATCAAATTCTGAACGACCATCTGCTAAATCCTTTCCCATATCATGTAATAGAAAATCACTATATGGATATATAGTAACATTAGGCAATGAATAACTTGGAACATGACATTGTGAACATCCTATTTCAGAGAATAGTATTTGTCCTTGATATTGGCTAATAATAGATTTTGGCAGTTTCAAATGTGTCAAATAATAACTAATAGCATTTAATCTTTGTGCTGTTAGCTCATGTTTTTCTCCATCTTTTGAGGAATTAATACATTCAACTTGTATTGATGTGCAAGACTGATGTTCGTAAATAGGATTAGTTAAACCTATATCATTAACAGCAGCAGTGGCTGATTGATACTTTACTGTTGGTACAGAAGCTTTCCAAGAATAACGACCAATCTCAATTTTATTAGTCTGCTCTGACCAAACCCTATTAGCTTTACCAGAAATACCATCATGATTAGAATCATTAATATCTTCATTAGCTAGAATTTGTTCATCAGTAATTTGTTCTAATAACCCCAAACCCACAAGCGCTGGTGCAATTCTAGCAGAAATAATTGTATTAGGAAGTAAATCACCATAACCCAATTTCTCTAATTCAACTATTGGTTGTTGCAAAATGATGATAGTACTATCAGAATAATAAATATTTTTGGTTGAATAATGCACTAAAGACTTGGCTTCAAAAGGCACACCAGGAACTCCATTAATACTAATTTGAACACCATAATTTGGCTCAGGAATAGAACCAAGTTTAGCTATCATTTCTTGATGCTCATCAGTACCATTTGAAGGTATAGATAAGCGTATTACGTGTGACCTATCAACGATATTATTTACTTTAAATACTTTTCCACGACCATTTTTTACATGGCAAATAACACAACTATTAGCACTAAATAATGGACCTAATCCATCACGTGCTGTTGTTGAACTAGGAGCTTCTACCCAAGGAATACTAAAAAAACTCTTTCCTAAAATAAACTTATCCAGTTGATCATTACTTAAATTAGGCTGAACTTGCATAAAAGATTGACTTAACTCGTAGTTTGATAAATTACTAAAATCATTAGCAAAAACCCTTTCCATTAGACTAATAACAAGAAATAATATGATTAAAACTGCTAAATATTTATAGTTTAATTTCCTCAGCATTCATTATATTTCTAACTGTTAAATCAATACCATTTGATTTTGCTACATAAATCATTTGATCACCAATGGCTCTTAACTCATTTTTAAGTTTTTTGATTTGCCTAGCTTGAGAGTCATTCGGACGAATTTGATAATCAAAATGACGACTTACTTGTGCCAATGTATTCATTTGATTAATTTTAGTATTTACTGATGCAATTAAACCCATTAACTTAGTCTTATCTTTCATAGCATCAATAAATCCTACACCATAGTCAAAACTATTATAAGTACCGAACAATAAATTCTTAAAACCTTGAAAATTTTGCGTTATATCACGATGTGTATTATCAGAAAAACAACTATGCTCATCTTCTTCAGATGGTGTTAGTACTGCTATTGCAATACGCTCATTAGCAAGTTCAGATTTAATAAAAATACCTAATCCAGAAAAAATTTGCTTAAGTGCCACCTTTACATCAATATTCTTAGTCACATCAGAATTTTTACCCAATAATGCTGCTTTATAATTAGTACTATCACCATCTGCCCAAGCCGAAGTTATTGACTCTAAGTCAGCAATAATTAGACTCACTGCTGCATTTAAATATTGTTTACGACGATCAGCATTTGCATTAATCGTATAATCAGCAAGTGCTCTCTGACCTGCTAATAAAGCGCCATGAGTTACACCATCTTTTATAAAATTAGCATAATCCTGATCTTGACCCCATAATAAAAACTCAATAACGTGATAACCAGTTGCAACATTAGCATAACCACCATTTTCATTAAGCGCTACTAACACATCAGAAGTAATTATACTTACATCAATCACTAAGGGATTTTCCCCACCTGGATTAAACATGCCTGGGGTGTCAATAATATTACCTGATGTTTTTCTACCCTTAGCATCGGTTGTATAGTCAATCATATTTTCATCTAACGGCCAAGCATTTAGTCGCCCTTCTGGTGCACCATAAGATGTATGCCAACCTTCCTCTGCATCAATAGGCCCATTAGACAATCTAAACACTTCAGTTTGACCATAAGATTCACGAGCATTCAACCATGCCGCTTTGGCATTTCCCATTGTTTCTATTGTAGGATTATTTGTAAAATCTTTCAGTTTTATCCCTAGTTTTTTGGCATCATTTAGAGCGTCCATATAGTTTACAGTTGCAATATTTGCATAAGTGATTAACAACGGATTAGTCTCATCTCTACTCAAGAATACACTTACAGCAGAAATTACTATTACCACTGTTAAAACAAATGAAATCATCAATTTTTTTTGTATTATCATGTATATTTCTCCTTACACTTATAAAGATTCTATAGTTGCTATAATTAGCATTCAAAAGCGATTTATAAACTATTATTTGATTTTTATCTGTCCATTTTATTATTTTCAAAAAAAATAATTATGCCTTATAACTGATAAAAAGCTATAAGCTAAACCCAAAGTCATTCAACTTAGACCATTATTTAAATTAAATCCTAAATGATAATAATTAGAACTGCTATAACTCGTTATATCATTTTTAAAATAATTTACACTAATACTAATCAATATATCAACTGCTGTATCTGTAATAATATTCATATACTTAATACTATTTATCCTATATATTTTAATTAAAAACATCTACAGAACTACTTCTGCAAATTTAATGCCTGTGTGTATTACTCTTAATTCACATTCTTTTATTTTATTAAAAAGAGTTAATTTCTTCAAGTTAGTAAATGATATCAGTTATTATTTGTATTTATAATAAAATATAAAAATTATGTAATATATCATTATTCTTAGCTATTGAGAAAAAATAAAACCTATTAAATACTCAGTTATGCTATTCACTAAATTAATTACCATAGATCTAGCGTTTGAATTTAATTTTATGATTGATATTATTAACAACAAATTTATCTTAAAATTATATAAGTTCTACTTTGATTTACTCATATGCTACACAAAAAAAGAAAGTATAAGTAATTAGATATATCTTAATAATTGCATATTATAAATATATAACATAAAATAAAATAGTCATTATTCATCTTTTACCACTTTGGATTTAACTAAACGTACTCAAGCCAGTCAAAAAGTTACTCTTGTAGGTATCGCTGTTAATTTTTTATTGGCGATATTGAAAGTTATTACAGGTTCTATTGGAAATTCTGGTGCTTTGATTGCAGATGGTGTCCACTCATTTTCTGACTTATTATCTGATGGATTAGTTCTATATGCTACTAAACATTCAACCCTTGATGCCGACGAAGAGCACCCTTATGGACATAATCGATTTGAAACAGTTGCTATTCTAGGTCTTGCAATTATTTTAACTATTGTTGGTTTAGGTATTATTTTAGATGCAATGATTAAATTAACTAACCCTATAACACTTTCACACAGTACCTTACTTTTAAATATTACTATCTTATCAATTTTTTCTAAAGAAGCTTTATATTGGTATACTCTAAAAGTAGCCAATGATTATAAATCTGACTTATTAAAAGCCAATGCTTGGCATCATCGTTCAGATGCATTATCTTCAATTGTGGTACTAATCGGTATTCTTGGTAGTTTAAATGATTATCCATATTTAGATAGTATTGCAGCTATCGTTGTGGGTGTCATGATTATTTATATTGCTTGGAAATTAGGTCTAAGTGCAACTAAAGAACTAGTAGACACCTCTATTGATGCACAACAAGTAGCAGAATTAAAGCACGCACTAGGACAAATTAATGATGTTAATAGTGTTCATTCTCTACGTACTCGCAAAATTGGACACACTATTTCTTGTGATGTACACATACAAGTTGATCCTTTCTTAAGTGTTAGCGAGGGACATATTATTAGTATCAGTGTTGAACGTGTAGCCAAAAAATGCTTAAAAAACTTAAACGATGTAACAGTTCATATTGATGTAGAAGATGATGAAACTAATTCTCCTTACAGGACATTGCCAGAACGTTCAGAAGCGTTAGGAATTCTAACTAAAGCCTTATTTAATAACAAATACAGAAGTGAAATTAGTCGTATTCAATTACATTATTTAGAAAATAAAATTCATGTAGATTTTTACTTGCCACTTAAATGTCTTCAAACTGACAATACTGCTGATAAAATACTAATTAAGTTACAAGAGACTGTAAACAATCTTGATAATTTTGGAAAGATTAAGGTTTATTTTAGCCAAAATTAAAAAACAACGATAAGCATACTAATAACGCTTAATAATGTATCTACTACCATCTGTATGGAGTCTATTTTATTAAGTATTAATAACCTCTTCTTGCACCATAAATAATGCGTGTTATTTTTCCTACAATAGTTTTTTAATTGGATTAGGAACTATACTTAACTATTACCTTGATGATTTATACCTATTGCTAAAATAATAACACCTCGGATATACTCAAGTTTAATTATTACATTAAAATTTAAGCGATTAGAACTCATAAAAAGCACGTTTAATCACTATAACATAAGATTACTATTTTTATATAAAAATAGTCGTATTATGCTCAGTCCCATATACACAACCATTAAATTTAAACTTATTAAACTCAAATAAACCGAAATCTATTACTCTTAAAACGAAATCAATCCCTAAAATTTCATTAAAAAATATTTAATAATTTTTCTAGGTTTATCTAACACATATTACACCCTTATGATATACTTTTATTTTTTTAAATTTTAAGGATTAAACAAATGGCAATATTAGAACTAAATCTAAGTAATTTTGATGAAACCATTCAAAATAATGACATTGTTGTACTAGACTTTTGGGCTCCATGGTGTGGTCCTTGCAAACAGTTTGCACCCACTTATGATGAAGTTTCTAACAAAGTAGATAATGTTATTTTTGCTAAAATAAACACCGAAGATGAACAAAAACTAGCAAGTAAATTTCAAATTCGATCCATTCCTACTCTAATGATTTTCAGAGAACAAATTGAAGTATTCTCTCAACCAGGAGCAATGTCAGGTTCTAATTTAGAAGATGTTATTACTAAGGCCAAAGCGTTTGATATGAACAAAATACGTGAAGAAACTAAAAAGAAAAAATAATTATTATTATAATTTTAAATATTTTTTTTCATTAAATCCAACTATAATATCATCACCAAATATCAATATTGGGCGTTTGATAAGTGTTGGGTTTTTCAATACTAATTCTAAAGTAATATTACCTTTTTCTTCATTATTTAAATTTCGATAAGTAGTAGAACGCTTATTAATAAGATTTTCCCAAGTGACTTTATCTACAAATATTTGCAACTTAGTTTTATCAATCGGATTATCACGAAAATCAATAAATTCAAAATCAACCTGATGGTTAATTAAAAATTTTTGTGCTTTTTTAATGGTATCGCAATTTTTAATCCCATACATTTTAATCATTAAACTACCCCATTATAAAATTCTAAAATTTCTTTATTATTATCATCAATAATGATACGTACACCTTTAATTAAATAATACCAATACGATAAACTCTGACTAACCAGCTCCACTCTACTAGGTTCGCCAAATAGATTAATGATTATCTCTTTTGATAAATCTACTTTAGGTATAAAGGTTAATGACTTGATTTTTAGATCTAACATTGATATTTTAGCCATCAAATTAAACGTTGTTTTTCTAATACCTGAAGGCATAACCCTTAATTCTTTAATATTATTATTTAAATATTTAGTGTCTTTTTGATCAAAGATTAAATTTAAAATAACGCCAGTACTAATACCACCTACTTTGGTGTTAGAAAAAAATACTTCTAATTCCTGCTCTTTACTCTCACTTCCAAACATAGCAATCTCAACCTCAGAGCCAAATAAATGCATTGCATCGATAAGACTACTATGACCTATGGTTAAATTAAACACAACCGTATTACCTTGACTATTGATAAAACTTTGCCACGGCATAGATTGATTTTGTGGTATTTGTATGTTACGAGTCAATAGGTAAAATAGACTAAATATTACTACTGCTAGTAATAATGTTATTGATATTATTTTACTTTCTATCATTAATTATCGTTTAAAAGGGGGTTTGTTAGCTTTAAAACGTAACCAATTAAGTGTTTTAAAGGTTAAGTTATGATTGATTAATTTAAGTTCTAGTTGTCGCTTACCTGGAAATTCCATTAAAAATAAACCTAATAAAATTGATATTAATCCTTGTCCTGGCGTCACTAACATAATAATACCAACAATTAATAATATAAAACCAGTTAGTGTCTTAAGTATCAATTTAATCAAATTAAAAGGCCTTCTTATTTTTAATTTATTTTCTGAGTTTTTTAGAAAATAATTTAATGGCATTAACCCTAATAAGTAAGGTATTAATAATAAACTAATGATAAAAATTACTACAGAAATTATACCTATAATTACTAGTATATCTTCTAATTGATTTATAAGTATTACTATACTATCTAACATAACAATAAAAATATCATAGGCCCATTATTGGTTAAAAATACTTGTATATTAGCACCAAAAATACCACTAATAATTAACTCTTATTTTAGTCAAAGAATAATCAAACAATACTTTGGATTTTCCTGATAACCTAGTGGTAGAAAAAACCAGCTCTTATAACTAAATTAGTTTAACTACTAGAATCAATTGAAAAAATAACCAATACCCCAACATATCTTTAACCAATAGACTCATTCTTGTGAATAACGTCATAAAATACCTAATAACAACAAATGATTTAATTATTTTCTCTGCTTTTACTTGTTTTTCAATATCAATATCAATAAAAATAACAATCCTTGATTGATTTTTCCATAATTTACTATTTACTTTAACTTTAGTTATACGTTAAATTAAGGTTTTCATTATTAAGCAAGATATGAAATATCAGCAACTGATAAAAATAAAGATCTAACCCAGTTAATTAAATTTAAACGTGCTTGTCTTAATACAACATCATCAGTGTTAACCATAACTTTATCAAAGAACTCATCGATCATACCCTTAATAGCAATAAGTTCTTTCATATTTTTTGTGTAGTTAATAGAATTAGAAATGCGTTTAGCAAGTATTTTTGTTGCCTTAAATAGTGTTTTTTCCGCTGTTTCTATCAAAACTGAATCATCAACTTTAATTGATAATTCCGAGCAATTCTTCAATATATTAGTAATACGTTTATTTATTTTAATCAGATTTTCTAATTCTTGATTGTTAGTAAATGTATTAAGTGCTCTAACACGTAGATGAAAATCATAAGGTGATTCTGGACACACTGCCAAAACTGCATCAAAGACCTGCATACTGACCTGATGCTTCTTGTAATAAGCCCGTAAGCGCTCCATCATAAATTGATAAATATCATTAGCTTTATTAGTATTTACAACAGATAAATGAGCATTTAATGATTTACTAATCAGTTCTTTAAGATTAATATGAAATTTTGACTCCAATATAATTCTTAATACACCTAATGCCATCCTTCTAAGTGCATACGGATCTTTAGAGCCAGTTGGATCCTGGCCAATACCAAAAATACCGGTAATTGTATCTAATTTATCAGCAATCGAAACTACTAAACCTTCGCTTGTATTTGGTAAATAATCACCTGAAAATTTTGGCTGATAATGCTCACTAATAGCCACCGATACTGCTTTATTTTCGCCATCATTAAGGGCGTAATACCCCCCCATTATACCTTGAAGGTCAGCAAACTCACCTACCATATCTGTAACCAAATCACTTTTACAAAGTAAGCCAGCACGGCTACTATCTTTAACATTAGCACCAATAACGCCAGCAATATATCCTGAAAGTATCTCAATACGTTTAGCTTTATCGCCCATGGAGCCTAAAGATTTCATAAACAAAACTTGGTTTAACCTATCTAGACGAAATTCAAGGGTGTATGCCTTATCTTGTATCCAGAAAAATTCTGAATCACTTAAACGGGGACGAATAACACGCTCATTACCATCAATAATAACTGATAAATCACTAGACTCAATATTAGCAACTGAAATAAATGATGGCATTAAATTGCCATTCATATCTAACATATGAAAATATTTTTGATGCGATTTCATCACAGAAATAAGCACTTCTTTCGGAATATCCAAAAATTTAGATGAAAAACTACCTGAAAATGCACATGGATATTCAACTAATGCACAAACTTCATCAAGTAAAAGTTCATCAATAACCGCCGTAGCGTTGTTATTTTGTGCTATCTGAATTATTTGTTTACGAATAATAGCCTTACGCATATCAAAATTAACCTCAATTTGAGCCTTTTCAAGAAGAGTTTTTTGATAATCTTTAGCGCAACTAATATCAAAAATACATTCACCTGTGAAACGCAACCCTCTAGTTATGTTGCTAGAAATTAAACCCATGATTAAGGCTGGTACGACATCAGATCCTAACATCATAATCAACCAATGTATTGGACGTACAAAATACGTATCCAAATTACTCCAACGCATGGGTTTGGCAATAGGGATATTCTGAATAGCAGTATTAACAATAGATTCAAGTAGATCTATCGTTTTTAGACCTATTTGTTGTTTGGTAAAGAAATAATATTGTGTCTTACCAAATGCTTTTTGCGTTAACACGTTCTTAGTGACCCCACAAGATTTAGCAAAACCTTCAATAGCTTTATCAATCTCACTAATTAATGGTCCTTTACGTTCAATAGTTTGATTATTTTGCTGGAGTTGAAGGTCGTTAACCAATACTGCTAAACGACGAGGTGTAGCAAAAGATTCAACACTTGAATAAGACAACTTAAGCTTATCAAATTCAGTAGTTAAATTGTATGTAAGTGCATTGGATAGATGTTGTAGGCTTTTCGGTGGAAGCTCTTCACATCCTAGTTCTAATAAAAAGTCTTGTGTATTCATAAAATTTGAATGTATGTTTTACTTAAATAATTTAAAATCTAAAATTTCCAACTAATAAATCGATCATCACTCTAATAACATATAATCTGATAAACGTAATATAAATCGCTTATAAGCATCAAAAATAAAGATTAATTGTGCGTTAAAAACTTGAAAAATCATGGTTTTCTGATTACTATAAATAGTAATAAACAAATACTTTTGTAGATCTTTACAAATTTATCCTGACATAAAATTAACATTATTTTGATTATTTTTTTGACTTGTCTTAATTTTGTTAAATTTAATAGTTAGACAAATAGAACTATGCTACCATAAAGCTTAGAAAATTCAATCAAATCTGGTTTATCTGATCGAATTCCCACTACTAGCATATTATTGTTCATCAATATTTTAACCAATACTGCTAATTCATTCACAGATAAATGTTATTCCCTAATTTAGGGTAACAGGTACATATTGTTCTGTCTATTGTCACAACTTAAAGTACTAAATTCTTGCACTAATGTATCGATATCATTTATATGCACCCTTGAGATGTACAAAATATCTCAGTTTTATCTTTAATCTCAAATTAATTCATCTTTCCATCCTTGTGTACAATCTAAAAAATACCAAACGCGCATCATACCAGTATCGCCACTTAACATAACTTCCAATGGTGTTTTATGTTTAAATTTTTTAACCGGGCGCTTTAGCCAAATTGCTCCATATTCTTTATTAATTGGAAAAGTTGTACCCAAAGACTCACTAATCCCTAAAATTATTTCAGTGCGTTTTATCAATCTCTCATCAAAATCAAACGATTTATATAAATTCCTATATAAACACAAATGTCTGGGCTTAATAACCCCACACAAATCTAATAGCTTTAGTTGCTCAATATCTTCTAAATACCAATTCTCTAAAATTTTAAACAACTGCAAAGTAAGGTTTGATTGAGCCTTAGTATCTAACTTTAAAATATCCATTAATTAACCTTAAAGTGAAACAAGACTTGTGCATCAAATACACTTTTATCAGGAACATATGGTAACGGAGAAACTTTATAAACAGAACACTTAATTGAATCTTTAAATGATTGTACCTTGATACTATTATCAATATTACAAGATTTAAGGTTAACATTCTTTACTTGGCTATCTAAAATCTTACAAAATCTGCACATCACAACTCCAACTATCTTTAGCGCCTTGATAATGCCATTTTTCTGTTATTCTTGACACAATTTAATTGATATAGTTGAACTTTATCTCATTTAAAATATCTTCTTGAGCAATTAGTCTATCTTGCTCTTCTTCAGCCTGAACTTCTTTTTTCAAAAAGCGTTTATTTTGTTCTTTTTTAAATTTTTTAGCTCCAACTTCACGTAATTTTTCAATCTCTTGTTTTTTTATTTTCAGCATCAAGAACTTCTTTTTCAACTTTTTTTCTCTTAATTTCAGTTAAATCAATCATCATTGCTTCTGGCATTTAACCTAACTTAACAGTCTGTTTTGGGAGTTTCTAGTCTTGAGCATTTAAGTATATAAAACCAACAACCAACCCAACATGAAGAGCAATTACCACCCAAAAACAATAGGACTTTGTATAACAATTTTAGGTAATTTAATTTATTTAAAGAAATTAAATTTCATTATCTTACATTTGGAGATTCAGTCATAATACCAACTTTATCAACCCCATTTTTTTGTAAAATAAACATTAGAAATACAACAGAACCGTAATCTACTTGTCTATCGCCACGAATAAACACCTTTATTTTCGGATAGATCTCAAGCCTAGTATTAACACGACCTACAATAACAACCTAAATGATAGTTTTTCACCTATAACAACATCAGAATCCATCTCATTAAGTGAATTGATGAAATATTTACCTTATTTATCAATAGTAATATCGTAGGTTGTTGCGTAAAATCCACGATTTTTACCCCTAGCGAAAGGTAAGTCAACTTCAATACCTTGTTCAATAATAGACGTAATTATCATAAAAATTACTAATAACACTAACATCACCAATATATGGCACAATAATTTGTGCATCTATAACAAGTCTGTGACATTTCAGTAATTCAATCATTGTCTATTTTTAAATTATTTTTTGTCTTTGGAAGAAAACAAACAATTGTTCAACAAAAGCTGAATATTTATTATTAATTACAGGGCTACTTGAGTAATTAAACGATTATAGACAATTGTAGCAGGAATAGCAGAAAATAAACCAAATACCGTTGCAATAAGTACTTCAGCAATTCCAGGAGTAACAATGACGATAGTTGTCTGCTTGACCGATGCTAATCCAATAAAATAATGTATAATCTCCAAACCCTACCAATATAAACCAATATATAGGCTAGATGATACAATCATAGCTAAAATACTTAAACCCCGCCCCGTCATCTAGATAATCAACTTCATTATTAACTATAATATCCATGATACGATAAGCACACTCAGGATTTATTATTAATTCTTGGTTAGAATCTGAAGTAGTATAATTAAACCTACTAATAACCTGGGTTAAAAATACGCTCCATTGAGCTTTGATTAGTAGCTTTTTAGAAAACTTGGTATGCTAATTTTTCTAAATCAATATTAGTTGAAAACTTTTGATAAAAAACTTAATACTCTCTGTTAGTATCAAACAAGATTTTCTTTTTTGATAAAATAAGCACCTATGAATAAATACTTATCAATACTAAAATAAACATCACTACTTACACAATAAAACCAACACTAAAAATTAAGCTAAAAATTGACAAACTATTATCTATTTATTTTCTCCAAAATTACACTAGGAATATTACAAATATTTAAGACTAATTACATTTAAATAAGGCATAGTTATTTATGTTATAAATAATAGCTTGATACTATATTAATCGATCTTACTCAAAACCTAACTATCGTGAAAATTTTATACGTCATCTTTAAATAAATCTAAGAGAATAAACATAATAAAACTACACCAATATTCTCATATATAAACAAGAATATTTAACTTACTTATTGATTAAATAAATCATTCACTTTTAAACCCTTAATTAAGCCTAAATGTGCATAAGCTGCATCTGTAGTACTACGACCACGTGGTGTGCGTATAATAAAACCCTGTTGAATCAAGTATGGTTCTACCATATCTTCTAAAATTCCACGTTCTTCACCAATAGAAGTTGCTAATGTATCCAAACCAACAGGACCACCAGAAAATTTATTCATAATAATAGATAGATAATCACGGTCTAATTGTTCAAGTCCAGCTTCATCTACCTTAAGTATTATTAATGCTTCTTTGGCAATATCTTGATGAATCATACTATTGGCTTTTACATCAGCAAAATCACGAACACGACGTAATAACCGATTAGCAATTCTAGGCGTTCCTCGAGAACGCTTAGCGATCTCTAACGCACCTTTTGATTCAATTTGAATGCCTAAAATACCCGCCGAACGTTCAACAATCATTTTTAAATCTTCAACATTGTAAAACTGTAAGCGTTGAATAATACCAAAACGATCTCGAAGAGATGAAGTTAACATACCAGCACGAGTAGTAGCACCAATTAACGTAAAAGGTGGTAATTCAAGTTGTACGGAATGCAAAGCTAAGCCTTCACCCACCATAATATCTAATTTAAAATCTTCTAAAGCTGGATAAAGGGTTTCTTCAACCACAGAGTTAAGGCGATGAATTTCATCAATAAACAAAATATCATAAGGATTAAGTTTTGTCAAAATTGCTGCCAAATCTCCTGAACGCTCTAATGCTGGACCAGAGGTTTTCTTAATACCTGTGGACATTTGATTAGCAATAACATTTGCCAATGTAGTTTTACCTAAACCAGAAGGACCATAAATTAAACAGTGATCTAATGTATCCTTACGTTTTTTTGCTGCCTTAATAAATAGCATCATTTGCGACTTAACATCATTTTGCCCAATATAACTCTCTAAAGAATTTGGACGTATAGAAGTTGTTACCAAATCTTCATTATCCTGGTCTTTTTCATCTATTAAAAAATCTTCTTCTATCATGTTAAATTACTTAATTTTTGTGCTATTTTAACTGATTAAACTTGATTAATTAGTAGTTTGATTTTGATAGATTTAGTCGTATGATTAAAATGAAACACTTTTGGATACTGAACACCATAAATCAAATTGATAACGGCTAAATTTAATTAGCTAATAAGGAGTATTATTTATCTCATGTTTAAACAATATTTTTACTAAAATATCAATGGACAAATACCATACTATTTTACTCATAATCCATTAATTAAAAGTTATCCAAATTAACTCGCCATTAATCAATAATTCTTTCTGACTAAACTCAATCTAAGCAAAACCAAAAACTATATTTTAATATAGATTAACAATCATAGTAGTGAAAACCCACCTCAGAATCTAATATTTTTATATCATTATTAATGATCACACTCAAATCTATCATATATTTTCCAAATACTTGGTAGAGTTTGTTGAAATGCTAACTTTATAGATTGAATATTAAGTACTGACAACTTGATAAAAACAAGATAAAAACAAGATAAAAACAAGATAAAAACTATTATTATTTCGTTTCATATAAGCAATCCTATTGTAGCGTGAAACTTGTCATTTGGGTATAATTAAGCATTTATTTGAGTTAGTTTTGCTGAATTTATGTCGCAAATTGCAATTTTAAGTGTCAACCATCAACTTGCGCCTGTTGAAGTGCGAGAAAAAGTAGCTTTTACACCAGATAAATTAACTCAAGCATTAAGTGATCTTCATGGTATTTATGGTATTTATGGTTGCATCATTCTCTCTACCTGTAACCGTGTAGAGATTTATGTTAATTCTGACAATGAAAACCCTAAGGAAGTATTAAGTAATTATCTTGCCAAAATACACAATATAACACGTGACATAATTAACCCTTATTTAAATTATTTTGAGGACAATGAAGCTCTTACACATGTTTGCAATGTTGCTACAGGTCTTGATTCATTAGTACTAGGAGAGCCTCAGATTCTAGGTCAATTAAAAGATGCATACCATATGGCAAAAGAAGCTAAAACCTTAAATAAATTATTAGAAAAACTATTCCAACATGCATTTTCAACTGCTAAAAAAGTACGTACTGATACTCAAATTGGTGTTTCACCTGTTTCAATTGCTTATTGTTCGGTTAAACTTAGTGAAAAAATTTTTGAACATTTATCTGAACAAACTGTTTTACTTATCGGTGCAGGAGAAATGATTGAATTATGTGCACAATACCTAAATAAAAAAAAGGTGAGTAACATGATTATTGCTAATAGAACCATTGAAAATGCACAAAAAATTGCTAACTTATATCAGGCACAATCTATTGGCTTAAAACTATTATCTTCTATTATACACAAAGCAGATATTATTATTTCTTCAACAGCAGCTTCAATGCCTATTATTGGCAAAGGATTAATTGAAAGCGCCTTAAAAAAACGCAAACATAAACCAATATTTATGCTTGATATTGCCATACCTCGTGATATTGAACCTGAAGTAGGACAATTAGATGATATTTATTTATACACTATTGATGATTTAGAACGAGTAATCAATGATAACATCGGCAATAGAGAAAAAGAAAAAAACCTGGCACAGGAAATTATAATCAAACAAAACCAAGTGTTTAATCAATGGTTAAAAGTTTTACCTAATGAACAATTAGTACGATCTTACCGTACTAATGCTAACTTAATTAAAGATAAACTCTTAGAAAAAGCCATTAAACAGATTAAACATAGTGGTAATTATGAGAATATTATTCGTAAATTTGCTGACCAACTAACTAACAAACTATTACATTTACCTTCTAAAAATATCAAACAAACCTCTACTGAGAATTTATCTCAGTGCGAAGGTTGTATACCAAATTTTAAAAAATAATGAATTCATCTATCCTGGCTAAATTGGAGCAATTATCAATGCGTCTTGAAGAAGTAAGTATTATGCTATTCGATCCAGAGGTGGTTAGTAACGTTAAAAAATTCACAAAACTGTCCATTGAATACGCTCAACTAACCCCAATCAACCAACAATTTCAAACCTATTTATCACATCAAAAAAACCTAGAAGATGCACAATTAATGTTATTTGAAGAGGACATGGAAATCAAAACTATGGCCAAAGAAGAAATATTTAATACTAAAAAAATTTTAAGTCAGCTTGATTTAAAACTTAAGAAATCTATCTTACCAAAAAATCCTAACGATTCTCGAAATATTATTATTGAAATTAGAGCAGGTACAGGCGGCGATGAAGCCAGTATTTTTTCAGGTGATTTATTTAAAATATATAGTCGATACAGCGAAAAACAAAAATGGACAATAGAAATTATTAGTTCTAGTATTGGTGAACACGGCGGTTTTAAAGAAATTATTGCCAGAATTAGTGGAATAAATGTTTACTCAAAATTAAAATTTGAATCTGGTGTGCATCGTGTACAACGCGTGCCAACAACTGAAAGCCAAGGTAGAATACATACTTCTGCTTGTACTGTTGCCATCATGCCTGAAGTTGAAAATATTGAAGAAATCAATATTAACATAAATGATGTTCGTATTGATACTTTCAGAGCCAGTGGGGCAGGCGGTCAGCATGTTAATAAAACTGATTCTGCTGTACGCGTAACACATATTCCAACTGGAACTGTAGTTGAATGCCAAGATGGTCGTTCACAACATAAAAATAAAGCCCAAGCAATGTCAGTGTTAGCATCACGTATTCTTAATGCACAACAACAAGAACAACAAGAACAACAATCATCAACTCGTAAAAAGTTAATAGGCAGCGGCGATCGCTCACAACGTATCCGTACCTATAATTACCCGCAAGGTCGTATTACCGACCATCGTATTAATCTAACCTTGTACAAACTAACAGAAATTATGGAAGGTGATTTAAATGTAATCATTAAACCGTTAATTATCGAACAACAAACTAATCAACTAACGGAATTAAATAATACTTAGAAAGTACTATATCAATCAAATATAAAAGAATAGCTGTTCCTTGATTATTTAGATAAAATAAGATAATCAATTGATTTTTATTCAAAACTTTTAGACAAAGTTTATACGATCATTAATCTATTATTACCACTTAAAAAACCTTAATCAAAATATTAAAATAACCAAAACTTTTTAAACAAAAAACTATTATTATTGATAATAACAGACTAAGATACAAATAGAGGTGATAAAAAATATCAGATACAAACACATCTACACAGTAATCTAAGTTAGTAAACAATAAATATAACTTTACTTAAAAGTTCTTTCCATCTAGAAAAAGAGTTAACACAAACCTACCATTATTAATAATAATCCTAAACATAGGATCGAATCTTGTATTAACGATCTTGACTAGTCAAAACTATACTTCCTTCATCTTACTAAACAAAGAAAGCTAAATAATATTTTTTTATTAAAATTATTCCCATACTACAAGTAGATCTAATACTTTGATAAATCTATAAGATATTATTCATTTTATTTTAAAAAAACATCTCTTATTCTTTCTCTTTCTAAATATAAATAACTCCTTTAGTTATTGATTTTAAAGCAAAAAAAATAACAATTATAGTAATATAAAAAATTCTAGATACTTCCTAAATTTTTTATAAGAAAAAAGTGGTAGTTTTATAAATTTCATAAGTTATATTAGTCTCTTTAAATTAATTTTTTATATGCAAGTTGTGATAATAAGAATAACCCCCCTAGAGTAATTACGATTGCTGGCCCTGTTGCTACATCATAAAACATTGAAGCGCTAATACCAATAGTAACTGCAACCATAGAAACAATAACTGACTGAAATACCATGCCACTAGGTGTATTGGAAAATACTCTAGCAACAGCTGGTGGGATAATCAGTAAGGAAGTAATTAAAAGCACGCCCACAATTTGTACTGAAACAGAAACGGCTAAAGCAATCATTAGCATAAATAACAACTGATAAAAATCTCTATTAAGCCCTTGTGCAACTGCTAATTCTTCATTTAGAGTTAGTAATAATAAACGCTGCCAAAAAATAATGAGTAATAATACAAGTACCGTCAAAATTACATACACCCAAACAATATCAGAGTTAGTGATAGATAAAATATCACCAAATAAGAGTGAAAAATAATCAGTATTAGTTTCACCAATAAAACCTAAAACGATAATACCTAACGATAAAAAAATATGTGAAAAAATACCTAAAATAGTATCATTAGATAAAAAATTTTTTCGTTGCAATATAACAATAAATATTGCAAATATTGTACCTACCATTACCAAACCAAAATGCATTCCTAAGCCACTAGCAAACCCTAAAGATGTACCCAAAAGTGCTGAATGTGAAATAGATTCTGAGAAATAACTCATACGTTTCCAAATAACAAAACAACCCAATGAGCCTGAAATAATTGAAATTCCAATGGATGCTAAAATAGCTCTAAAAATAAAATCTTCCAAATGAATTAGTGACAACCCTTACAAAAACCGTATAAATACAAGCAATGACCGGTCAGTTGGTAACCATATTTATTAGCAATATCATGTTGATGTTGCTCAATTACCTCATCAGAGAATTCGTCTATTTTACCACACTTAACGCATACTAGATGATCATGATGATCTACATTTGATAGCTCAAACACGCTTTGACCGTTATCAAAATTAAGTTTATTTACCATGCCTGCCTCTTCGAACTGAGTAAGCACTCTATAAATCGTCGCTACGCCAACCTCTGCACCTTGTATCATCAAAGTACGATAAATATCCTCGGCGCTCATATGATGATTGTCACTAGTTTCTAAAATTTCTAAAATTTTTAATCTTGGTAGTGTAACTTTAAGCCCCGCACTTTTTAAATCCTGAGCATCCATATCTAATATCCTTAATGTAAAATTAGTTAATAATTTTCAACTATTTTAAATTAAAAAACCAATAAATGAATAAATTAAC
Organism: Candidatus Vesicomyidisocius sp. Pext_18_S21; assembly: GCA_021730165.1. Taxonomy (GTDB): domain Bacteria; phylum Pseudomonadota; class Gammaproteobacteria; order PS1; family Pseudothioglobaceae; genus Ruthia; species Ruthia endoextente. Next base: position 708,975 of record CP072535.1, read on the forward strand.
TTTGATTGCATTCTTATTTCTATTTCTATCTGCGTGTTTACCTAAAATACCAGGCGTATCATTACCAATATTATATAAGAATGATATCCATCAAGGTTCAATACTAGAAAGATTTAAAGTTAATCAATTAAAATTAGGAATGTCAAAAGCTCAAGTACAAAACCTAATTGGTTCACCAAGCATTACTGATACCTTTCATAACAACCAGTGGGATTATATTAATCACTCTACTTTACATAAAAAAGATGATATTCACTATCGCCTGATATTAAAGTTTAATAAAAGCAATTTGATACATATCAATACCAGTGGTATTAACTCTTTATCTCAGTTAACTGATAAAGAAAGAAAAATAGAAAACAAACATATTAGAGATAAACAAGCATCAGAAAAAGCCTTGTCTAAAACTAAAATATTAAAGAGTGATCCAAGCACCCTACTATTCGTAAAATAACAAATTAAATAGAAAGTAATATCAATAATAAATAAGTTGTTAATACAAAAATACCTTGGTATAAATTCTAATAATTACCTATCTGTAAAAAGCCAAATAAATTTTTAGATATTAACTTATCACTAATAGCTAATGCAATACCATTAATACTTGCTTCGGTTAACTGTTCTAATAGAGTCTTTTCTTTTTCAAATAAGACTCTAGAATCAATACCAATAATATGTTTAGCAACATAATTCGTATCTGCAATACCATCTATCAAGCCTAATTTATTAGCATCCTGCCCTAGCCAAATTAAACCTGTAAACAAATCTTTATGTTTTGATAACCTGTTACCTCTACCTGCTTTAACGGCATTAATAAAATTTTGATGCAATTTATCTAATATATGAGTTTGAATGTGCGCTAATATTTTTTCATTCTCTGGAGAAAAGGAATCTAACAAACCCTTATATTTTCCTGCGGTATAGAGCCGTCTTTTAATACCTAATTTTTTAATGGCATCAACTGCACCAAAACTGGACATAATAACACCAATACTACCAATAATTGAAGATTCATCTGCATATATTTCATCAGCAGCTGAAGCGATATAATAACAACCTGAAGCACAAACATCTTCAACCACCACATAAAATTTTTTATCAAATTGTTTTTTTAAACGGATAATAGCCTTATAAATCCTACTAGATTGTACAGGCGAACCACCTGGTGAATTAATTCTTAAAATAATAGCTTTTGCATTCTCTAGCTTAAATGCACTATGCAATAACTCAATAGTCTCATCAGCATCAATTGAACCTGAACTTTGAATAATACCACTTAGCACTACTTCAGCAACAAAAGGAGATTCTTTTTTAAGTACTGTCTTTAATACGCCATTTTCGCTCACGCCGATATAAGATATAAAAATAAAATAACTAACAAATAATATACTAAATATAATACGCCAACGATATTTGGATTTATTTTGACGTACAAATTCTTGTGCAATATCGGCTAGTTGTTCATCAGCAGTACGTTTCATATATAATCTTCATTTATGTTAAAAGTAGATAATCTTAGTTGCCAAAAAGGCTACAACCTTTTATTCAGCAATCTTTCTTTTAAAGTTAACTCAGGTGATATTTTACGCATTACTGGAACTAATGGTAGTGGTAAAACTTCCCTTCTTAAGATTTTAGCTGGACTTGATGCTCAAGAACAAGGTAATGTTTTTTTAGATAATCATGAAGTCAAGTCGGAAGCCTACCAACAAGAAATTTTTTATTTAGGGCACTTGTCAGCACTTAGTGAAGAATTAAGCACTCTTGAGAATCTTGAATTTTTGACAGAACTTAATAAACCTACCAAACAAATACAATTAATTAAAGCATTAAGCAGTATCGGTTTAAAAGGTTATGAGAATGAATACTGTGACAAGCTTTCAGCAGGGCAGAAACGACGTGTTATCCTAGCAGGATTATTCATTTCTAATGCAAAAATTTGGCTATTAGATGAGCCTTTTACTGCACTTGATGCTGATGGTGTAACAATCATTGAAAGTAGAATTACAAAACATTGCAAACAAGGAGGGTTATGCTTGTTTACTACACATCAAAATTCAGACCTTATTAATCAAAAGGTATTAGCACTATGAATATCTACCTACAAGCTTTAAAACGTGACTTGCGTATTGCTATTCGCAACCCTTCTAGCATACTAAACCCTCTGTTATTTTTTATAATATCAGTATCATTATTTCCCTTAGCTATTAGCTCTGAGGCTACCATACTCTCCCCAATTGGGTCAGGCATTATCTGGGTTACTTCAATGCTCTCTATGCTACTTTCGCTTAATGCTTTATTTCATCATGATTTTGAAAATGGTGTTTTAGAACAAATGGTAATTTCTCACCATTCACTACCTTTACTTATTCTATCAAAAATTACCGCTCATTGGATTTTGACTGGTATCCCTATTATTCTACTATCCCCTTTATTTGGATTGTTTTTATTTCTTGATAATAATGGTGTTTATGTATTAATGATAACGCTATTATTATCCACACCAAGTTTAAGCCTTATTGGAGCTATTGGGGCTTCACTTATTGTTGGTATAAAAAATTCTGGCATGTTATTATCTTTGCTAATACTTCCTCTGTATATTCCTATTCTTATTTTTGCTTCAAGTGCTGTCTCTCAAGCACAATTTGGTTTAGGAATTACAGGTCAATTATACTTTTTAGCTACCATTCTCATAGTAAGTTTAATGACCGCACCATTTATTAGTGGTATTGCTTTAAAGATAAGCCTAGAATAATCAGTTACTTATGCTATAATTTTAACTACACGCTGATTTGTCCCGATTGCTAGCGTTGCTACCAAAATAGGAAGCTAAAACAAGCTAAAGTAGGTGTTCTTCTTATATTTGGAAACCCACTTTAAGGGTTTTTGTTTTATTAAAGGAGAAAAAAAATGATATTCACTTCTGAATCTGTATCCGCTGGACACCCTGATAAGATTTGTGATCAAATTTCTGATGCTATCTTAGATGCAGCATTAACACAAGATAAAAACTCACGTGTTGCTGTTGAAACATTAGTTAAAGGTAATCATGTCGTACTAGCTGGAGAAATTACCACAGGCGCCAATATTGATTATGAAAAAATTGTGCGTAATACTATTATTGATATTGGTTATGACAAACAAGAGTATGGTTTTAACGGTAACACTTGCAACATTACCAATTTACTCGGCGAACAATCTCAAGACATTGCTATAGGTGTTAACGAATCATCTAACCACGAACAAGGAGCAGGCGACCAAGGTTTAATGTTTGGTTATGCCTGTAATACAACTGATACACTAATGCCGGCCCCTATTCTATATGCACACCTTTTAGTTGCGCGTCAAGCAAAACTAATGAAAGATGGTGTATTACCTTGGTTACGCCCAGATGCAAAATCTCAAGTATCCATGATTTATAACGGTCATAAAGTCGTAGGTATTGATACCGTTGTTTTATCAACCCAACATGATAATGATATTTCGCTTACAGATTTACGAAAAGTTATCTTAGAGAAAGTAATAAAGCCCGTACTACCTAGTAAATGGCTAAGTAATAAAACGCAGTATCACATCAACTCAACAGGTCATTTTGTCATTGGTGGTCCGGTAGGTGATGCAGGACTAACAGGCCGTAAAATTATTGTCGATACTTATGGGGGTATGGCCCGACATGGTGGTGGTGCATTTTCTGGTAAAGACCCATCAAAAGTTGACCGTTCTACAGCATATGCAACACGTTATATAGCTAAAAATATTGTTGCTGCTGGTTTGGCTGATAGATGTGAGATTCAAGTCTCTTATGCTATTGGTGTAGCAGAACCTATCTCAATTAATGTAGAAACCTTTGGTACAGGAAAAATCAGTAATCAAGCAATTGAACATTTAATACATAAGCACTTTGATTTACGTCCTAAAGGATTAATTGAAATGCTTGATCTTAAACGCCCTATCTATCAACAAACTGCTAGTTATGGCCACTTTGGACGTACAGAAAATGACATTAGTTGGGAAAAAACTGATCGCGCTCACTTACTAAGATAAAAATATTATTGGTATAATAAATTAAAGTGAATAACTCAACCTTAAATAATAAAGATTATAAAGTAGCTGATATGAAACTAGCCGATTATGGTCGTAAAGAAATAGAACTTGCAGAAGCGGAAATGCCAACACTTATGGCACTTCGAGAAAAATATAAAAGCAAACAACCTTTAAAAAATGCCAAAATTCTTGGCTGTATCCACATGACTATTCAAACCGCAGTTTTAATTGAAACACTGATCGATTTAGGTTCGCAAGTACGTTGGTCAAGTTGCAATATTTTTTCTACTCAAGACCACGCTGCTAGTGCTATGGTAGCAGCTAACATCCCAACCTTTGCCTGGAAAGGCGAAACTGAAGAGGAATTTTTATGGTGTATTGAACAAACTATTTTTAAAAATGGTAAACCTTGGGAAGCCAATATGGTACTTGATGATGGTGGGGATTTAACCCAAATATTACACGATAAATATCCAGAGATGTTAGCTAATATTCACGGTATTTCTGAGGAAACCACAACAGGCGTCCATCGCTTATTAGAAATGATGAAAGAAGGTTCACTTAAAGTCCCTGCTATTAATGTAAACGACTCAGTGACTAAATCAAAAAATGACAATAAATACGGTTGTCGCCACTCTCTAAATGATGCTATTAAACGTAGTACTGATATGTTAATGTCAGGTAAAAAAGTACTAGTAATTGGATATGGTGATGTTGGTAAAGGCTCTGCACAAAGCCTACGTCAAGAAAACATGATTGTTAAAATCAGTGAAATTGACCCAATTTGTGCAATGCAAGCCTGTATGGATGGTTTTGAAGTTATATCTCCTTATATCAACGGCATAAATACAGGTTTAATTAATGACATTAATAAAGATCTACTAAATACAACTGATTTAATCGTCACCGCTACAGGTAATATTAATGTTTGTGATAATGCCATGCTACAAACTCTTAAAGCAGGGGCAGTGGTTTGCAATATTGGACATTTTGATAATGAAATTGACACTCAATATATGCGTGATAATTGGCGTTGGGATGAGATAAAACCTCAAGTTCATCGTATTTTTAGAGCAGACAATAAAAATGACTATTTAATTTTATTATCCGAAGGACGTTTAGTAAATTTAGGCAATGCAACAGGACATCCAAGCCGAATCATGGATGGCTCATTTGCCAATCAAGTCTTGGCACAAATTCATTTGTTTAATGCAAAATTTGCCGATAATGGAGGTAATATTTATGTTAAAGTTCTTCCTAAAAAACTAGATGAAGAAGTAGCTGCAGGTATGGTGAATGGTTTTAATGGCGTACTTACAATACTGACAGCTACTCAAGCTAATTACATCAATGTCCCAAAGAATGGCCCATTCAAGCCTGAGAGTTATAAGTATTAAGCCATATAAAGTGTTTTAAAAAAATACTCTGGTACAAGATTTTTATAATAATTTTACAGTAAAATTTTTTGTTATTTTTATTGAATTAATATGTCAATTCCAAATTTGGATACTTGTGTTTCATTTCAAAATTTAATCTTAAAACTACAAACTTTTTGGAACTCAAAAGGATGTGCTCTATTACAACCTTTCGATATGGAAATGGGTGCTGGAACTTTTCACCCTGCTACATTTCTAAGGGCTATTGGTCCTGAACCTTGGAAAGTAGCTTATGTACAACCTTCACGTCGTCCTACCGACGGTCGCTATGGAAAAAATCCAAATCGATTACAACATTATTATCAATTTCAAGTGTTACTCAAACCATCGCCAATAAATATTCAAGATTTATATTTAGAATCTTTAGCTAGAATTAATATTGATTTAACTAAGCATGATATACGCTTTGTAGAAGACAATTGGGAATCCCCAACTTTAGGAGCTTGGGGTTTGGGCTGGGAAGTTTGGTTAAACGGTATGGAAATTTCTCAATTTACCTACTTTCAACAAGTTGGTGGCTTAACTTGTAAGCCTGTATCAGGGGAACTTACTTACGGATTAGAACGTTTATCTATGTACCTACAAGGTGTTGATAGTGTATTTGATTTGATTTGGGTTGAAGGGATTAGCTATTCTGATGTGTTTCATCAAAATGAAATTGAACAATCACAATATAACTTTGAGATTGCTAATACCGAAGTATTATTTAGGCAATTCGACGAAGCAGAAACTATGCATGAAAAACTAATTGAAAGATTATTACCCTACCCTGCTCATGAGCAAGTCATTAAGGCTTCACATTTATTTAATTTACTTGATGCACGTCATGCTATTAGCGTAACAGATCGCACGCGGTTTATTCGTAAAGTACGTGCTATGAGTCAAAAGGTAGCACAAACTTATTACGACTCACGCAAAGCTTTAGACTTTCCAATGCTTAAACAACTCACAAAAGTCAAGACAAGTAAGAAATAACATGAATATATTTTCCAAAATTTATTTAAGGATTATTAACTTGGTTGAAAGTAAATATACCATTTATTACTTATCAGTAGTTAGTTTTTTAGAGTCTAGTATTTTACCTTACCCGCCACCTGATATAATACTAGCGCCTATGACACTTAAACACCCTGAAAAAGCATACTATTTTGCTTTTATTTGTACTATTTTTTCAGTATTCGGCGGCTTAATCGGATACTTTCTAGGTGAAGTATTATTACAATTTTTACTGAATTTTGAACTTATCAAGCCAGAATCAGTCACACATATAAAAACATCTTTTAATACTTATGGTATTTGGATGGTTGGTATTGTAGCATTTAGCCCCATTCCTTATAAATTAGCTACCATTACTGCTGGCAGTATGTCCATGGCATTATTGCCATTTATTATTATTTCACTCATTGCACGTGCAACTAGATATTATCTAGTTGTTTCACTAATCAAAGCTTATGGTCAACAATATGATCAGTGGCTAAAAAAATATATCAATCATTTAGGCTATATTCTAATTATAGTTATTGCACTAGGTTCTTGGTATGCCAATTAAATTTTTAGCTCTTGGGGTAGGCTTATTATTAATAACAAGTTGTTTTTATTCTCAACAAGAAGTTATTATTATTGAAAAGTCTACTAATCTAGAAAATATTAAAAAAATAAGCAAAAAAATCAACAGATGGTCTATGCCAGTTGAAGGCAATATAAGCAAGACCTTCTCAATAAAAAATGAACATTTAGGATTAACTTTTGATACCAACACTGGAAAAAATGTACGCACTATTCGTAATGGAAAGGTAGTCTATGCTGGTAATAAAATAAAAAATCACGGAAAAATGATTATTATTCGTCACCCATTTGGGTTTTACAGCTCATATACACAAAATAAGACCTTAATGGTAAAGAATGGAGATTCTGTTACCAAAGGGCAAATAATTGCCATTACCAGTAAAGTTCCGTTTTACTTTGAAATGAAAAAGTTTCAACAACCAATTAACCCGCTCAAGTATCTAAAAATTAATTAAAATAAAATTAATGAATGATTTTTTTAAAAAACATAACATCTTATCAGGATATTATTCAAAATACAGTACTGAAATTTATTACCCAACACAAACACTACACTTTCTCACTAAAGGATGCATATCTAGAATGCAAAATAACCATTGATAAATAAATTATACATTCGTACTTTTGGATGTCAAATGAACGAATATGACTCTAATAAAATGGTTGATATACTTAAACATTCCCATGATCTAACATTAACTGATGATGCAACTAGTGCTGACGTATTACTAATTAACACTTGTTCAATTCGTGAAAAAGCCCAAGATAAATTATTCCATCAGCTTGGTCGTTGGAGTAAATTAAAAGACAAAAATCCTAATTTAATTATTGGAGTAGGGGGTTGTGTCGCTTCACAAGAAGGTGAATTAATCCTTAAACGCGCACCTTATGTGGATGTTATTTTTGGTCCACAAACCTTGCATAGATTACCAAAGATGCTCAATGATGTACTCAATAATAAGAAAACTAGTATTGATATTTCATTTCCAGAAATTGAAAAATTTGATCATCTACCAAAGCCAAAAACCAATTCTGTTACCGCTTTTGTCTCAATTATAGAAGGTTGTAGTAAATATTGTACATTTTGTATTGTACCTTATACACGTGGTGAAGAAATATCACGTCCATTTAATGATGTCATAAATGAAGTTAAAATTTTAGCCAGCCAAGGTGTTAAAGAGATTAACTTACTTGGACAAAATGTCAATGCATACCAAGGTTCTATGAATGATGGAGAGGTTTCTGATCTGGCACTATTAATTAATATTGTAGCACAAATTAGTGGCATTAAACGTATTCGATATACCACCTCACACCCAACTCAATTTAGCGATAGTTTAATAGAAGCTTACGCCGAAGTACCAGAATTGGTTTCACATTTACACTTACCTGTTCAAAGCGGTTCTGATAAAATTCTTAGATTAATGAAACGCGGATATATGTCTATTGAATACAAATCTAAAATTAGAAAATTACGTAAAATTCGCCCAGATATCTCTATATCAAGTGATTTTATTATTGGTTTTCCAGGTGAAAATAAGAAAGATTTTCTTGACACTATGACACTGATTGATGAAATTGGCTTTGATAAATCATTTAGCTTTATCTATTCCGTTCGACCTGGTACACCAGCCGCAAGTTATCCTGATAATGTCGATATGCAGGTTAAAAAACAGCGTCTAGCATTGATACAAAAAACAATAAACAACAACACTGAAGATATCTCTAAATTAATGATTGGTAGTATACAAAAAGTATTGGTAGAAAATATAACTAAAAAAGGAAATGAATTATTTGGACGTACAGAAAATATGCGTAACACACATTTTAAGGGTGACAAATCTCTAATTGGTCAAATTGTCAATATAAAAATCACCCAAGGTCGTGGTAATTCTTTAATGGGTGATTTACTAACTTAAAATTAGACCGGTTTTAAAAAAAATAAGACTTTCCAAGTCTTTTCTTGTAACCATGATTATGTTGGTAACTTAATATACTTTACTAAGTAAATATAATACAAGAGATAATTTTTTCCTTTAGAATTATTCTTATCTTGCTTTTATGAATTAAGATGACAAATTATGGTTAATTTCCCAATAAACCTCATATCTCCCTATTATAATAATCAATAATAAACGGGCTTTGTTTCTAAAATACATCATAACAATATTTTATGTAATAATATTTATCTTTCAATAATTTTTGATGATAAATTCAATATCATCTGCAATTTTAATCGGGTCATGCGGAGTAGGAAAACCAACAAATATTTGTCCATCTGGATTGAGTAGATAAATCCAAGCGGTATGATTAATTAAGTAGCCAGATTCTAGAATACTTTTTGACAATAGTTCATCATTTTTAAATACTATTAACTTACCATTTTTTTCATAAACTACCCGTTCATAATATACACCAAAGGGCTTAATAAGTTGATTAATTTGTACTTGATCACCAGACACACCTAAAAAGTCTTTATCAAAATAAGTCACATAAGTTTTTAATACAATAGGTGTATCTCTAACTGGATCAAAGGTAATAGCAACAAGACTTGGTATAATATTTACACCTCTTTTAATCAAAGTAGATTTGATTATTGACATATCTATTAATACAGTAGGACATACATCTGGACAATGTGTATAAATAAAGGATAGTAACGTCCATTTTCCTTTAAAGTTATTATTATCAAATTTATTATTGTTATGGTCAATTAGCGAAAAAAAAGGCAATTTTTTATCAGGATTATGAAGTATATAAGAGGCTTTAAGTTGTTTTTCTAAATCTTGATAACTTTTACTAGGATTTATAAAATAGAATGTCGAAATAACCAACAGAACCACTACAATACCACTAAATAATTTATTATTCATAAGACTAATACATAATAATTACTCATTATATTTCCTTAACTATGTAAGATTTTTACTTTATTAGCGAACTACCAAAAAAGGGGTTTAACTTTCAACTATAGGATTAAATAATAGCTTTGAAATAAGTTATCTAAACTTTCTATTTCCACGCTATTAAATAAAATTAGCATATTCAAATCTAACTATTTTTGAACATACAACGACTATACCATTGTCTTTGATAAAACCCTTAAGTAAATCTTAAACAGATTTACCCCTAATAAGAAATAAGTCATCTTTTAGAGACTTTTACATGAGTAGTCGATAATAGTACAGTTATCAATTTAATAAAAAAGTTAAAACTTTTAGTAGTATACCTATGTACTATATTATTTTTTATAGCTAAAAATTAATTAAGCAAAAATCTTTTTTAAATATATTTCTTACTCATGCATTATACTATGATGATTATCTATCGTTTTCTTTCCTGTTCTAACTTCAGCATATACGATTTTTGTCAAACCATTGTCAAAGATCAACTCAATCATCACTATATCACCTTTATGTAACACTAACGTAGGACTAATCAACATAATGTGCCAACTACCTGGTTTTAAATATAGCTTACCTTTAGCTGGGATTATCATAAATTCTTGTTTAACCATTTTCATCATATCATTTTGCGCTACAGTTCTATGCAATTCAATACGCTTATAGTCACCAGCATTTACATAAAGTAATTTAATATCATGATTGGTGTTATTATTAATTTGCATAAAAAGGCCCAATACTGATGCATTAGTTGGTGCTAAACGTATCCATGGGTCATTTATCATAATTTCAGATGTAATCTGCTTCATTTGATGATGTTCCATTGCAATGGATACATAAAAGATTATTAAAATAATAAATGCTAATATAAGTTTCTTTACTTTATTAAACATAATTTTTACCTTTCTTAAGAATTAAAGTTGTTACTGCTATTCTGTTCTCAAATTAGAAATAGAATAGCAAAATATCTTTACGCTTATGCCTATTAAAAACGCAAAAAAAATAGCATGGGCAAACCCACAACTACTTCTAGCATATCATATACCATAAACTATACTATTATTTTTAATAAAGGAAATACAAAGGTTTTATATATAATATCAACAAAGTAGACAAGCCACGAATAGCTAAAAACTGTCACAGTATTTTTAACTGAATATTATTTTGAATGACTATAGAAGAACTACATATATGTTTATCTATAAAATTAAAATAATATTTTGTGTTAGCAGCTATAGTATTCGATACCTTAACATTTAATAAATATTAACGACATCCTAAGCCTAATTCAACAGAATTTTGATTATGCTGTTTATTATCCAAATTAATCCACATTTGTTTATAGACCTGTATCAAATATATTGTAAAAAACTTACCACTTTATTACATAGATAATATACACTCTATTTTTATTAACATAAATCATCTATGCATATTTTATTCTTCAATATTAATAAGAGTCAAATATGATGTTAATTATGCAAAACTTTCTATTTAATTAATGTCCATCTATACATCTACAAAAATAATAGTTTTAAATGATAAAATATACAAAATGTAATTTCATCTTTAAAATTAACAAGACAAGACGATTAATCAAATATTTTTGACTAGCACTTAAACTCTATTACAAATAATTTAGGTATTTATTTGTTTATATTACCAATAATGTGGATTTTAATATTATAGAAAATAAACAGCACATGATCACTCATGTATTTATAATATTTAGTACATAATACTATTAAGATACATAAGCTGGAAATAGCTATTAATACTCACACAAAAATAATAACTTAACAGAATGGGGGTTATTCATATTAAACCAAGCGTAAATTGATTCATATGCGTAATTAAAATCAGTAAAACTATGTAAATAATATTAAAAACTATAAGAGTACTGTAAGACTTATTTTTCAATAACAAGTGCCATTAAAAGAATATATGCCAACTAATTCTAGCACGGTTCCCGTAGTTGAAGCAGAAATTAGACTTTTACCTGACAATATGAATAAAAAGATTGATTCTTATTTACGCCTTACTTATGATGAAGTGTATGAAATAATTAACTTAAATTCCTAGATAAAATATAATTGAGATCGTGCCACTAATATTTATACTAGGTAAAGTTTTAAATGAGACAAGAAACCCCACCATAAAATAAAATTCTATTTATCATTTTGAATCTAAAAACATTGTTAAATATAAAATTAATACAGTACATCATTTTAATGTATGAAGAATTTAAATAAAAATACTAAAGTTATAGTTGGATTATCAGGTGGAGTTGATTCTTCAGTAACTGCACTATTATTACTTAAACAAGGCTACCAGGTAGAAGCATTGTTTATGAAAAATTGGGAAGAGGACGACAAAGGCAGATATTGTAGCTCTAAACAAGACTTATCTGATGCACAAAGTATTACTGATAAACTTAATATAAAATTACATACTATTAACTTTTCAGTAGATTACTGGGACGATGTATTTACCCATTTTCTAAAAGAATACAAAAAAGGTCGAACACCTAATCCTGATATTTTATGCAATCAAAAGATTAAATTTGGAGTATTTTTAAAACATGCTATATCACTAGGTGCAGATAAAATTGCTACAGGACATTATGCTCGTATTGCTAAAAAAAATGGAACTTATCAACTTAAAACAGGTTTGGACAACAATAAAGACCAAAGTTATTTTTTACATCTTTTAAATCAATATCAACTCTCAAAAAGTCTATTTCCCTTGGGTGAAAGCAATAAAATTGATGTACGTAATATCGCCACAGAAAATGGCTTTGTCACTGCTAAAAAGAAAGATTCAACTGGCATTTGTTTTATTGGTAAACGTAAGTTTTCTGACTTCTTGGCCACCTATCTACCAAAACAACAAGGCAATATTGTAGACGAACAGGGGCAATTTATTAAGTACCATCAGGGTTTGGCTTTTTATACAATAGGTCAGCGCAAAGGCTTAGAAATTGGTGGGGGTTTTGGTAAATCAGGTAAACCATGGTTTGTAGCAGATAAGTGTATTAAACGTAATGAGCTAGTAGTTGTACAAGGTGATAATACACTGTTATATTATCAAACTTTAAATACTTCTAAGCCTTATTGGATTAACACACCGCCAACACTGCCTATGACATGCAATGCTAAAATACGCTATCGTCAGCAATCACAACCTTGTATGATTAATCAGGATAATAACAAGCAATTAAAAATTATTTTTAAGCAACCCCAACGTGCAATTACTCCAGGACAATCCATTGTTTTTTATGATAATGAAACTTGTCTTGGTGGTGCAATTATTGAGTACAGATAATAATGAATAAATTACGCGAACAAACTCTGGCATTAGCCAGTATATTACAAACTACAACACTAATTGACCAACTTGCTTCAACTGGCACCTGTAATGCAAATAGCAATCAAGCCAGTTTAAAAAGTATCATTACCAGTAGCACCAAACTTGAAGAGGTCTTTAATCAAAAACAAGATTTATTAGTTGGTATCGATGCCTTAAAAGTTGTGTTAGGTAATAAAACTAAATGTATACAACATATAATATTTTACACATTAGCCTTGATTAACCTTGAAAAAAAATTGATGAAAAATCAAACATTACTCAATCAAATCACTTTAGAAATTGACTTAATTAAAAATCAAGATTTTTTTGAGATTTCTCATATAAACTCAGTAGCACGTTTAGCTCAACTTTATAAATCAACTCTAGGTAGTTTAAATCCTAAAATTATGATCAACGGTCAACAAATTTACTTATCTAATAAACATACTTCAAATCACATTAGAGCGTTATTATTAGCGGGCATTCGGGCAGTATCTTTATGGAAATCTCAAGGAGGTAAAACCTGGCATTTATTACTAAATAAAAAAAAGATACTTAATTTAATTAATACGTTAGAAGGATTAAATTAATAATGCCGACACCTCTATAGACTTTTATCGTTGAAGAGTCTATAATCGCATCCATATTCAATATATTTTATTACTTTATTTAACATAATGGCTAATTCAGCAAGTTCTAGAAAACGCGCAAGACAAGCGGTTAAACGCAATAAACACAATTCACAAATTCGCGCTAAAGTTCGCACTTTTATTAAAAAAGTTACTTACGCTTTAAAAGCAGGTGATAAGGAACAAGCACAAAATTGTTTTACAATAATGCAAAAAATGATTGACCAGGCAACTAATAAAGGATTAATACACAAAAATCAAGCAGCTAGAAAAAAATCACGCTTAAATTCACAAATCAAAGCATTATAAAATATAGCACTAAAGTTATTAAAAACTACCTTTTGAGGAGTTTTTAATATTCTCGTTTATACAATAGTATAAATCTTTTTTTAAAAGGTATGATTTTTCAAAAGATTAGTTATACTAATACCTCATCATAATCAATTTTCATAGAAAGTATCATGATAAGCAAGTCAGACAAAATATTATTTAGAAGTACTATTGAAAGCAATATCCCTTTTAATAAAGATAAAATTGAACTTCAAAATTTAGCTAAGAAAAAAGTCTTTAAAGCCTATAACTATATTACTCACGACAGTTTAGCTGGTTCAGCTATAATTAAATATGCCAAAAATAGCGTTTCACCAAAAATAATCAAAAAAATGAAACAAGGTAATATCAGTTACGCACCAATATTAGATTTACACGGTCAAACTACCATTGAAGCCTGTCAATCATTATCTAAATTTATTCACTACCATCAACATCAGAAATTTATCCATATTATTCACGGAAAAGGTTATAACTCTGGTCAGGGTAATAGTATTTTAAAAAGACAAGTAGTTAGTTTTTTACGTCAACATCCTGAGGTATTAGCTTTTAATTCTTGCCCACCCAAAGATGGTGGCACAGGTGCAGTGTTTACCCTTTTAAAACAAAACTAAGTTTGTGTTTAATATTGATGAGGTTTACACAATCTCTAGTTTTCTATCTGTCTGTAATAAAACCATTGAAAATAATATTCCTACTTGCTGGTTACAAGGAGAAATATCTAATTTAACACAACCAGCATCAGGTCATTGGTATTTTTCTCTCAAAGATAATATAGTTCAAGTGCGTTGTGCTTTATTTCGGTTCAATCAACGTTATATTAAATTTAATCCTAAAAATGGAATGGAAGTTTTAGTTCATGTTGTTCCAACCTTATACGAAACTCGAGGTGACTTTCAGCTCGTCATCCAACAAATTGAACAAATAGGTATTGGTAATTTAAATCTTGCCTTTAAACAATTAAAAAAAGACCTTGATAATGAAGGTTTATTTGATAGTATACATAAAAAACCATTACCTAATACTATTAACACCATTGGTGTTATTTCTTCATCAACGGGTGTAGTTATTCAAGACATTATTAAAGTATTGAATGACCGCTATCCATTTGTTAAAATTTTGTTATTTGACTCAATAGTTCAAGGTCAAGATTCAATAGAAAAGATTACAAATGCCTTGAATATAGCTGACCAATCTGGTAAGTGTGACGTTATTATTATTGCCAGAGGTGGAGGTTCATTAGAAGACTTATGGGCATTTAATGAAGAGATATTAGCAAGAGCAATCTTTAACGCAAACACCCCAATTATCAGTGCAATTGGTCATGAAACTGACACTACAATTGCTGATCTTGTTTCTGACATTCGTGCACCTACACCAAGTTTTGCCGCCATGTTAGTTACCTCTAACCGATTAGAATTGCTATCCAATACTAATAAATTATACACGCAACTACATCAATTTTATCGACAAACCTTACATTATTACCAATCTCGTCTTAATCAAGTTAAATTAAAAATACCAAACCCGAATAAACAAATTGATTTTTTAAATCAAAAACTTGATTATTTAAGTATTAATCTTACTACTCGCAAAGAATCTATATTCACTTTAAATAATGCTAAACTTAATTCGCTTTTCACCACTTTGAAGCAACACTCTCCTATTAAAACCATTAATCACACCAAGTTTTTGAATCAAATATCTTTGAATCAACTTAAATACCAAATTAAACAAATATTTAACGCCAATAATAATATTTTATATTTAGTAACTGGAAGACTTCAAAAGATAATTACATCTCTAACTAATAAACATAAAACTAGATTATCCATTCAAGCCAACTCACTTCATCACTTGTCACCGCTTAATATACTTTCACGAGGTTTTAGTATTACTAGTAATACTAAAAATCAAGTATTATCATCAATAACTAATATTAAAATCAATCAAACCATTATCAGTCAATTAGCTAATGGAGTACTCTACTCTAACATTAAAAAAATTGAAAAAAATTAACTTTATCATACTGATTTTATGACAATATCTATCTATATTTAGTACATAAAAAACCAATTCTGGAAAGAATTAAATACCATATCAATACTTTCAAAAACAAGAAAGACATACATTACTATTAAATATTTTTGCTACTAAAAAATTACTTTACAGTACAATAACCCCACTAGTAAAAAGAAAAAATATTTCAATTTAAACCTTAACATATCAATCAAATTAAATACGAATTACCTTGTTTTATCAAAAACCAAAAGATATTTTCTTAAAAATCCTTATTTAATGAATTAACTTTGTTTTATGTAATAACTCATATTAATAACTTAAACCTATTATAGATTAACAAAAGTATGAAAACTTAAAGGTTAAAAATTAAATAAACGGCAACAATATTGATCACAAATAAATGTTTATTTAATTAATATAATTCCAATTTTTTAATTTAGATTTTTTATATCAACTTTTGATAAAAGAAATAAAGCATTACAATACAAAATTTCTAATATAATTTTATCAAAAATTGATTTGTATTAACATTATCGACAAAAAACCTATGCTATAATGATTATTATATATACAAGATATTAAGGATAAAAAATGAGTTCAACAGTTGATAATAGTAACATAAGAGGCAATATTCTTATGTTAAGCACCTTAATTATAACTTTAATATTACCGCTAATATTAATTATCTTATCTTATATCGATATTATCTCTGGTACGTCCGAATATATCTATGCATTTGCAGTTATAACATCTATGATTTACATTATTGGAGGTACTATTTGGATGTTTACCCAAGATTTAAAAGATAGTAAACAACTCTTTGACGGCTAATACTATTACTTATTCAGTTGAATATCAAAACGTTTATACAGTTTATCCAAGGGTAGAAAAGACAAATAATCTATTTAGATTTTTTATAACTATTCTCTTAGAGTTATTAATTGCGCTCATTCGTTAAATATTTTTATATAACAATTTTTCTTTTGTGCTATATGATAAAAAATTATTCTTCAAAAGAATTTAATTTAAACTAATCAAACACTTAATAAAAACAATAAACAACTATCAATTAATCTTAAAACTAAATCAGAATAAAATTTTAGAATCTATTGATAGATATAAACTTGAACTACTTAAAAAAGATAAGAAATATTTTACAATGAATCAATCAAGATAAGATTTAATTGAAAAATGTTTAATGATTATTATTTAATTATTCCTGCTGGTGGCATAGGTACACGCATGCACTATGAAAAGAACAATATTAACAATAAAATTAAAATTGCTAAACAATACCTAAAATTAGATAATGGACTAACTATACTCGACCAAACATTAAAAATATTACTTAGTATTGATCAAATAAAAGGCTGTATTATTGTACTTGTAAATAAAGATCATTTATTCACTAAATCAATATTTAACAACCACTCAAAGTTAATAACAACAGTTATTGGTGGAAAAGAGAGAATGAACTCTGTTTTTAATGGACTTAAAGCACTCACAGATTTTGCTAAAGACGATGATTGGGTATTAGTTCACGACAGTGTTCGTCCATGTGTTAAAGTATCAGAAATAATCAATTTAATGAACCAATTAGAACATCATGAAACCGGTGGATTGCTTGCAACTAAGGTTATAGATACCATTAAACAAGCTAACAATAATATTGTCAATACTACTATTGACAGGTCAAATCTTTGGCAAGCTCAAACACCACAAATGTATCGTTTTGGCGTATTATTAAAAGCCTTAAATACTGTTATTAATGATGGTATAAATATTACCGATGAAGCTAGTGCTATTGAATATTTAAGACTGAAGTCGGTTTTGGTTAAATCTAGCAAAAGCAATATTAAAATTACTAACTCAGAAGATTTAGAACTGGCAAATTTTTACTTAACTCAATATAAAGAATGAAAATAAAAACTGGACTAGGACAAGATTCCCACGCATTTTGCGATACAAATAAATTGCTTATTTTAGCAGGTGTTGTGTTTGACTATCCAAAAAGTATTAATGCTAATAGTGATGGTGACGTGGTTTTTCATTCAATTACAAATGCTATTTCTTCTATTACTGGTATTAACATATTAGGCACTAAAGCAGATATTTTATGTAAACAAGGGGTGACTGATAGTGTTGAATATTTAAAATTAGCGTTTAATGATTTAAAAAAATGGAAAATTCAACATGTTGCTATTTCCATTGAATGTTTACATCCTAAAATTTCACCCATGATTGGAAAAATGAAACTTAGTATTTCTAAATTACTAAACATTGCACTCGAAGATGTAGGCATTACTGCTACTACTGACGAAGGGCTAACTGAGTTTGGAAAAGGTAATGGCATTCAAGTTTTGAGTATTGTTACGGTGATAAAATAATGAAAGATTTGCGCATGGTGTTTAAATCTAGAATAACCAATATTCATTTTGTTGGTATTGCTGGCACTGGTATGAGCGGTATTGCTGAAGTGTTGCATAACCTTGGTTATGGTGTATCTGGTTCGGATATTAGCCAAAATAAAATTACAGATAGATTGAAAAAAATTGGTTGTCAAATTTATTATAACCATCATAAGGATAATATAAAAAATGCACAAGCGGTTGTTATATCTAGTGCAATTAAAGATAACAATCCAGAAGTAATAAAAGCACATCAGCTCAATATCCCAATTGTGCCTCGCGCAGAAATGTTGGCAGAATTAATGCGTTTTAGATTTGGTATCGCAATTGCAGGTACTCATGGAAAAACCACCACTACCAGTATTATTACCCATATTCTTAATATAGCTGAACTTGATCCAACTTATATCATTGGGGGAATATTAAATTCAAGTGGAATTAATGCTAAATTAGGTGAAAGTGACTATTTAATTGCTGAAGCAGATGAATCTGACGCTTCATTCTTACACTTACAATCTATGTTAAGTGTGATTACCAATATTGACCATGAACATATGGCAACTTATAACAATGACTATCAAAATTTAAAAGATGCCTTTGTTAGTTTTAGTGCTAATTTACCTTTTTATGGTACATGTATTATATGCATAGACGATAAAGGTGTGAATGAAATATTAAGTGACATTCATAAACCGATCATCACTTATGGTTTTAATAATACTGCTGATATTCAAGCCATTAATGTCAAGCAAGTTAATATGCAAATGCATTTTGATATTATTTATGATAAATATACAAAACCATTCCCTATTAAGCTAAATTTAATTGGTAAGCATAATATTCTTAACACATTAGCAGCCATTGGTATTTGCTGTGAACTTAATATTAAGATTAACATTATCCAAAAAGCATTAGCTAATTTTTCTGGCGTTGCTAGACGCCTTGACTACCATGGAAAATTAAATATTAATAATCTACAAGTATCTTTATTTGATGATTATGGTCATCATCCAAAGGAAATAAGTGCTGTATTTGAATCACTTAAAGATACTTATCAAAATAAACGTTTAGTTGTTATTTTCCAGCCACATCGCTATTCTAGAACAAAGGATTTATTTGATAATTTTATCCGTATACTGAGCACTGCTGATGAACTCATATTACTAGATATATACCCAGCACAAGAAAAACCAATTGCTCATATTAATTCTTCCACCTTAGCTGATGCAATTAGAAAATATTCTAGCCTAGATCCAGTGGTAATAAAAAACCAAAAAAAAATCTTAACTATACTACCTAACATTATTCACAATAACGACGTACTATTAACTTTAGGTGCAGGTGATATTCATACATTACCTGAGTTGCTAAAATTCAAATATGCTTAAGAATAATTGACTTGATATTACGTAATGAATCCATGATTTCACATTGTTCATTTAGAACAGGTGGATTAGCGCAATATTTTTTTATCCCAAACGATTTAAAAGATTTATCTAATTTTCTTAAAACCAATACAAAACCACTGTTATTT
This sequence comes from Candidatus Vesicomyidisocius sp. Pext_18_S21, assembly GCA_021730165.1. GTDB lineage: Bacteria > Pseudomonadota > Gammaproteobacteria > PS1 > Pseudothioglobaceae > Ruthia > Ruthia endoextente. Next base: position 729,195 of record CP072535.1, read on the forward strand.
TTAGGGTTAGGAAGTAACTTGCTTATACGTGACCAAGGTTTTAAAGGTGTAGTAATTAAGTTAAGTAACTTAAAACAAACGAAAGTTGAAAAAAATACTCTATGGGTTGAGGCTGGCGTAACATTAGCAAAACTATCTAGATTATGCTATGCAAACTATCTATATGGTAGTGAATTCTTATCTGCTATTCCAGGTACTGTTGGTGGAGCACTGATGATGAATGCAGGTGCATTCGGTTTTGAATTTTGGCAACATATTGTTAGTGTAACTACTATTAATCAATTGGGCATTGTATTTAAACGAACGAAAGATAATTTTGATATTGGATATAGACATATTCACGCTCAACACTCCAACGAATATTTTATTAATGCAACATTAAAATTTAATCAAACCAAACCACAAAGAGATATCAAACAATTACTAGATAAACGTAATCAATCCCAACCTATTGGTAAGGCAAGTTGTGGCAGTGTATTTAAAAATTCAAAAAATTATTTTGCAGCAAAGTTAATTGAAGAGAGCCAATTGAAAGGCGTTTGTATAGGTGGTGCTTGCATATCAAACAAACATACTAATTTTATCATCAATCAAAATAAAGCCAGTAGTTCTGATATTATAAATTTAATTACACACATTCAACAAACCGTAAAATCGAACTTTGATATTAACTTAGAGTTAGAACTGGTAATTAAATGATTGTAATACTAATGGGTGGGAATTCAGCAGAAAGAGCAATTTCTCTTAAAAGTGGCAAAGCTATTTATCAGACACTCAATAATCAAAATATTGATTGTTTTACATTTGACTGGTATAAGGATAACTTATCAGAACTTTGGCAATATGAATTTGACCAAGTATTTATTATATTACATGGTCGTGGTGGTGAAGACGAATATATTCAAAAACAACTAGAAAACAGAGGTATTTGTTATACAGGATCTGATTCGAATGCTAGTCATAATAGCATGGACAAAGCACGTACCAAAATAATCTGGAAACAGCATAATCTTACACTTGCACCTTCTATTATTGCAAATATTAATCAACCTATTAATCCTATTAACTTTCCATTACCTTGGGCGGTTAAACCAACTTTAGAAGGTTCCAGCATTGGCATTAGTAAAGTTGATAATCAGATACAATTAGATGATGCATTAATACTTGCCTGGCAATACGCCCCATATGCTTTAATTGAGCAATGGATTAAAGGTGATAAATATACAATAGCAATTTTAGGTAATAAAGCCTTAGCAGTTGTGAGAATTATAACTGATCAAAATTTTTATGATTATAAGTCAAAATATCACTCAAATAAGACTCAATATTTATGCCCTTGTAATCTAAGCCTAACTCAGGAAAAAGCATTACAAGCCATTGCACTTAAAGCATTTTTTGCTATTAATGCCAAAGGATGGGGGCGAGTAGATTTCATTATTAACCAACATAATAAACCTTATTTATTAGAAATAAATACCATTCCTGGTATGACTCCACATTCATTAGTTCCCATGGCGGCAAAAGCAATAGGCATAAACTTTAATAAACTAGTGATATCAATTATTAATGAAATATAAGAGTATAAATAGGTTAACATAAAAATTAAAAATTAAATTCTATTTAAATAGCTAAAAGATAAACAATAGAAATATTGATACAAATCAAAGTGATTAGAATAACTAAAAAATACATATTTAATTAAATACATTAAATATGCCAAAAAAATAACAACAAAATATATAATTGACATTATCAAGCGACTTCTTCTTTTCTACTGAAATATTGTTCATTATGAGAAACTATGAAAAATAGAGTATAAATTAGCAGTAGTAGAATAGAAAATTATAGTATATATTTTAAATTCATATTAGAGTTAATAACATTAATAACAACAATTAATTTTTGTCTAGGCTGTAATGGTTTTTTATCTATCAATTGGTTCCATTCTTTAAGTTGACTAATTCGCACACCAAATTTATGAGCAATGGTAAACAAATTATCGCCATTTTTAACGTAATAGATAATTTTCCTATCAATACTTATACCTACATTGATTAATTCTGAAAAATCTTCAGGTTTTCTTGAATTAGATTACCATAATACCAATTTTTTACCTATTTTAAGTAGTCTTGTTTTAGTAATATGATTCCACTTTACGATATTATCCGCATGAATATTATATTATCTAGCAGTACCCTATAAACTATCGCCTTTCACAACCGTATGAACTACTTTAGTACCAATTTTTTTCGCATTTATTTTTTGAACTTCTCTTTGTTTTTTTGAGATAAAATAATATTGATCATAATTCTGTGAAACTGGAACAATCAAATATTCGTCTACTTTAACCATATTATTATACAAATTATTCACACTTTTTATTTGACTTATTGTAGTGTTAAATCGATGAGCAATCTTACTTAGACTATCACCATAATTAATCTGATAACGTACCCATTTTATTCTATTACTTTTTGGATATTTTGACAAATTTTCTTTAAAGATTGCAACTTTATCAATCGGTAATAACAAATTATAAGAACTTTAGCTCGGCGATGCCCAACGTTTAAGTCCTGGATTTAAAGTATATAACTATTCTAAATCTAATTGTGGCCATTCAGAAATTAACACTAAATCAAATTGAGGATTAAGTTTAATAGCTTGAACTTTAGGTGTATTGTTAACTGTTGTGAGTATTTGTCCGTATTTTTTAGGATTCTTGATAAGTTCTGCTACTGCCAATAATCTTGGTACATAGCCTCTAGTTTCTTCTGGTAAATCTAGATGCCAAAAATCAACTAGTTTACCTTGTTGTTTATTTTTAGTAATAGCTTTTTATACAGCCCTGGATCTGAGTTATAAGCAGCAATTGCTAATAACCAATCTCCATTAAACAGTTTATTAAGGTTTTTTAAATACTTAACTGCCGTCTTAGTTGAAGCAAGTACATCACGACGAGAATCATACCACCAATTATTTTCTAAACCATAAAGTTTTCCAGTCGAAGGAATAAACTGCCACAAACCTGAAGCCATACTATGTGAATAAGAAAATAGATAATAAGCTAATTCAATAATTGGCATTAAAACAATCTCAATCGGTAACCCAGCACGTTCTACTTCCGTTTTTATTAAATACAAATAAGGGCGTGCACGCTTAGTAATACGCGTTAAATAGTCAGGATTTTTTTAAACCAATCAATATGCCGAAACAATTCTTTTTGGTTGGGTACGCTTAACATATAACGATTGGAAATATAACACCACAGATCCTTCTCAATAACCAAGTTATTAATAGTATTAATTTGTATAGGATATTGCACTACTTTTGTAAGAGTGTTTAAAACTATAGCACCCTCAGAAACACCAAATAATAGGAAAAAAATAGTTTACAAAACTTTAAGATATTAAACTACCTACACATTTAGGCGAATCTGGTATACCATTTTTCATCTGCCACTCATCAGATGTATAAGTATGTATTGATAATGCATGAATATAAGTCATCTCTTCTTTAAATAATTGGTTAATAAAACGATGTCTTTCAATCAGTTTTAAATCATCAAAATAATCACTCACTACAATTAACTTAAAATGAGATTCACTACTAGAACCAGAATGGTTATGAGATTCATTAAAAACCTCAAGATAACTTGGGCTTAATGCTATTTGTAATTGTTCAGTTAAATGTTGTTGCATATTACTCATATCACACTACCTTCAAAAAAAATTTAAAAATATTAGAGAATAAATCTTCTCTAAACATGTCTTGTTTCACAAAAATATCCACTATACTTTTAACCATTGACAAGAGAGTCACAAGCATAAATCTTATAATATACTAAACGATCAAAGTCAGTCAATACAAGCCCCGTAAATATAATCTACTTTAACCTTCCAAGTATTATTTGTTTGTGATAACTTAGGGATAAGGTTAATATTTTTATGGTTTTTAGCCTATTATTTTACAAATCTATCCCATCCCTTACACCTAATAAATATATATTTTCCTAAACTTAATATCAATTACACGCTTAACTATCACTATAGTAGTGCTAAACTCCATTTTGACAGCTACTAAAATAAAAATTCCATTTAGATCCTTTAATTTTAAATAATTGTGATTTTTCTTACAACTTCTTAAAAACAAAAATAGTAAATTTTCCATCTTCAATTAAACGAACGCGAAGTTCAATCAAATCACTGTCACTAGATGCATTAACAATAGAAAAAACATGAAGATCAAAATCAAGATAGATTAAATCAATGTATTACCATAATAAATAAATATAACAAATTAGAACTAAGAATTTTTAAAAATACTTGAACTATACCATAGTTAAGATACTTGATACTTTGAACTTTACAAGGCAATGTTATCACTTTAATATCTACAATATTTCCTAAAATCCAACCACTACCAAATAAACCAATACATCATTTATAATATTATCCTAAAGCATTAGATTGGAAAATCCTACTCTTGAATTAATCTTCAATTGTAAAAATATGTTTATATTTAAAAAATATAACACTGACATTATAATATAGGTTATGTTTCATTAATACCTAGTAATTAAAAGCTTTTTATGCCAATCCAAATCAACAAAACTGTGATATTTTTAATGGGTCCTACTGCCTCAGGTAAGACTAATTTAGCCATTAAATTAAGTCAACAATTTAAAACTAGGCTTATTAGCGTTGATTCTGCTCTTATTTACAAAGGAATGAATATTGGCACTGCCAAACCAGATAAAGCAACCTTAAAAAAATATCCTCACCACTTAATTAATATTTGCAATCCAGAAAATTCATATTCAGTCTTTGACTTTATAAATGATGCTAGTAAAGAAATCAAAACCGCTTTTGCTAAAAACGAATTACCCATTTTAGTAGGTGGTACCTCATTTTATTTTCATGTACTAGAACACGGATTATCCAATTTACCAGAATCAAGCACCAAATCCAAAGAAAAATTCAACCAATTACTTAGAAATAAAGGTACAGCTGAACTACACCAAGACCTTAAAAAAATTGACCCTCAAGCAGCTAATAAAATTCACCCAAACGATTCACAAAGAATCATACGTGCACTTGAAGTATTTAACTTAAGTGGAAAAACAATTAGTGAATTACAAGGCAACAAAAAACCTATTATTGACCATCCCATTAAAAAAATCATTCTCATGCCCAAACGAAACGAGCTACATGCAAAAATTGAAACTCGTTTTTTGTTAATGATGAAGAATGGATTTTTAAACGAAGTTCAACATCTTAAACAAAATCCAAACCTACACCAAAATTTATCTTCAATCCGTTGTGTTGGCTACCGACAAGCATGGCAATATTTAAACGGGAAAATAGATAAAATAGAAATGATAGAAAAAGTCATCATCGCCACTCGACAACTGTGTAAACGCCAAAGTACTTGGCTAAAAAGTGAAAAATACGCCTTAGTTTTAAATAATTCCAATCTTGCTAAAGCAGTTACATTCATCAACTCATAAAATAAATCTAAAAATAATTTTTATTTTCACTTAACAATAGCCATAGAAATAGAATAAACCATCTCTTAAATTTTTGTTTTCCTACCAATGAAATATACTTCATCATAAGATTCATCTTTTATATTAATCAAAACTATCCTAGTAGGACCTTTTAAAATCTAAACTAAACACAATCTTTAAACACACGTCCTCTATGCTCAAAATCATCAAACATATCAAAACTAGCACACTCTGGAGATAATAGAATTACACCGTAATCATTGAACGAGCAAAATTAACAGCCTCTTGCATGGTATTGGCATAGATAAAAGTATTAGTGTTAAATTCTTGCGAAAATTGGTGAGTACTTTGCCCTATAAGAACAACTCCAATAATACGCTTATTGATAAATTTGAATAATAGAGTGTAGTCTTCTTTTTTAGCAATACCACCTAGAATTAATACAATATTTTGATGTTTATACATTAAAGCTTGGATTGCTATTATGGTAGAGATTGAGTTAGTAGCTTTTGAATCATTGTAATAATCAATGTTTTGTTTTTTAGCTACCCATTCAAGTCGGTGTTCTAATGCTTTAAAATTTTTAATGCTTTGTATCATAGACGATATTGGTAAGTTTATTTGGTCACCTAAAGCAAGGGCTGCAAGTATGTTCTTTGTATTATGTTCCCCAATTAATTGTACTTCATCAATACTCATCAATGTATTATCACCTTTAAGTAAATAACAAATGTTGTGGCAAGTAACCGTACCAAAATCATTTGCTTTTTTAGGTATATTAATACCAAAATATTTAACATTAGTTTGTTTAGGAATAAGCGGTTCATCTAAATTAACTACCGAATATTGGCAATATTGATATAGACTTAATTTAGAATTAATGTAATACTCAAAACTTTTGTATCGATCAAGATGATCAGGTGTAATATTAAGAACAACACCTGTTATTAGATTCAAGTGACAGCTGTAATCTAATTGATAACTAGATAATATCTAATACGTAATATTCTATTTTTTCATTTAAACAATCTAGTGCAGGAACACCAATATTGCCGCCTATGGCAACGAGCATACCTGAATCAGCAATCATTTGTGTTAGTAATCTAGTCAACGGTAGATTTACCATTAGAACCTGTAATACCAATGACAGGTGCTTTTGCAAATCTTGAAAATAATTCAATATCGCTAATAACAGGAATGTTTTTTTTCATTGTCCAACCAATAATCGTTTCACTCTTAGCAATACCAGGAGAGATAAAAACCTTATCTACTTCTGTTAGTAGACTTGATTTCCATATCCCAAGAATGGGTTTTGACTTGAAAAGCAAACTAGTATATTTAGATAAAAAAGGCGGACTCATGCGACTATCAGCAATTTTATAATTAATATTTTGTTCTGATAGAAAACGAGCAATTGAAAATCCTGTTTTTCTTAAACCTAAAATCAATTTCATATAGCTATTTCTCTGTAAAATAACTATATTTTATAATTTCAAATACAAGGCATAATTCATGAATACAAAAGTCAATACTCAAATACGTGACATTAACATTAATAATATTTTAAGAAATACTTACCAATTACTATCTGCAACCTTGTTATTTAGTGGGCTAATGGCTTATTTTGCTATGTCTTTAAACCTGCCAAACTTTGGTTTTTTAATCACCCTTGGTGGTTATTTTGGCTTGTTATACTTAACCAACAAATTGAAAAATTCAAGTTATGGAATTTTAGCAGTATTTGCATTAACAGGCTTTATGGGACTAACATTAGGACCTATTATTGGTACTTATACAACAACTTTTTCAAATGGGTCTGAACTAATTGCTATGGCAATGACAGGTACGGGTCTTATCTTTTTATCTTTATCTTTTTATGCTGTTACTTCAGGTAAAGATTTTAGCTTTTTATCTGGTTTCTTAACAGCAGGTATTATTGTAGCATTTTTAGCAGGAATTGCCGCTTACTTTTTTGCTATACCAGCATTATCATTGACTGTATCTGTAATATTTATTTTATTAATGAGTGGATTAATTTTATTTGAAACTTCAAATATTATCCACGGTGGTGAAACTAATTATATTATGGCAACAGTAACACTGTTTATTTCAATTTATAACTTATTTTTAAGTTTATTACAGTTGCTAGGAGTATTTTCTGGAGAAGATTAATTTTTAGCAAAAAAGTAATCTAATTAATAACAGAAAGGGAATACCGAACTAATAATTATCATTTTAACTAGAATAAGTTGAATACTCTTTTTCAAGATTTATCTGAAGAAGTTGAATTCTATTGATATAGTAAACACTCTTACTAAAATAGTTGCGCTACGATTTACTTAATTATCATATTAGGCATAAACCAAAACTTATATGTATCTATCAAAAAAAATAAACTTAGTGATTTGTTATATTTTACCTCAGATGATAAAATATAACACTTTCACAAATAGAATTTAATAGTTAGATATAAGTAATCTATTGACGTACTATTGAAAATAGGATTAACTTTGAATTAATAAATTACTTACCCTTTAATAACTAATGTACGCATAAATATCCTGTGAGTATAATGTACTATTTGATTGTATTTAATATAGGAATGTTGCTTGTGAATATTGGAATTTTAGGACTAGGCACTGTCGGTGGCGGTGTGGTAAACGTATTAAATAAAAACCAAAAACAGATTATACGTCGATCTGGTAATAATATTAATGTAACTCATGCAGCTGTAAGAGATATAACTCAAACACGAATTTGCCCTACTAAAAATATTAAACTTACTCAAGACCCGTTTAAAATTGTAAATGATGATGATATTAGTGTCGTTTTAGAACTAATGGGTGGTGTAGGATTAGCTAAAAACTTAATCGAACAAGCAATTAAAAACGGCAAACATGTTGTAACTGCTAACAAAGCTCTAATTGCTACATATGGTAACGAATTGCTAGCCTTAGCAAAAGATTACAACACGCATCTTTTATTTGAAGCAGCCGTTGCTGGCGGTATTCCTATTTTAAAATCTTTAAAGGACGGATTAAGTGCTAATCAAATTGAACTAGTTGCTGGAATTATTAATGGAACAAGTAACTTTATACTAACTGAAATGCATAACAAAGACAAAAATTTTCAGGATGCTCTTAAAGAGGCGAAAGCACTTGGTTATGCTGAGGCTAACCCTACTTTAGATGTAGAAGGTATTGATACAGCGCATAAATTAGCAATTCTTGCCTCAATGGCATTCGGATGTGAATTACAATTCAATCAAATTACCACCGAAGGAATTAGCAATATTAGTAGCGAAGATATTACTTATGCAACTGAACTAGGTTATACCATTAAACATATTGGAATTGCTAAAAAACTAGATAATAAATTACAAATGCATGTGCGACCAACTTTAGTGCCTACAACACATTTACTATCTAATGTTAACGGGGTAATGAATGGTATATTAATTAAAGGAAATGCAGTTGGTGAAACACTTTATTACGGTGCTGGTGCTGGTGATGAAGCAACTGCAAGTAGTGTTATTGCTGATTTAATTGATATTATCAGAAATACTGCAAACCATGATATTTTTGGTTGGAAATCATTAATAAATATTACAAAGTGTAATACTAATAGTATTGTAAGTGTTTTCTACTTGCGTTTATTAGTCACTAATAAATCAGGAATTTTAAAAGATATTAAAAAAACTTTAGCTAATTATGATATTAATATAGAGGCCATTCTTCAAAAGAAGATTAACCAGAAAAATAATTTACATATTGCCCTTATTACTAACCTTACTAATAACAGTAAAATAAACAAGGCGGTAACAGATATTCAAAAATATGATTACATTATAGATGAGATTAAAATAATTTTTGTTGAAAGACTTAATTAAGGAGAATATAATGAGATATACAGGTTTAATTGAATACTATAAAGATAGACTCCCTGTAAATGATAACACTAAACTTATTAGTTTAGGAGAAGGAAATACACCACTTATTAAGTTGGTAAATTTACCTAAAAAATTAAGTAAAGATGTTGATATTTATATCAAATATGAAGGTCTAAATCCTACAGGTTCATTTAAAGATCGCGGTATGACTATGGCAGTTACTAAAGCAGTAGAGTCTGGCTCTAAAGCAATTATTTGTGCTTCTACAGGTAATACTTCAGCATCTGCCGCAGCTTACGCAGCACGTGCTGGTATTAAGGCGTTTGTACTAATCCCTGAAGGTAAAATTACACTAGGTAAATTAGCCCAAGCAATGATGCACAGTGCTATTATTATTCAAATCAAAGGTAACTTTGATGATGGTATGCGTTTGGTTAAAGAAGTATCCAAACATGTCTCTGTATCTATTGTCAATTCAATTAATCCGTTTCGTTTACAAGGTCAAAAAACTGCTGCCTTTGAAATTATAGAAGAGCTTGGGTTTGCACCAGATTATCATTGTCTACCCGTTGGAAATGCAGGTAATATTTCATCACATTGCATGGGATATTCAGAATTATATAAAGAAGGAAAGGTAAATAATATGCCTAAAATGATAGGATATCAAGCAGCAGGATCTGCACCTTTTGTTAAAGGAATTATGATAGATAACCCTGAAACTATTGCAACTGCTATTCGTATTGGCCACCCTCAAAACTGGGATTTAGCACAAAAAGTTAAGAAAGAATCAAAAGGATGGTTTAGCTCATTAACTGATGCAAAAATTTTAAGCACACAAAAATTACTTTCTGAAAAAGAGGGTATTTTCTGCGAACCTGCTTCAGCAACTGCACTAGCAGGTGCAATCCATGATATTAAAAGCGGCAAAATTGTAAACGGTTCTAAAATCGTATGCACACTAACAGGTCATGGTTTAAAAGACTCTGATACAGTAATTTCACAATGCAACAATCAAATAATCAATATTAACCCAGTAATAAGTGAAGTCAAAAATGCTATTTTTAACAATATGTAATTCCAACTAAAAAGTTATGATATTTAAAACTATTGAACAAACCATTGGCAATACACCTTTAGTAAAACTACAACGTCTAAACCCTAATTCATCAAACACCATCTTGCTAAAACTAGAGGGTAACAACCCTGCAGGATCAGTTAAAGATAGATCTGTACTTAACATGGTTTCAAATAGTGAAAAACGAGGTGAAATATCTCCTGGAGATACCCTAATTGAAGCTACTAGTGGTAATACTGGTATTGCATTAGCCATGATAGCAGCTATTAAAAGATATAAAATGATTTTAATTATGCCTGATTATCTTTCACAAGAAAGACGTGATGCCATGAGTGCTTATGGTGCCCAACTTATCTTAGTTACTAAGGATGAAGGCATGGAGGGTGCTAGAGATTTAGCTAATAAAATGGAAAAACAAGGTATAGGTAAGCAACTTAATCAATTTTCTAACCTAGATAATCCCAATGCTCACTTCAATACAACTGCTGAAGAAATATGGCAAGATACACAAGGATCAATCACTCATTTTATCTCTGCTATGGGTACTACTGGTACTATTATGGGTGTATCAGAAAGTCTAAAAGAAAAAAACCCAACAATTCAAATTATTGGTGTTCAACCTGAAGATGGTGCACAAATTGCTGGGATTCGCCGTTGGCCAAAAACATACTTACCAAAAATCTTTAACCTCTCTAAAATAGATACTATTATAAATATTTCACAAATCTCAGCAGAGCAGACCACACGAAAACTAGCAACAATAGAAGGCATTTTTGCTGGTGTATCCTCTGGAGGATCTATATTTTCAGCCATTGAATTATCCAAAAAAATTAATAACGCCACTATTGTTACTATTGCTTGTGACCGAGGAGACCGCTACCTTTCAACTGGTCTATTTAGTTGATAAGATACCTCTCTCACCAACTCCCTAGTAAACTAAAAATTTATATATTCTTAGCACTCAGTAGTATTATTACTGTTATTGTTATTGATTTCTTCCTCACTTATAGTGAACATGCCCAGAATGTATTTAAACATTTAATTTCTTCAAAGCCTTATTTAAGTTTTATTATCACACCTGTTGTTTTTGTCTTAGTTATATATATTGCTAAGTACTTTTGCCATTATGTTCAAGGTAGCGGGATTCCACAACTAATTATTGCCAATGATTCTCACAATAAATCTATACGTAAAAAGCTCTTATCATTTAGAGTGGCAACTGGGAAGATTATACTTATCTTTGCAGGCATGCTTGGGGGTGCGCCTATTGGCATTGAGGGCCCTAGTATTCATATTGGCGGTTCAATATTTTTTGGATTTAATAAGTTCATCAAATTTAAACGTAAACTGCTTATCCATTCACTTATTGCAATTGGTGGTAGCGTTGGGCTTATTATCGCCTTCAACGCGCCAATTGCAGGTTTTATGTTTAGTTTTGAAGAAATAGGCCGTAAACTAAAAAAACAAGCACTTATCTTAATTGCCATCGTTAGTGGAGGGGTTTACTTATTAGCAATTATATATCGTGGTAATGATATCTATTTGAGCGATATGTCAGCTAATTCTATTGATTTAATACTAATTTGGCAATTATTACCATTAGTAATATTATCCGGTATTTTAGGGGGGTTATTCTCAAAAATAACTCTTTACTTGATTAAAATATTTACAGCTTACACTAAAATCAAAGTTATTATGATTGCATTAATATTAGGCTTAATTATTGCACTATTTAATTATTTATCTAAAGGTCAGATTGCTGGTTCTGGTCGTGAAGAAGTATTGTTAATATTAGCTGGCTATAAATTTGGTAATGATTTTATTGTGATGAAATATTTATCAACACTAAGTTCTTTAGCCTCAACCATTCCTGGCGGTTTGTTTATGCCTAGTATTTCTATCGGAGCTAGTATTGGTAGTGAAATAAGTAATTATTATTCACAAATCAATCCACAAATTATTATCATTATGTCGATGATTGCTTATTTAACTGCTGTCATTAGGACGCCACTTACTTGTGTATTTGTCATTTTAGAAATGACAAATACACTTAATTTACTTATTCCAGCCTTGATTATCGCCTTTATAGCTAATTGGATATCTAAACAAATATCTACAACTCCAATTTACGAGGCATTGGCTAATAGTTACTTAAAGTTAACACAAAAAACTAAAACGGTTTAACCACAACAAGTGAAACAACACCAACTAATATTAATACAGGAAATTCATTAAACCAACGATAAAAAACATGAGATCTAGTATTTTCATCAGCCTTAAAAACATCCACTAAGTAGCCACAAAAAAAATGATATACTATCAACAACATTACTAATAATAACTTAACATATAACCAATATTGAATTGAATAATATGCCCAACCATCAATGCTTAGACATAACCCTAATACACTAGCTAGGATAAAACTCGGCATCATGATACCTGTATAAAGTTTATATTCCATCACTTTAAAACGATCAATACTAAGCTTGTCTTGACTCATTGAGTGGTAAACAAAAAGACGTGGTAAATAAAACATTGATGCAAACCAAGTAATCACACTAATAATATGAAAAGCTTTTATCCATAACATGCAAAACTCCGACCCTTATTAAGGCTTTTAGGATTAATATACATCATTTAAGCATCAATTATAGCCATATAAATTCACTTCGATATTTAATTAAAGCAAAATAGTGAAACTCACTACAACTACATACTCTATTTTGGTAAATAAATTGTGTATCATTTCTTAAATGTTAATAACAACACTATTAACGTCCTTTAATGAGAATGTGATTATCCCCCTAAATAAACTGATATACTATAAATAGTGACATTAATTATATTAATGATCGTTTATTTATTAGCAATAAAATTGCTATCATAGGTATAGTTAAAGGTTATTTTAAAAATCTAAAACCAAAAAATAGTATTGATTAAAAGCATGATTAAACCATACTTTCGTTACAATAAATTCAAGAATGTATGTACTAAATATATATTAGAAGGAATTTCTTTATACTCACCATACGATAAATTTATTGATACTAAGACTCTATGACGAATAAAATAGTAAGTCTCGTTGATAACGCAGTATTCAATATTTTTTCATCATTAATATTTACAAAATAAGTTTAATTTCTTATTATAAATCGTTAAATATTCAAAAATTTCACTTTGATAAAAATAAAGGATAGTAAAATACTTTTTTTTTATACTTGAATTATTATGTTTAATTTTTTAAAAAAAAATCAGCCAAAATCAGAAAATTTAGCTACAAACAAACCAACCTCATTAAAGCAACGCCTAGATAAATCTAGACAAAAATTAGGATCTAGCTTATCTTCTTTATTATTGGGAAAAAAAGAAATTAATGAGAATTTATTAGAAGAACTAGAAACACTATTAATCACTGCTGATGTCGGTATTAATACCACAGATAAAATACTAAAATCTACACGTAAAAATGCTTCTAGAAAAACCTTAAAAAATGCTGAAAGCTTGTATCAATTTTTAAAAGATGAATTGGCTAAATTATTCATTGAAAACAACCAACTTAATATTAGCACTAATGAGACTTTTGTTATTCTAGTCGTAGGTGTTAATGGCGCTGGTAAAACTACCTTGATTGGTAAATTAGCAAAATATTTTCAAAATCAAGGTAAATCGGTTATGCTAGCAGCAGGCGATACTTTCCGTGCTGCAGCCATTGAACAACTCAAAATATGGGGACAACGCAATAATATCCCTGTTGTAGCAAAAACTTTAGGTGCTGATACTGCTTCTGTTATTTTTGATGCCTATCAATCAGCACAAGCTAAGAATATTGATATTCTACTTGCTGATACTGCGGGGCGATTACATACACAAAAAAATCTTATGCAAGAATTATCCAAAATTAAACGCGTTATTACCAAACAAAATATAAATGCACCACATGAAACTATGTTAGTTATTGACGGAGGATCAGGACAAAATATCATCAATCAAGCCAAAGAGTTTAATAAGGCAGTTAACCTAAGTGGTATTAGTATCACTAAACTGGATGGTACTGCTAAAGGCGGTGGGTTATTTTCGATTGCTGATGAACTTAATTTACCTATTCGCTATATTAGTATAGGTGAAGGGATTGATGATCTTAAAATTTTTCAACCTAAAGAATTTATAAACGCTTTATTTGATCAATAATACAATTATTATAAGTTTAAAAAATTCTCTATTTATTGCTAATATTTATTAGCTATTAATCTACAAGAATAACGTGCTATTAGAACAATATTTTTATAACTTTTTCAACAAAATAGTTATAAAAATAAAAATCTTAATTAATCTTTTTTTAAATAAAGAGAATTTTAGATAAACATTATGAATATTTTGATTACTACCATTACTTAAAATACCTACCAGTAGGCCTAGAATAAACAATTAAAATCTACAAAAACTACAGATCTTTATAATACACAATCATTAATACAAATTTGATTAATTTATAAAAAAATCAAATCTAATTCAGCCAACCTTCGTTTACTAGTATAAATTATACAGCATACAAGAAAAACTAAAACCGGACTATTTATAAAATATCAAAGAACATATTAGCAAAATTTTAACAACCAACAACTAAAACTTTAAAAAAAGAATTATACGATCATCCGATTTCTTTATATAGAGGTTTAGAAAATATATATTTAGTTTCTAATAAAACCAAAAAAAAGGTTAAAAATATATAATATTAATATCAAAATTTCTGAAATTAAACTGTATAAATATTAAATTCATACACCTCATATATAGCATTATTAATATAACTCCTGATTTAAAAAAGACAACCAATGTTAAGTGAGCCAAAAATACAAATAATTTTAGAAAAATTAGAGTGAGATTATATTTCTAATATCTTGTTTAATACGCAACATAGCCAATGTCATTACAAACATAATAAAAAAATTTAAAACGATAATGGTTATACCTAAAATAATAATACCTATCATTTATTCGACTTTAACGATACCAATTTTTAATAAATTACCTTGTGTTATCTAGTTAACTTATTTTTCAAATATTTACTTATATCAGTATAATAAATTTCCAGTATTAAGTATCTACTGGATTAATTTTCTAAAAATTTCACACAATCTAATTACAATATTTTTTATATAAGGATTAACTTTAAATCTAAATTTAATGACTATTTTATTAGAAACATTGTCA
The DNA here is from genome assembly GCA_021730165.1 of Candidatus Vesicomyidisocius sp. Pext_18_S21. Taxonomy (GTDB): domain Bacteria; phylum Pseudomonadota; class Gammaproteobacteria; order PS1; family Pseudothioglobaceae; genus Ruthia; species Ruthia endoextente. The sequence goes on from CP072535.1 coordinate 744,879, forward strand.
AATAATTTTTTTCATAGCCAACTACTCTCTTAGCACAATAATAACTATTAATGAAACCAATACAAACAATGAACTAAAACATTGTACAATAATCAAAGAGTTTTTCTCAATAAAAACCAACCATATTAACTTGTCTATATAATCAAAAAATATCAATAATTTACTGGCTAATTCAACATTCAATTGAATAATTAAGACTTCATTATATATGGTTAAATCAATCACAACAATTCTATGAATATTTGACCAATTATAGATAATGATGATAAATTATTATCAAGATCTCGATAATAATCTGTGTTATAAAACCAAAAACCTAAGTAAAATCAAAAGAAACAAAAATTTAATTAAATTAATTAAATTAATCATCAAACATTATCTAATCTGATAATTTAGACAACATCTTTAAATCAAATTATGTATTCACATTTTAATCTTTTAGAATATCCTTTGCACCTAATAATATGAGTTTATTTGCCAACTCAATACCTAAAATTTTTGCTTGAGAAACATGACCAAAAATTTTCTCTTTTAATATCACACCAGTATCAACATTACCTACTAAACCTGTTAACGTTATTTTCTTATTATTAATTGTCGCAAAGCCTGCAACTGGTACTGAACAACCGCCTTCAAGTCTTGTATTCATTGCCCGTTCTGCAATTACTCTATAAGAGGTCTCAATATCAATCAAAGGTCTAATTAACTCTAAGATTTCCGTATCATTTTCACGAATCTCAATACCAATCGCACCTTGACCAACCGCTGGAAGGTTTTGACTCTCTGGAATTTGTTGCTTAATTCTATTTCCAAAACCTAAACGAATAAGCCCTGCACAAGCAAGAATAATAGCATCAAACTCTCCATCATCTAATTTTTTTAATCGAGTATTAACATTACCACGCAAATCTATAATTTGCAAATCAGGTCGGATAACTTTAAGTTGCACAATACGACGCATTGAACACGTACCAACTTTAGCATTTTTTGGCAAATCATCAATACTAGAAAAATGATTAGAAACAAAAGCATCAAATGGGTTTTCACATTTTAAAATCGCTCCTAATTCAAACTCTTGTGGTATTTCACAAGGAACATCCTTCATAGAGTGTACAGCAATATCACTTATTCCTTTCATAATACTAACTTCTAATTCCTTAATAAATAAGCCCTTACCGCCAATCTTTGACAAAGATGAATTCAAAATTTGGTCGCCTTTAGTAGTCATTTTTACCAAAATAACCGTTAGATTAGGATAAATTTTTTCTAATCTAGATTTAACATGTTGTGCTTGCCATAATGCCAATGGAGATTGTCGAGTTGCAATTTTCAAGGTTTTATTCATGGTTAAAAGAGTTTATATTAAAATAACTATATGTTTCGATCTTATCTATTATTGCTTATATTTATTTCTAATTTTTCTGTGTCGCAAGATTTAACAGAAAATCTCTTAAAAGACGCTCAGTTAGTACGCAAAGATAAAATGACTACTTTAATAAAACTTATACAAAATAGTTAAGCGCATCCAAAATAGATTATTATTAAACCAAACTTAACAAAGTAATTAACAAATAAATCACTAAACTTAAACAATAAAAAAAAATGACCAGTAAAACACAGCAAAAACAACACACAGTAATCCCTAAGAAAAAGTCTAGACAGATAAAACAAACTAATCAATCTTGGGGTGGACGTTTTAGAGAACCGACAAATGAGTTTGTTAAAATTTTTAGTGCATCAATATTTTTTGATAAAATTTTAGCACCTTACGATATTCAAGGTTCAATTGCTCACGCTACCATGTTGCAAGAAGTTGGATTACTCACTAAATATGAAAAAAATCAAATCATTAAAGGACTTGATAAGATTTTAAATAAAATTAAAACTGGGAAATTCAAGTGGTCAGTAACACTTGAAGATGTACATATGAATATTGAAGCGTATTTAATTAAAATGATTGGGGATACAGGAAAAAAACTACATACAGGACGTTCTCGTAATGACCAAATAGCAACTGATATCCGTCTTTATTTACGTGATCAAGTTGATGATATTATTAGAAAAATTAAACGCTTACAGCTAGTATTAACTAATTTAGCTGAAAGAGAGATGAGTACAATCATGCCTGGCTTTACCCATCTTCAAGCTGCACAACCCATCAGTTTTGGTCACCATATGATGGCTTATTTTGAAATGTTAGCACGTGACGTAGAACGCTTATTTGATTGTCGTAAGCGTATCAACTCAATGCCGTTAGGTTCAGCTGCATTAGCAGGTACCACTTATCCCATTAAACGCACACGCACAGCTGAATTATTAGGATTTGAACGTATTTGTCTTAATTCACTTGATGGTGTGAGTGATCGAGATTTTGCCATTGAATTTTTATCCATAGCAAGCATAATTATGATGCATCTTTCACGTTTTTCAGAAGAGTTAATTTTATGGTCAAGTACACAATTTAACTTTATCGAATTACATGATAGTTTTTGTACAGGTTCATCCATCATGCCACAAAAGAAAAATCCAGATATTCCTGAATTAGTTAGAGGAAAAACAGGCCGTGTATATGGTAATTTAACCTCACTCCTTACTATTATGAAATCCCAACCACTGGCTTATAACAAAGACAATCAAGAAGACAAAGAACCATTATTTGATACGGTTGACACTTTAAAATCCTGTTTACATGTTTTTGCAGACATGATACCAAGCATTCAAATAAAACGTGATAATATGTATAATTCAACTAAACAAGGTTATACCACAGCTACTGATTTAGCTGATTATTTAGTCAACAAAGGCTTACCTTTTAGAGATGCGCATACAGTGGTTGGAAAATCAGTTTCTTACGGCATTAAACACCAAAAAGATTTAAGCGAACTTAGTTTGAAAGAACTACAAACCTTTGATAGTCGTATTGAAAATGATGTATTCAAAGTGCTCTCACTAAAAGCTTCATTAAGTGCACGCAATCATTTAGGAGCAACCAGCCCTAACCAAGTCAAACAAACTATTAAAATAGCAAGAGAAAGTCTAAAATAATGCACTCCAAATGCGTTTTTTTTAAAGCTCGTATAGCCTTTGCAGGCACAACTAAGTTTTCAGTAGCTATATTAGAAACACTAATTAATACTAAGCATGATATTGTTGGAGTATATTGCCAACCAGACCGCCCTAAAGGTCGTGGAAGAATCTTAACAGCCTGTCCTGTTAAAGAAAAAGCATTAGAATATAACTTAAAAATTTTTCAGCCTAAAAACTTACAAAACACCAAAACCCAACAGGTCTTAGCTAAGCTTAATGCGGATGTGATGATAGTAGCATCTTACGGACAAATAATACCTGAGAGAATTCTCAACATGCTCAAATATGGCTGTCTTAACATCCATACCTCATTATTACCACGTTGGCGTGGTGCAGCACCTATCCAGCGTGCAATTTTAGCAGGTGATAAAACAACAGGTATAAGCATTATACAAATGAATAAGAATTTAGATACAGGAGATATATTACTTAAAAAAATTTGTCTAATCACGCTTAACGATACAGCGCAATCCTTACATAATAAACTGGTCAAACTTGGCTCTAATGCTATTATTGAAGTCCTAGATAATCTTGATAATTTATCGCCAACAAAACAAAGTAAAAACAACATCACTTACGCTAAAAAACTCAAAAAAAATGAAGCTTGGATTGACTGGACTAAAAGTGCCGTACAAATCAACCAGAAAATTAGAGCATTTAACCCCTACCCTATTACCCAAACCCATGCATCAAGTAATAGATTTACTACTAAAATCCTACGTATTTTTTCTGCTTCTATAGTAGTAACTAACGATAATTACAGTCCAGGAAGTATTATTAAACATAACAAAGAGATATGTATCGTTGCCACTGGAGATGGTGCACTAAGTCTAGAAACTTTACAACTTTCAGGCAAGAAAGCGCTCAATATTAAAGATTTTAGCAATGCCTATACACTTACTAATCTATTTATTGGATTAATCCAATAAATAGATTTTTTAGTTTTAATTCTTCAATAGTAGTAAGTGTTATTACCATTGAAGAACAAGGTAAAATTTATTTATTACTTGCAAATAAAATCACTCTAAAATATTTTCAAATACTATCTTTAATTTGTTTTAGTATATCTAAAATTAATATCTTTGTTTTTCCTTGAATATCAAATAATTTAAAATAATACTATTCGAAGTCTGGTATCAAGTCAGAAAAGTCATGATACTACTAACAAAAGCAGACATTAATACAATAAATCTAACATAATACTTGAAATTTATCAATCATCCCATAGATAATTTTTATATATTATAAAGAATTGATAATTCTATGAATTTTGATAAACTAACTGCACAATTCCAACAAGACTTAAGTACTGCACAATCCATCGCTATTACAAAAAATCACAGTACCATAGAAGCAGTACATATTCTAAGTAGCATGTTACAAAATACTGATAGCGGTGTTAGTAACTTATTATCAAATATTAATATTGATATTTATCAACTTAAACAAGAAACCGATAAAGAAATTAATACACTAGCCACGATCAACAATCCAAGTGGTAATGTGAATATTTCTCAGAACTTATTAAGCCTATTAAATCAGATGGAAAAATTAGCTTTCAATAAAGAAGATGCATATCTATCAACTGAGATATTTTTATTAGCCATCATAAAAGGCAATGATACAACTACAAAACTTCTAAAAGCACATGGTGTAAATGAGATTAATTTAAATCAAGCAATTGACAACCTTAGAGGAGGTAAAAACGTGAATAATCAAAACGCAGAAAGTAACCGAAACACGCTAAATAAATACACTCAAGATTTAACTCAATTAGCCATTGATGGTAAGCTTGACCCTGTGATTGGCCGTGATAGTGAAATTCGTCGTGCCATTCAAGTATTACAACGACGAACTAAAAATAATCCAGTTTTAATTGGCGAACCCGGTGTGGGTAAAACTGCTATTGTTGAAGGTTTAGCACAACGTATTATTAACCATGAAGTATCAGAAGGTATCAAAGGCAAGCGTGTTTTATCGCTAGACATGACAGCACTGATAGCAGGCGCTAAATATCGAGGCGAATTTGAAGAACGACTAAAAGTCGTACTTAAAGAATTAGAAGACAAGCAAGGTCAGATCATTTTATTTATTGATGAATTACACACCATGGTTGGTATTGGTAAATCCGATGGTTCTATGGATGCTGGAAATATATTAAAACCAGCTTTAGCTCGTGGTGATCTACACTGTATAGGTGCTACTACACTAGATGAATATCGACAATATATTGAAAAAGATTCTGCTTTAGAACGTCGCTTCCAAAAAGTATTAGTAGACGAACCAACCGAACAAGACACTATTGCTATTTTACGTGGTCTTAAGGAAAAATACGAAGTTCATCATGGTGTAGAAATTACAGATCCTGCTATTATTGTCGCTGTCACTTATTCAAGCAGATATATTACTGATAGACAATTACCAGATAAAGCCATTGATTTAATTGATGAAGCAGCCTCACAAATCCGCATAGAAATTGACTCAAAACCAGAATCAATGGATAGACTTGACCGTAAATTAGTTCAACTTAAAATTGAACGTATGGCACTCAAAAAAGAAAAAGACAAAGCTTCTAAAACACGATTAGAAGAATTGGTAAATTTGATTAAATCACTAGAAAAAGAATACGCTAATTTAGAAAAAATTTGGAAAAAAGAAAAGCTAGTAGTCCAAAGTGCGCACCATCTTAAAGAAGAACTAGAACAAGCAAAATCCGATTTAGAAAATGCACATCGTAACAATAATTTAGCTAAAATGAGTGAACTTCAATACGGCATTATTCCTGAATTAGAAAAGAAAATTAACATGGCTGAAAACGCTGACACAAAACAAATGACATTACTTAGAAATAAAGTCACTGAAGATGAAATCGCCCATATTGTTGCCCGTTGGACAGGTATTCCTGTGGATAAAATGATGGTAGGTGAAAAGGATAAGCTACTACAGATGGAAACTATTATTCACAAACGCCTAGTTGGTCAAGATAAGGCTGTTAAAGTTATTTCAGATGCTGTGCGGCGTGCGCGAAGTGGTCTATCTGACCCTAACCGGCCTGATGGTTCGTTTCTATTTATGGGTCCTACTGGTGTAGGAAAAACTGAACTTACTAAAGCTTTAGCAGACTTCTTATTTGATACCGAGAAAGCTATTGTACGCATTGATATGAGCGAATTTATGGAAAAACACTCAGTTGCGCGTTTGATTGGCGCGCCTCCAGGCTATGTTGGTTATGAACAAGGTGGTGTATTAACTGAGGCTATACGTCGCAAGCCGTATTCAATCATTTTACTTGATGAAATCGAAAAAGCTCATTCAGATTTGTTTAATATTTTATTACAAGTACTAGATGATGGCCGACTAACGGATAGTCAAGGTCGAACAGTTGATTTTAAAAATACTATTATTATAATGACTTCAAACCTAGGTTCTCACTTAATTCAACAAAACCCAGGAAAAGATATGTCCGTTGAACTTACTAAAATTGTTAGTGAACACTTCAGACCTGAGTTTGTCAATCGTATTGATGAAATCATAACCTTTAAAACACTAGAAAAATCTCAAATTAAAGGTATCGCACTCAGGCAAATTGAGATCTTATCATCACGTTTATCCAAGCTTAATCTTAAAATAACATTAAGCGACATAGCCATAAGTATGATTGTTAACAAAGGCTATAATCCTATGTTTGGTGCTAGACCACTCAAACGTACCATACAACAATTATTAGAAAATCCATTGTCAAAAAAAATCCTTGCTGGAGAGTTTTTATCAGATTCAACCATTCATGGAGATGTTAAAGATGGAAAAATCATTTTCTATTAATCAATTTTTATCTAATCAACCATATTGCTAGAAAACTAATATTTATTTAAGTATATAATTAAATATTATGGGTGACTATACTAAAATCATAAAAAATGGGCTGTGGAATAACAATCAAGCCTTAGTTGCTATTTTAGGTCTATGTCCCCTATTAGCAGTCACCAATAATATTGTTAATGCAATAGGACTTGGCCTAGCAACTACATTTGTTTTAGTAATGTCTAATGTAACTGTTTCTATTTTTCGTCATCATATTTCAAAAGAAGTTCGTATTCCTATTTTTGTCCTATTAATTGCTTCATTTGTAACAATTGTTGAATTGATGATGCAGTCATATTTTTATGATTTGTATTTAATATTAGGTATTTTTGTACCGCTAATTGTAACTAACTGCGCTATTCTAGGACGTGCTGAGGCATTTGCTAGTAAGAACACTTGGGATAAGTCTATACTGGATGGATTAATGATGGGTATTGGTTTCTCTGTTGTACTTATTATATTAGGCGCAATGCGTGAATTAATTGGTAATGGGACTTTATTTGATCAATCTGTATTATTACTAGGCGATTTTGGTAATACACTTAGTATTACTGTGTTTAAAAATTATCAAGGCACTTTATTAGCGATTTTACCACCAGGAGCATTTATTGGTTTAGGGCTTATTGTAGCAATGAAAAATAAATATGATTTGAAAAGAAAAAAATTATAAATCAATTAATAATATTTTTACCAAAATAAAAACAATGAAATCTCTAGTTCTTACCACTAAATTAATCACGGAATAGTTCTAATAAATGATACTTTTTAAACCCTACATTGTAGAAACAAATAGAAAATTTAATATTATTCACTACTTTAAACAAAAATAAGTAAGTGAATATGATATACCTATCTTGGTTCTTGATAAATAAACATCTAGTTAGATAACTATTACAAGTATTACTCCTACCACTACATTTTTTAAGAATAAAGCAAAAGCATTAGGATTTAACAATCATTAATTTATAAATCTTGGATACTATTCAAAATTATTTAAGCAGTGGCATAATTGATATAACACTACTACTATCTCTAACTCTTGATAAAAGCCATGCTCAACTTATTTCTCATAATAATTATCAACTAAGTAGTAACGAAAAAAATCAACTTAATCAATTCATCAAACACAGACAGTCAGGTATTCCATTTGCTTATTTAAGCGGAACAAAAGGATTTTATCATCTTGATTTTAAAATCACTCCTGATACATTCATCCCTAGACCTGAAACTGAACTATTAATTGACATTACTTTAGGCTTGTTCAATCATAATAAAACTTATGAAGTACTTGATTTAGGTACTGGTAGTGGCGTTATTGCCATAACAATAAGTGATAAAAATCCAAACTGGAATTTAACTGCAACTGATTTTTCAATCAATGCACTTACAGTTGCTAAACAAAACACAAAAACAAATATTAATTTTCAACTAGGTAATTGGTTTGAAGCTATCCCTAATCAAACATTCGATTTAATTATCTCCAACCCGCCTTATATCAAACAAAATGATATTCATCTTAATGAATTAAGATTTGAGCCACAAAGTGCACTTATTTCTGGCAAAGATGGTTTAGATGATATCCAAACTATCATTAATAACATACCACAATTTCTCAATGAGAAAGGCTATCTATTATTAGAACATGGTTTCAATCAACAACAGAAAATCATACAATTATTAAAAGATAATTTCTTTAACATTCAAAAATTCAAAGACTATAACCAAAAAAATCGTGCAATCTTAGCACAAATTAAACATTAACAATTATAAAAAGAGACCATCCTAGTATCTAAATTATATATGGTATAACAATAAGGATATTCAGATACAGATAATATTATGCAAATAATTATTAGTTGATACGTTAAATAACATTAATTGAATATTTTTTTTAAAAATCATATTTTACAATAAAAATAAAACAAAAGAAGTCGGTCTATAAGCCGGGTTCTGTAATAAATGGTCATTCATCTACGTGTTTTGTTACCAAAACGCTTTAGCGCTCTACCCACAAACTTCGCGAGCAACGTTATCGTTAGTCTATTTGAGCTTACTCCAAGTGGGGTTTTCCTTGCCACGATTGTCACCAATCCCGCGGTGCGCTCTTACCACACCTTCTCACCCTTACCTATTAAAATAGGCGGTCTAAATCTCTGCATCACTTTCCGTTATGTCACCATACCTAGCCGTTAACTAACACTTTGCTCTATGGAGCCCGGACTTTCCTCTGAAGATCAATCTCCAGCGACCATCCGACCAACTTCGAGATAATTATACTCTAAGCCTACATCTCTAAAACTCTTAAAATTACTCAAAAAAATAATTTCACTGAAATCTTTGTCAATTTACTTAATGGATTATCTGAATATCTTTGAATATACTATGAATATTATTACCTTGAGTATCAACTGCAACTGTAACCGGCATGTCTTTAACTTCAAATTCATAAATTGCCTCCATACCCATCTCTTTAAACGCAATTTTTTTAGCTTTTTTAATAGACTTAGAAATCAAATAAGCTGCACCACCCACTGCAATAAGATACGTAACCTTATGTTTCTTAATAATTTGTATACTAGCCTCACCACGTTCTGCCTTGCCAATCATACCCAAAATATTAGTATTATCCAATATCATATCGGTAAATTTATCCATACGCGTAGCAGTAGTAGGACCTGATGGACCAATTACTTCATCACCAACAGCATCCACTGGGCCAACATAATAAATAAATTTATTATCAAAATTTACACCATCTGGCAGGCCTTCACCATTATCAATCATTTCTTTAAGATACTTATGTGCTACATCCCTCCCAGTAATGATTAAACCTGATAACAATAAGGTGTCTCCAATATGCCATAAAGCCATTTTTTCACGAGTTAAATTACTTAGATCAATTTTTTTATATTGAGTATAATCCATCTCTAATTGAGGATAACTATCTATATCTACCTGAGGAAGTTCCGCCACCCCTGAACCATCAAGTGAAAAATGCAAATGACGTGTTGCCGCACAATTAGGAATTATTGCCACTGCTTGAGAAGCAGCATGAGTTGGGTAGTCTTTAATTTTAACATCTAGCACTGTTGTCAAACCACCCAAACCTTGTGCACCAATGCCTAAATGATTAATCTTATCAAATAACTCAAGACGTAATTTTTCAAGTTTACTTGGATTAGGTTTCTGAGCAATATCTTTAATGTCAATCGGTTCCATCAAACTCTGTTTCGCCATTAACATTGCTTTTTCAGCTGTACCACCAACACCAATACCAATAATACCTGGAGGACACCAACCAGCGCCCATAGTTGGTATAGCTTTTAAAACCCAATCAATAATATTAACATCTGGTTCAAGCATGCTAAACTTCGCCTTATTTTCAGAACCGCTACCTTTAGCCGCAACAATAAAATTAAGTTGTTCACCCTTAACAACTTTCATGTGAATAACTGCTGGTGTATTATCTTTGGTGTTAACTCTAGTAAATAATGGATCTTTTACAATAGAAGCTCTAAGAGGATTATTTATATAGGTAAATGCCTGTCTAACTCCTTCATTAATCATATCTTCTAATGATAAATTAGCTATCCAGGTAACTTCCATACCAACCTCAACAAACACATTAACAACACCAGTATCTTGACATATTGGACGCTTACCAAAGACTGCCATTTTTGAATTAATAAGAATTTGTTTAATAGCATTTTTTGCGGCTTTATGAGTTTCTTTTTCATAAGCATTTGTCATTGCTTGAATAAAATCAGGACTGTGATAATAAGAGATATATTGCAAAGCATTAAAAATACTTTCTATAACATGTTTTTGTTGAATTTTCATATTTATAAGGTGTTAATTATTACTGATTATTTATAGTATTATATCTCTTTATTTTACAAAAATTTAATTGGAAATTTTTATGTTTAATTTTTTAAAAGGGCAAAGTCTTTCTATAGACTTAGATACAGCTAATACATTAATTTATATGGATGGTGCTGTGGTACTAAATGAGCCATCAGGTGTGGGGTTGCTATTCATAATGACAAAAGATCGCTAGAATCAACTGTTATTGCTGTAGGTCAAGATGCTAAAAATATGCTAGGCAGGACACCCGGTTCTATTGAAGCTATCAGACCTATGAAAGATGGTGTTATTGCTGATTTTAAAATTACTAAAAAATGTTGCAGCATTTTATTCGTAAGGTTTTACGCTCTGGCTTTTTTTCACCAAGCCCTAAAGTACTTATTTGTGTACCTTGCGGTGCAACTCAAGTTGAGCGTCGTGCTATTAAAGAAAGTGCTGTTGGTGCAAGGTGCGCGTGATGTTTATTTAATTGAAGAATCAATGGCAGCAGCACTTGGTGCAGGCATGGCAATTGAAGAAGCTTCATGGGCTATGGTTATTGATATTGGCGGAGGCACAACTGAGATTGCAATTATGTCACTTAATGGTATTGTATATTCTGACTCATTACGCATAGGTGGCGATGTATTTGATGATACAATTGTTAAATTTATACGTCGTGAACACGCCATTATTATCGGATACTCAACTGCTGAAAAAATTAAAGAAGAAGCAAGATCAGCATTCAAATCAAGTGCTGTTAAGGAAATGCAATTTAGAGGACGTGATGTTGCTAAGGGAATTCCAGTGAGCTTTAATATAACTAATACTGAAATTTTGCAAATATTGAAAGAACCACTTAAGATAATTATCGGTTCTATTAAGACTGCATTAGAAAAAATCCCGCCAAAGTTAAGTTCTGACATTGCTGAAAATGGCTTAGTCCTCACAGGTGGTGGCGCACTCTTAGATGGTATTAATAAGCTTATTAGTCAAGAAACTAATCTGCCAGTACGTATTGCTGACGATCCACTCACTTGTGTTGCTCGCGGTGGTGGGATTGCACTTAATATGATCTCTCAACATAATATAGGGTTTTTAGCTGCTGAATAGTTAAATATTGATTAACTATTCATAGGGCTTACACAATATGAAGTTTATTGAACTTTTTATCCCTGTCATTATCTCTATATTACTTATACTATCTGATTATAAATTTTCATATCTTAATCATCTAAAACAATCAATTGAAACCTTAATATCGCCCATCTATATGGTGGTGAACTTACCTTCACAGATCTATATTTGGATTGATAAGCAAGGTACTAGCAAAGATCAATTAACCATAAATAATAATAATTTACATCGTGAACTATTAAAGCTTAAAGCTAAATTACAAACCTACAATGCCTTAGCACTTAAAAATAAAAAGCTCCAGGCGCTATTAGGTTCAAGTTATGCCGTAAAACAACAAAACTTTACTTTAGCACGAATAAGTAAACTTAGCCAATCTAGACTTAAAAAACAAATTATTATTAACAAAGGTAGTAGTAGTGGTATTAAAATTGGACAAGTAGCTTTAAGCTCTAAAGGTATTATTGGGCAAATATCGAGAACAACACCACTATATTCAACTATATTAATGACTAGTGATCCCACATGTTAAAAATGAACGTAGTGGTGTTCGAGGTATTAGCAAAGGTATAGCTGAGAATAATTATCTATTAAATGTTGAATTTATCGAGTCTAATTTAGACGTTAAAGTAGGTGATGTATTTCTAAGTACTGCTATCGGATCAAAATTTCCTACTGGGTACCCAGTAGGAACAGTAATTAGCGTAGAAAAAAACCAAAACGAACCATTCTTACATATCCAATTAAAACCTGCCCAAATACCAGAACAACTAGAATTTGTTATTATTGCAACCGATTAACCATGAATACACAACGTCGTCCCTATATATTTCTAATGAAGATTACTTTTTTTGCATTAATTTTAAGTGTAATACCTCTAAATAAGCTGTTATTAGGTGCATCTGCATTTTGGTTATTACTTCTTTATATCCTACTGGATAGTATATTTTTCAACCAAAGTAAAATTTTTTATTGCGCTTATTCTTGGCATACTTACTGATATTCTACATGGTGACATTTTGGGGCAAAATGCCTTAGCTCTTATTTTTAGTAGCCTATTTATTAGCAATGTAAAGCAATCATTTTTTTTATCTAACCTAAGCACTCAACAAATTTATGTATTTATATCTAGCAGTATTTATCTTGCATTTTTTTTACTAATCTTTGTATTAATACAAGGTTTTATCATTAACTATCACTTATTTTTAGCACCATTTACTAGTGCATTCGTTTGGCCAATCGTTCAGTTCTTACTATCAAAATGCAAAGTATAAATAATACTCAATTTGAAAACAAAACACTCTTTTATAGACTTAGACTAGCACTTATTATTATTATTTTACTAACTGCTTTATTAATAATTAGGATTTACAATTTACAAATAGTAAACCATCAATATTACTTAAAAAAAGCTTTAGACAACCAAATATATACTCTACCGATAACACCTAGTAGAGGAAAAATATTTGATCGTAATGGTAATGTTTTAGCTACTAATAAACTAGCATTTCGGCTAACTTTAACACAAGAAAAAACTAAAAACATTACAAAAACATTACAAAAACTAAAACAGTCTGGACTTATCAATGATAAAGATATTAAAAGCTTTAATCAAAAAATAAAACATTATCAAAAATTTCATAGTATTCCAATTAAATATAACCTTAATGAGATTCAGGTTGCTAAATTCTTAATTAGCAATAATTTTATTGGTGTAGATTTGGTGTAGATATAGAGCCTTATTTCCATCGAATCTATCCCAACCAAAGTTCTAGCGTTCATGTTATTGGTTATGTTTCTAGAATGTCTAAAAAAGATAAACTTATTTACGATAAGAAAAACTATTTAGGGACTTTATTTGTAGGTAAGACTGGTATTGAAAAACAATACGAAACACTATTACATGCTACTAATGGCTTACAACAAATCGAACGAAATATAAATGGTAGGGTTATTCACACCAAAATCATTAAGCCTACTATTACTGGTAAGAATTTATATCTAAGCATAGACTTAGATATGCAAAAAAAAAAGCAGAAACACTCCTTAAAGGAAAACGTGGTTCAATTGTGGTTATAAATGTCAAAAATGGAGAAATATTAACACTCGTTAGTACACCCATTTATAATCTAAACTGGTTTGTAAATGGCATATCACACACCAACTACAGTCAATTACAAACATCAAAAAATATTCCTCAACTTAATCGTGCAATTTAAGGCTTATACCCTCCAGGATCTACAATTAAGCCTATGGTGGCTTTAGCAGGCTTAGAAGAGGGTATTATTACTAATATAAGCAGCATTTTCTGTCCAGGATATTACAAATTACCAAATGTTAAACGTAAATTTAACGATTGGAAAAAAACAGGACATGGACATGTTAATGTCAAAGAATCGATAGCGCAATCATGCGATGTATTTTTTTATGACCTAGCAAATAAACCGGGTATTGATAAATTACATAATAATTTAAACTTGTTTAATTTTGGCCGAAAGACAAATATTGATATCCCTGGAGAAAAGGCCGGAATACTACCCTCTAAAACTTGGAAAAAATTAATAAACATAAGCCTTGTATCGTGGAGAAACCTTAATTACAGGTATTGGTCAAGGATTTATCACTGTTACTCCTTTACAGCTTGCAGTTGCCACTACAGCAATTGCTAACAAAGGGATTCTATTTCAACCAACATTACTTAAAAATACGCAAGCATCTGATGATATAATAATTGTATCTAAAAAAGATAGTTATATACAAATTCCAATTAAAAATATTCAAAATTGGGAAGATGTAATTGACGGAATGAAACAAGCTATTTATGCACCTAAAGGTACTGGTAGAAACCTCAATAAAGCTTTACCCTATACATTAAAAGCTGGAAAAACTGGAACCGCACAAGTATTTAGTTTTGACAATACTATAGAACAATATTTTGAAGAAAAACTTGATGAAAAATTAAGAGATCATGCATTATTTACTGGCTTTTGCCCCTATTGAAAATCCAGAAATAGCTATCGCTATTATTGTTGAAAATGCAGGTAATGGTAACTCAAAAGCAGCAGCAATTGCACATCAAGTACTTGATGTATATTTTGATAAATAATTAAACAATACTTTACCTTAATAAATTCCAGTCAATTAGGAATATTAAAATCGGTAAACACGCTTTAAATTAGTCTAATATAGCTGATTAATTCATTATACAAAATAATTATTTTAGCCTTAGATCAATCCCCTTCTAAGATTATTAGAAAAATTTAATATTGCTTGCTCTATCCCTAAACTATAGATTGTAAATAAATCTAACCACCAATACTTAGCAAGTATTTGTATTTTTTTTCTATAATAAAACTCCAAACCTACTGAAAACTCTTATTTGATAAACATCAAAGTACAGCCTTCAACATGATTACTAAAAAAATAATATTATTACTCATGAGTGTCATCTTCTTGTTGTTGGTAAAATTCTTTCTTAAAAATTGAAAATTTATTAATTTCAATAGCTCTACGCATTTGTAACATTAGGTATTGATAATAATAAAGATTGTGAATAGTGTTAAGTCTTGCACCTAAAATTTCATTTTTTCTTTTCAAGTGATGCAAATAAGACTTAGAATAATTTTGACAAGTATAACAATGACAATACTCATCTAATACTGAAGTATCAAGTCTATACCGTGCATTACGAATTTTAACAATACCGATTGAGGTAAACAAATAACCATTACGAGCGTTACGTGTTGGCATAACACAATCAAACATATCAATACCACGCTCAACTGCTTCTACCAAGTCTTTTGGTGTACCAACACCCATCAAATATCTTAACTTATCACTAGGCAATTGACTTGGAAGATAATCCAATACCTCTACCATCTCTTCTTTAGATTCACCCACACTCAAACCACCAATTGCAAATCCATTAAAACCTATTTCAACCAAAGTAGCTGCCGATTGCATACGCAAATCCTTATGCATACCGCCTTGAACAATACCAAATAAGGCATTTTTATTATTTAAACGATTATGCTCATTTTTTGATCGTTGTGCCCATCGTAAAGACAATTTCATAGAATCATAAACTATTTTTTTATCAGCTGGATAGGGCGTACACTCATCAAAAATCATAACAATATCTGAACCTAATTTCTTCTGTATTTGTATTGACTCTTCTGGCCCTATAAAAATTTTAGTACCATCTTTAGGTGAACGAAAATCCACACCTTTTTCACTAATTTTTCTTATTTCTCCTAAACTAAATACCTGAAAACCACCAGAATCTGTTAATATTGGGCCTTTCCAATGCATAAAATCATGTAAATTTCCATGTGCTTGAATAACATCTATACCAGGTGTAATCGCTAAATGAAAACTATTTCCTAAAATCATTTGCGTACCCAAGCTGCTCAACTCTTCTGGTGTCATAGCTTTAACCGAACCATAAGTTCCAACTGGCATAAATGCTGGTGTCTCAACCTCACCTCTATCAAAAATCATTTTCCCACGACGTGCTAAATGATTTGTATTTTTTAATTCAAATTTCATCACTTTGCTCATTAACTTGTAACTGCCATAATTTAGCATATTCACCATTAGACTCTAATAACTTAGCATGCGTTCCACTTTCTTGTACCTTCCCATCTCCAAGTACAATAATTTTATTACTATCAATAATGGTAGATAGTCGATGTGCAATTACTAAAATAGTATGCTTACTAGATAATCTCTTTAATGCTTTTTGAACCATCTTCTCTGAATAAGAATCTAATGCCGATGTTGCTTCATCAAAAATTAAAATAGGCGGATTCTTTAAAAGTACTCTAGCAATCGCTAAACGTTGTTTTTCACCACCAGAAAGTTTCAAACCACGTTCACCAACTAACGTATCATAGCCTTGAGGAAGCTTATTAATAAAGGTGTCAATAAAACTAAGTTTAGCTACTTTTTCCACTTCATGTTGATTTGTATCTTGTTTTCCATAAGCAATATTGTAATAAATACTTTTATTAAACATTACAGTATCTTGTGGAACAACACCAATAACTGATTGCACTGAATGTTGATTCAGTGTCTGGATATTTTGCCCATCAATTAAGATTTCACCACTATCCACATCATAAAATCGAAATAATAATTTCGCCAATGTCGACTTGCCAGAACCAGATTTACCTACAATCGCTACTTTTTGTCCAGGCTCAATGACAAAACTAACTTCTTTTAATACTTTATTATTACCTTTGTAAGTAAAAGAAACACGCTTAAACTCAATCCTTCCTTGACCAATTTTTATTTTTGGGGCATCCTTAGAACTATTCACTTTTGATTGACGATCAAGTAAATCAAACATGTTATTCATATCAATAAAATTATGCTTAATCTGCCGATACACAATTCCTAAAGAACCCAAAGGCATAAATAACTGTAATAACAATACTTGAATCATAATCATATCACCAAGACTCAAACTTTCATCAACAACACCTTGGGATGCAAAAATTAAAATGATAGTTATTCCTACAGCAATAACAGCACTTTGGACGAAGTTAAGTGCCGTCATTGAAGTAAAACTTTTCGTAGCAATATTTTCCCAACGAGTCATAGTTTCATCGTAACGATGAACTTCAGCATCCTCTTGATTAAAATATTTAACTGTCTCATAGTTAATTAAACTGTCCACTGCATTCATATTAGCCTCAGATTGTATATCATTCATCTGATAACGGTACTTCATCCGCCAGGTTGTAATAGCCAATGTAAAACCTACATAAAAAACTACCGTTAATAATGAAATACCAGCAAAGAAAATATCGTAATTAAACCACAAAACACCAATCACTAAACATATCTCAAAAAATGCAGGAATTATGTTAAACACAAAAATAGATAACAAGGTAGATACACTTTGAGTGCCACGGTCAACATCACGGGTAATACCCCCAATACGACGATCCAGATGGAAAGACAAATCTAATGTATGTAAATGCTTAAATACACTAATTGCAATCAAACGCATAGTATGATAACGAACACGTACAAAAATCGCATCACGAAGCTCGTTAAATAACGAACTAGCAAGTCTAAGTGCACCGTAAGCAAAAAGTAGTCCTAACGGTAAAATTAACAAGATGTTAGTCTGATTTAAGACGTCAACGATTTCTTTTAAAACAACTGGCACTGCAACATTAGCAAATTTTGCAACAATCAAAAATAACATTGCCAAAATAACACGTATACGCATTTTTAACAAATAAGGAAATAACTTTTTTAAAACCTTAATATCTCTGGTTTTAAAATCATAAGCCTTAGTTTTCTTATCAGTACTACACATAGTGTATAAGATTATTATTAGGCAAAGGTAAGCCTTTTTTACAAGTAATTTTTATCATCTCATTGGTTCTAAACTAATCTAGATTCTGTAATAATTCTTGTTACCAAGATATATAACTACCTAAATAGGTATAATTACAACCCAATACTCTATTCAATCAGATGTAATGTTAGGATTTTTTACCTGATAAATAAGGGTTTATAAATTTCAATCATTCTACCCATTAGGGTAGATATTAATGTAAGTTAAAATTAAACTTACATTTCCTATAAAAACTGCTTTAATATCACTTTAAGTCTAATAATCTCCTCAAAATATAACTAAACCTTTATCAAATTATTTATCAATCTTTACGGACTACTTATAGGACTTATTTTTTCTGTTCATCCATGTTGTTTTTCCTAGGTAAAATATTATTAATTGTTTATGCTAAATATTTTCACAATTATATCTGAAATATGCTAACAACTTTTTCAAAAAATGAAACTCAAAACATGACAATCGCACTTAAACTTGCCTTACAAGGAAGATACGGTGTAAAGTCTAATCCTATGGTAGGTTGTGTGATTGTTAAACATTCCAAGATTATTGCCAAAGGATATCACCAAAGTTTTAGCCAAGCACACGGAGAAATTAATGCCTTACAACAAATTAACTATAAAGCTCATGGTGCTACACTCTACGTCACTCTAGAACCTTGTTCACATCAAGGAAAAACACCATCTTGTGCACAAGCTATTATTAACTCAGGTGTTAAAAAAGTTATTATCGCTATGCTTGATCCTAATCCACTAGTCAATGGTAAAGGGGTTGTTATGCTTGAATATGCAGATGTCGAGGTTAAAATTGGTCTTTTAAGAAATGATGCGTTAATTCTTAATCAAGGATTTATTAAGCGTATGCAAACTAATCAACCTTTTATACGTTGTAAAGTAGCTATGAGTATTGACGGTAAAACCTCAATGAGTTCAGGTGAAAGTAAATGGATTACCTCAAAAGTTGCAAGATTAGATGTACAAAAACTACGTGCTAATCACCAAGCAATTATAACTGGATCAGGTACAATTATTAAGGACAATCCTTTAATGACAGTACGTCTTGATGGTGTTAATTCAAAACCACTACGTGTTGTAATTGATAGCAAGAATCAAATAACAGATACCTCACTTAATATATTTAACACTGATGCACCAACACTAATCCTAAACCCGGATAATACCAAGGTACTTGCCTCTGGAAAACTAGATCTTAGTAATGTCTTAACCCAACTAAGCAATCAAGGTATTAATAATGTTTTACTTGAAGCGGGTCCTAAACTAATTGGTGCCATGATTAAAATGAATTTAATTGATGAGTTTATTATTTATATGGCGCCCATATTAATGGGAAGTGATGCTAATTCAATACTTAATCTAGTTATTAAAGATATGACTTATAAAATCAAACTGGATATTGTTGATGTTAGGATGCTAGGTGATAACATCAAAATAACTGCTACTTTAAAATGAACAACCTAACTAATAAACATATAATAATTGGTGTTAGTGGCTCTATTTCAGCTTATAAAGCACCTGATATTGTGCGTCGGTTACAAGATTTTAATGCTAAGGTAAAAGTGATTCTTACCAAGGGAGGCGCCAAATTTATTACTAAATGGTCATTACAATCAATCTCAAAAAATAAAGTCTATCATAATTTATGGGACGAAGATGCTGAATCTGGCATGAGGCATATTGAACTTGCTAGATGGGCAGATGCTATTTTAATCGCTCCTGCTAGCGCAAATACTATTACCAATATCGCTATAGGTAAAGCTAATGATTTATTAAGTAGTGTTATATTAGCAAGTGACGCATTATTGCTCATCGCACCTGCTATGAACCTAAAGATGTATCAATCTCAAGCTCTTCAAAACAACTTATCAATACTTATTAATCGGCATGCAATCATTATTAAACCAGGATCTGGTGAGCAAGTTTGTGGCGATATTGGTATGGGAAAACTTGCAGAACCATCAAATATTGCAAAACAAGTGGTTCAGCAATTCATTAGTACGAAACTAACTGGCAAAAAAGTACTAATTACTTTAGGTTCTACTATTGAAGCTATTGATCCAATTAGATTTATTTCTAACCACAGTAGTGGAAAAATGGGTATGGAATTAGTCAATATTTGTATCGAATCAGGAGCATCAGTAACCTGTATTTATGGCAACATCACCACCACTTTAAATGCAAAATCTAACAACATATCAATTGTTAACGCACAACAGATGTATGACAAAGTCATGGATAATATTACTAATCAAGATATTTTTATTGCTTGTGCAGCTGTAAGTGATTTTTCTGCTAAAAATACAAAAAATCAAAAAATCAAAAACGATAGGAGAAATATAACACTTGAGCTCATTCCAAACAAAGACATATTAGCAGATGTATGCAAATTAAAAGAAAAACCTATCTGTATAGGATTTGCTGCAGAAACACAAAATATACTAAAAAATGCTAAAAATAAGCTAAAAAATAAAGGTTGTGATGTCATTATCCTAAATGATGTTTCAAATACTAATTTTGGCTTCAATACGGATGAAAACGAAGTAACTTTTTTAAGTAAAAATTTAAACAAAAAAATTGCTAAAAATAGCAAAAAAAAAGTAGCAAAAAGAATACTTGAAATATTTATTAAAGAATACTTATAAATAGTAAAAAGAATACTATTAAATTATCACTTAATAGACTTACTCACAATGCTATGGATAAACGTGTTAATATCTCATTAAAAAGTAATTAAAATACTTACATATTACATCTTTTTATAGTTTTAAATAAAAATTAATAACTTATATAAACTTATATAAAACCATTGCCTAAAAAAATATCTATTATATTATTTAAAAACACTTTATATGAAAACTTAACCAGTTTAACGTGTTAAATTAAGACTTTATTAATATATTTAACAACAAAAAGTTAATAATACCTTCGATTAATGTCAACTATTTATGTTAGTCTATCATTTAAATTTATCAGAGTATTTTTTCATTTAACAAAATCTTAACAACTCAACTCTAGATTGAGTCCAATCTTTACTATTTTCATCATTTTTAGATAATATAAAATAAATTACAATTCTATAATATACTTAAACAGTTAATATCTAATAAGTATAATTAGGATTTTTTTAAATCCATCAATATCACTAGCATCTTAGTGTTATCTTTAACCTGTATATATACAAAATTTATATTTTATTCTATATTTTTATATTGTTTATGTTACGACACTAGTCAACATATAAATAGGTGCTAGATTATTCAGCTAATCTAATATTCAACTACTGATTAACTCTACCGTAATACCTTAACTCTCTTTAATATCCAAATATTTATAATATATTCTTGAATATCCCCTTAATCAATACAGTTGTAAAGTATTATTATAAGTAGTACAATTAATTTTTAAAAATGATTTAACCTATAGAAAAAATATGTACTCTAACTTACCAATATTAACAATAACTAATGATAATAAACCTTGCTTACCTCATCTTGAGCTAAAACATTAACAGCATCAATTAACTGCTTATTAGGTGCCACTAAGTAAACTTTATTTAACAGCATGCTACCTCTTAAATTATCAACAATATAAGAGATTTTAACTGGGCAATTACCCTTATGTTCAGTTAGAATCTTAATAAGTTTATCAAAAATAGACTGATGTTTAGTGTTTAACAATACTTCAAAACCCTTGGCATAACTTATTTTTACTTGCTCAATATTTTCAATTTTATTAACCACTAGTTGCCATTGATCTCTGAAATCTTTATTAATCTTACCAGAAATAACCACCACTTCATCAGTTATAAGTTGATTACTAACTAAAGTTAGAGTTTTCGTGAATACCACAGCATTTAATGACGTAGAACCATCTTCAATTGTAATTGAAGCAATTTGCTCTCCATTCTTAAGAGAGCGATAACGTAGATCTGAAATTAGCGCTAATACACGTACATCTCTATTCCTTCTAAAGACAATCTTAGAAGGTAATACTACATTAATGTTCTTTAAATCAGCCACTGTATACTCATTAGTAGGGTGATTATCAAAATAATAGCCCAGCACGCTTTTTTCTAATTGTAATCTTTTTTTAAACGAAAAAATTGGCGCTAAAAGATAACGCATTTCATATTCACTATGAGGGAATAATCCATTCTGACCACTAAAATAGTCACTTTGTTTTTGTTCCGCTTGTCTAATAGCTATAGGATAAGTTTTAATTAAACTCTCCCTATTCACTCCTAATATATCAAAAGCACCACTATAAATTAACGCTTCAATAGCACGCTTATTCAAATAACGCTTTTTAATTCTAGAACAAAATTCGAATAGATCCTTGTAGATACCATTAGCACTACGTTCAAATACAACCGCATCAATCAAGGCCATACCAACACCTTTAATTGCACCAAGACCATACAAAACTGTCTTTTCATCAAGAATACTAAATTCGTAATTAGACTCGCACACATTTGGACCATTAATAATCAACCCCATTTGACGGGTCTCGCTTATAGTAAATGAGATCCTATCCGTATCATCCATCATGCCAGATAAAACTGCAGCCATAAAAGGAGCTGGATAATGAGACTTAAGCCAAGCAGTATGATAAGAGATATATGCATATGCCACCGAATGAGACTTGTTAAAACCATAGCCTGAAAACTTATCAATCAAATCAAAGATTTCATTGGCTTTTTTTTCATTAATACCTCTTTCAGCAGCACCTTTAACAAACACACTACGTTGACGATTCATTTCGCTGGGTTTTTTCTTACCCATCGCGCGCCTAAGCAAATCTGCACCACCTAAAGAATATCCTGCCATCACTTGTGCAGATTTCATTACTTGTTCTTGATATAAAAATACACCATTAGTTGGTTTAAGAATTTGTTCTAACATAGGGTGCGGATACTTAACCTGCGCACCATGTTTTACATTAATATAATCATCTACCATACCTGCATCTAATGGACCTGGACGATATAATGCTAGCATTGCAACAATATCTTCAAAATTATCTGCTTGAAGTTTCTTTAAATAACTACGCATTCCTTTAGATTCTAATTGAAAAACACCAGTTGTATCACAACTTTGAAGTAGTTTATAAACTTTTTTATCATCTAATGGTAAAGTATCTAAGTTAATCGGTTCATCTGATAAACCCTTAGCGCTAATTAGTTTAATAGCCTTGTGAATAACCGTTAAATTAGATAATCCTAAAAAATCAAACTTAACCAAACCAACTGCCTCAACATCATCTTTATCAAATTGAGAAACTATTCTATCATTCTCACCATAGCCTTTATACACTGGACAAAAATCACTAATTTTACTAGGTGCAATCACCACTCCACCTGCGTGCGTACCAACGTTTCGTACTAAACCCTCTAATTGCTTAGAAAGATCAATTAATGCCGTTACGCTTTCTTCTGAATCATAACGAGCTCGTAATTCTTTAGAACCACCTTTCTTAGGCTCGCTTAAAGCTTTTTCAAGCGTCACCATTAAATCGTTAGGAATCATCTTTGATATTTTGTCACTAAACCCATAAGAATGTCCCAAAACACGTCCTACATCACGTACCACACCTTTAGCCGCCATCGTGCCATAGGTAATAATTTGTGAAACCTTCTCATGACCATACCTTTTAGCTACATAACCAATCACTTCATCCCGACGGTCAGTACAAAAATCAATATCAAAATCTGGCATTGAAACTCGTTCTGGATTTAAAAAACGTTCAAATAACAATTCATGCTTAATTGGGTCAACATTAGTAATACCTAAAACATAAGCCACTAAAGAGCCAGCACCTGAACCACGACCTGGACCTACTGGTATGTCATTTTCTTTTGACCATCTAATAAAATCGGCAACAATCAAAAAATAACCTGAAAATCCCATTTGGATAATAATATCAAGTTCAAATTTTAAACGCTGTTGATAAATATTAACATCTACCTTTAAGTTTTTCAGACGTTGAACCAAGCCACCTTCTGACTCTTCACTAAAAAATTGTTCTATAGTTAAGTGTTCTGGAATAGGGAAATCTGGCAAATAATTCTTTTTAAATAACTCAAAATGTACATTACAACGCTTAGCAAGCTCTAATGTATTTTCTAAAATTTCTGGTAAATCAGAAAATAGCTTATTCATTTGTTCAGGTGATTTTAAAAATTGCTGATTAGAAAAATGTCGCTTACGCTGCGTGTCATCCAATAGACTACCCTGAGAAATACAAATCCTAGCCTCATGTGCATCAAAATCACTTTCATTTAAAAATTGTACATCATTAGTTGCTACAACAGCAATATCAAGTTCAAGTGCTAATTTAATACAAAGATGTAAATGCTTTTCATCAAACTCCCTTGAAGTTCTTTGAACGCCTAAATAATAACGATCAAAAAAAATAGCCTGCCAAAACTTAGATTTATACTTAGCCTTAACTATTTTATTTGATATTAAATATTTAGCTACATCACTATAAATAGGAGTTGCAATCATGATTAAGCCTTGATTATAATCAATTAACTCTTGCTGTGTTATACTGACACGTTCACATGAACGTCCTTGGGTATAAGACAAAGAAATCAATTCAGAAAGATTAAGATAGCCTTGATGATCTTGACATAATAACAAACCTGAATAAAACTCATCTTCCTTATCTTTAATATTAATTCTAGCACCGAATATTGGCTTAATATTAGCAGCAATAGCTTTTTGGTAAAATTTAACTGCTGCAAAAAGATTAGATTCATCCGTTAATGCAATTGAATCCATGCCAATTTCTTGTACTTTTTCAATAAATTTTGAAATACGTACTACAGAGTTTTCAATTGAGAACTCACTTTGACAATGTAAATGTACAAAACCAGGGTTAACCATTAAAAATAATTAAAATAAATATGATGAATACTTACCTATTTTACAAGTATAAATAAACTACTCTAAAATACTTAATTTTATTTTAAAACTATAAAAAATAGAAGCATTCTTTATAAACTCACTAGATTTTCTTAGAACCTAGGACCTGCTGTTTTTGCTAAAATAGTTTGTAATGTTGCATTAACTGTTTGCTGATGAGCTTTATTTGCCAAGATAATTGCCGCAACATTTTTACCTGATTTATACAGTTTTTTAGCTTCTTTAATCATTTTTCCAGTATCGCGCCATGCCATATCTACAGCAAGATTCTCTTTATAGCCAATTTCAGCTGCTACAATAGCATACTTAAATGAATTAGAGTTATTATTCCAGTTATACAAACTACCCATGTAGCCCGCCAGAGCTGTTAAAGTAAACAATACCAAAGCTATTAATAATACTCTTTTCATTAGTATCTCTCTCCTATTTTCTATATCTATCGGCAGTAATTTTGAGACCATTACTCATTGCCTGGTGGAAGAATTCCATATTACGAAGTGCTTCTGTTTGAGCTTTTAATGGATCAGCACGCATATTCTTTAAACAACTAGAGTAACGACGGTGTAATGTCCCCATGCCAGTCCATTTTACACGATACATAGGTATGTGAGTAGTATGGCCTAGTGCAGGAGATAAAATATCAGCACGAGCTTTTCTACCTGCGTTATACACATGACAATCTGCACAAGACATATTAAACTGACCACGCTTGGCATAAAAGAAAATCTTACCTTTCTCATAAGCTGCTTTAGCACCAAAAGACTCAACTTTTACATTAATTTTTTGACCAGCCGCTTGATCTGAAATCCAAGCACTAATACGAGCAATTCTACCTTTATTGTAACTTAAATTATTACCAGTTTGGATCTGATAACAATTTTTAATTGCAGTTTCAAGTGTTACTACTTGCTGAGTTACTTCATTAAAATATGGATGTTGAATACGAGCTGCTACTGGGTCTTTCAGTGCAATACATTTATTAAGACCAAACTTAAAATACTCCTTACCTCCATCCTCCACTGCCTCCTCATAAGGAGGAATACCATCTAAAATTTCTTCAAATTGTTCCCTTGAATCTTGATCAATCATATATACACCATCGGTATAGTCTGCAAGTTCAACACTCGGAAAAATTGTTTTAAAGTGGTTAATAAAGGCCTTCTGGTCAAATTTAACATCAGCTAATGTCACCCTAACCAAAAAACTTAAACAAACCATTGTGGTTATTATTTTTTTCATTAATTTCACGTCAGTAATTATAAAAAATTATTTAGACTTCACAGTCGCAGAACCTGTCTCACCTTTATTACTTTTATACTTAAGTTCAATTATATCGCCTTTCTTACCAGTAACCTTAAACTTAAAATATGGATTTCTAGAAATTGAACTACCGATATCCGCATCTACAACTTTATTACCATTATGTAATATAACCATATTTTCAATATAATTCACTGGGACTATCTTACCTTTTTTCTTACGTAAACCTGTTTCCATAGGGTGTTTAATTAAACATTTAACACTAATCACACCTTTTCTTACCTTAGATTTTAATTTAATACTTGCCATTTATATATACTCCATTTTAATATAATTAGTTAATTAGCCACCACAACCACCAATCGTCACCTTAACTTCTTGAGTTCTAGAAGTTGTTATTCCACCCGCTGTCACTAACGCTATAACTAAAGAAGTTTTACCCATCTTAACACGGGTAGAAACATAACCATGAGCACCAGATAAGTTAAATGAAGCCGCTAAAGGCATAGGATTATTTTTAATATAAAAGGAAATATCTGTTACGTCTTTAATTTTAGAAGCATCCACTGTCATAGGCACTACCTCACCATTTTCAGCAATCTTAGGTGCTTTAAATTTAAATAAACCTTCCTTAGCACTTACAACCAAAGTACTTACTTTATCTGATTTATCCTTAAAACTTGCAGAATTAGCAAAAACCATGCTTGGTGTTAATAAACCTGCACTTACTGCTGTAGCAACTGCAGAACCTGCTATTGCACTTTTTAAAAATAATCTTCTTTTCATCTTGTTCTCCTTATTTTGAATAAATGAAATCTGTAATTTGATCAATTTGACTTTCAGTTAATACTTGATGCTTACCAAATGGAGGCATAATTGAGTATGGATTTTTAATTGTTGCATCCCAAATTTGTTTTCTTAAATCTTCCTTATTTGGAAATCTTTCCTTCATTGCAAATAATGGTGGCCCAATTGTTCCTGGTAAACTACCACCTGGGATCATATGACATGCTAAACAATTTCCCAACTTACGACCAAAAGTTACTTCTTCGCTAGTCATCTCTTTAGCACCTATTTGTGTTGATATCATAAATAATACTATCAATATCATAACTGTTGAGATAGAAGAAATAGTTTCCTTCATATTGTTCTCCTATTTATATAAATCAACAAGATAATTAAACCTTGATAAAAATGAATGATATAGCACTTAAAAATACTTTGCAACTATTTTATTAAAGCGTTATATTATAATATTCTTTTTTTAGAAAAAAAATTAGCACAATACTCTGGCTTTATAACTTTATTCAAGAATAATTTTTTGTATCAAATGTAATTAATAATATTTTTAGTTTTCTCCACTTAAACTTGTTGTGCAGCCTTGATCAATGCTTGAGCTTTATGCATAGTCTCATCCCACTCTGATTGTGCTGTAGAATCATAAACAATACCTGCTCCAGCTTGAACATAAAGTATTTGCTCCTTAATCACGGCAGTACGAATAGCAATTGCCATATCCATACATCCATGCCAAGATAAATAGCCAATTGCACCTGAATAAATATTTCGTTTTAATGGTTCAACCTCATTAATAATTTCCATTGCACGCACTTTAGGAGCGCCACTGAGTGTACCTGCTGGAAAAGTTGCTTTTAAAACATCAATCACACTCACGTCATCTTTAAGCTCACATTCAACATTTGATACAATATGCATTACATGCGAATAACGTTCAACAAACATTCTATCTGTTAGCTTAACTGTGCCAGTTTTTGCAATACGGCCTAAATCATTACGACCTAAATCAATCAACATTAAATGTTCTGCGATTTCTTTTTCATCACTTAATAAATCTTGTTCTAACTCTAAATCTTGAGCATGATCTTTACCCCGTGAGCGAGTACCAGCCATGGGTCTAACAGTTGCACGTCTATTATTATCTACACGAGTAAGAGTCTCTGGTGAAGAACCAATAATCATAATATCATCTAAATTAAGATAATACATATAAGGTGACGGGTTAAGACGTCTGAGTTGTCTATACAACTCAATTGGTGATGCTTTGAATGTTGCACTAAGTCTTTGTGAAGGAACCACCTGCATAACATCACCAGATTTAATATATTGTTGAATAGTATCAACAGCAATTTTATAGTTTTGCTCACCAAAACTAGACGTAAAATTTACATCACTAAAATGATGAGATTGATAATCTTTTTTAATTAAAGGCTGGTTAATCTGATGCTTGATTTTACTAAGTATTAATTGCGCATCTTCAAAAGCTTGTTTAACAGGATTAATGTGTGTTATTAAAAAAGCTTTATTAGCTAAATTATCAAATACCACTAAATCATTAGATACCATAAGCATAATATCTGCAATATTAAACTCATCTTTTTGTTTGGAAAATTTTAATTTTGGTTCAATATAGTGAATAATTTCATAACCAAAATAACCAACTAAACCACCGTTAAACTCTGGCAAGTTGTTAATCTTTGGTACAATATATTTCTCTTGATATTTCTCAATCCATAATAGTGGGTCTGCCACTATAAGTGATTCAAGCAACTGTGTATCTTGTTCAATACGTACCTCATTTCCAAATACTTTAATGACAGTTTGTGCACTCAAGCCAATAATTGAATAACGACCCCATTTCTCTCCACCTTGTACGGATTCAAAAAGATAAGAATAAGGTGTATCTGCCAATTTTAAATACAAACCTAATGCGGTATCAGTATCTAAAATCACTTCCTTAAAAACAGGAATATGATTATAACCTTGTTTAACAAATTGATTAAAACTAGATTGATTCATATAATAAAATTTATTGTAATAAAAAACCACATCAATTTTGATTAATGCGGTTTTCCTTTTCTAAACAAAAGTTAAATATCACTCCTCTTACGTTTGTTCCTCTGCTTCCTTTAATTGATCAGATAATGCTTGTTGTGCATCAACTGTTTGCGTAGTAATACTTTCAACATATTTAGCACGTCGTGCTTGATGATGTTTAAAGCCTGTACCTGCTGGAATCAATCGACCCACAATCACATTCTCTTTCAAACCTTGGAGTGTATCTACCCGTCCTGTTGTTGAAGCTTCTGTTAAAACACGAGTTGTTTCTTGAAACGAAGCAGCAGAAATAAACGATTCAGTTGCCAGAGATGCTTTAGTAATACCCATTAGCAACCTTTGATAATTAATTAAATCCTTTCCCTGTGCTTCTAATTGATAGTTCATCTCAATCACTCGTCCATATTCAGCAGTTTCACCATTAACAAATGATGAATCTCCTGCATCAAGAATTTCAACTTTACGTAACATTTGTTTAACAATCACCTCAATATGCTTGTCAGAAATATTAACACCTTGTAAACGATATACATTTTGAACTTCTCTAACAACATAATTAGCCAACGCTTCAACACCTAATAAACGTAAAATATCATGCGGATTAGATGGACCGTCTGAAATTACATCACCTTTTTCAATCGTCTCACCATCAAATACATTAATTTGACTCCATTTATGGATCATCATTTCAGTAGCTTTACCTTTTGAACTAGTAATAATTAAACGATCTTTAGATTTAGTAGAATTACCAAAACTAATAACACCAGTTGCCTCTGCAAGAATGGAATGATCTTTAGCCTTACGTGCTTCAAATAAATCAGCAACACGTGGTAAACCACCTGTAATATCACTTGTTTTAGACAAATCTTTAGGTATTTTAGCCAATACTTCACCTGCTGCAATCACTTGATTATCATCTAGATTAATCTTAACAGTCGATGGTAGATAATGTGTTGATAATACAACTTCAGAATCATTCTCCTCAACCATTTTAATTAACGGCCTTAACCCTTTTGCTGCTGTTGATCTTTCAGCTTCATCAATCATCTCAAAGAACGTTAAACCTGTCAATGGATCAGTGTTTTTATTAACTGTCATTCCCTCAACAAAATCTACAAAAATAACGCGACCTGCTTGCTCAGAAATAATAGGATGTGTATGAGGATCCCAATCAGAAATCTTATCTTTTGCTTTAACTGTACCGCCTTCTTGTACATGTACAATTGCACCATAAGGGATTTTATAACGTTCAACCTCTTGACCTTTGTTATTACGAATCCTCACTTCAGAAGAACGAGAAATAACCACTAAATCATTATTTTCATTGGTAATTGATTTTAGATTTTCAAAATGTGCAATACCATTAGTGTTAACATTAATACTACTGACTGCAGTAGAAGCAGATGCAGCACCTCCAATATGGAAAGTACGCATAGTTAACTGTGTACCTGGCTCACCAATGGATTGTGCTGCAATAACACCAATCGCCTCACCTACACCAATTTTATGCCCACGTGCCATATCATTACCATAGCATGATGAGCACACACCATAACGTGTATCGCAAGTAATAGAAGAACGTACTTTAATCGATTCAATGCCTAATTCATTGATCTTATCTGAATCATCCAAAGATACTAAATGACCTTTTTCTAAAAACACCTCTATTGAATCAGGCATTAACACATCTTCAGCTGTTACTCGACCCAAGGTTGCTGTACCCAAGGTTTGTACAATATTACCACCATCAATTACTGCCTTCATAATCAAACCATTGTCAGTACCACAATCGTTTTCAGTAATAACTAAATCTTGTCCAACATCTACCAAACGTCTAGTCAAATAACCAGAATTTGCTGTTTTAAGGGCTGTATCAGCCAAGCCTTTACGTGCACCGTGCGTAGAAATAAAGTATTGCATATTGTTTAAGCCTTCACGAAAATTGGATGTAATTGGTGTTTCAATAATTGACCCATCTGGCTTTGCCATTAATCCACGCATACCTGATAATTGACGCATTTGTGCAGGAGAACCTCTAGCACCTGAATCAGCCATCATGTAAACCGAATTAAACGAGGCAAGTTTCTGAATATTACCATCAGCATCGGTAAAATTTTCAAAACCAATTTCATCCATCATGGCTTTTGCCACTTTTTCAGAAGTACGTGACCAAATATCAATCACCTTATTATAACGTTCGCCATCAGTCACAACACCTTTGGAAAATTGCTCTTGAATATCTTTAACTTGGATTTCTGCTTGTTCGATCATTTCAGCTTTAGAATCTGGAATAATCATATCATTTGAACAAAATGAAATACCTGATTTGGTTGAATATTGAAAGCCCATATACATCATTTGGTCAGCAAACATAACCGTTTGCTTTAGTTCTTGAGTACGATAACAAACATGAATTAGATTAGAAACTACTTTCTTACTAATAGCTTCATTGATTAAATTAAACGATAAACCATTTGGCAAGATTCTTGAAAAAATCGCACGACCTACTGTAGTATCAACAATACGTTTAGTAGTAGGTTCAAACTTACCATTAACTTTCTGATAATCTTGGATACGTAGTTTCACCTTTGCATGCAAGGTAACACTGTCAGACTCATAAGCATTAAGTGCTTCAGTTGCATTTACAAAAATTAAACCCTCGCCTTTTTGATTAATCATCTCACGAGTCATATAATAAAGACCTAAGATAACATCCTGCGATGGCACAATAATAGGTTCACCACTAGCAAGATGTAATACATTATTAGAGGCTAACATTAATGTTCTTGCTTCTAATTGCGCCTCTTCAGATAAAGGCACATGTACTGCCATTTGATCACCATCAAAATCAGCATTAAATGCACCACATACAAGTGGATGTAACTGAATAGCTTTACCTTCAATTAGTAATGGCTCAAAGGCTTGAATGCCTAAACGGTGTAATGTTGGGGCACGATTTAGTAAAACTGGATGTTGATGCACAACCCTTTCTAAAATATCCCACACTTCTGGTGATTCGCTTTCAACCATTTTCTTTGCAGCTTTAATAGTTGAGGCTAAACCTTTACTCTGTAACCTATTATAAATAAATGGCTTAAATAATTCTAATGCCATTTTCTTAGGTAGACCACACTGATGTAACTTAAGGTAAGGCCCACAAACAATCACTGAACGGCCTGAATAATCAACCCGTTTGCCTAATAAGTTTTGACGGAAACGCCCTTGCTTGCCCTTAATCATATCTGATATAGACTTCAAAGGACGACGATTATTCCCCATCACAGCGCGGCCACGACGACCATTATCAATTAATGAGTCTACAGCTTCTTGTAACATACGCTTTTCATTGCGAACAATAATTTCAGGAGCATCTAACTCTAGTAAACGTGCTAAACGATTATTACGGTTAATCACACGACGATATAAGTCATTAAGGTCAGAAGTTGCAAAACGACCACCATCTAATGGCACCAAAGGACGTAAATCAGATGGAAGAATTGGTAATACTTTTAATACCATCCATTCAGGTTTATTACCAGATTGAATTAATGAATTAACCAGTTTAAGACGTTTATTATACTTTTTAAGTTTAGTTTGGCTTTTTGTATTTAAACTATTTTCACGTAAATTAGCTGCCTCAACCTCAAGTTTCATATCAGACAAAACATCTTGAATAGCTTCCGCACCCATTTTCGCTTCAAACTCATCATCACCATATTCATCTAACGCGTCAAAATACATCTCTTCAGTTAATAGCTGCTTATGAACAAGCGGTGTTGAGCCAGGATCAGTCACCAAGAATGCTTCAAAATAAAGTACACGTTCAATATCCTTAAGTGTCATATCCATCAATAACCCCAAACGTGAAGGCAAAGATTTTAAATACCAAATATGCGCAACTGGTGCTGCTAATTCAATATGACCCATTCGTTCACGACGAACCTTAGAATATGTTACTTCAACCCCACATTTTTCACACACAACATTACGAAATTTCATACGCTTGTACTTACCACACAAACATTCAAAGTCTTTCATTGGTCCAAATACCTTAGCACAAAATAAACCTTCTCTTTCAGGCTTAAATGTACGATAATTAATAGTTTCAGGCTTCTTAACTTCACCATATGACCATGAACGAATCTTCTCAGGAGAAGCTAGTCCAACTCTAATTGCATCAAAATCTTGCTCTTTTTGCTCTAACTTATGAATTTTTAATAAATCTCTCATTGAACCCTCCTAATTAGTGTTGTTCTAACTCAACATCAATACCTAACGAGCGAATCTCTTTCACCAAAACATTAAACGATTCTGGCATGACTGACTCTGTTAAATTCTTACCATCAACAATACTCTTATACATTTTTGCTCGTCCTGCAACATCATCAGATTTAACTGTTAACATTTCACGCAATGTGTGTGCTGCACCATAAGCTTCTAATGCCCACACTTCCATTTCACCAAATCTTTGGCCGCCAAACTGGGCTTTACCACTAAGCGGTTGTTGTGTTACTAATGAGTAAGGACCAGTAGAACGTGCATGCATCTTATCATCAACTAAATGATTTAGTTTTAACATATGCATATAACCGACTGTTACATGACGATCAAACGGTTCACCTGTACGACCATCATATAATTGTTCTTGACCAGACTCTGGTAAATCGGCCAATCTAAGTAATGATTTAATATCTTTCTCTCTAATACCGTCAAACACCGGTGTTGCCATTGGCACACCTTCGCGAAGATTATTTGCTAATTCAATAATTTCTTCATTACTAAATGATGTTAAATCTTCTTTCTTACCATGAAGGTTATAAACCTTGTCTAAAAAGATTCTAATCTGTTGAATCATATCAGGGCGTCTTTTATCTAAAATAGCAGCTATTTTATAGCCTAAACCTTTAGCAGCATAACCTAAATGAACCTCTAGCACTTGACCTACATTCATGCGTGATGGAACTCCTAATGGATTAAGTACGATATCTATGGTAGAGCCATCTGCAAGATAGGGCATGTCTTCAACCGGAGATACACGTGAAATTACACCTTTATTTCCATGGCGCCCAGCCATCTTATCGCCTACCTGCAGTGTTTTACGGGTTGCTACATAAACCTTAACCATCTTCATAACACCTGGTGGTAATTCTGCACCTTCGTTAATTTTAGCTTTTTCTTTTTTAAAGAATTTCTCAAACTCAACTTTCTTAGCTTTGGCTTGTTTAACCAATACTGCTACTTCTTTATTCACAGTTGCATTTTCAACTTTACACTTAACAATATATTTATTGTCAATTTTTTTCATCAATTTTGTACTTAACCTCTCACCTATTCTAATATCACCGATAGCTTTACTTAATACATTACCTAAAAGTTTCAAACGAATACGACGAAAAATATCACCATCAATAATACTAAATTCATCATCAATATCTTTTTTAATTCTCTCTAAACGTTCTGCATCAATACTTAACGCTCTAATATCTTTTTCTACACGATCACGTGTAAACACCTGTACATCAATAACAACACCTGATTTAGAGGCACCAATACGTAATGATGAATCTTTAACATTATTGGCCTTTTCACCAAAAATAGCTCTGAGTAATTTTTCCTCAGGAGAGAGTACTGTTTCACTCTTAGGAGTTACTTTACCTACCAAAATATCACCACCTTTAACACGAGCCCCTACATAAACAACACCTACTTCATCTAACTTAGACAATGCTGACTCGCTTACATTTGGAATGTCTGAAGTAATTTCCTCAGGACCTAACTTAGTATCACGAGAATAAGCTGTTAATTCCTCAATGTGAATTGTTGTATAACGATCTTCTTGAACAACCTTTTCTGAAATTAAAATTGAATCTTCAAAGTTATAACCGTTCCAAGGCATAAAAGCAATCTTCATATTCTGACCTAATGCCAACTCACCCATATCAGTCGATGGACCATCTGCCAAGATATCTCCAACAGCGATCTTGTCACCTGTTCTGACTAACGGCTTTTGATTAATACAAGTATTTTGATTAGAACGTGAATACTTAGTCAAGTTGTAAATATCAACCCCTAGTTCATTTACTTTAGTCTTCTTAGAATCTACACGAATAACAATGCGTGATGCATCTACTGCTTCAACTACACCACCATGTTTAGCAATGACACAAACACGAGAATCTTTCGCTACAACACGTTCAATACCTGTACCAACTAATGGTTTTTCAGCTTTTAACACAGGAACAGCTTGTCGTTGCATATTTGAACCCATCAACGCACGATTAGCATCATCATGTTCCAAGAAAGGAATAAGTGATGCTGCCACTGATGAAATTTGCTTAGAATCAATATCAATTAGTGTTACTTTTGATGAATCTACTAAAACAAATTCATTCTTATGACGACAAGAAATAAGATCATCCATTAACTTACCTCTATCGTCTACTAATGCATTTGCTTGTGCAATTGTATGTGTAATTTCATCAATAGCTGAAACATAAATTACTTCTTTAGTCACCTTACCATTTTTAACTATTTGATAAGGAGTTTCTAAAAAACCATAACTGTTTGTCTTAGCATAAACAGCTAATGTATTAATCAAACCAATATTAGGACCTTCTGGTGTTTCAATTGGACACAAACGACCATAGTGCGAAGGATGAACATCACGTACTTCAAAACCAGCACGTTCACGAGTTAATCCTCCAGGACCTAAAGCAGAAATACGACGCTTATGAGTAACTCCAGACAAAGGATTCACTTGATCCATAAATTGAGATAACTGAGAAGATCCAAAGAATTCCCTAACTGCTGCAGATACAGGCTTCGAATTGATTAAATCTTGCGGAGTTAATTCATCTGTTTCAGCTAAATTCAAACCTTCTCTTACCGCCTTTTCAACCCTAACAAGACCAATTCTAAATTGATTTTCAATCATTTCACCAATTGCTCTCACGCGTCTATTAGCTAGTGTATCAATATCATCAACAGAATCATTACCGTCTTTAATATTAATTAGTAATTTAATTACTCTAATAATATCGTCATTAGTTAATACATGTTCACCTGTTTCACGTGAGATACCTAGACGGCGATTAAGCTTCATACGACCTACTTTTGATAGATCATAGCGATCGTTTTTGAAAAATAAATTATTAAATAATAAATTAACTGCATCTTCAGTAGCAGGCTCACCAGGACGCATCACATGATAGATGGACATACGGGCTTCAATCTCAGTTTGGGCTTCATCTAAGCGTAATGTATCTGAAATATAAGCACCTGTTTCAGATGAGTTAATGTAAAGAATTTCTATTTTTTTAACCTTATTAGTGTTTAATAACTCCAATATTTCTTCAGAAATAACAGTATTAGCTGATATTAAAATTTCACCAGTATCTTTATCAATAATATCAGCACAGAGCACCTTATCAAGTAAATACTCCAACGGAGCATTGATTGATTTAATACCTGCTTTTCCCAATAATTTAACATGCTTAGCAGTAATTCTGCGACCTTTCTCAACCACTACATGTTGATTAACAACAATATCAAATTCTGCAATCGTACGTTGTAAATGAATCGGTAACATACTTAAATCACATGATTTAGCTTTTAATTTAACGGAAGTCTTTTCAAAAAAGGTTTCAAGTATATCTTCACTACCTAAACCCATAGCACGTAACAAAGTAGTAACTGGTAATTTCCTACGTCTGTCAATTCGAACATACAAATGCTCATGATGGTCATATTCAAAATCCAACCATGAACCACGGTAAGGAATAATGCGTGAAGAGAATAAAATCTTACCTGAAGAGTGTGTTTTACCTTTATCATGTTCAAAAATAACACCAGGAGATCTGTGTAATTGAGACACAACAACACGTTCAGTGCCATTAATAATAAAAGTACCTGTTTCAGTCATTAGTGGTAATTGCCCTAAATAAACATCTTCTTCAATAATTTGCTTAACTTTACGCTTTTTCTTCAAAGTTGAACCATTTTTATCAAATAAAACCAAATTTAATTTAACCCGTAATGTAGATGCAAATGTTACACCGCGTAACTTACATTCTTCAACATTAAATTTAGGTTCTTTTAATTGGTAATCAACATATTCAATTTGAGCATAACCATTAACCGCAGTAATCGGAAATACTGATTGAAGAACGTTGTGCAAACCAATATCTTGCTTGGTTTTATTATCCGCTTGGATAAAACTGTTAAATGAATCAATTTGAATTGCTAATAAATCTGGTTCAGTCAAGATTGATTCTCTAGAACCAAAGTTATTTCTAATTCGCTTTTTTTCGGTAAATGAATAAGCCATGAATACCTCGTATTGAGTTGATCGTGTTATAAAAATTTTTTCTTAATCAACAAACTTTAATCAATATTCTTAAAAATATCTCATCGAGTTTGTACTTTAATTTAGTCTATAAATAAGACACTAAAATCCCCTTATCGAGGATTTTGGTATCTTATTATGTTTAACCAATTATTTTAATTCTACGCTAGCGCCAACTTCTTTAAGTTGCCTTTCTATATCTTCAGCTTCTATCTTAGATGCGCTCTCTTTAATTATTACCGGTGCAGATTCAACCATATCTTTAGACTCCTTAAGACCTAGTCCAGTAATACTACGAACTGCCTTAATAACAGCAACTTTTTTCTCTCCAAATGAGGTTAACATAACATCAAACTCATCTTTTTCAACCACTGTATTATCCACATCTGCTACTACTGCAACTGGTGTTACTGCCGTTGCAGATACACCAAATTTTTCTTCCATTGCTGACACTAATTCAACAACATCCATTACCGACATATCGGCAATTCCATTTAAAATATCTTCATTGGTTAATTTAGCCATGATATTTACTCCTTTTATTTATTTATGATTTCTTTTGGTCACAAACTGCTTCCACTACTCGAGTTACTTTCGTTGGAACCTCAATTAAGGTTCTAGCTAACTTCTCAACCGGTGCTAACATTAATGCCATTATGATACTAATTGCTTGATCTCTGGTTGGCAAGTCTGCAATACGTTTAAGCTGATTTGACTCTACAAATTTGCCTGAAACACCCAAACCCTTAACGACTAAATCCTTATTTTTTTTAATAAAATCTTTGAATACTCGCGCTACTGCACCTAGATCTTGTTGTGAAAAACCTAAAATAACTGGTCCACTAAGAACCGGTAATACACATTCACATTTTGTACTTACCAATGCTCTTTTTGCTAGTGAGTTTTTTACAACACGTAAAACCACATCAGCATCAATCGCACTTGAGCGCAAATTAGTCATTTGCTCAACTGTCAATCCGCAATACTCAGCAACACCAACAGAAACTGACACTCTTGCTAACAAGTTTACTTGTGCAACAACTGCCTTTTTTGTCATCAGATTTAGAGCCATTTACCTCTCCCTAAACAATTTAAAAAAGAAAGTTATCTCTTGATAACTTTCGCCACAGAGTATTTATATACCCTCTACATAGGCAGATTGAAAACATCAATCAATTAAACAAACATACCAGAAGACATGTTTACACCTATGGTCTCTGAGGGTTATGCAAGATAAATCTTACTACCCAAAGAATTATTTTAATAAAACTTAAATATCAACACTTGCCAAATCAACACTAAATCCCGGTCCCATAGTAGAAGAAATACTTAATTTTTTAAAATAAACACCCTTAGCTGAACTAGGTTTTGCTTTTTTAAGCGCTCCTATCAAAACGTTAATGTTTTGTGCTAGTGCGTTTACATTAAATGATACTTTACCAACACAACCATGGATAATACCAGCCTTATCAGTACGATAACGCAATTGACCTGATTTGGCATTACTAACAGCCAAAGACACATCTGATGTTACTGTTCCTACCTTAGGATTAGGCATTAAACCACGAGGCCCTAACACTTGACCTAGACGACCTACAACTCCCATAGCATCTGGAGAGGCAATTACCACATCATAACTTAAATCTCCACCTTGCATAGACTTCATTAAATCTTCCATACCAACAACATCTGCACCAGCATCTTGTGCTTTAATCACATTATCACCTTGAGTAAATACAGCAACACGAACTGTTTTTCCTGTGCCATTTGGCAATACTACTGAACCACGAATATTTTGGTCATATTTCTTGACATCAATGCCTAAATTAATACTCACATCAATAGACTCATCAAATTTTGCCATTGCACATATTTTTAATAAATTTAAAGCATCATTAATTAAATAATGCTTATTATGCTCAACTTTATTTGAAATATTTTTCTGATTTTTTGTTAATTTAGTCATTAAATCAACCCTCCACCATAATACCCATTGATCTAGCCGTACCAGCAATAATATTAACTGCTGAATCCATATCGTTTGCATTTAAATCTTTCATTTTCATACTAGCTACCTCTTCCAACTGAGCACGAGTAATACTACCAACTTTGTCCAAATGAGGTAAACCACTACCTTTTTTAATATCGGTTATTTTTAAAATTAACAAAGCTGCTGGTGGTGTTTTAGTAACAAAAGAAAAACTACGATCACTATAGACAGTAATTACAACTGGTACTTTCATACCTTTGTTAATCTCCTGAGTCCTAGAATTAAATGCTTTACAAAATTCCATAATATTAACGCCATGCTGACCAAGCGCAGGACCAACTGGCGGTGATGGATTTGCTTCTTGTGCAGCTACTTGAAGCTTAATATAGGTTTCAATTTTTTTGGCCATTTTTCTTCCTTGAGGAATTTACCTCGTTCTGTTCTGGGTACAAACGCCAATTAAGCTCCCCTTATTAAATCACAATTTTAAAAGTTGTTTGTCGTTTAAGTCTTCTCTACTTGAGAAAATTCTAACTCTACCGAAGTAGAACGTCCAAAAATTAATACTTCTACTTTCAATAAATTCTTTTCATAATCAACTGCCTCAACTAAACCATTAAATTCATTAAAAGGTCCGTCAATAACCAAAATTTCTTCACCTGGCTGATAAGCCACTTTAGGTTTAGGCTTATCAGCACCTTCTTGTACTCGCATAAGAATTTTATCAACTTCACGCTGTGTGATAGGAGAAGGTTTACCTGATGAACCACCAATAAAACCAATAACATTATTGGTATTTTTAACCAGTAACCAACTGGGTTCAGTAAGCTCCATGTTAACCAGCATATAACCTGGAAAGAACTTACGTTCTGCCATTTTTTTCTGTCCATCTTTTAGTTCAACAACTTGTTCGGTTGGCACCAACACTTCACCCACTAAATCCTCAAGGCCTTCTCTAATAATAGACTCTTCAATTGCAATCTTAACCTTCGATTCAAAACCACTTCTTGCATGAAACACATACCATCTTTTAGACATTTTAGTTCTCTCAACTTGTTAACAAATGAACCATCCACGAAAATAGCGCATCAATTATCCACAAAAAAATAGCCACAATCACAACAGCAATCATAATCATACCTGTGGTTTTAATAGTTTCATCGCGTGTAGGCCATACAACTTTACGTAATTCAATTTTTGTCTCAATCAAAAATAAGCTAAAACAAATGCCTTGAGGTGACTTAAAAAATACAAACCCGGCTAACAAAAAACCGGTTAACAAAAATAATACTTTGTACAAAGTTGTACTTAATCCTAATGGATTCAAATAAAAAAAAACAAAAGACACAACCACGATCAAAATAGATACAATCATTCCTAGCAATGAATGTTTTGCTTTAGGTTCTATTACTTTAGTCACATTACATCCTTTAACATGGCAGGCAAGGAGGGACTCGAACCCCCAACCAATAGTTTTGGAGACCATTACTCTACCAATTGAGCCACTTGCCTATAAATCTCAAAAACTTGAACTATTGTCCAAACCACCTTCATTTCTTTTTTAAATTAATTTAAATTTTAACTTTTTAATTAATCTGTCACTTTAGAAACTACACCAGCACCTACTGTACGACCACCTTCTCTAATAGCAAACCTTAAACCATCTTCCATAGCTATTGGTGATAATAGCTCTACTATCATTTTCACATTATCGCCTGGCATAACCATTTCTACGCCATCAGGCAACTGACAAGCACCTGTAACATCTGTAGTTCTAAAATAGAACTGCGGACGATAATTGTTAAAAAATGGTGTATGACGACCACCTTCATCTTTGCTTAAAATATAAATTTCTGCTTCAAACTTTGCATGTGGTTTAATTGACCCAGGCTTAGATAATACCTGACCACGTTCAACTTCTTCACGTTTTGTACCACGAAGCAAGACACCAACGTTATCACCAGCCTCACCTGAAGCAAGTAATTTTCTAAACATTTCAACACCAGTACAAGTAGTGGTTTTAGTATCTTTAATACCAACAATTTCTAACTCGTCACCAATATTAACAACACCTGCTTCAATACGACCTGTTACCACAGTACCACGACCTGAAATTGAAAATACATCCTCAATTGGCATAATAAAAGCCTTATCTGTATCACGTTTAGGAGTTGGGATATAAGAGTCTAATGCCTCCACTAGCTTTATAATAGAAGGAACACCAATCTCTGAAATATCACCTTCTAAGGCTTTAAGTGCTGAGCCAAAAATAACTGGAGTGTCATCACCTGGAAAATCATATTCATCCAATAACTCACGAATTTCCATTTCAACTAATTCAACCAATTCTTCATCGTCAACCATATCAGCTTTGTTCATATAAACAACGATGTAAGGTACACCTACTTGCTTAGATAACAAAATATGCTCACGAGTTTGAGCCATTGGACCATCTGTGGCAGCAATCACAATAATAGCACCATCCATTTGGGCAGCGCCTGTAATCATATTTTTAATGTAATCAGCATGTCCTGGACAATCTACATGTGCGTAGTGACGTATCTCACTTTCATACTCTACGTGAGCTGTTGAAATGGTAATACCA
Source organism: Candidatus Vesicomyidisocius sp. Pext_18_S21 (assembly GCA_021730165.1). Lineage (GTDB taxonomy): Bacteria > Pseudomonadota > Gammaproteobacteria > PS1 > Pseudothioglobaceae > Ruthia > Ruthia endoextente. The sequence continues at coordinate 787,172 of CP072535.1, forward strand.
CGTTCTCTTTCTTCAGGAGCATTATCAATATCTGCATAATCTTTGAATTCTCCACCACGAATTTCTGCCATCACTTTAGTTATGGCAGCTGTAAGTGTAGTTTTACCATGATCAACATGACCAATTGTACCAACATTGACATGTGGTTTAGTTCGTTCAAATTGTTTTTTTGACATTTTATCTCCCCTACATGTAACAAATTAAATTTTTTGGAGCTCACCAGTGGATTTGAACCACTGACCTCTTCCTTACCAAGAAAGTGCTCTACCGACTGAGCTAGGTGAGCACAATCGCTCTATTTAGAGCGGGTAACGAGAATCGAACTCGTCTCATTGGCTTGGAAGGCCAAGGTAATACCAATATACAATACCCGCAAACCTACTATGCTTTTATGGTGGAGAGGGAAGGATTTGAACCTTCGAAGGCAGAGCCGACAGATTTACAGTCTATTCCCTTTAGCCACTCGGGAACCCCTCCAAAAAATAATCAGGAATTATCCCATAACTATCTTTATAGTGCAAGCATTAATTTAAGATTTTTATTGTTTTTTTAAAAGCCTATCTTTTGCTAAATTATAAGCGTGAAACACCACTTGAGACAGCAACATCAAATACTGCTTTAGGCACTACCTCAATCAATCTTGGATCAAAAGGTTTAGGAATAATATAATCCTTACCAAATGTCATGTACTTTGTACTATAAGCCTTTAAAACACTATTTGGTACTTCTAATTTTGCTAAATCTTTAAGTGCATAAACTGCTGCTATTTTCATCTTTAAATTAATTTCACTAGCTTTTGCATCTAACGCACCTCTGAAAATAAAAGGAAAACCTAATACATTATTAATTTGATTTGGATAATCACTTCGACCTGTCGCCATAATTAAATCATCACGAACCGAATTAGCATCTTTAGGCGAAATTTCAGGATCTGGATTCGATAAGGCAAACACAATAGGCTTATCTGCCATTGACTTAATCATCTGTTTTGATACTAAGTTAGCAACAGCAACACCAATAAATACATCCGCACCCTGCATAACATCTATTAAAGTTTTTTTATCTGTTTTCGTACCATATTGAGCTTTAACTTGACTAACATTATCCATATCTTTAGAAATAACACCTCTACTATCAACTAATAAAATATTATCCTTTGACAAGCCCAATTCACATAATAAATCCAAAGTAGCAATTCCTGCTGAACCAGCACCTAAACAAACTAATTGAATTGTTTCAATATCTTTATCTTGAATTTCAAGTGAATTTAACAATCCTGCTGCAATAATAATAGCTGTTCCATGTTGATCATCATGAAAAACAGGAATATCCAGCATTTCAATTAAACGCTTTTCAATTTCAAAACAACGAGGTGCTGAAATATCTTCGAGATTAATACCGCCAAATGTTGGAGCAATATTCTTAACTGTTTGTACAAAATCATCTACATCTTGAGTATCAATCTCAATATCAAATACATCAATATCTGCAAAATGTTTAAATAATACTGCTTTACCTTCCATAACAGGTTTAGATGCCAATGGACCAACATTTCCAAGTCCCAAAACTGCTGAACCATCAGAAATAACAGCAACCAAATTACCTTTAATGGTAAGGTCATAAACCTTATTTGCATCTTGTGCAATTTCACGAACAGGAGCAGCGACACCAGGTGTATATGCTAAGCTGAGATCTTCACATGTTACTAATGATTTATGTGATGAAACAATAATTTTTCCTGGACGATTACCTTTGTGATATTCTAGAGCTAATTGATGAAATTTTGAACTCATTACATAGTTTTTAGATTAAATTAATATTGTTATTATCCAAGAATCTTGTTCACCCTTATATTATTTTATATATAATATATCTTTAGAGTTATACTAGATGATAATAACTATAAGTTAAATAGCTACTAAATCCTTTATGCTACTTTTTCAAAATAAGTTTTTACTCTTTTTTAAAATGAAAACTGGAAAATTATTAAAGCACTGCAGTTCACTTTAAGTATTATTGACCCCTATCTAAGTATTATTGACCCCTATCTAAGTATTATTGACCCCTATCAAGATATCCGTTAATAGCTAATAAACAACCACAATAATATCTTTATTTTGTATAACTAACTAACTTTAATATATCTAAAGATAAAATATTAAAAATAACTATTATGAATTTCATAATTTGTTTCATCTTCTAAAGAAGAATATTTAATTTTACCATATGAAACATGAAACTCTTTCTTGTTAAGCTCATCTTTACAAATCAATAAATCAATTAATTTCTATATAAACACTCTAAATATTTGATTCAAAACTATCAAAGTCTGTAACTTTAATAGTTTTTTAATGCTTCTATTTCATGAATAGTTTCTTTAATCTTATTTTTTCTCTAAACATATGATAAAACCAACATATAACTTATCCCAATTTATGATAGAAATATTTAAATCTTACTGAACTTATTCATGATTTAGCTCAATATTATCAAACTTATTTCTAACATAAATAGTTAACAATAGTTTGCAGTAAAATAAAATATCCATCTATACACATACATTAAATAAGTAAAATAATTAATATAATTATTATGTTGAATATCTTTAATAATCATATCAACAGCTAACTAGCTTAGTAATAGTTTGTATATGAATGTTAATATCAAATTATAATTTACTGAAAAAATAAGCAAATTTTCTAAACTAACTTGATAAAATGTACAAGCTATGTCTTAAAATGGATTATATTAAAATATTTTTTATAAAATCCCTAACATTAACATACCATTATAACTATGAGTTGTATAGTTATTTTTAGCAATAAACTTGAAAGTAATAACAAGATATCTAGCTCAAAATTCATTACTCATTGTGGATACAGTATTTTAATAAATTCCGAGGACTAAATTTTATTTATTAATGAATAGTAAGATATATTAGAATCAAAAAGATAAAATTTCAGTTTCTAGAAAGATAAGTTATCCTGGTGGCCAAGTCAGTATCCGTCCACCTAAACAATGAAGGTGAATATGATAAACTGTTTGTCCACCTTGTTTATTACAATTCATCACCACACGATAACCTTTATCAGCAAAACCAAGCTCTTGAGTAATATTACTTGCTATTAATATTAATTTTCCTAATAACTTCTCATCATTAGTATTATTTAAAGTTTTAATGTGTGTTTTTGGAATTACTAAAAAATGGTATGGCGCTCTTGGTTTGATATCATAAAATGCAAGAACATCTTCATCTTCATAGATTTTATTAACTGAAATATCTCCATTAATTATTGTACAAAATAAACAATCAGTCATAATCCCCAAAAATAAAGTTTGAAATAAATAAATTTAAGCCTAATAATGGTAAGTTTATTTCAATCAGAAGTAATTAAAATTGCTAATTTAACTATACCTGGACATACCTACCTAAAAACGCTAAAATATTATGAATATACCAGTAATAGATAATAGTAAATCTTTACAAGAGCAGTATTGATATAGCGAAAAAAAATAGTGAAAACCAATAGAAAAAATACGTTGATAATGATTATTTCTTCCATTATCAATGGCTGAAATTATACTACAAATAAGAATAAACTCGATATAACTTGTTTAGATCATGACTCATAATCAATATCTGAACCCAAAATCAAGCGTTGAATATTAAAATTTAATTGAAATATTCTTATATATAACTATTAAATTAAGGGCTGTTCTTCTTAAATATATTAACTCTAACACATTCAGATCCATTATCTTTATAAAACAACAATGCCTAATAATTTTACAAAGTTTTCAACAGTTTACCGATATTGACGTAAATACCACCAACCAAAAATCTGTTTAGCATAATGCATTAAACGACAACTTGGTAACATTAACCCACCTTTAAGTGTACGAGATATATACATACCTTTATTATTTGAATCAACAATACACATCAACTCAATCTTAAAGGTATGACTAGTAGGCTTGTCATCTAAAACAGCCAATACATTTTTAGCAGCAGCGACAGCTTGTAAATCTGCCATATGTGCTTGCTTTGGCATCCAATCTGGTCCTGGAAAAGAACCTGAATCTCCTACAACAAATATATTTTCAGCACCTTTAACTTGACAGAACTTATCCGCTTTAAGTAGGCCGCCTTTACTACGTTCAAGTTCAGTATTATCAAACCAATGATTACCAGTCATCCCTGGCATAAATAAAATCAAATCCGCAATAAACTCACCACCCTCAGTAATAACTTTATTAATCTCAAAAAACTTTATTTTATGACCAAGATGAGTGTTAATATTCCTCTTTCTCATCTCACTTAGTAAGTTTATCACTGCTTTTTCACCCAAACGAATACCTGGTTTCTCTGTAGGGGTAAAAAAAGTTAAATTAAATTTATCACGTCGACCTTCTTGTCGTAATTGTGTATCTAATCCAAACAAAAATTCAAACATCGGACCGCCACGTATCGCGCTTAATTCATTAGGATTAGTAGCAAAACCAATAGCAATATTACCACTATCCATAACTTGAATTCTATCACGTATCTGTTCGACAGCACTCAGTCCATCACATGGCGTAATAGCATGCTCAATACCAGGTAACTTTTTAATAAACCGTCCTCCTGATGCGATAATAAGTGCATCATTTTCATACTCACCTATTGAAGTAATTACAGTTCTAGCACGATTTTCCAAACCTGTAACTTTACCAGAAATATGACGAATATTCATACGTTTAAAAAAACGATCAAGCGGAATAACAATATCTTTTTTATTGACTATACCTGACGGTATCCAAATCAAACTTGGCATATAAACAAACTCTGCCTTAGGCGATATTAAGGTAATTTGTATATGTTTATCATTTTTTCTAAGAGTTCTGACAGCTGTTAATCCAGCAAATCCTGACCCGATAATCGTGATTTTATTCATTGTTAATTTCTTCTAATAATTTTTCCAATTTACTATGTAATTCATCGTATAAATTTTGCAATTCATACAATTTAGTTTCGCTAACCGTATTGTTAATTAAGATAATTTCACCTTATATAAAACCAAACATACTGTCTTATTTATATTCAAATTCTATACCCACCTTTCTTAAATGGTTTTTAAATTTATTTGATAACTTAGTATCAAAAAATATATAATCTAACATATTTATTATTTATTAACAGCTAAAGGTATTTTAATGCTTAACAAAGATACACTGGACACTTTATTTCGTCATGCAAGAAGCCATAATGGATGGTTGAAGCAAGATGTATCTAAAACACAATGTCATCAAATTTATGAGTTGATGAAATTTGCTCCTACTGCAACCAACAACTGCCCTGTGCGCATTACTTTTATTAAATCACATGCCGCTAAACAACGTTTAAAGCCACATCTTAATGAAGGAAACATTGATAAAAGCATGAACGCACCTGCTATTGCTATTATTAGCTATGACACAGAATTTTACAAAAAATTACCATTTTTATTTCCTCATACTAATGCCAAAAGTTGGTACGAAGGTAAACCTGAAAAAATAAAATTAGCAGGAAATGTAAACGCCACTTTACAAGGTGCTTATTTCATCATAGCAAGCCGTGCTATTGGGCTAGATTGTGGTCCAATAGGCGGATTCAATAAAGACACACTAAACGATGATTTTTTTACAGATGGTAAAACAAAATCTATTTTCTTATGTGGTATTGGATATGGTGATCATAGTAAAATTTTTCCAAGACTACCACGATTAAGTTTTGATGAAGCATGCAAAATTATTTAAATACCTTTACTTTATACAAAAGAGTAATACTCTATATTATTTACAAGAAAAAATTGGTAAATTCTTAAAAAGAATAATTATACCTACAACTTATAAGTCTTTATTTTAGTTATATCTTCTATGTCTATAATCAATAAGTTTATATCATCGTCTAATATTAATTCAAACTCAACACATTACCATCTTAAACAAGTAATACGAATAAAATATAACACAAGATTATATCTTCAGATGATCTAGATTGGCCTAATACTTTTGCAACATACAGATTCTTACTAGAATCCGTTTTTTTCCATAGCGACATCTAAATCTTCAATTACTTCCATATTATTGGCTGGTGCACCGTTCACGCTTAATTCTTGAAATTCTAATCACAGCAAATACTTCCTTAATAAGGTTAATACTTGAATGTAGGTCTATTGAATAACCCTTCATGATATTTTTTCTCAATTATAATTTTCTAGCACCACAATCTTGATTAGCAGGTACTGCAACATGCATTTTCTTAGGTAAATCCAATTCCATTTTATTTACTCGAGAAACAAATATTTGTTTATCTACATTTAAACCAATCATTTTATTGAATTGTTTTTCTTCCCAGATTGAAGTCATTGTTCTTCCTTTGTAATCATGAGCAGGATAAACTAAAGTTTCATCAGGTAAGGTAAATATTTTTTGAATAGAATCATATAATTTTTCCGCCGAACCGCCTTGAAAATCACACCTACCACAACTTCTAATCAATAATGTATCGCCTGTAAAAATCTTATTACCTACTACGTAAGACATGCAACCATTCGTATGTCCTGGAGTTTTCATAGCGCTCAAAGTATAAACACCAAATGATAAAGTATCACCATCATTAAGCAAAATATCAGCACAAATAATTTCATTAACCGAACTTAGTACGATTTTAGCCTGAGTAAAGTACTGCTTTAGAGGATAAGAACTAGTAATATGATCAGCATGCACGTGCGTTTCAATAATATATTTAAGATTCAAGTCCAACTCTCTAATAAGGGTAATATCTCTTTGCATGGTTTCATCCACTGCGTCAATGATAATCGCATCCAGAGTTTGCATATCAGCCAAAAGGTATGTATAAGTTGAACTAGTTTTTTCAAATAAAGGACGTAATAATAAACTCATGATAACACCTTTTTAAATTGTTTAACAATAACGCTAGTAAGCACCAAAATTTAATATAAGTTCTAAAAAATAAATCTGCTACTACTAGTGAGTCTGTAAAGCCTGATTACCCTACTATTACCATCAATAATAGCAGAGATAACCACCTGAAAATTAAAGATTATTGATATTTTAAGACCTCTAATCGCTTAATATGTGTTGAACGTACCAACATTATTTTTTCTAACGAATTCTTAATATTTCGTGGAATAATAGTATATAGAACTTATTTTTAAATTTAATCAATATTATATATTGATTAAATAGCACTTGAAATCCAAAAATACAGTTATATATATTTAACCCATTTCTTCAAATAATACATCTTTCATTGAATAAACACAACCTTTATCAGAGGACACTTTACCCAACCACTCTGCTGCACGAATTGCACCAAGTGCAAATGTCATTCTTGATGAGGCCTTGTGGGTAATTTCCACACGCTCACCCTGCATAAAAAAACTCACCGTATGCTCACCCACCACGTCACCACCACGAATTGTAGAAAACCCAATTATATTCCTATCTCTTATTTGTTCAATACCTTTTCGCCCATAAACAGCACACGTTTTTAAGTCTCTACCCAATGTATCAGCAATCACTTTACCCATCTTTAATGCAGTGCCACTAGGTGCATCAACCTTAAAACGATGATGCATTTCAACAATTTCAATATCGCTATCTTTCCCTATTACTTTTGCCGCTATTTCCAATAGTTTTAAAGATAAATTAACACCTATGCTCATATTATATGAAAATACAATAGGTATATTTTTCGCAAGACTAGTTAATTGATTGAGTTCATCATCATTAAAACCTGTCGTACCAATAACCATTTTCTTGCCAGCCTTAGCACAAATTGATAGGTAACTAAGTGTAGCTGCTGGACAAGTAAAATCAATTAACATATCAAATTTATCTAAATAATTAGATAAATTATTATCTTTATCAATCTTAATAACTAATTTAATACTATTTGATTGTTCGATTGCTTCAATAATTGCCTGACCCATTCTACCGTTACTACCTGATACTGCTATTTTTAGCATTTGTTATTCCTTTAAATTAATTCACAATCACATTGTTAGAATTATATCTACTCATAAGTTAATATTAAAAATATTAATATTCTATAGAATAGGTTGTTATAGTATCTTAGTTTAATTTCAATTAATACCACACCTAAAGAATTAAATTCTACAAACTGTCTTCTAAAAAACTATTTTTCTTAGTAACAGCATCTAGTTCCTGTAAGGTTTTAAGTAATTCATCCATTTTATCAATTGGCAGCATATTTGGACCATCACTGAACGCTTCATTAGGGTTAGGATGGGTCTCTATAAAAAATCCTGATACGCCTACTCCTACGGCCGCTCTAGCAACCACAGGCACCATCTCCCTCTGTCCTCCTGAGGTTAATCCATTACCACCAGGCTGTTGCACTGAATGGGTTGCATCAAATACTATCGGGCAACCTGTTGAACGCATAGTAGATAAACCACGCATATCAGAAATCAAAGTATTATAACCAAATGAAGTACCACGTTCACAAATAGTAATTAATCTATTACCTGTTTCATAGGCCTTATTCACAACATTTCCTATATCCCATGGCGCTTGAAATTGGCCTTTTTTAATATTCACAGGAATACCTTGTTTACATACATTTTGAATAAAATTGGTTTGACGCACTAAAAAAGCAGGGGTTTGCATCATATCTACTACAGATGCTACCTCACTTAGCGGTGAGTCCTCATGCACATCGGTTAATACTGGCACGCCGACTTCATCCTTAACCTTTTGCAAAATACGCAAACCTTCCTTCACACCCAAACCTCTAAAGCTATTAATACTGGTTCGATTAGCCTTATCATATGAAGACTTATAAATAAAATTAATACCTAAATCCTCAGTAACTCTTTTTAAATAAGTGGCAGTTTCCAAAGCTAATACTTCGGATTCAATAACACAAGGGCCTGCAATCAAGAAAAATGGATGATTAATACCGACTTCAAAATCTAACAATTTCATGACTTATAGTTTTATACAAAAATCAACGTTTATTATATAGTTAGACTACTGTATTAGACATTATTTGACAAAAATAGTGAAAACTAAATTTTCACTCATAATACATCTATTTACATAATTATAAAAAAATCTAATTTTTATCTAAACCATACCTTAATATAATTGTTTCATCGTTTAAAATAATAATTTATGATGAGTACACCTGATATTTTAAAGAAAATTATTGCAAGTAAAAAAGTTGAAATTGCAGAATGTAAAAACAATATTCCAGAAAGTCAGATGCTTGATGTTGCGTATAAAAACCATAATACAAATAACTTTTACCAAGCATTGAAAGATAAAGTAGATGCAAAGCAAAATGCTATTATTGCAGAAATCAAAAAAGCATCTCCTTCTAAAGGTGTATTACGTGAAAATTTCAACCCTGTTGAAATAGCCAAAAGCTACGAAAAATCAGGTGCAACTTGCTTATCAGTTGTAACCAATAAAGACTTCTTCCAAGGAAAGAATCAACACTTAATTGATGTATGCAAAGCAATATCAATACCCATTTTACACAAAGAATTTATTATAGACTCTTATCAGATTTACGAATCTAGAACCTTAGGTGCTGATTGTATTTTACTAATTGCCGCTTGCCTAAATGATGAACAAATAGAAAACTTTACAATGCAAGCTATTGACATTAATATGGATGTTTTGATTGAGATACACAATGTAGAAGAATTAGAACGTACATTGCAATTGCACCTACCAATGGTTGGTATTAATAATAGAAATTTACGCACCTTTGATGTTTCTTTAGAAACAACTATTGAACTAATGAAAGAAATCAAAGAAGATACTTTGATTATTACTGAAAGCGGTATCCTGACTTCAAATGATGTTGCTTTTATGAATAAGCATAATATTTACAGCTTTTTAGTTGGCGAAGCATTTATACGTCAAAATAATCCAGGAGAAGCACTACAGAAAATTTTTGGAAAGAATAAATGAATACAACGGTTAAATGGATTAATGATATGATGATAGTTGGTGAATCAGATAGTGGTCACGCCATAGTAATGGATGGCCCTCAAAATTTAGGTGGAAAGAATTTAGGTATCCGCCCCATGGAAATGTTACTCCTTGGCATAGGTGGCTGTACAACTATTGATGTGATATCAATACTGAAAAAAATGTGCCAAGAAGTACATACTTTTCGTGCTGAAATATCATCAGAACGTGCTAAAGAGCATCCAAAAATATTCACTAAAATTCACATTCACTTTGCCATTAAAGGAGTTAATTTAAACGATAAAAAAGTTAGTAAAGCAGTCAATTTATCTACTAATAAATATTGTTCTGCTTTAATTATGCTTGGAAAGTCTGCCACTATAACACATGATTTCAAAATTCATAAATAATCTATACAATTAATTCATCAAAATTACTGACAACATTATTGATAAACTATCTACTTTAACTATATAAAAATAGCTATATTTTTTTATGTAGTCATAAATCTACTGGATTATCCAAGACTCTAAAAATAATGATAAATCTTTAATCCTAAATATAGACGGTTTTATATCTACATTAATATATTAGGAATTTACTATTGCTTCTTTAAAAAAATAGAATTCAACTATTTATTTTCTTATTCTTAATAAATTTGTACACGCTATGTTATTGAATTTACTAAAGCAATATCTTATGGGTTAAAAGATCAACTTCTATTCATTTTATACTTAGCCACCTCTAAAAAAAATAAAAAGCAGCAGGATATCAAAAAAAAAGTAATTCTCAGTATAAAAATTTTACAAAGCAAACTACGATCAGTTTATATCTTTTTTATAAAGTGATAACATTGAGTGTTATTAAAAATAATGAGTAGTGTTTTTTCTAGTTTTTAAAAAAATAACAGAAATGAGATAATTGAAGGAAGTTCAATATAAATATAGTTTCTAATCCTATTTCAAATTATTATTTCTTAGGCGTATAATTTCTCTCTTCGGAGAGTTGGCCGAGTTGGCTGAAGGCGCGCCCCTGCTAAGGGTGTATAGGGTTTATCCCCTATCGAGGGTTCGAACCCCTCACTCTCCGCTATACAACTTCATCTTTTTTTTTGCAACCTATCTTACAAACGTAAAAATACTTATAGTACGATTTAAAAAAACAAAATTTAAATTAAAAATTAAATCTTTAAACTTTTTTCACAGTAAAATACTCAATTATCATGATTGACATACCCTTAGTAATTGCCAAAAAAACTTATAAATCTCGCTTATTAGTTGGATCAGGGAAATATAAAGACTTTTTTGAAACCAAACTGGCAACGGATATGGCAGAAGCTGATATCATCACTGTTGCTATCCGCCGTACTAATATTGGACAAAATATCAATGAACCTAATCTATTAGATATTATCTCACCAAACAAATACACTATTCTACCAAATACTGCAGGTTGTTACAATGCTAAAGATGCTATCCGAACTTGTCAATTAGCACGTGAACTTTTAGGTGGACATAATTTAATTAAATTAGAAATATTAGGAGATAAAAAAACACTTTATCCTAATATTGTTGAAACCCTATCTGCCGCAAAAACACTAGTTGATAATGAGTTTGATGTTATGGTTTATACCAGTGATGATCCGGTCGTTGCTAAAGAATTAGAAAATATTGGTTGCGTTGCAATAATGCCACTCGCCTCACTTATCGGATCAGGTCAAGGCATTACCAATCCAATACAAATAAAAATCATCAAAGAACAAGCTACTGTACCAGTATTGATTGATGCTGGTATTGGTTGTGCAAGTGATGCTGCCAAGGCAATGGAACTTGGCTGTGATGGTGTGCTAATGAACTCAGCCATTGCCAATGCAAACAATCCAATTTTAATGGCAAGCGCTATGAAAAACGCCATTATCGCAGGACGAGAATCCTTCCTTTCGGGTAGAATGATGAAAAAATCCTACGCTTCTGCTTCATCACCAATGGTAGATTTAATTTAACATTAAAACCTAAACAATACGCCTATAGCTCAACTAAAATAATTTACTGTGTATATTCATCATAGGAATAATACCTATCGTTTTAATTATTCTAAATTACTACAAAAATAAGTGTTATTCTATCAATCAATATCAACAACTCTGTTGTCTTCTCTTAAATACTAGAAAAAACACTACTCATTATTTTTAATAACACTCAATGTTATCACTTTATAATAACATAATACAAATTCTCATATATAAATCAACCTCTATAATTATTTTATTAATTTAAAAAAATATAATCATAACAAGCATTGTTATCACCGTAATAACAATTAAAATAAAAAAATATACATCTTCAAATAAATTTTTATTGTACTTACGTTTAATATATTTCTATAGTCCGTATTTAATTGCTTCAACCGCTCTAAATATTTGTTTTTAGGAGTATAAAAACTAAATATTCTTACTATTATCTAGATAATAGTAAGAATTTGATTATATTATGATTATATTGTATTATCAAGTTACCTTATAAACTATAAAACAAATTCATGGACTTTTCACAAGAATTATCAAATCTTAAGCAAAATTATCTTTATCGTACAAGAAAAGTATCTAAAAATACTCAAATTAGCACTAATAGAAAATCATTGATAAATTTTTGTTCAAATGACTATCTATCGCTTGCCAACCATCCACAAGTTAAAGAAGCATTTAAAAAAGGGATTGATAAATTTGGTGTTGGCTCTAGCGCATCACACTTAATTAGTGGACATACAACGGCACATCAAGCGTTAGAAGAAGCGTTAGCTAATTATACAGGACAAGAAAAAGCCTTGTTATTCTCAACTGGTTATATGGCGAATATTGGAGTATTTTCTGCACTTAAGGATAAACTTGATTGGGTATTGCAAGATAAATTTAACCATGCCTCACTCATTGATGCAAATCATTTAATTAGTTTACCACTTCAACGATATTTACATAATAATCTTAAATCATTAAAGAAAAAAATAAATAAGCAAACTGGACAAGGACTAATTGTAACTGATAACGTATTTAGCATGGATGGTGATCAGGCTAACATTAAAGGTATTGAAAAAATTATAGAAAAAACTGATACATTCTTAATGCAAGATGATGCGCATGGATTTGGTGTACTTAAGCCAATTATTCCAAAAAATTCAATTTACATGGCAACACTAGGTAAAGCTGCAGGTACTATGGGGGCTTTTGTAGCTGGTAATGAGGATTTAATTGATTTTTTAATCCAAAAATCACGCCCTTATATTTATACGACAGCAATTATACCAGCTTTATGCAGTGCCACCCTAAAAAGCTTAGAACTAATTAAAGAAGGTGAACAAAATACTAAATTAGTAGCTAATATTCATTATTTTCAAAAGCTTTCTAAAGAACTAAACCTACCCATTAAAGCATCTAATAGCGCCATCCAACCGCTCATTTTAGGTAATAATAAAAAATCAATTAACATTTCAAAAAAGTTATTCAGTACAGGCTTTCATATCAGTGCTATTCGTCCACCAACTGTACCAAAAAACACAACTCGTTTAAGAATAACACTAAGTGCCAACCATACACAAAACCAAATTAAACAACTTCTTATCCAACTTAAATATGTTATACAGTAACACAGAAGGTTTTGGGGTTGATTTAGTATTGCTTCATGGTTGGGGATTTAATTCAGAACTGTTTAATAATTTATTTTATGATTATAAAAATCAATACCGCATCACACTTATTGATTTACCTGGACATGGTAGAAGTACTAATATTGATGGTGGGCTTAATGAATGGTGTGATGAAATTATCAAAATTTTGCCAAGAAATCCTATCCTATTAGGGTGGTCTTTAGGTGGGTTACTTGCCATTAATATTGCCAGTAAAATAACTGTATCAAGTCTTATTCTTGTTGCATCAACGCCAAATTTTATCCAAACAAATAATTGGGAATTTGGCATAGATGAGAATAATTTTAAGCAATTTTCAAATGCTCTACAACTAAATTTATCTAAAAGTTTAAAACGCTTTATTAGTTTGCAAACCAAAAATAAATCAAAACTTAAAATATTAAATAAAGTTATTGAACAATACTCAACAACAACAAAAGCACTAAATCAAGGCTTGGAAATATTACTTAACACAAACCTAAATAATAAACTTAAAAAACTATCTATACCAATAGAAGTAGTACTGGGAAAATATGATACCTTAGTTCCAATTAAAATTAGGCATTGGTACCATCAAAATAACATAAAAACTTTTATCTTAAACACTGGACATCTACCTTTTTTACATCGTGATTTTACCCTACCATCAATACTTAAAGTTAAGTATAATCCAAATAATATTTAACTTTGGAGAAATTAATGAGTGTACTAGTAGGTGTTATTATGGGGTCAAAATCAGATTGGATAACCATGAAAAATACAGTAAACATACTCAAAGAACTTAGTATTCCATACGAGGTTAAAGTGATTTCTGCGCATCGAACACCAGATTTAATGTTCGACTATGCATCAAATGCACTTGAACGTGGGCTTAAAGTGATTATTGCAGGTGCAGGTGGTGCTGCGCATTTACCAGGTATGGTAGCTAGCAAAACTATTGTTCCAGTGTTAGGTGTACCTATTCAATCATGTGCACTTAATGGACAAGATTCTTTATTATCTATTTCTCAAATGCCTAGTGGTATCCCTGTTGGTACATTAGCTATTGGTAAAGCAGGTGCTAAAAATGCAGGTATTTTAGCTGCACAAATTATTGGTAATGAAAACCAAACTATTAGAGATATAGTAACTAATTTTAGAGCTAAACAAACTCAGGATATTTTAAACAACTCTAATCTCCAAGAATAACAGATGAAAGTTGGTATATTAGGCGCAGGTCAGTTAGGTAGAATGTTAGCTATTTCTGGCTATCCACTAAATCACCAATTTGGTTTTTCCGGTGAAACTTATGATGAGCCATCCTCTTTATTAGGGCATATGTTTGCACACAAAGATAATACTAACAATATTAACTCTTTGATAGAATTTTCTGATGTTATTACTTATGAAAGCGAAAATACTAAAGTTGAAATTGTTAAAAAAATTAATAAAAAAGTTCCTGTTCACCCTAATGAAAAATCCTTATTTATTACACAACATCGTGGTCGAGAAAAAGCTTTATTCAATCAGTTAAATATTCCTTGTGCACCATATCAAATGGTAAATTCTGAATCAGATTTAAAAGCAGCAATTAAAACTATTGGTTTGCCAGCAATTTTAAAAACTGTGACCGATGGTTATGATGGTAAAGGTCAATTCCTCCTCCATGAAACTAAACAAATTACTAAAGCCTGGGAAAGCATGAATAATATAGGATCAATTCTAGAAAGGTTTATCAATTTTAAACGTGAGCTTTCTTTAATTGCTGTACGTGGTATTGATAATAGCCATAAATACTACCCAATGGTTGAAAATAAACATCATGAAGGTATTTTAAGATTAACCATTGCACCTGCTCAGAATATTAACGAAAAAATTCAAAAGACAGCGCAGCATTACATGCAAACTTTACTCGACGAAATGGATTACATTGGTGTACTTACTATTGAATTATTTGAAACTGAAAATGGGTTAATAGTTAATGAAATGGCACCACGAGTACATAATTCTGGACATTGGAGTATTGAAGGCACTAACACTTCACAATTTGAAAATCACATCCGTGCAATTACTGGAATGCCACTTGGTGACACCACACCAATACATCCATTTTGTGCAATGATTAATATTATTAGTAAACTTGGAGATATTAATACTGTGCTAAAAATGCCAAACACACACTTACATCTATATGATAAATCTGAACGTAAAAATCGAAAACTAGGTCATACCAATATCATCGCTAATTCTCAAGCTAAGCTAAATGAAAGTATTGCAAAATTAAAAAACTTTTTACCTTAATAAAATATTATCCAAAATGCTTATTTAAATAAGCACTAATCTCATTAGATTCAAACATCCACTGAACTTCATCGCCATTAGTAATTTTTAAACAAGGCACTTGAACTTTACCAGTTTCTCGCTGTATTTCATCTCTAAATTTACTACCAATAGTTTGAGCATTACGTGTAATAATATGTAGGTTTAATCGCTTAATTATTCGGCGAGTTTTGATACAAAACGGACAACCAAAGAACTGATACAACTCAATATTGATAGTTTCTTCATCTACTTTGTGTTGTTGTTCGCTAGTACGTTTAACCCTATTAACTGGAACCATCCAACTAATAAAGGCGATAATAGCACCTAAACCATTTCTAAATCCTTTTAGTAAAAATCTCATATTCTTGCCTCATATGCCGTTAATGTATTTTTTAATAATGTAGCAATAGTCATTGGTCCAACACCACCTGGCACTGGAGCAATCCAACCGGCAACGTTTCTAACAGATTCAAAATCAACATCTCCAACTAGGCAACCATTATCCAATCGATTAATACCTACATCAATCACAATAGCACCAGGTTTAATCCAATCGCTCTGAATCATCTTAGGAATGCCAACTGCAACAACAACAATATCTGCTTGAATTAATTTACAAGAGAGATTTTTAGTTTTACTATTGCAAATAGTAACCGTTGCTTTAGCATTTAACAACTCACACGCCATCGGACGACCAACAATATTAGATGCGCCCACTACTACACAATTTTTACCTACCAAATCTACTCCAATAGATTCAAGCATCAACATCACTCCTTTTGGCGTACACGGGTGTAAAAAAGGCTTATTCTGCATCAATTTACCAATATTTTCACTATGAAAACCATCTACATCCTTTTTAGGAGAGATAGTTTCATTTACTAAATTAACATCTAAATGCTTTGGTAGTGGTAATTGCACTAAAATACCATCAATTTTATCATCATCATTTAAACGCTCAATTTCAAATAATAACTCTTCCTGGGAAATATTATCAAATCTATTAATTATTTCTAAATAAAAACCAACTTCTTTACAAGCATTTTCTTTATTACGAATATAAACTTCTGAAGCATCATCATCACCAACTAAAATAACTGCCAGACCTGGCTTTCTATCAAGCGTATCAACCTTTAATTTAATACTTGCTTGTAAATTTTGTGCAATTTTTTTACCATTAATAACATTCATAATTCAACCTAACTCTTTTCTTACTTTATCCAAATCACGCTGTATATCAACACCATATCCAACACTAGCACAAGCTGGTGCTACATGAATATCGAAACCTTCGTTAAGCGCTGTTAACTGTTCTAATTTTTCAACTTTTTCATATGAAGAACTATTCATGGTTAGATATTGTTTAATAACCACTGCTCTATAAGCATATACACCAATATGCTTATAGCACAACTTTAAATCAAAATCCTTTTCCTCTCTAAAAAAAGGAATAGTAGCACGTGAAAAATATAAAGCCTTTCCAATTTTATTAAAAACTACTTTAACACAATTAGGATCAAAATATTGCACCTTATCCGTAATTTGTTCACACAAAGTTGCTATTTGCATAGGGTTGCTTGCTAAGTTATTAACTACTTGATCAATCACACTTGGGTCTAGCATTGGTTCATCACCCTGCACATTAACAATAATTTCATCATCATTAATATCTAATTTTTCCAACACTTGTGCAATTCTTAATGTACCAGAAGTAAAATGTCCGTCAGTCATACAAGTTATTGCACCAAAATCATTAGCAACTACCTCAATACGTTTATCATCGGTTGCAATAATGACACGATTTGCGCTACTATTAACTGCATTTTCATAAGTTAATTGAATCAAAGGCTTTCCATGAACATCTCTAAGTAGTTTAGCTGGTAATCTACTTGATGCATACCTAGCAGGGATGATAATGGAAAAATTCATTACTTTTTATCACTGCCTTTATCTAATTCACGTGCTTCTTCAGCCAGTAAGATTGGAATACCGTCTTCAATTGGATAAGCCAAGCCACTCACCTCACAAATAAGCTCATTTCCCACTTGCTTCAGTGGAGCTTTACTTTTAGGACATACTAATAATTTTAACAAGGCTTCATCAATCATAATTTAGCTTCTAACTCTTTAAAAAAATTATCGCTCAAATTAGCTTCAACTTGAAGATACCACATTTGATTATTTGCGAATTGAATACATTTTACACAATCTTTAGCAGTCATAAGAATTGGATAATTATCTTCAAATACTAAATCACTTTGTTGATACATATAATGGTCAGCAAATATGTGTGGTTTTAAATTAATACCCAATCTAATTAATGTATCAAAAAAACGTTGGGGATAACCAATACCAGCAACACCATGACAATATTCACCATTAAAATAATCCAATGGTTTTTCCTCACCTGTTTTAACATTAACAAATATTTTTAATATTAGTTTAATGTTAAATTCACCTGCACGAAAACCATTATTATTTATCACAAAATCAACACTTTTAAGTCTATCAATTGACTCCCTTAAAGGCCCTGATGGCAAAAAAAATTCATTACCAAAACGTCGAGTACCGTCAATAACAACGATTTCTATATCTCTATCCATTTTATAATGTTGTAATCCATCATCACTAATGATTAAATTAACTTGACATTGATTAATTAAATCCTCAACCGCCTGTGCCCTGTTCCTATTAACCATCACCGGTAAATCTGCTTGCAAAGCGATAAGCAACGGTTCATCACCTGATAAATAAACATTAGTATTTTTACTCACTAACAAACTACCTTTATGGTGCATACCACCGTATCCACGTAATACCACGCCAACTTGCTTGCCTTGTTGCTTAAAATACTGTGCCAATAAAATCACAATTGGTGTTTTACCAGTACCACCAACTGTAATATTTCCTACCACAATTACAGGACATTTAAATTTTTTAACCTTAAAAAAATTAACTCGATAAAGCCATTTTCTAACTACTGATACTAAATAAAACATGCCTGATATTGGCAGTAATAAATAATTAATAATACCTCGAGTATTTAAATCCATTATTATCTAGTACTTATTTTCAATTTGATATTTTTTCTCATCAAATTTCAATATCACCACTATAACTAATAATATTAAAATCAAGGTAACCATAATAAGTAAATTAAACTTATTATTTACCATTAAATATTTCATATCAATCACTAAGAAACAAGTAGTAACTATAATGGTAACAACTATCATTATATAAGCTTTAGAATAAATTTCTATCATTACACCTAGTTCTAAATAAATAAAAGAAAAATATTTTTAAGTAGTACAAATACTCATATGTAACAGAATAGACAATTATTACCCAACCACAAATAATCCTACAATATATATCTACCTGGTGGTTAGTTTGATATTTTATTGTTAGATTAACCATATATACATTTTTATTTAACTATTTATAATAGTACTAATTATGACAAAATATTACCCTAATGAGTATCGAATTTATAATTTCTAATCAATACTTACGCTCCAATCAAAAAAAGGGTTTTATTTCCTTTATTCCTGGAATTTCTATTGTAGGTTTAATTCTATCTGTCGTCACCTTGATTACAGTGTTATCTGTCATGAATGGATTTCACAAAGAACTTAGAGACAGAGTACTAAATACCATTTCTCATTCATATATTACTCAACACGACAACTTAGTTGATAACTGGCAAAATTTACAAAAAAAAATTAACAAACATCCTAATGTTATTAGTACCTCACCTTATATTGAAAAATATGCTCTGCTAATAAGTACACACAATGCTACTCAAGGAATTAATGTACGAGGTATTAGACCTAACTTGGAAACAAAAACTTCTATTCTGTTAGATAAAATTAAGTTTGGTAATACCAACTTGCTTAAATCAGATATTTTAATTGGCATAGGGTTGGCAACACAACTAAGTTTAACTATTGGGGATAAAATTATACTACTTACACCTAAATTATCTTCTAATATTATAGGCATTCAGCCAAGGTTTAAACGCTTTACTATTAGTGGGATCTTTGATGCTGGTATTAGCGAATATGACAATAACTTAGCATTTATTAGCCTAGAACAAGCACAAAAATTGTATATTATGAAGGATAAAGTCTCTGGTATTCGGCTTAAGGTTGATGATTTATTTAATGCTAAGAAAATCACTAATGAAATTATTACTAACTTGCTAGACAATCGATATTATGGTATCGACTGGACTGAACAAAAAGCCAACTTTATTAAAGCGCTAAATCTTGAAAAACAGATGATTAGTATTATAATGTCGCTCATTATTGCAGTTGCTACTTTTAATATTGTTTCTATGATAGTAATGGTGGTAACTGATAGAAAAGCCGATATTGCCATTTTAAGAACGCTTGGTATGACACCTAATCGTATTGTAAAAATATTCCTTTATCAAGGATTAACAATTGGTCTAATTGGTATTACTATTGGTAGTATCTTAGGCGTATTATTATCTCTTAATATTGAAATGATTGTTAGTGGTATTGAGTCTATTTTAGGCTTTCAGTTCTTTCCAAAAGATGTATTCTATATCAGTAGATTTCCTTCTGAAATACATATAATGGATATCGTTAAAGTTATCTTGGGTGGTTTTATTTTAATAACAATTGCTTCTATTTATCCAGCCAAACTAGCAGGAAAAATAGATATTGCCGAGGTGTTAAATCATGAATAAAATTATTGAATGCACCAATATTAGCTATACTTACCTTAATGGCAAACAAAAAATACCAATACTTAATAACCTCAACTTAAACGTTGAACAAGGTGAATCAATTGCAATTTTAGGACAATCAGGTTGTGGTAAATCTACTTTACTTAATCTATTAGGTGGTATTGATAAACCCACTCAAGGAAAAATACTTATCAATGGAATTAATCTAAATACATTAAACGAAAACGATACCACATTATTACGCGGCAAATATTTAGGGTTTGTATACCAATTTCATCATCTGCTAAATGATTTTAGTATGCTTGATAATGTTGCCATGCCTGAGCGAATACAAGGAGTGAATCAGAAATCTGCTCAAGCCCATGCTAAAAAATTACTATTAAAAATAGGGCTTGAACACCGCCTTAATCACTTACCAAGTGAACTCTCTGGTGGTGAACGCCAACGAGTTGCTATTGCAAGAGCTTTAATTACAAATCCCAGTTGTATTTTAGCAGATGAGCCTACTGGAAATTTAGATACTAAAAATACTAACGAAGTACTCAACCTAATGTTGGAACTCAATCATGACCAGAACTGTGCACTCATTATTGTAACTCACGATGAAAAAATCGCTATAAAAATGGATAAATCTCTCATTTTAAACCATGGAGTATTAACAACTAAACTAACCTAAAAACTGAATCATAATACCTGCTGCAATTGCTGAACCAATCACACCAGCAACATTAGGACCCATTGCATGCATTAATAAAAAATTATGTGGATTAGCTTCTAAACCTACTTTATTAGAAACACGAGCTGCCATAGGTACTGCAGAAACACCAGCAGAACCAATTAAAGGGTTAATTTTATTTTTACTAAATACATTCATACATTTTGCCATTAACACCCCACAAGCTGTACCAATGGCAAAGGCTACCATACCTAAAAGCAAAATACCTAAAGTATCTAATTGTAAAAACTTTTCTGCCATTAATTTTGAACCTACCGCCAAACCTAAAAAAATAGTCACAATATTAATTAAAGCATTTTGCATTGTATCACTCAAACGATTAACTACGCCAGATTCTTTCATTAAATTGCCAAAGGCAAACATACCCAGTAGTGGCGCTGCATCAGGCAACAATAAAGCTACTAACATTAACAACATAATAGGAAAAATAATCTTTTCAGATTTTGATACTTTACGTAATTGAACCATTTCAATTTGGCGTTCCTTCTTAGTTGTTAAAGCACGCATAATCGGTGGTTGGATAAGTGGCACTAAAGCCATATAAGAATAAGAAGCAACTGCAATTGCACCTAATAAATCAGGTGCAAGTTTTGACGCAACGTAAATACTAGTTGGCCCATCAGCACCACCAATAATACCAATAGCAGCAGCATCAGTCAAGCTAAAGTCAAAAATTCCTACTACTGTTAAACCAATAGCGCCTAACAAGGTAACAAAAATACCAAATTGTGCTGCTGCGCCAAGTAATAATGTTTTAGGGTTAGCCAATAGCGGAGCAAAGTCAGTCAATGCACCTACGCCCATAAAAATAATCAGTGGAAATACACCAGACTCAATACCAACCACATAAAATATATGCAAAATACCATTACCCTCAGCAATACCTGCACCTGGAATATTAGCTAAAATTGCACCAAAACCAATAGGTAATAACAGCAATGGTTCAAAATTTTTAATAATTGCTAAATATAAAAGCAAAATACCAACCAATAGCATTAAACCTTGCCCCCAAGACATTTGATGAAGACCTGTGTTAATCCAAAATGTATTTAATTGTTCCATTTTAAAATCTAAAATTATGCGAGTATTAATAAAGTTTGACCTACGTCAACTGTATCACCTTCCTTAATCTCAATATCAGTCACAACACCACTTCTAGCAGCTTTAATTTCAGTTTCCATTTTCATTGCTTCAAGAATAACCAAAACATCTCCTTGTTCAATTTTTTGATTCACTTCAACTATTATTTTCCAAATAGTCCCTGATAATGGCGCACCAATAACCTCCCCTTTTGTTGTTGGTGCTATACTAAGTATTTCTTTTTCTACTAGGGTTGATACTTTTGTTTGATCATAAGAGGCTTTCATTGATGTAATATCACCACCTGCTGAAACAGCAACAGTATAAGAATTGCCTTTAAACGAAATAGTGTAAGTTTCTTCCTTTTTGTTAGATTTTTTACAACTCTCAACTACCTGTGACACTGGCTCAAAGAAATCAGGATTATTTCGATTTTGTAAGAATAAAATACCTACTTGTGGGAATAATGCATAAGTCAATAAATCATCAATCTTTTCTTTAGCTAAAACAATTCCTTTCTTAGCAACAATTCTATCAAATTCTTTTTCAAGAATCTTCATCTCTGGCGCAATATTATCAGCAGGTCTACAAGTAATTGGCTGACCGCCATCTAAAACCTTAATTTGTAAAGCTTGGTCAACAGGTGAAGGTGTTGCACCATATTCACCTTTAAGCACACCAGCAGATTCTTTAGTAATTGTTTTATAGCGTTCGCCAGTAAGTACATTAAGAACAGATTGTGTTCCTACAATTTGTGAAGTTGGTGTTACTAATGGTATATATCCTAGATCCTTACGTACACATGCAATTTCAAGTAATACTTCATCCATCCTATTGAGTGCACCTTGCTCACGTAATTGACTTTCCATATTGGTTAACATGCCACCTGGCACTTGAGATAATAAAATTCTTGAATCCACCCCTTTAAGCGAGCCTTCAAACTCTGTATATTTACAACGCACTGATCTAAAATAAGCATCAATTTCTTCTAGTTTTTTCAAATCTAACCCTGTCTTTCTTGGACTATTTTCTAAAATAGAAACCACAGAGTTAGTCGCACTATGACCATAAGTCATACTCATAGAGCCAATAGCCGTATCAACACGATCAATACCAGCTTCAACAGCTTTAACAATAGTGGCAGTAGATAATCCAGTTGTTGCATGAGCATGTAATTGAATAGGAATATCAACAACCATCTTTAATGCTTTAATCAAGTCATAAGCCACATATGGTTGTAATAACCCTGCCATATCTTTAATACAAAGAGAATGTGCTCCCATATCTTCAATCTCTCTAGCCATGTCTAGCCATGTTTGAATGTTATGTACAGGACTAATTGTATAGGATAACGTACCTTGCGCATGTTGACCAATCTTAATCACTTGGTTAGTTGCTGTTTTAAGGTTACGAATATCATTCATTGCATCAAAAATACGGAAAACACTCACGCCATTTTTTGCGCTTTGATCTACAAATTTACGTACCACATCGTCACTATAATGACGATAACCTAATAAATTTTGACCTCTAAGCAACATCTGTTGAGGCGTGTTAGGCATTACTTTTTTAATCTCACGAATCCTATCCCAGGGATCTTCTCCTAAATAACGAATACACGAATCAAAAGTTGCCCCGCCCCAAGATTCTATTGACCAATAGCCAATTTTATCTAATTTATCTGCAATTGGCAACATATCATCAATACGCATACGTGTTGCAAATAAAGACTGATGTGCATCTCTAAAGACAAGCTCTGTAATTTCCACTACTTTACCTTGTAAACTGTCAGACCTTTTAGTTAATTTTTTAAAAAAATCTAGCATGATCCTTATGCTCCCTTATGCATTTTTATTGCTTGTTCGATGATAAATTTAGTCTCTTCATCCATTTCATCCTTAAACTCAGAGTTACAATAATCTTGCTTATCATGAATTTTACTTTGCAATTTTTGGATAATAATAGACATTAGCTTAGTAATAATAACCAACAAAGTTAAAAATAAAAATACAAACCCCATACCAAACAAAGTTAAATTAAGCGCTTGAGTTATAAAATCTATTTGTTTCATATTATGATTTTTTTATTAATCTGGTACCGATGGACGGAATCGAACCGTCACCCCCTAAAGGGCTGGATTTTGAATCCAGTGCGTCTACCAATTCCACCACATCGGCAATATTTTTTTTATTTATGTCTAAAAGTAATCCTTCCTTTAGTTAAGTCATAAGGCGTCATCTCAACGGTTACTTTATCACCTGGAAGAATTCGAATATAATGCTTACGAATTTTGCCAGAAATATGTGCCAGAATACAATGACCATTTTCTAACTCAACAATAAAAGTTGTATTAGGTAACTTTTCTTTAACAAAACCTTCTAATTCGATGTAATCACTTTTTGACATAAAATCGCTATAAATTTCCAACTAAAACCAAGTTATTTTACCCGATTGTGAGAGGATAGTTAAAAAATCATAAGCTAGATTTCTAGCTTTTATTAGAATTAAAAACGCTTCAATCTTAACTAAATCAGTTATAATAATATAATTTTAATTATAGACGTATTGTATTAATGAAAATCAGTTTTGAGTTTTTTCCACCCAAAACAGAACAGGGAAAAGAAAAACTAATCCAAGTTAGACAAAGTTTAAGTGTAGTATCGCCTAAGTACTTTTCAACCACTTCTGGTGCGGGGGGTAAAACGCAAGATACAACCTTAGAAGCAGTATTAGATATTCAAAAAAATAACAATATTCCAGCTACGCCACATTTATCTTGTATTGGTTTAAAAAAATCTAATATTATTGAATTACTAGACAAATACAAAGCTATAAATATCAATCATATTATTGCATTAAGGGGAGATATCCCCTCAAGTATAAGAAATATGGGTGATTTTCATTATGCTAATGAATTAGTTGAATTTATTCGATCTAAATATAATGACAACTTTAACATTGAAGTAGCGGCCTACCCTGAAATGCATCCACAAGCAAAAAATATAGAAAGTGATTTAACACACTTTGTTAACAAAGTTAAAGCAGGTGCAAATGGGGCAATTACACAATACTTCTATAATGCTGATGCCTATTTTAGATTCCAAGATGACGTACAAAAACTAGGGATAAATATTCCAATCACACCAGGAATTATGCCCATTACCAATTATACTAAATTGCTTAATTTTTCTAATATGTGTGGCGCACAAATTCCAAAATGGATTTTAGAACGACTTAAATTTTATGAAAATGATCTAGAATCACTTAATGACTTTGGCTTTGATGTTGTTGCTAATTTATGCCAAACACTCAAGAACCAAGGTGTAAATAGCTTCCATTTTTACTCAATGAATCTTGTTGAACCATCTCTTAAGCTAGCAAAAAACATAATATAAATAATATATTCTCAATTTAAATTAGATTGTATCTTAATCCAATATTGAAGTTTATGCAAAGACTCTTTATCTTGAGTATGACAACATTTCTCAAATATATTTAAACGACTATACAGTTCTTCAAACACCATTGAATAATGTTCATTCCTTAGCTCTTCTTTATATAGTTTAGATTTAAGTGCACTAATAATATTGATTAATTTTTCTTCATTTTCTTGTTTAGTGAAATAATCTATACCAGCTTTAAACATAGCATCAGATTTTATCTGTTGCATTTTTTGTATGTATTTATCTTGTTCTGAATGTAAACTTATCTTAGGATAAGCTAACCTAATACTATCCGTTGTTACATAGCCCTCGTGAGTTTGTAACTTACCCAAATTAATTTGTGTTTGAATATGAGCACGACTCACGCCAAGTTTACGTGCTGCTTGTGAAACGCTTAATTTAATCACACTTTCTCTCCAAAGAACCATTAAAGATAGTTGATAAATTAACTATATTTTACTGGTTTGTCAAGTGTATTAAGATTCATTAATACTGAAATAATACCATTATTACTGGTATTTGGAGTAACTAATACTTTATCAAACTCAATTGAATTGACATAAATTTTAATCCTTTCACTCAAAACGACTAATAAATAGTTTTTTAATTTATCAACATGATTAATTTGATTAACTATTTTTATTAGAGATTTCATATTATCTATACTGGTGATGCTAATAACGCCTTCTCTACTTAACAAAAATTTATCAAGAGATTGACAATGTAAGTAACTAATATCACAGCAAACACGTTCATACACCTCAACATATTCAACTTGATTACCTTGTTTAATCAAACCTTGCTTTAAAGTCTCTCTACCACCTTTACCCCTAAAAATTAAAATTGTTTTATCATTTAACTGGGTTACACTATCAAGTTCTAACAGTGCTTCGCTAGAAGCTTTATTTTTAGGAAAATCATTAATAATGATATTATTTTCACTTAACTTTTTAGCAGTAACACTGCCCACTGCCAAAACCTGCTGATAACTAATCTTCTTCAGAATCTTTAATCCATATTCAACAGCATTAGCACTAATAAAAATAATCACATCATAATGATTTTTTTCTGATTTAATATCGATAGGGTGAATCTTTAAAGTTGGAAAAAAAAGTGGATTATTGCCGCTTTTAACCACCATATCTTGTAGATTTTCTACTTGTAAAGCTGGTCTAGTCAACATTACATTCACTGACTAAAAGCCTAATATTTCAGCAATAATTCGTATTTTATTCAATGTTTCACTTTCTGCATATTTACAAATAAGTATAATTTTAGTATTAACTAACGATACATCTTGTAAAAAATTTCGAATTTGTTTTTCATCCCAAATATTAGAAGTATAAATAATAGGAAATTGAGTAAAATAAAAATATTTATTTGTTATTAGCTTGGTATTTAAATCAAACTTAAGTTTTTTATCAGACTGAAAACATAATTTATAACCACTTAATATTTTCATTACTTCATTACTTGGTTGTTCATCTAATTCACAAAATAAATTAAATTGAGATCGATATTGATGGATTGGTTTCAGTAGTAATATAAGCAGAGGTATCTCTAATAACTGTGTTTGTTCAATATATACAACTAATTCAAATACCTCATCTGAATCTTTCAATTCTATAAATATCTGTTCAAGGTCCTCCTTAGTATCAATTTTTAAAGATAATGCTTTGAATAAGGTTGAATAATAATCAAACCGCCATTCATTAGGTAAATCATCAGGATAAAAATCGTCAAGCAAATCTAAATCACTACGACCAATTAAGAATTCTGTTTTATTCATTTGGTTTTATATGTCTTTATAATAAAATAAAAGTTTTATACAAAGATCTATTTATTAACTATGTCAGATATTCTACTACCAATTATTGCTTTATTATCAGGATTTACACTTTTAATTTGGAGTGCAGATAAATTTACTGAGAATGGGGTAAAAATTGCTAATATTTTTAAAATATCGCCCTTTATTATTGGGATAACCATATTAGGATTTGGCACTAGTATACCTGAAATATTAATATCGACACTTGCTGCTATAGAAGGTAATACAGGGCTTAGTATTGGCAATGCAATTGGTTCTAATATTTTTAATATTTCCATAATATTAGGTATTAGCACAATTATTTCCCCAATTAACGTACAATGGAAGACCTTAAAGAAAGAATGGTTATTTTTAATGGTTACTACACTTTGTGTAGGAGTTTTATTATGGGATTATCGCCTTGATTTCAAAGATGGTTTGATTTTATTATCTTTATTGGTTTTATTTTTTGCTTATATCTTTAAACAAGCAAAAAATAAAACACATCATAATTTTGATGAATTTAAACATAATGTCAACAAGGATCAAATTAAAAAAACTCAGATAATTCTAATTATAAGCTTAACGATTTTAGTCTCTAGCGCAGAACTTGTAGCTTGGGGTGGTATAGAAATAGCTAAAATATTTGGTATTTCAGATCTTATTATTGGACTTAGCATTATAGCTCTAGGAACTAGTTTACCAGAACTGGCGGTATCAATCTCAAGCGTTTTGAAAAAACAATATACAATGGTAATTGGAAATGTAATCGGCTCTAATATATTTAACACTATTGCTGTATTAGCTATACCGGGATTAATCTACCCATCAGATATACCAATTGAAGTTATAAATAGAGACTATCCAGTCATGTTATTGTTGACTATTTTATTATTTGTTGTTTCTTATAGTTTTAGCAAAAAACATATTATTAATCGATTGGGAGGGTTTTTTCTTATTGGGATATTTAGTCTTTATATGTGGCAATTATTATGAAATTAACTCTTCACAATGAGTCTGATACTTATGACTTTGCACATCAATTAGCTCAGTGTACTCAGTTAGTTGATAGTTGCATTGTTATTTATTTAGAAGGTGATTTAGGAGTTGGGAAAACTACATTTGCTAGAGGGTTTATCCAGTTCTATGGATTTGATCAAGTTAAAAGCCCTACCTATTCTCTTGTAGAAAGCTATATCAATGATAAAATCAATATTCACCACTTTGATTGTTATCGATTAGGTGATGCACAAGAATTAGAATATATTGGCATTCGAGAATATTTAGCACCTGGTCATATTCAGTTGATTGAATGGGCAGAATTAGGCAAAGGCATAATTGCGCCAACAGATATGATAATTAAAATAACTGATGATTTGGATAAACATGAACTACAAATAACAACTCATACACAAGTTGGTAATCAACTACTTGCATGCATCAGCTGATAAAAACTTTTTTCAATAAAATATATTTATCTTTGTTACAAACAATAGAACCACATTGTTTATTAGACAGTACTTAAATAAACTAAGTGTTTAATTTTCAATTAATACACAAAATAAATCAATCATACTTCACCATTTATTTCAATTTATACTAATTTAAGGACTATAAATAATCTAGTTTAAACCTTATCAAAGCATGATGATTCAACTAAATTTACTAATTGATATTAAAGAGGAATTAATTAAAAATGACTAACATTTAAATAAAAACCACAAAGAAAGAAGATTATATTATATTATATTATATTATATTATATTAATAACACCATAACTTCCTATGTGTTAGCTAAAACTACATTTATTTTTAATCTTAAAGATTAAAAATAACTTAAAATTCAAAAGAACAAGATAATATTGCTAACGCAATTTATTATTATAGATATTTTAAATTATTACAAATAAAACTTAAACAAGCTACTTGTTATTTAATTTATCAGGTGCACATTCCTTTTCTGGTGGCTCATAATTTGGATCGTTTGGGTTCATAAACACAAAATGATAATCGCTGTTTTTATCTATCTGGTCAAAATCCACCACCATACCTTCAAGTAATACTTTTTTCTCATAAGAAAAAATATACTCAACACCATTAGATTCAAGGTGAATATCACTGTCATTACGATCATCAAAACCCATTAAATATTGAAAACCATCATCAGTTTTATCAACAGAAAAACGAATCAACAGTCCTTTATTTTCTGGATTATGAGTTGATAAAATAATTTCATCCGAAGCTTTTTTTGTAATTATTATCATAACCCCTGTTCTTTAACCTTGTTTACAAAATTCACAAATTGTATAACCCATTCATTACTCGCTACATTATGCAAATGTGTGTACGAAGCCAAAAGATTATACTTCATAATACCATCAAACTTATTATTTACACCTACACCACGCAAAACATTAAAAGCATAGCGTGTATTGGAACTAATATTTTTAAGCTTTGAGTAATGAAACTCATGTGCGTAAATATGCTTAGATACTCCAGACCAACAATGCTCATCGGTTGGCTCCAACTCAACATAACCTCTACCAATAGGCTTAGACATCATATAAGTATCTGCATCAATTACACCCATCATTGAATAAGTTTTTTTATTATGAGTAATGCTATTGGTTAAATACATTAACCCGCCACATTCTACATACGTTGGTAAGTTTTGTTCAATTTTAGTTTTAATATCTTCTAATAAAGATTGATTAGCATTTAACTCTTCAAGTTTCATTTCTGGAAAACCACCACCGATAAACAAGCCATCACATATTGGCAAATTATTATCTTTAAGTGTGTCAAAGTATTTTATACTAACGCCTAATGATTCAAATTTATCCAAATCATCCTGATAATAAAAATTAAACACAGCATCTTTAGCAATAGCAATAATAATTTTTTCCTTAATTGTATTGATATTTGTATATGTGTTAATAATTTTCTTATTGGACTTAATACAATTGAAGTCCAATAATATATTAAGATCAACTTGATCAGTAATAATTTTGGCAACTTTTTTGATAAAAGTTTGTGATTGGGATATTTCGTTAGCAGGCATTAAGCCTAAATGACGCTCATCAATTATTAATGCTTTAGAACGACGTATACAGCCCAACACAGAGATATCAGTATAGTAATTAATAGCTTGTATCAATTTTGATTCATGACGTTCACTAGCTACTTTATTTAAAATAACACCAGCAATATTTATCTCTTTATCAAATAATTGATAACCACTAAGCAGTGGTGCAACACCACGGGTAATACCTCTACTGTCAATCACTAATATAACAGGAGTCATTAATAATTTAGCAAGATCGGCATTAGCATCACCACCAATAACACTCATACCATCAAACAAACCTTTATTTCCTTCAATAATATTAATATCACTATTTAAAATTTGGTTTTGATACAACTGGATTATTTCATGATCAGTCATGTTATAAAAATCAAGATTATAACAAGGATTTCCACTGGCTTTAGAAAGCCAAATAGGATCAATATAGTCAGGCCCTTTTTTAAAAGTCTGAACATTTAAAGATTGTTGTTTAAATGCAGCACACAATCCTAAACTAACAACAGTTTTTCCTGATGATTTATGAGCAGCAGATAGATAAAACGATAATGGCATTAATATCTATTTAATTTTAAAATAAAATTATCCTTTATGATATGAATCAGCTAAATCATCTTCCAAACTCTCCGGCAAGAATGCTAAAAATTTAACTAAAAATGTAACTATAATCATTGCTAAAGCAATACCACCAATACCAAGAAATATTTCTGGCAATGAAACTAAATATTGAGCAATATCACCATAACCTTCTAAAACCTCCTTGCCTGGAAATAACTCCATTGGATAAGCCTGACCTCCAATGATAATAACGTATAACTGGACAAACCCACCAATAATAATTAACACAGAAGACAAACCTAACATTGAACGATCTCCTTTAGTAATAGGATGATAAATCAACCCTATAGGCACAATACCACCTAAAATAATTTGACCATACCAAAATAATTTTGTATAAATACCACCATCAAAAAGAATAAAATTCTCAATACCAGTATTTTCTGCTAAATACAAATTACCCAAATGATATACCGCTACAAAATACATAACTGCTGCAACAAACACACCTAAAAGATTTCTCAAACGATTTACTATAATATCTCCTAAAGGTCTATTAGTCCACTTATAGCTCGCCATTAAGATCAATATGAAAGATGCTAACCCAAATGAAAAAGACATAATGACAAACATAGGAGCCATAATAACAGCATCATAAGCTTGTCTAGCAACTAAAAATCCAAAAATAGAGCCTGTTCCTGTAGTTAAAATTAAACGCCAACTAAAAGCAACTAAACCCACTTTATGACTAAACTTATTCATGCGACGCTCAAACATCATCCATAAATAAATAGCAACTACTACAAAGAAGCCATTATATAAAATAATATTCCAAGCAAAAATTGATTTAAAATTATATTCAGTCATTGCAACAATCAAACGATCTATACGACCTAAATCAAGAACTAATACCATTAACCCCCCGGCTAATAATGATAACGCAACTAAACCAGATAAACGTGATAATGGTTTATATAGTTTCTTATTAAACACAGAATAAATTGAAGCCAGGTTTAATGCGCCACTCGCTGCTACTATCAAGAACAAAGCAAAAACATGTGGCATACCCCATACAATACGATTATTCATACCAGTCACAAAATGACCATAGTGCTCCACATAATACACACTACCAAGTGCAGCCAAAATTAAAATCCCAAGTCCTATAATTAAAGTATAAAAGCCTAGGCTTTTTCCTTCAATTTGCTCAAAACGAATATTACTCATAAAGTTCCAAAATTAAATTTATTATTTAAATACCACTATAGCGTACGCCAGTATTTAGATTAAGATCTGCCCTAATTTGTGAAGATTGAATTACTCTCAAGGTTCGGTTTATTTGGCTTGATTCATCATACAAATTACCAAAAATGACAGCTTCGCTATTAACACTTTCAACACAAGCAGGTGTTTCATCTTTATCAACCTTGTGTACACACATCGTACAAGCTTCAACTGTGCCTTTACCACGAGGCATGTGTTCTTTCTGATTGTTTAATGTTTCATGTACAAATGAACGTGCGTCATATGGACAAGCCATCATACAATAACGACAACCAATACATAAATGCTTATCTACTAACACAATTCCATCTTCACGTTTCATAGAAGCGTTTGTTGGACAAACATCAACACAAGGCGGTTCTTCACAATGTTGACACATAAGTGCAAGACTACTTACTTTATTAGTCGCTTTATCTTTAACCTTTAGTTTTTTAATCCAAGCTGGTTTTTGACTAGCTGTTGAGTGTATCTCAGTACCCCAACCTTGTTCTTGTTTACAAGCATTAATCATGCCATCAATATCAGTCTCAGTTAGCTTATTGGTATTAATCAACAAGCCCCAACGCTTTTTATTAGTAACAGGTATTTCACTCACACTAGCAAATGTGGTAAGTGTAATACCACTAGCAACTATAGCAACCCCTGTTGTTGCATTCATGATTTTAATAAAATCTCTACGATTTAATGTTTTATTCATAATAAATCTTCCCTTGGAACCGTACGATGACAACTGAAACAGTCAAAACTAACACCGACTTTCTTATGACAATCTGAACAAAATTGACCTTTCTTATCAACTGAGTAATATTGGTTATTTATCTTATTTTTATTAGCATGACACGACACACAACCTTTTAAAGAATATTCATTTGTTCGTATACCTTGACGCAAGGTTTTATCGCGTTTATGACGTAAGAATTCAGGATGCATTTTTCGAATAATTGAAGGATTTTTATGAAATACTTTACCGGATAACTTAATAGAACTAGCTTGCTCACCAAGATTAACATATTCATCAATATACGCAAATACACTACTTACAAACAAACTTAAAAAAACAACCAAAAAACGATTCATAATTTTTATCCAGCTTAGATTAAATCGAACTACTCACCAAGACCCATTTGTATATAACCAGTCGGACAAACGTCAGCACAAATATGACAACCAATACACTTATTGTAATCAGTATCAACATACCTACCTAAGGTTGCTTTGTCTTTATTAACTTTAAATACCGCATCTTGAGGACAATACATCACACAGTTATCACATTCAAAACATAATCCACAAGACATACAACGAGCTGCTTCTTTTTGCGCTTCCTTTTCAGTATAGCCAATTAAACGCTCATTAAAATTACCTAATACGTTATCAACATCCACTAATTTGTGATTGCGCTGATTGTTTTGTTCATAATCGAAATGACCTAAGAACAGTTCTGTATGTGGAATGATGGAAGCAAATGCCCGATCTTCATAATTATGCACAGCAAAATTAGCGCTATCTGTTGCAGATGCAACATCAGAGCTTGACTTATAAGATTCAGGAGAAAGGTCCCATTCTTTTAATTTTTCCATTAAGTCAAAATAACTAACGTCGACCTTAGGACGAGTATGTTGTTCGGAACCTGAAAGATAATCACCGATACTTTCGGCAACAACTGATGCTTGACCAATAGCAGTTGTCAATAAATGCGGACGAATCACATCACCACAAACAAAGAAACCTGGCTTATTAGGCACTTGATAGTTCTTATCTGCGTTAATAAATCCATGCTTATTAAAGAAAGAAATATCTATACCTTCAGAATCAACACCTTGACCAATTGCAGAAACAATTAGTTCACATTCAATGTCAAACTCAGAACCTTTAATTGGGGTACTGCCATCCTCTTCTAAACGAATCATGCGTAATGCAGTTGCACGACCATCTTTTCCTGTAATTACTTCAACAGGTTGTAATTGACCTTGAATTTCAACACCTTCACGAGTCGCATCATCAATTTCTTCTTGTGCTGCTGGCATATTTCCAACAGTAGAACGTGTTGTTAATAATACATCTGCACCTAAGCGCTTAGAGGTATCAACCACATCATGTGTTGTATCACTAAAAATAATATGTTCAGGACGATCCTTCTCAGCAGCATTATTAATATTACCTAAACGACGTGCAACTGATACAACATCAATAGATGTATCACCCCCACCAATACAAATTACTTTACCTGTAATATGCCTTAAACGACCCTGATTATATGCTTCAAGAAAAGCAATACCAGAAACACAATTTGTTGCTTTACCACCTGGTACAGGTAATGTACGACCACTCATAGCACCTATTGCAAATAAAACTGCATCAAAATTTTTTTCTAATTCATCAATAGTAACATCAATACCAACTTTAGTATTCATTCTAGTTTCAACACCTGTATTGATAATACGGTCAATTTCATAAGATAATATATCACGGGGTACACGATAATCAGGAATTCCGTACATCATCATTCCACCTAGTTGGTTATATTTTTCAAATATAGTTACGCTATGACCTTGACGACGTAATTTAAGTGCTGCTGTTAAGCCACCACAACCACCACCGATAATAGCCACTTTTTTACCCGTATCTTTAGTGTTAATTGTAAATGTATAACCTTCAACTTTTGCATTATCACCAATAAACTGTTCAACCGCATTAATACCAACTGTATTCTCAACTTCATTACGATTACAACCATCCTCACAAGGTGCTGGACAAACACGACCCATTATTGATGGGAATGGATTTGAATCTGTAGACCTTTGAAATGCATACTCTTGCCAAGATAGTTCACCAGAAGGCTTCTCCATGCCACGAACAATATCTAACCATCCACGAACATTATGTCCTGAAGGACAAGAACCTTGACAAGGTGGCGTTTGAGTGACATAAGTAGGACACTTATGAGAAGTGTCTTCTTTAAAAATCTTTTGACTCCATGGCACTGTTTTTTGTTCATCACCATCATCCGTGTATAATCTAAATGTATGGTTATCGCTTTTAGTTGGCACACCATACGGGTTCTTCTGCATATTAAATCTCCTTATATTCGTTTAAATTTATTCTATTCCTAGCATAATAAAATCATCAGTCAGCTTCTAATTTATTCTCCTGAACTTCTATTTTTCGCTTGTCCATAATAATCGCCTCACTCACTAACTGATGAACACTCACAATCATATATGGATCAAAATCAAATTTAGGTAGTACCTTAGAAAACTGCGACTTACAGATAGCACAAATAGCAGCTAACGTATTCACGCCATTGTCTTTTTCAACTGTTTTTAGTGCTTGCATTCTTGGCATTGCACCTTTTACACGAATTTCCATTAAATCGTCTGTCAGCAAACCTCCTCCACCACCACAACAAAAAGTTGACTCTTTAATCGTGCTACGCTCCATATCAACATAATTATTACATACAGCTTTAATAACTTCACGTGGTAAAATGAATTGACCACCTAAAATACCACCCATATTGGTTGCACGCGCAACATTACACGAATCATGAAAAGTAACCGTACGATCATCATTAGCAGACTTATCAAATACTAACTTACCCCTTTGAATTAAATCATGAGTATATTCAATAATATGTTGTGGTTGAGGATAACGATGATCTAATTGGTCTTGTAATTTTTTACTAAATTCATCAGCAGCACCTACACCTACACCAGACAAAGTATTCCAAAAACTATAAGCAACACGCCATGCATGTCCACACTCACCTACCATAACCCGTGACACTTCTAAATCAAGTGCTGCCTTGCGAATACGTAAAGCAGCTTTACGCATGACATCATAAGAACCAATAAACATACCAAAGTTAGCCCCTTCAGAAGCGTATGAACTTAACGTCCAACTCACTCCATCTTGATGGAATACCTTACCATAACCAATTAATCCATCAATATGGGGCTCAGCAAAAAAATCTGCTGATGGAGTAATTAATAAAATTTCAGCACCCTTTTGGTCTAATGGATATTTAACAGCAACTCCTCCTGTCTCTTCTTCAATCTCTTCCTCAAGATCAAGTAATGTATCACGCAAAGCTGGTTCAGGCAAACCTAAGTTATTTCCAATCGTTAAAGCCTTACCTAAGATTTGATTACAATATTTTTGACCTATGCCAACCACATCAAGTACCTCACGAGCTGCCATTGAAATTTCAGCTGTATCAATACCGTATGGACAGAATACTGAACAACGACGACACTGTGAACATTGATGAAAATAGTTATACCAATCATCCAACATATCATTGTCTAATTCCTTAGCACCTACCAACTTAGGGAAATATTTACCTGCAAAAGTAAAATGACGACGATACACGCTTCTAAACAAATCTTGACGTGCAACCGGCATATTTTTCGGATCTGAAGAACCTAAAAAATAATGGCACTTATCAGTACAAGCACCACATTTAACGCATGAATCTAAAAATACTTGCAAAGAGCGATATTTAGACTTAAGCTCACCTATTTTATCAATAGCAACTTTTTGCCAATTGTCTACTTTTTCACCAGGAAATCCTAATGGATTTTGAAATTCTTGTGTAGATTTAAATGGTCCTTCACCATCCATAACACCTTCTTTTAACTTAGGAGTTTCAAGATAAGTAGGTAATACTGGAATGTCAAATTCTTTTACCATACTATTCATCCTTACCTAAAATTTGTTCTAATCGTGTTGCATGTTCTTGTTCTTGCTTAAGTGCCCAAGGTGCAATATGGCGCTTTGAGCGGGCATCATCCACCTGATTGAGTGTTGGACTAAAAAAAATACCTGGCATATGTAATAATTTAGAAATCGGAAAAATTGCCATCAACACAAATACCAAAAAAATATGTATTAAAAAATATACTTCTGTTGGTAGATTTTTCCAATTAAAACTCACTAACCCTGAGGCAAATTCCTTTACCATAATAATGTCTGTATGATTGCTGGTAAATGTCATGATCATGCCACTTATGCCAATAATAAGTAACATAATTAACATTAAATAATCACTCGGGGCAGAAATATAACGGATACGTTCAACAAAAATACGACGTAACATCAATCCAATAAGACCAAATACCATCACAAAAGCAGCGTATTTAAAAGATTGAGTTAATAAAAAAATATCAGGTAAATCATCAGGCCAAAAATAACGCATATGACGAATTAAAATCAATAATAAACCAATATGAAACAACCAACCAAACAACCAAATCCATTTATTTGATCTAAATAAACTTTCAAATAAGACTATTTCACGAATTATACGCATAACCACACCTTTTTGTGTTAATGGAGTTGGCGCAATAGGAATTTTAAGAGGAGCTGGGGTTATTCCAAATTGATATATTTTTTTCACCATACCAATAAAAAATACAATTAATGTAATATAAAATAAAGCGGTAAAAAAAATGCTTATTACAGACATATTGCTCTCAAATTCAATGAATAAAATATCAAAAAACACTTACCAAAGCAAATGTTTTTATTACGTTTGTATTAACTTAAATACAACCAGTTGGTTTTGGTAGTCCAGCAAAACGACAACCTTGCTTGCCAGGACCATATGGAAATAAAGAGTATAAATACTTAGAATTACCCTTATCTTTACCCATTCTTTTAGCAATTGCTTTAGTTAATACACGTACTGCAGGTGCAATTTGGTACTCTTCAAAATATTCACGTAAAAAATTAATCACATCCCAATGTTCCTCACTTAACGAAACATCATCATCTTTTGCCATTTGTTCAGCAATTTCCTTACTCCAATCACCTAAATCTATCAAGAAACCTTCTTCATCTACTTTTGCGCCTAAAATATCAGCCATTTTTTACTCCTATATAAAAATTTAAGTTAAACCCAAGAAACCGAAGTTCCATGTTCAACAACCAAATCAACAAAACCTGTATAATCAACTAATTTAATGTTATCAACAAGTTTTGAAGAAATTCCTCTCGCCTCAACGTCACCTTGAAGCGCATAAACTCTACCTTGATTGGCAAGATTGGCAATCATTGATGAATTAATATTTTTTGTGGCAGAAATAACACCATCTTCAATTAATAAAATAACACTTGTATCATCAATTATATTAATACAGGATTTGAGTGAATTTCGCTCGAAAGATGATTTATTAACAGTATGTAACATCTTCAATTCCCTTAAAAACTAAAACATACGTCTTGTTTAGACATAATTTTTGAAATCTCTGCATTAGAAACCACTTTAACACTTGATTTTTCTACCCAATTATCATCCTCATCTTCATACACTAAAGGCATTAAATCATCTGCACTTAAACCTCTTTCTTCTAAAGACTCTGCTGATACATAAAGTTTATTAATTTCATAATCTCCTAAAGCATGGAAAGTTTTAGAGAAATTCTTCATACCGATACCATTAGTATTTTGACCTTCAATAATTTGATACACACCATCATCAATAAAAGCCAAAGAGACATCTTGATCAAACGCTGCAGCAACCAATACCACTTCCAACGACTCAATTGCATACACTGTGCCAAATGAAGAACGACGATTTAAATACATAAATTTTTTAATTGCCATAAATTAGTCTCCAAATACTACTAAACGATCGGACTGAATACCTGCTTCAATCAACTGACCTAAACCAGAAATACGAAATGCTGGATGAATGTTATTACCATCAATACCATTTTTACTTGCTTCAGATTCATCTAACATTCCACGACGAAGCGCTGCTGCTATACATACAACAAGTTCAGGTTCGCTATTAGCATTCTTAATGCCTAGCTCAGCCCACTGATTAACAATATTACGATCATCTTGTGGTGGTATTGTAAAACGTGATGCATTATTCACACCATCATGATAGAAAAATACACGAAAAATTTCATGCCCTTTTTTAATTGCTGCTTTAGCAAATTGATATGCTGTATCAGATGCTTGATGCTGATATGGTCCTTCGTTAATTTGAATAGAAATCTTCATAATAACAACTATTTAAAAACGAATATATGCAGAAGAATTTAACTCATGACGTGCACCCTTCCAATCATTGATATGGAATTTAGTAAACGGCAAACCTGTCTTCTCAAAAAATGCTGGCCAACCAATACGATCAACCCATTCACCCATCCTTTCCCAATCACGAGCATCTTCTTTATAAATAGATAAGATATTTTTAACCACGGCAGTAACTTCTGGCCATCTTGGTGGATTATTAGGCAAATTAGAAGCAACTAATTTATGAAACGAAGGTTTAGATCTAGCATTCGAGTTCTTACCACCAATCCATAATGCAATCTTAGAATATTCAGGATCGTTAATTTGCATCGGTGGACATGGCGGAAAGCATGCACCACAACAGATACATTTCTTTTCATCAACTTCCAATGTTGGCTTGCCATTAACCATTGCAGGACGAATCGCAGCAACTGGACAACGTGCTACAACAGTTGGACGCTCACACACATTAGCCACTAAATCATGGTTAATTTTAGGTGGTTTAGTATGTTGAACATTAAGAGCAATATCACCTTGACCCCCACAATTAATCTGACAACAAGAAGTAGTCATATGTACACGGTTAGGCATTTCTTCTCTAGTAAATTCCTCATGCATTTCATCCATGAGTGACTTTACAATACCAGAAGCATCTGTACCTGGAATATCACAATGCAACCAACCTTGAGTATGTGAAATCATGGTTACTGATGGACCTGTACCACCTACAGGGAAACCTGATTCAGTTAGTGCTACAATTAATGACTTAACTTTAGCTTCATCAGCTACCATATATTCAACATTAGAACGCATAGTAAACCGTACATACCCATCAGCAAATTCATCAGCAATATCAGCTAATTTTCTAATAGTATATACATCCATTTGACGTGAAGTGCCGCAACGAACTGTCCAAATTTCTTCATGATTTTTTGAGGTGTGATGTAATACGCCTGGACGAGGACGATCATGATAAACCCATTGTCCATAGTTACGACGCATAGTTGGATGCATGTATTGAATAGGATCAGGACAACCTGATTCGATAGGCATTCTTGGTGCTTTAGCCATTTTATTTCTCCAAATATATTATAAAATTAGGTGAAATCTACACTCACCTAAAAGGTTTTTATTTAAACGATATGATTATGCACTTGCCTCTGCTTTATTTTCAAACCACTTAATAGCTTCTTCATCCCATGTATCCATACGAACATAAGATGAAGTACGTGTAGAATTAACCATATTAGGATCTACGTTAAGACCAATTCCTTCAAGAAAATTAACCACACCAATACGCTCAATCATTTCACCAGTTCTTTCATGTTCTAACGCATTTTCAGCAAAGAAATCAATCACTTCACCTGCCAAATTTTCAATTTCTTCAAGATTTTCTGCTGTATCCATTTTCATAAATGGCACAACTACTGAACCAAATAAATCACCAATTTTAAGCGTACGCTTACCGCCCATAATAATCATAACTCCCTTATCATCACCTGTTGCTAGAATAGGTTCTACAGCACCTTTAGCAATATATTTATGAGTTAAGGGACTGGTAACATTTAAACAATGCATACATTTAACGCAATTCTTGTTATCAATTGTAACTGAATCATCCTCATTAAGAGTCATAGCGCTAGTAGGACAACGAGAAATAATATTATCAATAACATAACTACGGCCTTTATCTGCCACCATAGACTGCCATAAATATTGGTTAACTTTAATATCATCTCTCCAAGTACCAATAACTGCAAAATCAGCACGTTGAACTGTATTCATACAATCATTTGAACAACCTGATACTTTAAATTTCATCTTATAGGGTAGTGCTGGACGATGCATATCATCTAAAAATGCATTAACCAATGTACGCAAAACCGCTTGTTCATTAACATTTGACATCTCACAACGTGAAGCACCGACACAAGACATGCCTGTACGTACTGCAGGACCAGCACCACCTAAATCAAAACCATAATCATTAAATGTATTAAAAATATTCTGTGTTGTTTCTTCAGTAGAACCTTGTAACATGATGTCGCCCGATTGACCGTGCAATGCAATTAAACCAGAACCACCATTATCTACAAACATATCACACATATCTCTTAATAAAGTTGATGTGTAGTGCATCCCTGCTGGTGGTTGAACACGTAAAGTGTGAAACTCACTTGCTGCAGGAAACTTATACTCTCCTTTATCATTTTTTAACTCATTAAAACGTGGAATAATGCCGCCACCATAACCAATAACACCAACTGTACCACCTTTCCAATAGCCTTTTTTGGTTACATATGAAGTTTCTAACGTACCTAATACGTCACGTGCCATCTCAGCGCCAGCATGACTATCACTTGCTAATCTTTTAAGGCCTGTAACGAATGAAGGCCATGGCCCATTTTCCAACTCATCAAGGTTTGGTGTGTTATATAACTCTGCCATTTTATCTCTCCAGTATATTAAATAAATCCCTTGGATCTTCTTCACAAGAAGATATTGAACAAAATAAATTATACTTAAAATAGGAACAATACTAGAGCTGATTAGTGGTACTAACTACTATCCCTTAGGAGGTAGATTAGTTTAATCTTTAAAGAAACTAGTTATAATAAAAACTAATGGAATTAGTTAATGCCATTAAAAATTATACTAGGCATAATAGTTAAAAGATTATCTCATGCTAAATATTCATTAACTTTAACAGCAACACCACGACCTTCATTAATAGCCCATACAACTAACGATTGTCCACGACGACAATCTCCAGCAGTAAAAATACCTTTTTGTGATGTTGTATATTGACCATATTTAGCTTTATAATTACCATGTTCATCAAGCTTAATATTAGCATCATCACTTAAATAATGTTCAGGAGAAATAAATCCCATTGATAGTAAAACTAATTGTGTACTCCAAGTTCTCTCACTACCATTAATTTCCATGAATTCTCCGTTCTGAAAATCCACATTAACCGTATTTAAACCAATTACAGAGTTCTGGTCATCTTTAATAAATGATTTAGTCATTAAACAGTATTTCCTTGGATCTTTACCAAATATTTCTGTTACTTCAGTGTGTCCATAATCTACACGATAAATAAGTGGCCATAACGGCCAAGAATTGTTTGACATACGTTTAGTTGGTGGTTTACTCATTAATTCAAAGTTAACAATCGATCTTGCACCTTGACGTAACGCTGTACTAATACAATCCGTACCTGTATCTCCACCACCAATTACAATCACATCCTTGTCTTTAGCAGATAAATCTGACTCTTCTACATATCCATTATCCAATAAACTTTTAGTGTTTTGAGTTAGATATTCCATCGCCAAATGCACTCCTTGTGCTTGGCGATTATCCACTAATAAATCACGTGCTTTACTCACACCTGTGGTAAATACAAGAGCATCAAAATCCTGCTGCAATTCTATTGTAGTAATATCCTTACCAACATTGACATTTATTATAAATTCAATTCCTGAATTTTGCATTAATTTAACACGGCGATCAACCACATCTTTACTAAGTTTCATATTCGGGATACCATACATTAACAAACCGCCAATACGATCATCACGCTCAAATATAGTAACACTATGACCTATTTTATTTAATTCATCTGCCGCTGCCAAACCTGCAGGACCAGAACCAATAATGGCAATTTTCTTACCTGTTCTAAACTTAACTGTATATGGCTTGATACGGTCTTCATCAAAACCTCTATCAATAATAGCTTGCTCAATATTCTTAATCGTAACTGCAGAATTATTAATACCTAATACGCAAGAACCTTCACAAGGTGCAGGACAAACACGACCTGTAAATTCTGGAAAATTATTAGTTTTTAATAAACGTGTTAATGCTTCTTTCCATTTATTATGATAAATTAAATCATTAAATTCTGGAATAAGATTATCAACTGGACAGCCATTCTCTGACTGACAAAAGGGCACACCACAATCCATACATCTTGCAGCTTGTTCTTGAAAATGAACTGAATCACGATAACCTGTAAAAATTTCACCGTAATCTTTAATACGCAAATCCACAGAACGATAAGCCTCAGTTTTTCGATTAAATTCTTTAAAACCAGTTATCTTTCCCATGAATAAATAAACACTTATAATCTAATGTTAAACATTATGCCATATTTCTTATAAAATTACACTATGCAAAAGCATAATAAAATTTATATGTCATATTCTTATCTTGTTCACTAAA
This sequence comes from Candidatus Vesicomyidisocius sp. Pext_18_S21, assembly GCA_021730165.1. Classification (GTDB taxonomy): domain Bacteria; phylum Pseudomonadota; class Gammaproteobacteria; order PS1; family Pseudothioglobaceae; genus Ruthia; species Ruthia endoextente. The sequence goes on from CP072535.1 coordinate 831,103, forward strand.
AAAATAACGGTATAATTATTTCCTTTTTTTATAAAAGTTTTTTAAAGGAATATTCTAAAATGAATTTAATTGACCAAATTGAAAACGAACAATTAAGATCAGACCTACCTTTATTCGTATCAGGTGACACTATTATTGTGCAAGTAAAAGTACGTGAGGGTGAACGTGAAAGGTTGCAAGCTTTTGAAGGCGTAGTCATTGCTAAAAAAAACCGAGGTGTTGGCTCAGCATTTACAGTTAGAAAAATTTCTCATGGTGAGGGTGTTGAAAGAGTTTTTCAAACCCACTCAAAAATGATTGATTCAATTGAAGTAAAACGTCGTGGAAAAGTTCACCAAGCTAAACTTTACTATCTTCGTGGCCTTACTGGTAAGAAGGCTAGGATCAAAGAAAAGCTCAAGATTAGAAAATAAGCAAATTTTTTTTTAATAAAAAGATGTCAGTTTTTAAAAAACATTAATATTAATAATAAACAAACTACCATTCAATTTTTGATCAATCATGATTCTAATATGAATCAACATATTTTTTTGTATTATTAAAACATATACTACTAAAATAGATATTACTAAAATCATATTTTAACCAAGATAGAACACTACCAATCAAAGTTTCTTCGGATGAATCTACATAACTTTGGTATTACAATTAACATTAACCTTGTTTAATCTAGTTACAATGAATAAAATTAAAAATAAATAGATGAGTATCAAACCTTTAAGCCACATGTTAATAAAAATTTAAAAATTATTATAAATACTTTTAAAAGGTATGGTTATATTTAGGATGGGAAGATATATTCAACTGTGAATATAGAACTTATTTTCTATTCAAACGTTTAAATATAGTATTTAACACTTAATATTTTATAAACAATATCACCCTTTGGGGCTTTTACTATTACCTTATCACCTTCTTCATTACCCATTAACGCGCTGGCGATTGGTGAATGACATGAAATCTTATCTAGAGAAATATCAGCTTCATCCTCACCCACAATTTGATACGTAATTTCGCTATTATCTGCAGAGTTCATTAGAGTAATAGTAGTACCAAAAACACAACGACCATTTTGACTAAGTTTAGTTACATCAATAATCTGCATACGAGAAAGCTTTAATTCAATTTCTTTAATTCGACCCTCAATAAAGCTTTGTTCTTCTTTAGCAGCATGATATTCTGCGTTTTCTTTAAGATCTCCATGAGCACGTGATACCTTAATATCTTCGATAATACGAGGACGACTAACATCTTTAAGTTTAAGCAGCGCTGCTTCTAGTGCTTTTGCGCCAAAAGCAGTAACTGGTATATTATTCATTATTAATATAGTGATTGAAGTTTAGTTATAGTAAATTTATCAATAACTTTTAAACCATCTAGCATAGCAAATGCAGCTTCCACTGTGGTAGTAAACGGTATTTTATGTGTCAATGCTTGGCAACGAATTTCTGCAGCATCTTCCACACCTTGAGTATCTTCAGTTGAGTTAATAATTAAATCAACGCCATCATTCTTAATCATGTCAATAATATGAGGTGACCCTTCTGATACTTTATTAATTACTTCACACTTAAGTCCAGCTTCATTTAGCATATCCCTATTACTACGTGTTGAAACTAAACTAAAACCTTGTGTTAATAATTTTTTACCCAAATTAATCAACTCATTACGATCAAGTTTACGTAAACTTACAAACACCTTACCACTTTCTGGTACACGACTACCTGCTGCTAATTGAGCCTTATCAAAGGCTGAAGCAAAATCTTTGCCAATACCCATTACTTCACCTGTTGAACGCATTTCTGGACCTAAAATTGGATCTACACCTAAAAACTTATTAAATGGAAATACAGCCTCTTTAACGCTAAAGTGTTTAGGGATAATCTCTTTGGTAAAATTCTGAGCTTTAAGTGATACACCTGACATTACACGTGCAGCAATATTAGCAAGTGGTATGCCAATCGCTTTAGAAACAAAAGGCACAGTACGTGAGGCACGTGGATTAACCTCAATAATATAAATTTCATTATTTTGGTAAGCTAGTTGAGTATTCATCAAACCAACCACGTTTAATTTTTTAGCCATAACAATAACTTGAGCACGCATTTCATCTAACACCTCATTGGTCAATGAATAAGGGGGTAATGAACAAGCAGAGTCACCTGAATGAATACCAGCTTGTTCAATATGTTGCATAATACCGCCAATCACCACATTTTCACCATCACAAATCGCATCAATATCAACTTCAATAGCATGATCTAAAAATGAATCTAATAAAATAGGAGAATCATTTGAAACTTTCACTGCTGTATACATGTAGTGCTCAAGACTGTCTTTATCATAAATAATCTTCATTGCTCGACCACCAAGCACATAAGATGGTCTAACTACTAATGGAAAACCAATTGCATTGGCAATATCTTGTGCTTGTTCTAATGAACGTGCCGTACCATTTAATGGTTGCTTAAGTTTCAAATCTTGTAACATTTTAGAAAAACGTTCTCTATCTTCAGCCAAATCAATAGCATCTGGAGTTGTGCCAATAATATTTGCACCACTTTTCTCTAATGCTTTAGCCAATTTAAGTGGTGTCTGACCGCCATAATGTACAATAATACCATCTGGATTTTCAATATCGACAATAGCTAAAACATCTTCTAAGGTTAATGGTTCAAAATATAAACGATCTGAAATATCATAATCAGTTGAAACTGTTTCAGGATTACAATTGACCATAATCGTCTCAAATCCATCTTCACGCAATGCTAATGACGCATGTACACAACAATAGTCGAATTCAATACCTTGTCCAATACGGTTAGGTCCACCACCTAAGATCATAATCTTTTTCTTATCAGTCGGGTTAGCTTCACACTCAAGCTGATAAGTTGAGTATAAATAAGCAGTTTGAGTGTCAAATTCTGCCGCACAACTATCTACTCTCTTAAACACAGATTTAACATTCAGCGCATAACGACGTTCACGTACTGACGATTCGTTACAACAGAATAATTGCGCCAAACGTGCATCAGAAAAACCTTTACGTTTCAAAGAGAACATCTTATCAGCATCAATATCAGTTACATTTATACTGCTAATTTGTAATTCAGTTGCAACAATATCTTGTATTTGTGCTAAAAACCAAGAGTCAACTTTAGATAAATCAAACACTTCTTCCAAACTCATACCAAATCTAAAAGCATCAGCCAAATAGAAAATACGCTCACTTCGAGCTGAAATACATTCAGAACGTATCTTGTTACGCGCATCATCAGCATTCAAATCAACAATAGGGTCTAATCCAACCTTGTCAGTTTCTAATCCTCTTAATGCTTTCTGCAAAGACTCTTGAAACGTTGAACCTATTGCCATTACTTCACCTACAGACTTCATTTGCGTGGTTAAACGATCATTTGCTCCAGGAAATTTTTCAAAAGCAAATCTTGGTATTTTAGTTACCACATAATCAATACTTGGCTCAAAAGAAGCAGGTGTTTTACCATTTGTAATATCATTATTAAGCTCATCTAAGGTATAACCTACAGCTAACTTTGCAGCCACTTTAGCAATAGGAAAACCTGTTGCTTTTGATGCCAATGCCGATGAACGAGAAACGCGTGGATTCATCTCAATAATGGTTAAACGACCATTATCTGGATTAAGTGCAAATTGTACATTTGAACCACCTGTATCAACCCCAATTTCACGAAGTACTGCTAATGAAGCATCACGCATTACTTGGTATTCCTTATCAGTTAGAGTTTGTGCAGGTGCTACAGTAATTGAATCACCTGTATGGATACCTATAGGATCAAAATTTTCAATTGAACAAACAATAATACAATTATCTTTTCTGTCACGTACTACTTCCAACTCAAATTCTTTCCATCCAAGAATAGACTCTTCAACTAATAATTCGTTTATTGGTGATAAATCCAAGCCACATTCACAAATTTTAACAAATTCATCTTTGTTATAAGCAATGCCACCACCTGAACCTCCCATCGTAAATGAAGGACGAATAACTGTTGGGAAACCTACTGTTTCTTGTATAATAAATGCTTCTTCCATATTATGAGCAATCGCTGCTTTAGGCATATCAAGACCAATTTTTAACATTGCTTCACGGAATAAATCACGATCCTCAGCTTTGTTAATCGCCTCTTTATTAGCACCTATCATCTCTACAGAATGTTTATCAAGTACGCCATGACGCTCTAAATCTAGCGCACAATTAAGAGCAGTTTGCCCACCCATAGTCGGCAACAAAGCATCTGGTTTTTCTACTTCAATAATCTTTTCAACTATACGCCACTCAATCGGTTCAATATAGGTGCTATCTGCCATTTTTGGATCAGTCATAATAGTAGCTGGATTAGAATTAACTAAAATCACACGATATCCTTCTTCACGCAATGCACTACAAGCCTGCGCCCCAGAATAATCAAATTCGCAAGCCTGGCCAATAACAATAGGGCCAGCACCGATAATTAAAATACTACTAATATCTTGTCTTTTTGGCATTATTATTTTACTTTAAATTAAGTCAAAAATCATCATATTCAATAGGGGGGTTACCATCAAAGATGTCAAATCGTCTTTTTTGTAAAAAAGACGAACGTGTTGCAATATAAATATCATCTGAATTTTTCAATAAATCTATTATTGGTAATAATTTGACTCTAGTATCAACGGTTCTAATAAGTAGTAATGTTGTTCCTTCAGCGGCATTTAACCATTTGTTTACATTTACATTTTCGGTGATATTAATATAAGTACCTACTGAATCACGTATACTTGATGGGCCCAGAATTGGTAAAACTATATAAGGACCACTTGGTATACCCCACACTGCCATTGTTTGACCAAAATCTTCATCGGTCTTTTCCATCCAAATATCACTGGCAACATCAAATAAACCAACCAATCCTATGGTGCTATTCACTAAAATTCTACCAAATGTGTTTACACTGTCAAACAACTTAAACTGTAAAATCTCATTACCTAACGTAGACATATCATCCAAATTAGAAAAAAAATCACTAACTCTATTTTGTATCGTTTTAGGTAGAAAGCCTTTATAAACTTTAGCCACAGGTTCAAAAATATTTTCATCTAAGGTTTGATTAAACTCAAAAATTACCCTATTGAACCCTTCAAATGGATCAATATTTTCAGCCATAATAATTGAACTAAATATCAACAACAAAAAACTCATGAATAAATTTTTCATTCGTTCATTTCCCTAATAAATGTATCAAAAAAAACACTCATGTCATGCGGTCCTGGCGAGGCTTCAGGGTGTCCTTGAAAACCAAATGCTTTTTTATTAACAACATGAACACCTTGAATAGAATTGTCAAATAACGAACGATGTGTCACTTCTAAATCATTAGGTATATTTTCATCTGATACTACAAATCCATGGTTTTGAGAAGTTATTATCACTTGTTTAGTATTTAAATTTTGAACAGGATGGTTAGTACCATGATGACCAAATTTCATCTTTTGCGTTGTTGCGCCAACTGCTAAGGATAATAATTGATGACCTAAACAAATACCAAATAATGGTACATCTTTTTCCAATAAAATCTGAATATTTTTAATAGCATAATCGCATGGTTCAGGATCACCAGGTCCATTAGATAAAAATACTCCATCAGGGTTTCTTTCTAATACTTTAGTCGCTGATGTTTGTGCATTAACAACAGTCAATGCACACCCCTTATCTACCAACATTTTTAAAATATTTTTCTTTACTCCAAAATCATAAACCACCACTTTAAATTTAGTATTTAACTCATTAAATTTATTATTTACTAACGAATAAGAACCTTGATTAAATTCATACGATTGAATAGTTGAAACCACTTTTGCTAAATCTATATTTTTCATACCAATAAATAATTTAGCCTTAGCAATAGCTACTTCTTGGTTAATATCATTACCTGTAATAATGCAACCTTTGAGTGATCCTTGTTTACGCAAATGGCGCGTTAACGCACGTGTATCAATATCGCTAATAGCGACAATATTATTATGCTTTAAATAAGTACCTAAAGATATATCTGCGCGCCAATTACTCACTATTAAAGATAAGTCTCGAATAATCAAACCAGATACATGAATTTTATCTGACTCTTCGTCAACTAAATTAATACCTGTATTACCAATATGTGGACAGGTTAATACGACTATTTGTTGTACATATGATGGATCCGTTAAAATTTCTTGATAGCCTGTCATTGAAGTATTAAATACTACTTCACCTAAAGTTATACCATTAACACCAATAGACTTTCCATAAAAAATTTTACCATCTTCTAATGCTAATAAAGCAGCTTGTAACACTCAATACTCCAGAATGAAAAACTTCAAAAATTTTACCATACCAGTCTAACATTTACATACATAAATCAAAGTGATATAATAATAACTTATAAAAATATATAAAAAATATAATGGAAATAATTGTTGACAACATTAAATGTGTTGGATGTATAAATATCATCACTAAAAAATTAATAGCAACCTTTAACACTAAAAAAGTGAATATTAATATTGAACAAGGTATTGTAAAAATTGACGTAGATGATACTAAAAAATCTGAGGTAGCCCAAGTTTTACTAAATCTTGGTTATCCTGAAATAAATTCAATACATGGCTTTAATTCTACCAAAGCCAAAGCTAAATCTTTTGTTTCTTGTACCATCGGCAGAATAAATATATGAGATTCACCCTAAATGGCAAACTATTAAAAATGGCTGATGACTTAAACGCATATGATTTGATTATTCAACTAGGTTATGAAAATCAACGTATTGCATTAGAAATCAATGAAACCATTATCCCCAAATCTAAACATGCTACATTTGCCCTAAATGAAGGAGATATAATCGAGATTATTAAAGCAATTGGCGGTGGTTAAAGCTTAATGTACAAAAACATCTATAATTCATTATCAAATTAACTATTTATATATACTCAACTAATATTTTATATCATCCAGTCTTTTTGAATTTCATCAGCTGAGAACGGCTTAATACTAAGTATTTGCATAATATCAACATCTAGTTTTATTTCTACATCTACGCTATCGTAGTTTCTACCTTGAGAATAGCGTGCTAAAATTTTAGCAGCGATTTTCAAATCTGCTTGATTAGGATCTCCATCAATCAATGCTAATGGTCCATTGCAATTAGTGGGATGTAAATTAGCATATTGATTACGATAGCCTTCTAAAAATTTAACTTCTCCCTCTTCACGGGCAATAATCATTTTAAAACGTGGGTTTGGGCGAATATGCCTGCCAACTTTAAGCATCATTAAATCATCGAGTTGATAATCACGATTACCATGAGATTTCCACATATCTACTAGTTTATCTGAATATTGTTTGTCAGTTAGAAAACAACAACCACCAGCCGGTGTAGCATAACCATCAAACCCATATTCTTTTGCTAAAGAGATTTGTGGTTTACGCGTACGCCCTGAAAAATCCAACAATTTTTCTCTGTCTACCCAGTTCTCAATCTCTGCTTTAGTAACTGGTAAATGTTTTGCACACAATGGACGTAATAATAAATCATTAGCACCTGATTCTAATTGAACAATAGGCATTGTTTCTTTACGCTGTGACATAGGACGTTGACCCACGACTTCACCTGTAATAATAAAGTCAAATTCATATTCAACCATCCATTCTTTAGCTTTTTTAACCATAAAGCCCTTACAATCTAGACATGGATTCATATTTTTCCCATAACCATGTTTAGGATTTAATAGCACATCACGATATTCTTCAATAACATCAATAATATGTAATTTAATACCTAACTTCTCCGCTACCCATAATGCATTATTACGTTTTAGCCCGTTTTTCTTTTGTTTACGAATAGCATGCGTATGCCCTTCCATACAAAAACCAGTAAAAAAATTAATACCTTCTACATAAATACCTTGATCTAATATTATCTTAGTGCTTAACAGTGAGTCTAATCCCCCTGAAATTAATGATACAGCTTTAATTTGTTTATTTGTCATGCTTATTTTCTGATATATATAGTTAGAATAACGTTAGTCGTCTTTTCTATTTAACGTTAAATGTTAAAAACATAATAATTACACATATCTAAATTATTCTGAGTTAGTATTAAAAAATACTAAACAGCGCAAATTTTTGCACTTAATTTAACTTACCCTACTCATTACTGTGTAACACGGTATATTACTTTAGAATCAATTTTATTTAAATGGCAAAATCAAATAAATTATACCATGTATTGACAATACCTCATCATATATCCTCATTTATAACCTTAATAAATATTTTTATAAAAACCAAGTAAAAAATTAAGGTATTAGGTATAATAGATGTATATTAATGTAAAATACAAGGCAACCAAAATGGAACTAAAAAGAACAGGTAATGGCTACTTAGTTGATCCAACTATTTGGACAGAAGATATTATGCATAAAATGGCCAAAGAAGACGAAATCGAATTAACTGGAAGCATGGTTAATCAAATTCTTACAGCTAGAAAATATTTTGAGGAAAATTCATCAGTACCACCTATTAGAACCTTTGCCAAAGTCGTCGGTATTGATAAAAAAATACTATTTAAAGAATGGTTAACTGGTCCTATGAAACCTATCACTAAATACGGGGGTATGCCACAACCAACAGGTTGTGTTTAGTCTAAAAAATCTTTAACTTTAAATTAAATTAATGACTTAACTGAGGCAAGTGCCTTGATTAAACACTCAGGTTTAGTACCTCCACCTTGTGCCATATCTGAACGACCTGCTCCTTTCCCACCAATTTGTTTTACTACATGATTAAGAATTTTTCTAGCTTGATACTTCTTAGTTAAATCTTTTGTAACACCTGTAACTAAAGATACTTTATCATTAATTACTACTGCTAATACAATAACAGCTGAACTTAGTTTATCTTTAAGTTTATCAACAATATTACGCAAATCTTTACTAGTTACTCCTTCTACAACAGTAGAAAGTAATTTAATACCTTTTACTTCTTGTGCTTGTACAATCAAATCATCTCCCTGATTATTAGCTATTTTTTTTTGAAAAGTAACAATTTGCTTTTCTAATTCTTTTTTCTGTTTAATTAGTTGCGTCACTTTTCCTACCACTTGCGTATTACTTGACCTAGTCATTTGTACAATTGAATTCAAGCTATTTTGAATTCGATTGTCAAATTGATACGCATCATAGCCTGTTAATGCTTCAATACGCCTTACGCCAGCAGATACACTGCTTTCTGATATAATTCTAAAAAGTCCAATATCACCAAGTTGGTTTACATGAGTGCCACCACACAACTCCACTGAAAATTCATTCTTACCCATAGTTAAAACACGTACAGTATCACCATATTTTTTTCCAAGTAGTGCCATCGCACCTTTCTTTTTTGCACCTTCAATATTAGTAATATCAGTATATACTTTTGTATTTCCTAAGATCTTACGATTAACTATGTTTTCAATTCTTTCCAAGTCTGATTTAACAATTACCTTATCATATGAGAAATCGAAACGTAGTTTTTCACTACCAACCAAAGAACCTTTTTGCATTACCGTCTTACCCAGAACAATATGAAGTGCAGCGTGTAATAAATGTGTTGCTGAATGGTTTCTAGCAATGCATTTACGAGATTTTTTATCAACATTAGCTTGTACCGCATCACTCACTTTTAACACACCCTTATTTAAAACACCATGATGCTCAAATGCGCCGGATTTTTGTTTATTAGTATGGTCCACTCTAAACTCAACCTGCAGATTAGATAGTACGCCCTTATCTCCAATCTGACCACCTGATTCAGCATAAAAACTTGACTGAGCTAAAACAACAATTCCATGGTCACCTGCTTCAATTTTTTCAACCAATTCATTATTGTTAATAATTGCCTGAATTAAAGAGACATTTTTTAATTGTTTATATCCTAAAAACTCAGTTCTCTCAGCAATATCAATAACTTTTTCTGATTTTTTAAAATCGCTAGCTTGTCTAGCACGATCTCTTTGTTTAGTCATTTCAACCTCAAAACCTGACATATCAATAGTTAAGTTACGCTCACGAGCAATATCTGATGTTAAATCCACTGGAAAGCCATAAGTATCATAAAGTTTAAAGACTATTTTTCCATTAATTTCAGTACCTTTAAAATTAGTGATTACTTCTTCTAAGATACTCATACCTTGCTCTAAAGTTTTCGAAAAACGCTGTTCTTCACGCTTTAACACCTTTTCAACCTTGGATAAAGCTTGTTCTAATTCTGGATAAACATCCTTAAATTCTAGCGCTAATATAGAAGCCAAACGATAGAAAAATACTTTACCAATACCCATCTTATGCCCATGGCGAATACCACGACGAATAATACGACGAAGTACATAACCTCTACCCTCATTTGAGGGAATTACACCATCAACAATCATAAAAGCAGCAGAACGAATATGATCAGTAATCACTCGAACTGAAGCGTTGTTATCTTTAATATTATTGAATTTAGGGGTTAAATTTACAACAGCCTTGACAAGGTTTTGAAACCCATCTGTATCGTAATTATTATTTTTATGCTGTAACACAGCCACTAAACGTTCCAACCCCATACCTGTATCTACACAAGGTACAGCTAATGGCTTTAAATAACCATCTTCTTGTTTATCAAATTGTGTAAATACTAAATTCCAAATTTCAATATATCGATCGCCATCTTCATTAGCGTGTCCTGGTGGACCACCAGCAATATGCTCACCATGATCATAAAAAATCTCACTTGATGGTCCGCACGGACCTGTATCACCCATTTGCCAAAAATTATCTTTAGCGCCACAACGAGAAATACGATTCTTGGGAAAGCCGATTTCATTAACCCAAATATCTTCTGCTTCATTATCCTGATCAAATACACTCACCCAAAGATTTTTCTTAGGCAAATTTAACTCTTTTGTCAGAAATTCCCAGGCATAATGAATAGCTTCACGTTTAAAATAATCACCAAAACTAAAATTGCCCAACATTTCGAAAAAAGTATGGTGGCGTGCTGTATAACCAACATTTTCAAGATCATTATGCTTACCACCAGCACGAGCGCAACGCTGAACCGATACAGCGCGAGTATATGGACGCTTCTCTATGCCACTAAACACATCTTTAAACGGCACCATACCTGCATTAACAAATAATAAAGTTTTGTCATTATGAGGAATAAGCGATGCACTAGACTCAATTATATGACCTTTTGATTCAAAATAGTCTAAGAATTTTTGTCTAATTTGTGCGGTTTTCATTTTGCTAAAAGTGCTTAATAAAAACTATATATTATACGCCGTAAGTGCCTATATAATAAGGGAAATGTCTCCTGCTCCTTGGCGAATAATGTTAATACTAGACAAAGATAAATCAATCACAGTGGTAGGTTCTAACGGACAATAGCCCCCATCAATAATCACATCTACATGCTTTTCTAATACATCATATACATCATCAATATCAAAGAACTCACAATCTTTAATGATTAATGATGTGCTTATTATTGGTTCATTTAATACATCCAATAAAGCTTGAACAATACCATGATTAGATACCCTAAGACCAATGGTTTTTTTCTTAGCATGTAACAATCGATTAGGCACGTCACGTGTACCTTGTAAAATAAATGTGTACGCACCTGGAAGGATTCTCTTAAGTAATCTAAAAGAAATATTATCTAATTTAGCATATTCACCAATATGTGCTAAATCACGCATCATTAAGGTAAGGTGGTGCTGTTTTGAAAGATTACGAATACAACGAATACGCTCTAATCCATTTTTATTACCCAATGTTGTTCCCAATGCATAACCAGAATCTGTAGGATAGACAATAATAGCGCCACGATGTAACTCATCAGCTACTTGTTCAAGCAAACGTGTTTGAGGGTTTTTTAGGTGAATTTCTAATAATTTTACCATGTCCAATCTTTCCATATTGCTTGCTTATAATTAGGTAAATCTTGTAAACAACCCATTTGTACTCTTTGGTTTAGCCAGCCGTGATAATCAGAACCGCTTGACTCTAATAAACCTAACTCACTTGACCATTGACTAACAAGTATAATTTCATCAAGACTACTCATGGCCGTTACCACCTCAATCCCAGTACAACCATTAATAGCTAAATCACACATCATATCTTTAATTTGAGTATGTGTTATTCTATAACAGAAAGGATGTGCTAACACTGCCATGCCACCTGCACTACGTATCCATCCAATTACCTCATCAAATTGTGCCCACTGAACGTTTACACTGCCTGGATTATTACCAGTTAAAAAATTCTTGAATACTGATTTTATATTTTTACAAATACCCTCTTGAATTAGCATTTGAGCAAAATGTGTACGAGTAATTATCCCTGTTTTAGTAAGGGCTTTAGTTTTTTCCATAGCACCAATAATGCCAATTCCTTCCAAACTAAGTGCTATTTTTTCACCACGAACCTCTCGAAGCTGTTGATGCTTTTTAAGCCCAGTCTGTAATATTTTATTATTTGGATTAATCTTCAACCCAAGAATGTGAATTGTCATGTTATTCCATATGGCTGATATTTCAGTACCAAATACAAATCGTAAATTTAATTTATTCGCCTCAAAACTAGCTTCAGCAAGTCCATCAATCGTATCATGGTCTGTTAATGCAACCATATCACAGTTTTGTTTGTTAGCTAAACGAACCACTTCAGTAGGCGATAAAACCCCATCTGAATAATACGAATGATTGTGTAAGTCGATAACCATAAGTTGTTTATTATAATCTATCTATTTTGCAAGCGTAATTAGCTATAATCTCAATATAATTACTTAATACAAATACTATGTGCGGAATTGTTGGAGGCATCTGTAAATACAATATCACCCCAATTTTACTTAATGGATTAAAATACTTAGAGTATCGTGGATATGATTCAGCAGGTATTGTAGTCTTGTCAAATAGTAACAAATTGAGTCGTGTACGCGCAGTGGGAAAAGTGATTAACCTTAAAACTAATATTCAAAAACAAAATTCAAAAATACAAGGTAATGTTGGTATTGCACATACTCGCTGGGCAACTCATGGTGAACCATCAACGCAAAATGCGCACCCCCATATTTGTTTTAATACTGTTAGTGTGGTACATAACGGCATTATCGAAAACTTTCTTAAACTAAAGCAAGAACAAAAAGCACAAGGCTATGCTTTTACTTCAGATACTGATACTGAGGTAATTGTTCACGGTATCCATCAAGCCATGAAAACATCAAAAAATTTACTTCAAGCAACTCAAAAATCCATTAAAACTTTTGAAGGAACTTATAGTTTAGGAGTGATATCACCATCATACCCAGGACATATAGTTATTGCTAGAAATGGTTCTCCAATTATTATAGGTATTAGCGATAAAGGTAATTTTATCACCTCAGATCAGGTAGCTTTATTAGGTATTACTAAAAAATTTATTTTTTTAGAAGAGGGAGATATCGCCGATATTACACTTAATTCAATTACTATTTATAACCAAGACAATGAACAAGTTAATAGAGTTATTAAAATTTCAAATCTGAACAGTAAACAAATTGATCTAGGTGATTATAAACATTACATGCAAAAAGAGATTTTTGAACAACCTCAAGCAATTCATGACACACTAGAATCACGAATTACCAAAGATACTGTGTTACTTTCTGCCTTTGGTCATCATGCTGAAACTATTTTCACAAATATAAAACACATTCAAATTATTGCTTGTGGTACTAGTTATAATGCAGGATTAGTAGCCAAATACTGGCTCGAAGACATTGCAAAAGTTCCAACCAATATTGAAGTGGCTAGTGAGTATCGCTATCGTAATCCGATTGTACTTAGCAACACCTTATTAGTTACAATTTCTCAAAGTGGAGAAACTACTGATACAATAGAAGCACTAAAATCTATTAAAAAGCATCACAATAATATTCACACATTAACCATTTGCAATTGCGCAGAATCTTTCTTAACACGAGAATCTGAAATTACCTTATTAACCCATGCTGGACCTGAGATTAGTGTAGCATCTACCAAAGCTTTCACCACACAATTAGTATCTTTAGCATTATTATCAGTCGCCATTGGAAAATGCCATAAACAAGTGGATAAAAAACAAGAAACTGCTATTGTAGATGGTCTAAATCGTTTACCAGGTTTGATAAAAAAAACACTTGAACAAGAAGATCAAATTATTGAACTTGCACAATCTTTTAAAAATAAATTTAATGCCATTTTCTTAGGAAGAGGAACAATGCATGCTATTGCCATGGAAGGTGCTCTCAAACTTAAAGAAATTAGCTATATTCATTCAGAAGCTTTTCCAGCGGGTGAGCTTAAGCATGGACCTATTGCTCTCATTGATCAAGACACACCCGTTATTGCAATTGCACCTAATGATCAGTTATTAGACAAACTCAAATCAAACCTACAAGAGGTTAAATCTCGCGGTTCACAGATGATTGTTTTTGAGGATGAAATGTCCAATGTAACTCCAATGCAAAATATGACTGTCATGTCAATCACGCACAATCTTGGTAGAATTACAGCACCCATTATTTTTACCATTCCCTTACAATTACTAAGTTATCACGTTGCATTACTTAAAGGCACTAATGTTGACAAACCTCGCAACTTAGCTAAATCAGTAACTGTAGAATAAGGAAATATTATGATTAATATACTAGACTTTGATTCTGATTTTGATCCATCTCTTTTAGATCGAATTGTTAATGAGAAAAAAAAGATTGGTTATTACAACTTACCCAATCAAGATACCACTTATATTAATCATTATTTGAAACAATTAAACAAGAGACAAAATTTAAATAGTATTAGTGATGTTGTTGTTATTGGTATTGGTGGATCAAGTTTAGGTGCTAAAGCAGTTTACCATTTTATCAGACCTATTAGACAATTAAAACGAAATTTACATTTTATGGATAGTACAGACCCTATTACTATTGCCAATATTTGTAATAGTTTAAACATCGGTTCAACACATTTTATTGTTATCTCTAAATCAGGATCAACTATTGAAACAATCGCAATCTATAAACATATCCTTGCAATAACAAAAACCATTCAACTTTCACACTTTCCCTTTACATTTATCACAGGTAAGAGCTCACTACTAGCAAAACATGCTCGAAAAGTT
Organism: Candidatus Vesicomyidisocius sp. Pext_18_S21; assembly: GCA_021730165.1. Lineage (GTDB taxonomy): Bacteria > Pseudomonadota > Gammaproteobacteria > PS1 > Pseudothioglobaceae > Ruthia > Ruthia endoextente. The sequence goes on from CP072535.1 coordinate 846,331, forward strand.
AACGGTTTAATTATTAATATTCAACAAAATATTGGTGGTAGATTTTCACTCCTAAGCAGTGCAGGTATCATCCCATTAGCATTAACAGGTACAAAAATTGATTGCCTACTAAAAGGTGCTGCAAAAATTAAAGATAGTTTTTTTAATCAAGGCTATATGCAAAACTTATTACTCAAAAAGGCAACCTTTTATGCTAACAATGCTTCAAATTACAATATTAATGCTCTGTTCTCTTATACCGATTCTCTTAAATATTTTAATGATTGGTATGCACAATTATGGGGAGAAAGTTTAGGTAAAAAACAAAAAAATTCAGTCTTTCATGTTGGATTAACACCTATTGGGCTAACTGGACCTAAAGACCAACACTCATTTTTACAATTATTATACGAAGGAATACGAGATAAAAGTGTCACATTTATTAAACTTAAAACCTTTGAGAATAACCAAAAAATACCTAATATTACCTTAGAAAAATTAGAAACATTTAACCTAATTAATCAAGTTAAATTTTCGACCTTGATTAATATGCAAGCTGACGCTATTATAGAATCTTTAAAAAAACACACAAGGATCCCTCTTGATGAAATTACCTTGCAAAAACAAGATGAATTTAGTATCGGTCAACTGATTTATTACTATGAGTTACTTACATCACTTGTTGGAAGCTTGCTCAATATTAATACTTATAATCAACCAGGTGTAGAATTTGGAAAAAATATTCTCATTAAGAAATTACAACAACAATTATGATTAAAAAATGTCTTTTCCCTGCAGCAGGATTAGGTACTAGATTTTTACCCGCCACAAAAGCAGTACCCAAAGAAATGTTTCCTATTTTAACTAAACCGTTATTACAATACGCTGTAGAAGAAGCACTTAGTGCTAATTTAACCAATATGGCCATCGTAACTAACAAAAATAAACGAGCTATCGAAGACCATTTTGATCAAGCTTTGGAATTAGAGTTGCAAATTAAGGGAACACAAAAAGAGGAACTTCTAAAAGAAATCAACGCCATTTGCAACTATGCCACATTCACTTATATTAGACAAAAACAAATGTTAGGATTAGGGTATGCAATTCTCACTGGCAAACCACTAATTGGTAATGAGCCTTTTGCTGTCCATCTAGCCGATGACTTATGCACATCAGAAAAAGGTAATAGTGTACTATACCAAATGATTAAAATATACAAAAAATATCAATGTTCGATAGTAGCTATCGAAGAAGTACCTATGAATCAAATACATAAGTATGGTGTGATTGTTGGTGACTTGATTGATAATACTAATGATACATATCGAGTTACTAATATGATTGAAAAACCAACACCAAAAAATGCACCAACTAACATGGCTATTATAGGTCGTTATATCTTAACGCCAGATATTTTTAATATTCTTAAACAAACTAAACCAGATAAAAGTGGTGAAATTCAAATTACCGATGCACTACTTACCCAATCAAAACAAGGTTACGTTATTGCCTATAAATTTAAAGGAAAACGTTTCGATTGTGGTAGCATTCAAGGATACGTTAAAGCAACAAACTATTTTGCTAAACAACAAGGTATTATGTAAAATTTGACATATCCTTAGAATAGATAATACTCACTTTCTAAGTATTTTATTAAGATTTCACCTTAAACTACTAATCAATAATAAAAAATATTTTACCTCTTTATTATTATTTAAACTAATAATAAAGAATCAAGTATATTCATAATAATTAGATTTTCTAAGCCAAATGTGATGACTATATAGGTTTATGCTAATATAAGTATCAATTTAATTTTCAATCAAAAAATTTTCCTAAAATGATATTATTATTTCAATCTTTTGTGCTAACATTATATTTATGTTAATCATAAATCCATATTATATATAAGAACAAATATCATTGTTACTTCATCAATATATAACTAAGTGAATCACTAAGTAATTTATAAGTGAATCACTAAGTAATTTAATTAATATTTGTTTATCTAAACAAATATATTTACTTAAAATATATAACATGTCAAGATTCTAAATATGACTATATAGTTTAGCTTTAAAACCTTCCATAAATTTTACAACTTGATACGCAATCTTCTACACTAAAGAGTGTAATGCTAACTATCATCACTTAATGATTTTTAGATGCAAAAAACATAGTATTTAAATACTAATACACAATTAGCTACAATTATCGTAATAATATATTAAATAGCTCTTAGTAATATACTATATATAGTCTTTATTGATATAAAATATTCTGCTATTAATTTAGCATTATGAAAAAAATAATTAGATAAAAATGAATAAAGTTAACATTATATGCATAAAGTGGGGTGATAAGTTCCCAGTTAAATACGTTAATAGACTATTTGGTATGGTCTCTCGTCATCTTTCTATACCATTTCGGTTTATATGTTTCACTGAAAATAATACAGGTATACGGAGCGAGGTAGAAATACAGGATTTACCAAAATTAGATTTACCGCTTGGATTACTAGAAAGAGGTTGGAGAAAATTAACTATATTTAAAAATAACTTTGGCGATTTATCTGGTTCTACTTTATTTCTAGATTTAGACATAGTCGTAGTGGGAAATTTAGATGAATTTTTCACTTTTCCTGGTGATTTCCTAATTGCCCACGATAAGAAAAAACCAAAAAAAATAGAAGGTAATTCATCAATATTTAGATTTGAAATTGGAAAATACTCAAAAATTTTAAGTTATTTTGAAAAAAATTTTGAACTAGTAAAAAGTGAAGTTCGCCATGAACAAGCATACTTATCACGAGAACTTCACAAACAAGATAAGTTAAAATATTGGCCAGATGAGTGGGTACCAAGCTTTAAGTATCGTTGTTGCCCTTCTTGGATAAAATCTTGGTTTCAAGCACCATTTATACCTAAGAATGCTAAAGTTATTTTATTCCATGGATTACCTAATCCACATGAGGCAATTATTGGATGCAGTAAAAAATGGTATCGACACATCCAGCCATCACCTTGGATTGAGAAATACTGGAGAGTTTAATAAATGCTAAAGAACTCATATTTATATTATCGCATTAAATAAAAACCTCTAATATGTTGCTTTATATAGATAAACAGTTATCTAAATTAGAAACTCCATTCATACAAATGAAGATAATAGATAATCATCAATTTCAACCTAAAAGATTACAGTCTTACCAACAACAATTAAAAACACTCACAAGCTTATTATATACCTCTATCTATAAAAGAAATTGACTATATTCTTAATTTATATAACACTTGGAAAATAGTATTAAACCATAATTCCAAGACATGTATTGTATTAGAAAATGATATTAAAATACGTAGTAACTTATAAAAATATAATTGAAACTATATGTATAAATTTAGAAAAAATATTGTGATTGAAATGTTTGGAAGATAGATATGATAAAAAAAGAAAGAAAAGGTGTTAATAATATTATGTTTATTCATTATCAAATATCGGCACTAGAAAATATCTACTCAATCTATGAAAAACTCTCTACTCAAACCTTTCTAAATAGAAAACAAATATTTTTGCTTCATAATATACAGACTTGGGACCTAAATCAAGACTATATCTCTTGCCAAAATTTTGGAGTAGATAGTTCTCAACAATCTCAGTCAAAAAATAACAATGGGACGCAGAGATAAAAGTAAATTCGAGAAATGGTTTTCACTAAGTCGTCATCAAAGACGACTTGGTGCAAACCATTTATCCAAAAATATTAATATTAACTTCAAACACCAAAAAAAACAATTTATTGTCAATGATGGAATAATATATACGTATGGTAGTCCTAAGAATATTGAAAAGCATTCCAATGCTTTAAAAAATGAATTCTCTGGACAAAGTGAACTTTGTTACACTCATGCAAAACTTATTATCCTAATTAGAAGGGAATTTGAAACAAAAAAACATTTTACTATTTTTGAAAATCTTTGGCATGAAGAAACAAAATTCTTGCTCAAAAGTTTAAACACACGTTGGCTGCTTTCTGCAATTAATACTTTTGCAGATTGCTCTAATAATGATGCAATTATAGGTTTATCTGTAGCATGCTCATGCTTGTTAATCACTATCGAAATACAAGAAAGTGAACGTTTTATTATTAATTCGCAAAATAATAAAGACGATAAAGAAAAAACTGATAGACTAAACAATGAAGAAAGAATAATGCTTTTTGATGGTATTTCAACGTTTAAATTTGGCACTTCTGACACAATTAGAAATATGCGATGGCGAATTGATAAAGCAGCAAAAATAAATGTTGCAGGCGAGATACTATTAGAGGTATTTAAACGATTGCAAAAGTTTGATACTATTTATAAACGTGCAAAAGATAGGCACACTCGAGATAAGACTGGATGGTGGTAAATGGATATCTTTGTTATTAATCTATCAAATGCTATTAAACGTCGTCAATTTCAAGAACAACAATTATCTAAATTAAAACTAGATTATCAAATAATTAATGCCACTACCATAAGCGATATTACTAATAAAACCTATCAAAAACACCATTATGACTGGCAGAGACCCATGCAAAAAACTGAGGTAGCTTGTTATTTTTCACATCAAACACTATGGTCAAAAATTATTAAAAAAAATAGAATGGCTTTAATTTTAGAAGATGATATTTTACTATCAAAATACACCCCTAACATACTAGCAAAATTAGAAAAGTATACCAATTTCGATATGGTTAATTTAGAAGTTTTTAATAGAAAAAAATATGTAGCAAAAAAATCTCAGCCAATTGGCCATCATCAATTATTTTACTTATATCAAGATAAAGCAGGAGCTGCAGCCTATGTATTATACCCAAATGGTGCAAAAAAATTATTGCAGCAGCAGCAAAAAAATGGCATTGCCCTAGCAGATGCACATTTACATAATTGTCTAGAATTGCAATCTTATCAAATAGAACCAGCTTGTGCAGTACAAGTTATGTTTTGCAAAAAATACGATATTAAACAATACAATCCAGCAATTAGTCAATCATTCATAAGGTATGAAAATAATAATAACCACCTCTTTATTTTTAAAATAAAAAGAATAACTGTACAAGTAAAATTAGGGCTACGTCAATTAAGTTTCATCTTTAAAGCAAAAAAACGTTATATTAAATTAAATAATAAAGATTTTAAATAAGACTTACTTTTAATGAAAAAAAATAATATAGCTATTGTTATCCCAACTTTACAAGGAAATGGAGCGGAAAGGGTGGTATTGACTTTAGCAGAAGGCTTTATTCAGCAGGGATATACTGTCAATATCGTATTAACACTCAAAAAGTCAATTGAACTTAAATCAAGTAGACAATTAAAAATACATTATTTTAAAAAATATTATCGTTGGATACCAAAAATTATCAGAGGTATATTTTTAGCACCAATTTTAGATAAGTTTATCGTTAATAGATGTGACAATCCAAATTTTGTTCTATCTAATTTACTTCCATCTGACAGAATGCTATGTTACAGTAAGCTTAATACTTATTTAATTATTCATAACATGATAAGCAAGCAAAATAATAATTTTGCTGAAATGAGAAGTATATATACTAAAAAACCAGTTATTTGCGTTTCCCAAGGCGTCAAAACTGACTTTGACCGATTCTTTAATAGTCGATTTCCATCATATTACATATATAATCCTATTGATGTTGATTTTGTCAATCAGGAATCTATTGAATTTAAACCGAAATATCATGATTATTTAGTTCATGTAGGTAAATTTAAAAAGCAAAAAAGACATGATATTTTAATTAAAGCTTACCACCAAAGTGGTATAGAAAATCCACTTATCCTGATAGGAAAAGGTCATTTAAAAGAAAAATACAAAAAATTAGTTAATAACTTAAATTTAAATGAAAAAGTAATTTTTGCTGGATTTCAACCTAACCCTTATCCATTTATCAAATATGCTCGATTAATGGTGTTATCATCAGATTTTGAGGGATTTGGCATGGTTATAACAGAAGCGTTAGCATTAAAAACACCGGTAATAAGTACAGATTGTCCGTCAGGACCATCAGAAATATTACCTAGAGATAATCTTGTACCAATCAACGATATTGAAAAATTAGCTCAATTAATGCAACAAGCCAATAATAACCCATTAATATTTTCACACCCATTAAATGAAAAGTTTTACCTTAATTTTACTACTAAGAAATATATTGATATAATTAATGGTTAATAGATTTTTCACAATAAAACAAAAGGTCTAAAAATTCACCTCTAGGGGGATGCGGAAATACATAATTGATATTATACTTGATAGATTTAGCCTCCAAAAAGCTTTTACTATAATACTCTACACACCTAACAGCATAATCTCCTATTATTAATGAACTTAATTCAATATGACATACATTTCAAGTAACATATCATTATTTATCAACACTTCCCAGCATTTGTAATCATACAAATAAGGTATCAAAACACGACTAATAAAAACTTTATACTATGAAATAAATATTTGTTATAAAAAAGATATTTTTTGTATAATAAAGTAGCTTCTACTGGAATAAAACTATTATTTTATAACCCTTAGTAAATATATGGATAAAAAAATATAAAAAGTTTTTAATAGAACACTAAAATTAATATAACTAATTATTAAAAAAGTACTTAAAATTATATATTCTGTTTCCTATCCGTAATGATTATCAAAACTTATTTATTGCTCTCTATTCTTTACTAGCAATAGTTATTTCTTATAAATTTAACAAAAAATCTATTTGTCAAGTTATAATAAGTCAATAAAAGTAATACACAAGTTGACATTACTACCAAGATAAGAATTTTATATCTGTTATTATTAACTAGATATTTAACACTCTCAAGATAAACTAATATACTTAATACAATAAGACCTAATAATACATTAGGTCATTACATTAAATACTAATATAAAACTCATCAAGGTCAATACAAAGTTGTATCTATTCTTATAAATGATTAATATCATTGTAATTAAGATTATAAGAATATCCCTATAAATAATTCAATCTATTTTATTATATCTTATATATAAAATTATGCTAGAAAGATGGGATAATTAAAACTTTTTACTAGAACCTATGATAGGTAAAATAACAAAATTAAAATTAATCATACAGATTCGTTAAAATAATTTAAATTACTTAAATTAATTTTCTTTACCTAAAAACAAAATAAATGCCTATTAAGGGTTAATAATAAAATAAAATCCTTTAATATCTTAAAGATTAGATATTCTAATTCTAAATAAAAGCACTATATTAAAAGTATTCACATAAATAATTGATAATCTAATAAGGTAAATTTAATACTTATGAATAAAAATAACACTTACACAAACTTTATCAGAAACCAAATTGATATTGATTTAGAACAAAAATTACATACTTCTATTCAAACACGCTTTCCACCTGAACCTAATGGTTATTTACATATTGGACATGCTAAATCAATTTTCTTGAATTTTGGTTTAGCAAAAGATTATAAAGGACGGTGTAATTTACGATTCGATGATACCAATCCAACCAAAGAAGATATTAAATTTATAGATGCTATCAAAGAAGATATTAAATGGCTGGGATTTTTATGGGATGGTAATATTAAGTATAGTTCTCATTATTTTAAACAGTTTTATGAATATGCTACTGAGCTTATTAATAAAAATTTAGCTTATGTTTGCTTTTTAGATTCAGATGAAATTCGTACTTATAGAGGTACCTTAAAAAAGGTTGGAAAAGATAGTCCATATAGAAATACATCAATTGAAAAAAACCTAGAATTACTTGCAAAAATGAAAGCAGGTAAATTTTTAGAAGGTGAATGTGTATTACGAGGCAAAATTGATATGAGAAGCTCATTTATGTGTATGCGTGATCCAACCCTATACCGTATTCGCTTTGACAAACATCACCAAACTAAAAATCAATGGTATATTTACCCTATGTATGATTTTGCACATTGCATTAGTGATGCAATTGAAGGGGTAACTCACTCTTTATGCACATTAGAATTCCAAGATAATCGTCGCTTATATGATTGGATACTAGAAAACTTAGATGATTTTAATAAACCTAATCGTCCACATCAATATGAATTTTCACGGCTAAATTTAGAATATACGGTTATGTCAAAACGTAAATTACAAATTTTAGTAGAAAATAAACTAGTATCTGGTTGGGATGATCCACGCATGCCAACTATTTCAGGACTTCGTCGTCGAGGTTATACTAAAGTTGCAATTCGTGAGTTCACAAATAGAGTTGGTATTTCCAAAGTTGATAATATTACAGATATGAAAATTTTAGAAGTTGCTATACGTGATAACCTTAATATTGTAGCACCTCGTACCATGGGTGTTATTGATCCAATACGTGTTATTATTGAAAATTATCCAGAAGGCAAACTTGAAACCCTACAAGCCCCTATCCACCCTCAAAATAAAACAATGGGAAAACGTAATATATTCTTTTCTCGTGAGTTATACATTGATAAAGCAGACTTTAAAGAAATAGTTCCCAATAAAAAATTTAGACGACTAGCAATCAATAAAGAAGTACGTCTGCGATCTGCTTATGTCATCAATGCTACTACTTTTGATACTGATCTTAGCGGTAATATTACCACTGTATACGCAACATACGATTCTGATACATTAGGGAAAAACCCTAAAGATGGTCGTAAAATTAAAGGAGTAATTCACTTTGTTGAAGCCAGTAAGGCACTTAAAGCAGAATTTAGACTATATGATCGATTATTCATACTTAAAAAACTTGGAAAAAATAATAACTTTGAACAATTACTTAACAAACAATCACTAATCACCAATCATGGTATGGTAGAGCCTAGTATGGCTAATAGTAAGCCTGAATTAGCTTATCAGTTTGAACGCGAAGGATATTTTTGTAGAGACAACCAATCAAGTAATAAACTAATTTTTAATAAAACAATCGGTCTGCATAATGCTTGGAAAGGTTAATACCTTATACTAAAAACAAGACAATTTAATTAAAGGTTTACAATAATTAATGGAATTTCAAGGAAAGATAATGATAGGTTACTTGTTAACTACACATTGAAATATAAAAATATACACTGCAATAAATAATTTTGATGAATATCTTGCTACTTCTTAATAGTTTTACAATAAACCAGAAAAATTTTAGTGTTGAACTAATATAACTATAAATATCTAACTAAATTTTCTATACAACACATAAACTTGCATAAATATACACTGATAATGTATAAAAATTCCATATAAATAACAACTAATTTAAAAAATATAAACTATCTTATTAAGACTATAAATAACTCTTTGTCAAAAAGTATCTATAATTTATGCTAAAAAACTAAATATTTATCAAAAATGATATCTAATAATAGTACTTATCCAAGCTTGTAAAATAATTTGGTTTTTACTGTTTAGTGCAATTAAAAATAAATTAAATTACATTCCAACTATAACCCGCTTTACGGTATTTTCTTTGAAAATTTAATAATAGATTAAACAACATTCAAAATAATTATAGACTATAAATTCAAAACTGAATATGAAACTTTTATAAACCTACAAAATAAAACATTTTCACTAATATTGATAATAACAAGAACAATAATAAGATTAATCAAATCAAGTTGTAATTATTTGATTTAGCCATGTTGATACAGTATTAATCTCGTTATATTTAGTTAAATCAATTTGTAAAGGTGTAATTGATACGTAATGATTAGTAATGGCATGAAAGTCTGTCCCTACACCATTATCATCTTCTTTACCATTCTCACCGATCCAATAAAGTGATGAATCATTTTTATCGATAACACTTTGCTCTGACATATGACGTTTTCCTAAACGTGTTGTTTGAAACCCTTTAATATCACTAAAAATCACATCTGGAACATTAATATTTAGTACAGTATCGTATGACAAATGAGCATGAGATATCTGATTAATTAATTGTCTGATTACAATACCTGCTGTCTTAAAATGCTGACCTCTCCAACTTGCTAATGATATCGATACTGATGGTAAACCTAAAAATCGTCCCTCTATCGCTCCAGCAACAGTGCCTGAATAAATCACATCATCACCCAAATTAGCACCAAAGTTAATACCTGTCACTACTAAATCAATCTCTTCATTTAGGAAACCACACAGAGCTAAATGTACACAATCACTTGGTGTTGCATCAATACAATAAACATTATTTGATATCTTAACTGGTCTCAAAGGCTTATCAAGTGTAAGAGAACTACTAGTAGCTGATTTATTTTCACTAGGTGCAACTATAATAACTTCGTGTTCTTGTGCTAAAGATTGGGAAAGTTCTATAATTCCTTGAGCTTGATAACCATCATCATTACTAACTAAAATCTTCATATTTAATTAGTAAAATATTGTATCACGACTGTATCGCAAGGATAATTCTATCTTTTTTAACGTCAACCTTTACCAAGCCCCCATTAGTTAATTTACCAAATAATAATTCATCTGCTAATGGCTTACGAATTTCTTGTTCAACCAAACGTGCCATAGGTCGTGCACCCATCTTAGCATCATAACCATGTTTTGCAAACCATGCTCTAGCAATATCAGATACAGTTAAAGAAACCTGTTTATTTTCTAATGCTTTCTTTAGTTCAAATAAAAACTTATTCACTACATAAACAATAGTTTCTTCATTAAGAGTATTAAAATAAATAACTTCTGATAAACGGTTTCTAAATTCTGGTGTAAATAATTTTTTCAATTCAGTTTCATAATCTAACGAGCGGTCTTGTTCACTAAAACCTATTGATGCACGCTGAATACTTTGTACACCAGCATTTGATGTCATCACTAAAATTACATTTCTAAAATCAACCTCTCGACCACTGGCATCAGTCATCTTACTATTATCCATAACTTGTAATAGTAGATTAAAAATATCTGCATGAGCTTTTTCAATCTCATCAAGTAATAACACCGCATGCGGGTTAGCATTAACCACTTCAGTTAACAAACCACCTTTATCATAACCTACATAACCTGGTGGTGAACCAATGAATTTAGAAACTGAGTGACGTTCTCCATATTCGCTCATATCAAAACGTAACAACTTAATACCCATAATTCGAGCTAATTGCTTGCAAATTTCTGTTTTACCAACACCAGTTGGTCCTGCAAAAAGAAAAGATCCTATTGGTTTATCAACTTGTGCCAAGCCCGAACGTGACAACTTAATAGCCGTAGACAAACTACCCAATGCACGATCTTGTCCAAACACACCCAATTTAAGCTCTGATTCTAGGTTTTTTAATAAATATTTATCATCATTGGTCACTTTATTAGACGGAATACGTGCTAATTTAGAAATAATATTTTCAATATCGCTCACACCAATATTAATCTTACGTTTTGATTTAGGTTGAATTTGTTGGTAAGCACCAACTTCATCAATTACATCAATTGCTTTATCTGGCAAACAACGATTATTTATATAACGATGAGATAATTCAACAGCAGATCTTAACGCTGCCGCTGAATATTTAACTTTATGGTAATTTTGGTAGTATTTTTTAAGACCTTGTAAAATTTTAATAGTATCTGCTACAGATGGCTCATCAATATCAATTTTTTGAAAACGACGTGATAATGCATGATCTTTCTCAAATATTTTTCGATATTCTTCATAAGTAGTTGAGCCCATACACCTAAGTGTACCATCAGCCAATGCAGGCTTTAACAAATTAGAAGCGTCTAATGACCCACCAGAAACACTACCTGCACCAATTAAGGTATGAATTTCATCAATAAACAAAACAGCTTTCGGTATTTTTTCTAAATCGCTTAATACTGCTTTAAGGCGTTTTTCAAAATCACCTCGATATTTTGTACCTGCAATAAGCACACCAATATCTAATGAATAAATACTAACTTTCTTTAAAATATCTGGTACTTTACCTTCAACAATTTTTAAAGCAATACCTTGTGCAATAGCCGTTTTACCAACACCAGAAAGACCTACAAATAATAAATTATTTTTACGACGTCTAGATAATACTTGCACTGTGCGAATAATTTCTTCTTCCCTACCAAGAAGAGGGTCTATTTGTCCAGACTTAGCCTTTTCACATAGATTTGTTGTATAAGTTTCCAATGATGATTGTTTGATATTTTCCTTATCTAATTCTACTCTTGGCTCACTTGTAGATTCTGTAGCCCTATTTAAAATATCTTCCATAGCATCTAAACGTGAAATATTATTAAGTTTTAATAAATAAACCGAATGTGAATCCTTTTCAGAAAAAATACTCACAAGTATATTCATTGCATATACCGTATTTTTTTGCGCAGATTGTGCTTGATAGATACTACGTTGTAAAACACGCTGAAAACCCACTGTTAGAACAATATCAACATTAGAATCAAGCGCAATAAGTGGCGTATGTGAATCAATATAACCTTCTAATTCATCACGGAATTCATCAATATCAACCCTTTTATTATTTAATAAAGTAACTATCTCATCAATATTAAGTAACGCTAAAAGTAAATGTTCAACCGTCACAAATTCCAAACGATTATTACGAGCTTGTGTCATAACATAATTAATTTCTTGTTGTAATCCTGTTTCAATCATGGTTTTATTATATCTCCAATTCATATAATACACACATTAATAACTGTTAATTTTTTGCGTATAAATTCTATCACCTATGATATTTTAATCCATACAATATCAAATAATAAATATCATAAATTACATGGTTATATAATCATCATTTGGCAACAATATTTGGAATATATTGGGATTTTTATTATGATTGTAAAAGTTACAATAATGCCTTTACTATACTAATTAGCTGATTTTCTTTTTAACAACACCAATACAATAACCAATACCATTAATGTTGGTATTGAGGCACTTAGAAAATGATTATAATTAAACATAAGTGACAATACACCAATAATACGTGAAGCTAACTCAAAAAATAAACTCATCATTAGACCTAAAAAAATTTTTTTACCAAGTGACGCATCACGAAGTGACCCAAAAACAAATAGCATTGAAAATAATATCATCGCAACCAAAGTAACAGGCTTCATAAAACGTTTATATATTTCTATTTCAGCAATATCAGCTACAAGATTATTATTTATCAAAAAACTAATTTGCTTATAAAGATGCCAAGTAGAGAGTTTTCGAGGATCTTTATTAAGATTTTTTATCAGTTTTTGAGTAAATGATATTTGAACACTATATTTCTCAAAATCATTTTGAGAAAATGTTGTCAATTCTCCATTCTTAGTTAATTGGTAATGAATAGGCTTGCTAAGTTCTAAATTATTCCCATTAAAAATTACATTATCAGAATATATAATAGAATCCAACACGCCCGGTGCGCGTAATTTAATAAAAATAACATCTTGAAATGATTTAGCATCAAAATTTTTCTTAACATGGATAAAAAGCCCATTGTCTTTCAGCCAAAACTCTTGTTGATTTCTACATGTCATATCTTGTTCTAGTACTTTAGAACGCAAACACTCTGCATATTCAGTGGTTATTGGTGCAACTAGTTCACCTATAAGGATAAAAATTGCAATAAACATTAACGCAACCCAAACAACAATATTTGAAATTTGCATAATTGATACGCCAGAACTTCTAATAATAACCAACTGAGAAGTAGATGCTAAATTAGTCAACGCCAAAAGTGATCCTAATAAAATAATAACTGATGAATGCGAATACATAACCGCAGGAATATTCAAAATCACATATTTTGTTGCTTCAAATACGGTGTAATTATATTGTCCTATAAATTTAACTTCCTCAAGAAAATTAAAAAATGCATAAACACCTATCCAAACTAACATTACAACTAATGTATAAAAAGCCATAGTTTTAACAATATAAAGGGTTAAGATTTTCATTAAAATAGTCTTCTTAATAATAGAATTATTTAACTTTGATATCACGATGAACAATGTTCACCTTAATAAAATTCTTATTCTTGATTTTGGTTCTCAATATACTCAACTTATTGCCCGTCGTGTACGTGAAATTGGCGTTTATTGTGAATTATATCGCTATGATATAAATAGTGACTTTATTAAAAAGTTCAATCCTAAAGGTGTAATTCTTTCAGGAGGTCCTGACACAGTAACATTTGATAATTCTGCTAGAGCTCCAAATATTATATTTGATCTCAACATACCAATACTAGGTATTTGTTATGGTATGCAAACTATGGCGATACAACTTGGTGGGCATGCTACTTCAGCTAACAAACATGAATATGGTTTTGCCAAGGTTCGTTCTTGTAACTACTCGCCACTACTAAATGGCATTAATGATGGAGGTAACGATTTATTAGATGTGTGGATGAGTCACGGAATTGAGGTAAAACGATTACCAGATGGATTTAAACTAATCGCTTCTACAGATAACTGTAATATAGCAGGATTTGCCGATATAAACAAACATTATTATGGCTTACAATTTCATCCAGAAGTTACTCATACTAAACAAGGAAAACACATTTTAGAGCGTTTTGTAAATGATATTTGTCAATGTAAAAAAAATTGGACAACAGATAATATCATCACTAAATTAGTAAAGGATCTTAAAAACCAGATTGGTAGTGCCAATGTTTTATTAGGTTTATCTGGTGGTGTAGATTCCTCAGTAGTTGCCGTACTTTTACAACAAGCAGTAGGCAAACAACTTACTTGTGTATTTGTTGATAATGGTCTTTTACGTCTCAATGAAGGCAATAAGGTAATGCAAAACTTTGCAAAAAATATGAATGTGAAAGTTATACGTGTCAACGCTCAGGAAAAATTCTACAATGCACTATCAAATGAAGACAAACCTGAAGCAAAACGAAAAATTATTGGTCATACATTTATTGAAGTATTTGAAGAAGAAGCTAAAAAACTTAATAACATTCAATTTTTAGCCCAAGGCACAATTTACCCAGATGTTATTGAATCAGCAGGCACAAAATCAAACAAAACCAAAGTTATTAAATCACACCATAATGTAGGTGGCTTACCAGACAGTTTACAGTTAACATTAGTGGAACCTATTAAAGAACTATTTAAAGATGAAGTACGAAAAATCGGAACTATACTCGGTATTCCAACGCATATGCTTCATTGTCATCCATTCCCAGGACCTGGATTAAGCATACGTATTTTAGGACAAGTAAAACAAGAATATGCCGATATTTTAAGACAAGCTGATACTATTTTTATAGACGAATTATATAAAAATGATTTATACAACACAGTTAACCAAGCCTTTGCTGTATTCCTACCTATTAAATCAGTTGGTGTTACTGGAGATACAAGACGCTATGAGTATGTTATCGCATTACGCGCTGTTGAAACCATTGACTTTATGACAGCTCGTTGGGCAAGACTGCCTTATAATTTTCTAGATTTAGTGTCTAATCGAATTATAAATGAAATTTCACGTATTTCACGTGTAGTCTATGATATTTCTAGTAAACCACCAGCAACTATTGAATGGGAATAAACACACTAGTTTGGATGACACTTGCTATTGAACAAGCAAAACAAGCACAACAAATAGGTGAAGTACCTGTTGGTGCAATTTTAGTACAAAATAATAAATTAATTGCAGGTGCGCATAACCAAACAATTTTAAACAATGACCCAACTGCACATGCAGAAATACAATTATTGCGTATTGCAGGTAAAAAATTAAATAATTATCGATTATCTGGCACAACCTTATATGTTACTTTAGAGCCTTGCACTATGTGTCTAGGTGCGATAGTTCATGCACGTATATCATGTATTGTATTCGGTGCTTATGACAAAAAATCAGGTGCTTGTGGATCGTGTATAAATTTACTAAATAATCGATGTTTTAACCATTTAATTAGCATTAAAAGCGGTATTCTAGCTGACCAATGCAAAAATCTATTACAGAACTTTTTTAAAAATAAACGAAGAAATACTCAATAAAAATAAATTAATTTTTAGACTGTATACATCCCGCCATTAACATGTAATGTCTGTGCTGTAATGTATGAACCACTGTCACCTGCTAAAAATAATACTGCATTAGCAACTTCATAAACTGTACCTAAACGATTCATTGGAATTTGCTGAGATACAGCTATTTTTTGCTTTTCAGATAATGTATTAATCATATCTGTTTCAATAAAACCAGGAGCAATAGCATTAATTGTAATATTACGAGAACCAACTTCACGGGCCAATGATTTGGTAAACCCAATTATACCTGACTTAGCAGCAGCATAATTAGTTTGACCTGCATTACCCATAGCAGCCACAACAGAAGCAATAGAAATAATACGGCCTGATTTCTTCTTCATCATTCCACGTAACACCGCTTTTGACATTTTATAAACTGAAGTTAAGTTAATTTTGATAATATCATCCCACTCATCCTCACACATCCGTATCAACAAATTATCACGAATAATACCTGCATTATTAACTAATATATCAATAATCCCATAAGTACTAACAATAGACTTTATTATCTTAGCAATTTGCTCATTATTAGTCACATTAAGCTTCATACCTATACCTGTAACACCGCTATTCTTTAATACTATACTAATTGCGCTTGAACCTTTATTATTGGTTGCTGTACCAATAACGATTGCACCTGCCGCTCCTAAAGTTAAAGCAATGGCCTGACCAATACCACGACTTGCACCTGTTACTAATACGATCTTTCCATCTAAATTATTCATGATAAAATTTCCTTTATAGTTATTTCTATACTAGCTGGGTCCAATATAGCATTAACCGTTAATGATTTCTCAATTCTTCTTGTTAAACCTGTAAGTACTTTTCCTGGACCAGATTCAATTAATTTTTCAACACCCATATTATGCATAGCTTGAATAGTGCTAGTCCATAACACTGGATTATGTAATTGCGAGACTAATTTAGATTTTATGTCGTCAACATCAGTTGCTTTAAGTGTATCAAAATTATGAAGCACATCAATACTACCTTGATTAAACTGAACCATATCTACATAATTTTTAAACTCAACCGCCGCATTGTTCATTAATGAACAATGCGATGCTATACTAATTGGTAATAGCACTACACGTTTAGCGCCTATAGTTTTCATTACTTGACAAGTAGCTTCTACAGCCTCTTTATTGCCCGCAATAACCACCTGACTTAATGAATTAAAATTAACTGCTTCAACAACACCACGACCTGAATAATCCATACACAATTTAACTACAACGCTACTCTCTAAACCAAGAATAGCTGCCATTGCACCTACTCCCTTAGGCATCGACGATTGCATCAATTCTGCACGCTTCCTAACTAATTTAATTCCATCAATAAATCCTAAAGAACCCGATGCTACTAATGCTGTGTACTCACCTAAACTATGACCTGCCATACAAACAGGAAATAAATTATACTTATATGTAAGTGCTAAATAAGTTGCATAACCTGCAGCCAACATAGCTGGCTGAGTATTTTGTGTTTGATTGAGAGCATTTAGATCTTGTTGTGTTAATGTCCAAAGATCAAAACCCAATGCGTCACTTGCCTCAGTAAATATTTCTTTTACAACAGGAAAACAACTGGCAAGTTCTGACAACATACCTAAAGATTGTGACCCTTGACCTGGAAATATAATAGCGTATTTCATAAAATTTAAAACAAATTCAATTCCCTTATTTTAATTAATAAAAAGCGCCTTTTCAGGCGCTTTTCAAAATAATCTAAATGCATAAAATTATGCTATTTCAATAGAAATATATTGATACATAAACTTACCTTTTCTAGAAAATACAACCCTACCATTCATTGTGGCAAATAATGTATCGTCCTTACCCTTACGAACATTAGTACCTGGATGAAATTTAGTACCTCTTTGACGTACTAAAATATTGCCAGCCAACACGACTTGTCCACCAAATCTTTTAACACCTAGACGTTTTGATACTGAATCTCTACCGTTGTTAGTACTACCTCCTGCTTTTTTATGTGCCATAAAATACTCTCTTATGCATTAATTTTAACAATTTCAATTTCAGTTAACAATTGACGATGACCTTGTTGTTTCATTGAATGTTTACGACGACGGAATTTAAGTATATGTACTTTTTTTCCTTTTCCTTGTGAAATAATTCTCGCTTCAACAGTTGCTTTAGAAACAAAAGGTGTTCCCACTTGAATATCATTCCCATCAGAAACTATTAATACTTCTTTAAAAATAACTTTCTTACCAGGCTTAACTTCTAATTTTTCAATTTTTAGAAACATGCCTTGTTCAACCTTAAATTGTTGACCACCTGTTTTAATAACTGCGTACATAACTAATTCTAAATATGCTTTGCTAAAATAACGTAATTATACTTGAACGTTTAGATTTGTAAAGTTTCTTTAATAGAATTATAACGTATAATTAATATTTTTTCTTAAAATGGACTTTTAATACATGACTATTTTTGAAACTAACATGGGTAATATTCACATTAACGTTGATACTAAAAACACACCAATTAGTACACAAAACTTTATTGATTATGTAAATAATAGGTTTTATGATGGCACTATTTTTCATCGTGTAATTAAAAATTTTATGATTCAAGGTGGTGGTTTTACAAAAGATATGATCCAAAAAACTACCAAAAATAACATTAAAAATGAAGCCAAAAATAGCTTTAAAAATAATAAATATTCATTGGCTATGGCTAGAACTTCTGCGCCAGACTCTGCCAGCTCACAATTCTTTATCAACACATCAAATAACTCATACTTAGATTTTCCCGGACAAGATGGCTGGGGCTATTGTGTATTTGGTAAGGTTGTTAAAGGTTTTGAAGTGATTGATAAAATCAACCAAGTATCTACTAGCAATAAGAATGGACATAATGATGTACCAAATAACTCTGTAATTGTTAATAAGGCATATAACGCTTAATAATGAGTCAAACATTCATCATAGCAGATTTACACCTTACTGTTAAAAAAATGAAAAAGACTCATCTTTTTATTAAGTTTTGTCAAGAACAGGCTGTTATAGCCGATCAACTTTTTATTCTTGGAGATTTATTTAATACTTGGCTAGGTGATGACTTGTCAATCAATTATTATCAAAAAGTTATCTTGACTTTAAAAAAGCTAAGTCTTAAAACTAAAATTTTTATCATGACTGGCAATCGTGATTTTTTACTAGGTAATAACTTTGCTAAACAAACTAATTGTATTTTAATTGACACTCCTTATTTACTTAAGACTAATAAACAACAATATTTACTAACACATGGCGATGAATTATGCACTGATGACAAAGAATACCAGCGCTTAAAAAGAGTACTGCAACATCCAATTACAAAATTTATTTTTCTGCATTTAAAAACAAAACTACGTATAAAAATTAGTGAACAATTACGCCAAAATAGCATCAAAGCTCAACAAAATAAATCACTTAAAATTATGGATGTAAATATTACAAGCGTCAATCAATTAATGCAAAAATACCCTGGTGTAAATCTTATTCACGGACATACACACCGATTAGACACACATATTAATAATAAATTTACTAGATACGTATTGGGAGACTGGTCAAACAACCAAGGGAATGCAATTAAAATTAATCATAGACAACTAAATCGACTTAAAATTAGCACTACAATCAACTAAATCAACAGTTGTTACTTTTAGTGTTATTTTTTCATCTAGCTGAGGTAAAATTTTAAACCTAATCTGAGTCATCATACCTAATTCAGGAATCATAAGTAATACTTTATCACCGCGTATATCCACTACAAAACTATCACCTCTCCATAATGGATTATCGAGTAGATAAACACATTTATAATGCTCATTACTAGAACGTATTGTCCTACCAACACTAGACATAGTAGTATTATGAATACCAATAACCTTTTTAACATTCTCCTTGTTTAATGTATCTTCACCCTTAATAAACCGACTAAGCTGTTGATGTGCAAATAAATCAAGATACCTTCTAAGTGGGCTAGTAATACGTAAATACGCCTTAACTCCTAAACCAAAATGTGGTAAATTCTTGATAGATGTAGCTGAGCGTTTAAAAAACTTTGTAGCTTTAAATGACTCAGATAAAGATAATCTATCTTGATTATCTAATATTTCTTGTGAAAACCCTCCTTTATCTTGAATTGTATAAGGCATAACAATATCATTATCAACAGCAAATTGTGCAACAACACGACCAGCCATTACCATCATTTCGGCCACTAATTCACGACTTTTACTTAATCTTTGTTGTCTAATTAACACTCGTCCTTGCCTAAATCTAATATCAATACTGGGCAAATTTAAACTAATTGCGCCATTTTTATATCTATATTGCTTATGTGCTTTTGTAATGCTTTGTAACTTTGATAAATATTCATTAGAGACCAACATCCCATCTGCATTATCATAACTAATATTGGTTACTTTAATTATACTGCGAACTACTTCAATGTTATTAATCTCGCCTAATTCTAAAGTAAAACCTATCGATAAAGCATGTGATGTTTCAGTCAATCCCAATGCACACATCTTAGTCACAGAAATAGGTAACATGTGGATGATTTGCTCTGGTAAATATAAATTAGAAGCGCGCTTTTGTGCATAAGCATCTAACTCAGAACCAGTGGTAGCAATCAAAGATACATCAGCAATATGAATCCAAATCTTGTCACCATCAATACTAATTGCATCATCAGCATCATTTGAATCAAAATTATCAATTGCATAGCTAGATAAATGCGTTAAATCAACCCGCTTAACCTTCACTATACTAGCATTAATTTGATCATCTTTAAGAATATTATTACGAGTTGGATAAGGATTAAAACTTGGTTTAAAATAATTCAGATTTAATAACAATCTATAGGCAGATTCAGGTATATTTTCTACCCCAATTTTAGATAAAATCTTAGCATGCTTAGATTGATTTAACGCCACTTTTTCAATATCCCTAATATAGGGTAAATCTTGTTCATCCAATATATTATTAGCAATATTATCTGCACAATGCTTAAGATTTTTAGTCTCAATAATTTTAGCATCACGTTTAGTTCGGATGCTTTCAACTTGGCAAGTTGGACGTATAAAAACTTTATCTTTTTGCCAATAAAAATATAACCCATCTTCAATTAAAACACAGCTACACCAAGCATTTTTAGCATTATACTCATCAAATAACCATTGCGTTACTTCTTCTAATGTTAATAATTCTTCTTGTAGATCTTCAAATACAGACATATCTGCATATGTATATGTACATGCGTTATCTATCTGAGCAAATTCAGAATGAATAAAACGGAAATCTTTTGCTCGTACCAAGCGCGAAGAGCCATCAGCAAACTCTAATACAAATTTATGCATCGTTTGCTTAATAATACGTGCAGGCTTACCTTTATAGGATACTAAAGAGTTAATCAATTCAGAGTTCTAGTTTAATATTTGTGCATAAGCAGTAGCATCCATTAAATCACCAACTGAATGAGACTTAAATTTAACTAACCAACCACCATCATAACAACTAGAATTAACCAATTCTGGTTCGTCATCAAGTGCTTCGTTAGCTTCGATAATTTTCAAATCAGCAGGTGCATAAACACCACTAGCCGCTTTAACAGATTCAACCACACAAAACTCATCATTAATAGAGACTTTATCATCAATATTAGGTAATTTTACAAATACCATATCACCTAATAATGCTTGTGCATGATCAGTAATACCCATAGTATAAGTGTCATCACCATTATCCAAAATCCACTCGTGAGTTTGTGTATATTGTCTATCATCTCTTATTTCACTCATACTATCCTCCTAATTTTTTTCAAGTAATTTTTCTTACTTATTTAAACCAATACACTACCATTACGCACAAATGGCGGTTCAACTATTTTAGCGTAAACCTGCCTTTTCTGTATCTCAATTTCACACGTACTAAGGTTACCTTTTGGCACGCTTGCCAGTGCAATTGACTTACCTATAGTAGGTGAAAATATACATGAAGTAACTTTACCTTCACCTAGATTAGTCATTATTTTTTGGTGATTACGAATCACACCTTTACCTTCTAAAACTAACCCAATAATGGTTTTTTTAACACCTTTATCTTTTAACGCCTCTAATGCATCACGACCTATAAACGCACGATTTTCATTACTTAAATCAACTGTCCAAGCTAATGCTGTCTCAAGTGGTGAAAGCATATCATTCATTTCTAAACCATATAAACTCACCCCTGCTTCTAAACGTAAAGTATCAAACGCACCTAAACCATAAGGTTTAACACCAGCCTCAAGCAACATTTTCCAAGTAAATTTTGCTGCATTGGAAGGTAACATAATTTCAAATCCATCTTCTCCTGTATAGCTTATACGTGCAATAAATAACTTACCTAAACTAGCTGCATTAAATGATTTTAACTCACCACAAACCTCTTCTACTCCTGGCATAGCAGAGAATACTTTTTCCCTTGCATTTGGACCTTGTACAGCAATCATAGCTAAATCAGATATAGGCTCAACCAATACATCAAAGCTATTTACTTGAGTGTTAATCCAAGCTATATCCTTATCGGTAGTCCTTGCATTCATAACCATACGATAATATTCATTATTTCGATAATAAACAATCAAATCGTCCACTATTCCACCTAACTCATTTAACATACAGCTATATAAAGCCTTCCCTTGTACTCTTAACTTATCAACATCATTAGCAATCAAAATTTGCAAAAATGCTTTTGCTTCAGCACCTTTAAAATCTACTACGCTCATATATGAAATATCAAACATACCTGCATCATTGCGTACTTGATGATGCTCCTCAATTTGAGAACCATAATTAAGTGGCATTTTCCAATCCCAAAAATCAACCATCTTTCCTTGTGACTCTACATGTATTTGATACAATGGCGTTTGTTTCATTATTTTTTATCTTCTTTAATATATTTCTTAATAAAAATTATCATTATGATTATCAATATAACTGTTAGTCCCATAGTGCCAAATAATTTAAAATTAACCCAAGATTCTTCAGCTTCTTGGGCAATAATACAAAGTTTACTCATTGCTATATTCGTGCAATTTAACATTGTCAATTCAATTTTAGGATCAAGTTCAGTAGCGGTAAATAATGCCTCTCTAGCACTTAAAGCAATATTAACATAATAAGCATTAACAATCGCAATACCCATAAAACCAAATCCCCACAACCAACTAAGTTGACACCATACATTTGTAGGCAAATCTAATTCTTTTCCTAACATTCTTTGTAATAGGGTTTTCTTACCAATCCACATACTTAACACTAACATAAAAGCAAATACCACATACAACACACTAACTTTCCACATTAAAAATGCAGGATCTCTCAAAACAAGCGTCACCCCTCCTAAAAGTCCCAATAAACCAAATGTTATTAAATGTGTATTTTCAAACCTTCCCATTTGATAACGTACAATCATCATCTGTAAAAAAGTCGCGCCAATCATGGCATAAATTGCCATATACAAACCCATGACTTTATAAACAACAAAAAATAGAATAATAGGAAAAAATTCAAGTAAGAATTTATTCACTTATTCTAAATGCTCTTTAGAGCAATATGCCTTATTATTTTGAATAATCGCCTCATTTTTAGGGATATGAATCTTGCAAACACTACAAGCCAACATTATATTACTAGAAGATTTCTGCTTAATACGATTAATTGGTTTCCTAAACTTTTTTAGTAACCAAAACCCCATCCAAACAAATAGAACAATAATAATGAATTTAATAATCCCCATACAATGCCGTCCTGACAAAAAGTAAAATTTTACCCATGCTTAGTATATAATTCTTTTTTTTTACGTATCAATAATTTACAAACTGGCCCGGGTGGTGAAATTGGTAGACACACAGGACTTAAAATCCTGCGGCCTAACGGCTATGCCGGTTCGATTCCGGCTCTGGGCACCATTCTTAAATTATTTTTTAAAGCAACCAGCACTTGATGACGAAAAACTAACTATATTTTACTAACAAACAATTATGGGGTATTAGTTATCTTTACAACCGATATATTCAAAATATTTGAGTAATATTTATCAAAAAATTTACCTTAACTTAGCTAAGATTTCGTATAATGAATACATTCTAACTCAGGTACTTTATCATGCAAAAACAGATTATTTCAACCGACAAAGCACCTAAAGCAATCGGCACTTATTCTCAAGCAGTATCTATTACTGGAGGATCTATCATTTATTTATCTGGACAAATTCCTTTAATACCAGAAACAATGAAAATAATTAGTGGAAATATTGGTAAACAAATTAATCAAGTTTTTAAAAATCTAATAGCTATTTGTCGTCAATCTAATGGTGACTTAAAGGATATTGTAAAACTTAATATCTACCTAACTGATCTAAATAATTTTCCACAAATTAACAAAATCATGGCCACCTATTTTGATGAACCCTATCCCGCACGTGCAATGATCGGTGTTAATGAACTACCTAAAAAATCCATGGTAGAAATAGATGGGATTATGGTGATAGAACCTTGTGATTACACATACTAAACACTCCATACTAAAATAACTTGATACAGCCCTCATAGTTTGTTTAAATAAACTCTACCTATTTTATTTTATGTATCAACTATCTAATTCAATTATTATATTAGATGGATTAGGTCCAAAAACACAACAAAAACTAAACGCCATTGGCATTTTTAATTTAGAACATTTATTGTTTCAACTACCAATACGCTATCAAGATAAGACCAAACTAGCTAAGCTAAACCAAGTCCAAGTAGGTGATGAGGTATTAATTCAATTAACTATAAAGTATACCGAACAGGTATCAACTCATCAGAAACAATTGTTATGCTATTTATCTGACTCTAATCACCAAAACTTATTACTTAGATTTTTTTATTTTGATCAATATCAAAAACAAAACTTTATTCGTGGTGATATCATCCAATGCTTTGGTGAGATAAAAATGGGTCAAAATAGCTTAGAAATACATCATCCTGAATATCGATTAATCTCTAAAGGACAAGCTAATTTACTAGAAAAAACACTTAGCCCTATCTATCCATTAACCGCCAATATTCGTCAAGCACAAATGAAGAAATGGATAAATACTGCATTAGAAGTTTTTCAAAAATCAGACTTGTCTGATAATTTTAAAAATCTAACAAACAATGCCATGCCTACTCTTAAACAGGCCTTAAATACATTACATAATCCTAAAGTTGATGATAATATAGAACAAATCTCTAATTTTAAGCATCTTTCACAGCAACGCTTGATTATTGAAGAGTTATGTGCACAACGCCTTAGTTTACTCAAGCTCAAAAGCAAACGTAAATCCAAAACATCCAACATATTTAAAATAAAAAATAGATTAATTCAAAAAGCATTAAACACCTTAAAATTTCAACTTACTCAAGCGCAACAACGTTGTATTAATGACATTAATTCAGATCTTAGCTCAAAGCATCCAATGCTTAGACTATTGCAAGGTGACGTAGGATCAGGCAAAACTATTATAGCTGTATTTGCTTGTTTACAAGCAATCGAAAATGGATTTCAAACGATTATCATTGCACCCACTGAAATACTAGCTGCACAACATTTACAAGGATTCTCAAATTATCTAACTCCTTTAGGTATTGAAATTGCGTTTTTAACTGACTCACAAAGTACAATACAAAAATTCAAACAACTTGAAAAAATTAACTCAAATACAGCAAGAATTATCATTGGTACCCATGTATTACTTCAAACCCACATTGTTTTTGATAAACTAGGCTTAGTAATTATTAATGAACAAAACAAGTTTGGTGTACATCAACGCTTATCTCTTGTAGAAAAATCACATAATACACCTCACCAACTAGTCATAACTACCACTCCTATTCCAAGATCATTAACCATTAGTGTTTATGCAGATTTAGACTACTCAATAATTGATGAATTACCTCCTGGTAGGAGGCCAACTAACATTATTATACTTGGAAATGATAAAAAAAATAAAGTAATTGAAAAAATCAAACAAGTTTGTAATACTGGTAATAAGGTATATTGGATATGCACACTGATTGAAGAGTCAGAAGTACTCCGTACTAAATCTACTACCAATACTCATAATTATCTAAAAAAAAAATTAGAAGGATTAAGTGTAGTACTAATTGATGGAAGGATGCAGAAACACAAAAAATCTAATGTTATAGCACAATTCTTAAAAGGTAAAATTGATGTTTTAGTTACTACTACAGAAATTGATGCGGGTATTAATATCATCAATACATCACTCATAGTTATTGAAAATTCTGAAAGACTAGGGCTTACACAATTACACCAATTACGTAGTCGCGTAGGACGAAGTCTTGACTCTAGTATTTGTATTCTAATGTATCAAGCACCACTCAGTTATAACGCTCTTGTACGACTTGACATCTTAAGAAAAACAAATGATGGATTTAAAATTGCACTAAAAGACTTAGAACTTCGTGGCCCTAGTGAGATTCTAGGAACACAGCAGATAGGCATAACTAATATGAAAATTGCTAATATTGTGCGTGATAGGTATTTGCTTAAACAAGTACAATCTTACTCAAAGCAGTTCTTAAAATTAGACAAAAATAAACAAAAAATACTTATTACTCGTTGGATTACTGATGATAACAACCCATATGATAATATCTAAAAGTATTTGATTGACGTAAAATACTACAATTATGTTTAACACAAAAAATTTAATATGGACAAACTTAAATCAAATTAGAAACATACCTGATCACATTCTTACTTGGCTTGATGATTATCAATCCTTAACTGCTAAACTAAAACAAAAATTTAATCGTTTTTCAATCAATATTTTATCACAAGAAGAATCTATTCCACACGCTGATGAAATAGAATTGCTTGATTGTCACAGCCAATTTGTTGTGCGTGAGGTAGAACTTTTAGGAAATGATCAAGTTATAGTATTTGCTAGGTCTATCATCCCCATTACTAACAATACACAAAACTTATTAAAAATTGGTAGTCACCCTTTAGGTGAAATGTTGTTTAATGATACAAATATTAAACGCGGTCAATTACAAATTACCCATACACATGGAACTTGGGGTAGAAGATCTATCTTTACCATTAGTTCAACTCAAGTATTGGTGAGTGAATTTTTTATAAAAACTAATAAATTAATTAGTTGATTTCATCTTTGATATATAAATTAATATATTTGATAATATTTTTTCCAACCTCTAGTCATCAATCCATAATATAAAATAGTTAAATTAAAACCTAATAGTCAAGATACAATACTTATTATCTTTGATAATTTAATAAAAATTCTTAAAAATATCAACAAAATTTAATAGGTAATATTTATAATATTAAGCTGTTTTTGGTGATATTTTTGATATAGATTTGAAAATTTACCTATTATCGCTCTTAACCTTATCTTGTAATCTATTACATTAAAAAATAGACAAGTTCTAATTTTGACAATCAACAAAAACACAACCAGCCAATGATTATTTATAACAAGCTTAAAAATACAACAAAAAAGATCAATCGATTGAAAATATACTAATAACAAATAACAGACAAACTCACTTTGAATGATTTAAAACGGTAAACTACAAAACAGTATTTGCTGTTTTAAGTGTTCTTAACTCCACCTCTATTTTAACGGTAAAATAGCACATATTATGTTGCTTATGATTGACAATTACGACTCATTTACCTATAATCTAGTACAGTATTTTGGTGAGTTAGGACAAGCCGTTGAAGTGTACCGTAACGATGAAATTACAATACAGGAAATTGAAAAACTTATGCCTGAATTTTTAGTAATTTCACCAGGTCCTTACGCACCAAACGAAGCAGGAATTTCAATTGAGGTTATTAAGTATTTTTCTAATAAAATACCAATCTTAGGTGTATGTCTAGGCTTTCAAGCTATAGTTCAGACTTTTGGTGGACATATTATTGGTGCAAAAAAAATTATGCATGGGAAGGTGTCTAAAATTTATCATACTAACAAAGGTGTATTTACAAGCCTCAAAAATCCACTCAATGCAACACGCTATCATTCATTAGTAGCACAACAATCAACTTTACCAAAATGCTTTGAAGTTACCTCATGGACCAAAAATAACAAAGGAGAAGTAGACGAAATTATGGGCGTTAGACACAAAGAATTTGCTACCGAGGGGGTGCAATTTCACCCAGAATCAATTTTGACCGAACAGGGTCATGAAATACTAAATAATTTTTTAAAAAGGAGAACCTTATAAAACATGGAAATATTTGAATTCTTATTTGCTAATGAGCAAATATTTACAACCATTACACTTATATTATTAATTGCTTTACTTATTGGTAATATTGTTGTTGATAAATTAAAAAAATATAAAGATATTGACCCTAATGGAGCGGTCACACTTATGGATAATGACAATCTAATTCTATTAGATGTTAGAGAAGAAAAGGAGAGAAAGATCGGATATATTGATGGTGATATTCACATTCCACTTGCTAATGTTAAAAATAAATTATTTTCACTAGATAAACACAAAAAAGTACTAGTTTATTGTCGTAGCGGCTCTCGTTCAGCACATATTTCTAGACTATTAACACGCAATAAATTTGTAAATGTATACAACTTAAAAGGGGGGTTTCAAGCATGGAAAAGAGCCAAACTACCCATTAAAACCTAAAACAATGATGAAAAAAAATATTATTTATTGCTCAGACTCTTGTTTTTTTTGCCAAAAAGCTTACCAATTACTTGAAAAAAGAGGTATCCCTTTTAAGAAACACTACGTTAGGACTCAAGTCGACTGGAATGAAGTGAAAGAAAAAACAAATAGAACAACCATTCCACAAATATTTATTAATGACTTCTATATAGGAGGATTTGATGACTTATCAGCCGCAGAACAATCCGGAAAATTAGATAAAATTTTAAATAAACCATGAGTAATAACCTTAGTATCATTGGTGCTGGCGCTTGGGGAAGTGCATTAGCCATTGCCCTTTATGATAACTTTGATACAATTTATCTGCATACAAACACTCAAGCTAACATCAAAAAATTAAAATCAAAGCATTCAGCATTATCCATACCCTATCCTAACAATGTAAAAATTACTTATGATTTATATAAATTACAAGATTCTAAAAATATATTAATTACCACACCTAGCTACGTATTTTCTGAAATTTTAGACAAGATAAAGCCATTCATTAATCATACTCATAAAATTGCTTGGGGTACCAAGGGTTTTGATACATCTAAAAGATGTTTTTTATATGAAAGTTTCAAATGTTTATTCCCAAATCGTAATGGATGTGTTATCTCTGGACCAAGTTTTGCATTTGAAGTAGCACTAAATAAACCTACCGCATTAGTCGTGGCATCTGTTGATGAAGATACCAGAAATCACTTTGCAAAATTAATACAAACAAGAACCTTGCGTACTTATACCAATGCTGACATTATAGGTGTAGAAGTTGGCGGATCAGTTAAAAATATCTTAGCCATCGCCGCAGGTATTGCCTCGGGATTAAAGTATGGTTTTAACACTCAAGCAGCCTTAATCACTAGAGGCTTATCAGAGATGTCACGCTTAGGTAAAAGTCTTGGTGCAAAAAAATCTACTTTTATTGGCTTATCTGGTTTAGGAGATTTAGTACTTACTTGCTCAGATAATCTATCCAGAAATAGAAGGTTTGGCCAAGAATTGGTTAAAAACCATAATATCAAAAATGCATTAATCAATGTAGGAGGCACAGTTGAAGGTCTTAATACACTTGATCTTATTTTGTCTATTGCCAATAAAAAACAAGTAGAAATGCCAATTTGTGAACAAGTTTATCAGGTCACTCAAGGAAAGATAACCCCTACTGAAGCAGTTAATTATTTAATGTCTAGAGAACAAACAAAATAACGAATGAAATTAGATCTACTTAGGCACGGAATACCTATTGGCGGACATATTTATCGTGGCAACCAAAATGACCCTATTAGCAAAAATGGTTGGCAGCAGATGCTCAAATCTACTAAAGGAAAATCATGGGATTACATTGCCAGTTCACCCTTAATACGTTGTGCTAAATTTGCTAAATATTTATCCAAAAAACAGAGCATTTTTTGTGAAATTATTAATAATTTTGAAGAGTTGGATTTTGGTGATTGGCAGGGTAAAAATGTTGATTCTATTGGTCTAAAATTAATTAATAATTTTAGACAAGATCCTATTAATCATCAACCACCTAATGCAGAAAACCTTTATGATTTTCAATCACGGGTTTTATCTTCCTTTGAAGATATTAGACTAAATCATACCAATAAATCAGTATTGATTATAGCACACGCTGGTGTTATTCGAATAATTAAATCTTACTTATTAAATCTACCCGTTGAAAAAATGTTTACAATAGAAGTTTCTTGTGCATCCAGTGAGCGCTTTACTATTTAGTATAGTACTTATTAGTAAAGCTCTTTTAATCCACTTAATTCAATAAAATTAATTTCAAAAATTAGAACCATAACTAAATTCTCTTAAAAAGACCATATTTTAGATAAATTAAAAATACTAACCAAAAAATATTGTAATTTTTAATTACCTACTTCCTATTATAAAAAAGAAAATAAGAAAATAAAATTACTAAAAATGTTAATTAAAGATAACCAACTTAACAAAATACAAATTAGTAAATTAATAAAGGTACTTTACCTATAAAAATAATATTACTTATAAAAGGCATAATAAGAGCAGTAACTGCCATTCTATTAATGGTATTTCTTTACCATAAGAGTTTAAAGAAGGATTACTCTATTATATGGAACACTAAAATTGATAGATAATAAAACCTATATCTGGTATTTAAAGTAGCTTAACGCTTAGAGAATTGTTCGCTCTTACGTGCTTTCTTACGACCAACTTTTTTACGTTCTACAATTCTAGCGTCTCGCGTTACAAAACCTGCTTTACGTAATACACCCCGTAAATCATTGTTGTACGCAATAAGTGCACGAGTCACTCCTAATCTAATCGCGCCAGCTTGGCCTGTATCCCCACCACCTTTAACCATAATATTAAAATCAAATTTATCTTTCATATCAGACGTATCTAATGGTTGATTGATAATCATTGAAGAGGTTTCACGTCCAAAATATTCATTCATTGGGCGTTTATTAACTATAAAAACACCTTTTCCTTTACTCATATAAACACGAGCTACTGATGTTTTTCTTCTACCTGTTGCATAATAAATTTCTGTTTTTGCCATAATATTCTTCACCTTAAATATCTAATACTTTAGGTTGTTGTGCAGCGTGTGTGTGCTCACTATTTACAAAAACTTTCATTTTTTTAAACATATCTCTTCCTAAAGGACCTTTTGGTAACATACCCTTCACTGCTTTATTGATAATCATCTCTGGATTTTTGGTCTGTAAATCTTTGAATGCTATTGATTTTAAGTTACCAATATATCCTGTATGGTGGTAATATTTTTTGTCTTTAAATTTATTACCTGTTACCTTAATTTTTGAGGCATTTATGACAATAATATAATCACCAATATCCGTATGTGGTGTATATTCAGGTTTATGCTTACCACGAAGACGAGAAGCGATTTTCGTTGCTAAACGACCTAAGGTTTTACCATCAGCATCAATGAGTAACCAATCTCTTTTGACTTCACGTGCTTTAGCACTAAATGTTTTCATAATCCTATACTATATTTATTTAAAATAAATAGAATGATTATAATCATTCTAAACTTTAAATATTCACCTATATTTCAATACTAACATAATTAATCACATCACTAGATGCACTTTGAAAAACAACTAACACCGTTAATTTATATGTAATAAACCAAAATCCACAAAAAATAGTTAAGACATCATCTCCATACTTACCTTTCCTATATACGATACCCAATATAGGAAAAACTAACATGACTACGGATACTTTTTACATCAAAAAATTCACTCAAATATGACTCATTAGTATACTCTTCCCTTAAACTATTAAATTATAATAGCATTACCGGTTCTTTACCTTATAATATGAGTAACATTAGCAGCTACTATATGAATATATTTATATGTACTACATTCAGTATAAGTGAACAAATATAACTATAACGACAGAGTTTAACACCCCCTGATACTCGCTAACCATATAGAATCATTCAAGTAACGCCAGCCAATAGGTAATATTTTATTTAGCAGTTATCTATATAATTATAGTAAATTAAAATAGATTGTATTGTATTGTCACTAGTATCTTATCTGCAGATAAGATAATGAAAAATCATACTCAAGTATACAACTTTAGACTGGCTAGAACTTAACAATATTTTTTTAGTACCCATAAAATTTCCCATATACAATTATAAGATGAATTGTATATCAACTTATAAACTATAATAAATTTAATATAGTTCGTTAAAATTATACCTAAATTAGGTATAATTCTAATCTTCATTTGTCTTATAAATCACATGTCTGAAAATAAATCTGACCAAAAATCACCGTCCAAATTTGAACGTTTAGGATTATCTAATACTATTTTAAACGTATTAGATTCTATTGGTTATGAAACTCCTTCCCCAATTCAAGAACAATGCATAACTCACTTATTAAATAACAGAGATATTATCGGTCAAGCCCAAACAGGCACGGGAAAAACAGCAGCATTTGTCCTCCCCTTACTTGACAAAATTAACTTAAATATTAATGCACCACAATTATTAATATTAGCACCTACCCGTGAACTTGCCATTCAAGTATCAGAAGCTGTACAAACCTATGCACGAGGTATGAAGGGTTTTCACGTATTACCTATTTACGGAGGACAATCTTATGATATTCAACTACGTCCTCTAAAACGTGGCGTACATGCTATTGTTGGAACACCTGGTCGAGTAATGGATCATATTGAGAAAAAAACTTTAAAACTAGACAATCTCAAATCTTTCGTACTAGATGAAGCCGATGAAATGCTTAAAATGGGATTTATTGACGATATTAAATGGATAATGCAACGTATTCCAGAACAACGACAAATTGCTCTTTTTTCTGCTACTATGCCAAATGTTATCAAAAAAATAGCTAAACAATTTTTAAACCAACCAAAAATTATTAAAATAAAAACAAAGACAGAAACAGCAACCACCATAACCCAAAAATACTGCATGGTTGGCGGCTTATCAAAAAAACTAGAAGCATTAACTCGTATTCTTGAAGTAACCATATTTGATGCAATGATTATTTTTGTTCGAACTAAAACACTCACCGTAGAATTGACAGAAAAACTATCTACCCGGGGGTTTTCAGCAGATGCAATTAATGGAGATATTCAACAAAATCAAAGGGAACGTATTATTAATAACTACAAACATGGAAAAATTGACATCCTCATTGCTACCGATATTGCCGCTCGTGGTTTAGATGTAAAACGCATTTCTCACGTGATCAATTACGACATCCCCCAAGACGCTGAATCTTATGTACATCGTATTGGCAGGACAGGACGTGCAGGTCGTAAAGGTGAAGCGATTTTATTCGTATCAAACCGTGAAAGGCGTATGCTTAGTACTATTGAGCATGTTACTCGACAAAAAATAACCCCCATTGAACTACCTAGCGTAAAAATTATTAATGCCAAACGAATTGAAATATTCAAACAAAATATAATACAAACTATTAATAATCAAAACTTAGAAATATTTAAAAAATTAGTCGAGGAATTTCAACAAGAAAATCCAAAAATTGAAATCTCACAAATTTCTTCTGCCTTGGCATATATTGCACAAGGTAATGAACCATTACTATTATCAGAGAAGGAGTCAAACCTTGGATTCAATCAGACATCCAAAGAAAAAATAACAATCCCCATTAAAGCTAAGCCACTAAAAAAATTTCCGAAAATCCCAATGTGTCGCTATAAAATTGAAGTGGGTAATAATAATAATGTTAATACAAGTAATATTTTAGGTGCTATCGCCAATAAAAGCGATATGGATAGTGAATATATTGGATTAATTAAAATTTTTGATCATTTCTCAACTATTGACTTACCCACAAAGATACCAAATGAAGTATTTAGGATTTTACAAAAAACTATAGTTTGTGGTAAGCACTTAAATATTGTAGAACTCACTGAAAAAAATAACAAAGATACAATTATAGGAAGAACAGAAAAACGTAATTTTAGTCGTGGGAAGTTCTCTAAAAACAAAAACAACAATAACCAACGTAATAATAAAAACTATCACAGTAAAAACAAAAGATATGATAAACACAGTAAAAAACAAAGATTATCACATTAAGGTTTAAAATATAATTAAATTGACGAGTTTTTCTTAAAAAGAATTTAGTTTAAATTTATTAATGATAGATTTTCTTGAAACGTGTTTAATCAGCAGGATTAACTAGTAATTATATATATACTATAATTTATTACTACACTGCTAGCTAATCATTATACTCTGTTTCAAAAGAAACAAGCACAGTTACTTCTACATCATAGTTCTGACACCATTAGTCACCACAATAAACCATGGTGGTGTTGAATTTTCACCACTCACGCCTACTTTTATCACTAAAATTTATCTTATCGCTCTTATTAGATGAAATAATTAATTTTATTTCATATACGATTATTATTAGCTTTACAGCAATATGTCTTATTTAATTAACAGTAATCAAAGTAAGACATATTAAAGATATCTTTAATCTCTATTATATTAATAATCATTGTATTATTTATTACACGTCTATTAATTAACATTGTAAAAAGTCTTATTCTTTTAGTCTACTATAATTTGTTAAACTTAAGACTTATATTTACTAATAAATTACATTAAACAATTTACCAGATTAAATTTTTTAACTAAAAATCACAAACTATTATACATTTTCACAAGAAACTAAAATATAAAGCTTTAATAATCTGACAAATACTTATTTTAAGTAAATATTACCTTTAATAACAAAAATATATGCTAAAATGTAAAGTGCTGTAAAGAATATGCTCATTATAAAAAAATTAGTTTTGGGTTGCAGCTACTATTTATATCTATGTTGTTGATTGATTCATTGTCGGTTTTCGTACTCTATAAAGGTGGTCTATTTTTTCGGTAATTTTTAACTTATAGGAGACACAATGTCTACAACAGGAAAAGTCAAATGGTTTGACGCAAAGAAAGGGTTTGGTTTTATTGAGCAAGAAAATGGCGGCGACGTATTTGTTCACTTTCGCGCTATTCAAGGCGATGGCTACAAATCATTAGAAGAAGGTCAAGAAGTGGAATTTAACTTAGAAGATGGTGAAAAAGGACCACAAGCTGTTAACGTTTTTCCAAAATAAATTATTGCTTATTTAAACAATAAGTCCAGTTTAATTACTGGACTTATTGCCATTTCCTATTACAAACAAAATTAGCTAATAAAATTACCAGGTAATTGATTTTACTATTTATCAAAATAAATCAACTTCATCTTTTAATTCTAAAACAGAATTAATATTTTATCTTAAAGATATTCAGAGAAATATAGTAGACAATTTTTACTAAAATTGAGACATAAGAAATATATTTGTAAACAACTAGTACACTAAAGCTAATGTACTTATGAAAACATTTTATTGGTATGACTATGAAACTTTTGGAATTTCTCCAAAAATAGATAGAATTTCTCAATTTGCTGGTATCAGAACTGATGAGAGTTTTAATATCCTAGATGAACAGATGTTTTACTGCAAACCAACCCATGATTGCTTACTATCACCTGAAACCTGTCTTATAACTGGTATTAGCCCACAATTATGCGAGCAAAAAGGAATGATTGAGCATAAATTTATTAAAAAAATTCACGCTCAACTTTCAACTCCAAATACCTGTATTGTAGGTTACAATTCAATTCGTTTTGATGATGAATTTACTCGTCACGCATTGTATCGTAATTTTATAGACCCTTATGCTTGGCATTGGAAAAATGGTAATACTCGCTGGGATATATTAGACGTTGTACGCTTATGTTATGCTCTTAAAAAAGACACAAGCCTTAAATGGGTTTATGATGAGCAAAATAAAGTAATATTTAAATTAGATCAATTATCACTGGCTAATGGCATTGAACATACAAATGCACATAACGCTTTAGCTGATGTATACGCTACTATTGCAATAGCAAAAATTATTAAAAAAACACAACCACAATTATTTGATTATGCATTTAGTTTAAGAAAGAAGAAAACGATTAAGGAAAAAATCAAACTATTTGAACCGATGTTACACACCTCAGGAATATATCCTGCTATTCTTTCTTGTACACGTTTATCAGTTGCTCTTGCTTATCATTCATATAATGATCGGGTCTTTGTGTTTAACCTTGATCAAGATCCTCGAATTTTACTAGAACTTAATATTAAAACACTTAAAACTCTAATGTTTACTAAAAATAACCAATCTGCATTATCAAAAGAAATGAAAGGACTGCAAATTAAAGAACTAATTTTTAATAAAAGCCCAATGTTTGTTCCTAATATTTATAAACTTGAGTCAAAAATTACTAAACAATTGAAAATTAATATGAGTACTTGCCTTCAACGACTTGAATTTATTAAAGAAAATCAGATTATAATTAATAAGGTTGTACAAGATTTATACAGAAATGATACGCAACGCCAACCAAGTTCTGATGTTGATCAAGCCTTATATGATGATTTTATTAACGACAATACAGATAAATATATTTGTAATCAAATCCAAACTTTATCTACTAATGAATTAAAAAACTTTCATCCAAAGTTTAAAGATAATAGGCTCTCAAAATTACTAATACACTTCAAAGCTAGAAACTATCCCGATGTTCTAACTAAAAATGAAAAAGAAGAATGGTTTAAAACTGTACAAGAACGAATCCAAACAGGTACAAATGGATACATAACCATTAATGATTATCTAGCACGAATTAACATAATAAGGAAACAGCATCCAAATCAAGAAAAATTATGGAAACAACTTGAAACTTATAGCAAGTCGTTCTTTTAGGGTATTTTCATTAGATTTAAATATAAGGTATAATGTTTAGCATTGAGAAAAAAAATAGGCAAAGAAAAAATGAACGCCGAGACACGCACAAAGATGTTTGGAAGGTTGCTTAAAAAGATACCAAATCCAACCACAGAATTAAACTATTCAACGCCATTTGAACTATTAGTGGCCGTAACATTATCTGCCCAAGCAACCGATAAAAGTGTCAACAAGGTGACTAACAAATTATTTCCAATTGCCAATACACCTGAAACTATTTCTAAACTAGGAGAAAACACACTTCGAGATACAATAAGAACTATTGGCTTATTTAACTCAAAAGCCAAACATATTATTCAAGCTTGTAAAATTCTAATTGAAAAATACAACTCGAATGTACCAAAAACTCGTAAAGAACTAGAGGCATTACCTGGTGTTGGTCGTAAGACTGCCAATGTTGTTCTTAATACCGCCTTTGGCCATCCCACTATTGCAGTGGATACACATATTTATCGTGTAGCCAATCGAACTGCAATTGCGAGTGGTAAAACTGTATTAGAAGTAGAAAAAAAATTGGTTAAATTTATCCCTAATGAATACCGAGTACCTGCACACCATTTAATGATTCTACATGGTCGTTATACCTGTAAAGCTCGATCTCCATTATGCCCAGAGTGTATTTTACTTGATCTTTGTGAATACGAAGAAAAAAACTTATAATTTTTAAAAATTACACGCTTAAGATAGAACACAATAATAAAAATCTCTTATTTCTTAAATAAGCAGCGATTAACCAATTAAAACTCAAAATAAATTATAAATCATCCACTTGATATTAAAACTACATATACCAATTACAAATGAGCACTTAGTTTACTAAAATTAATCAAAATACCAACGACTATTTTTTGTTTGTATTTAACAATTATTATAAAAATTTATAGTCTAGTAATAAATAATCCTGATTATGTTAACTTTAAAAATTATTAAATTTTCCAATTGACAAAGTTACTAAGTAACTGCAACCCGTCATATTGTGACTTCTCAGGATGAAATTGTACTGCAAACATTTTATTTTGAGCAATAGCACAAGTAAAATCAACTCCATAAGTAGTCAAACCAGCAACTACATTGGTGCTATTTTGTTCTACATAGTAACTATGCACACTATAAAAACGTGTATTATCATCAATATTATGCCAAAGTGGATGTTCTATTGTTTGTTTAACTGTATTCCATCCCATATGTGGTACTTTAAGTTTATTAGAAAACTTTACAATATTACCTTCTACAATAGATAAACCATCAATCCCTCCATTTTCCGCACTAAAATCAAATAAAAGCTGCAATCCTAAACAGATACCCAAGAATGGCTTCTCATTAACACAATGCTTAATCACATTAATTAATTTATATTTTACCAATGCTTCTATACAAGCGCCTATTGCGCCTTGCCCTGGAAAAACAATACGATCAGCCTGCATAATTAAATCAGCATTATTAGTTATAACAACATTGTCATTAGGAGCAACATGTGTAAGTGCTTTTTGCACACTACGTGTGTTGCCCATACCATAATCAATAATTACAATACTTTGCACGGTTACTTAAAGTAACCCTTTGGTTGAAGGAATACCTTCTTGACGTTCATCTTCTGTTATTGCTACACGTAATGCTCTACCAAATGCTTTAAAGATGCTCTCAGCCTGATGATGGGAATTAATTCCTTTAAGATTATCAATATGCAATGTAACTAAAGCATGATTAACAAAGCCTTGGAAAAATTCTGAAATCAAATCAACATCAAAAGTACCAATCATAGCACGTGTAAAACTTACATTAAAATTTAGACTAGGACGACCAGAAAGATCCAATACAACTCGCGATAAAGATTCATCCAACGGTACATAAGAATGGCTATAGCGTATAAGGCCTTTTTTATCACCTACTGCTTGAACAAAGGCTTGGCCTAATGTAATACCAATATCTTCAACACTATGATGATTATCAATTTGTATATCACCATCGCATTTAATAGTTAAATCCATTAATCCATGCCGCGCAACTTGATCCAGCATGTGGTCTAAAAATGGAACACCAGTATCTATAGTTGCATTACCCATCCCATATAAATTTAACTCAACACTAATATCAGTTTCATTGGTTTTTCTAAATACTTTAATCATATTTATTCTGCAAATTAAAATAATTTTTTATTATAACTATTGACAAAAATAATCACCACGATAATATAAATGGATAAAACCAAAGCAGTTATAAAACTAATAATTTCGGTAATAACCAACATAATCAAAATACCAATAACAGTTACATAAAACAACCAGATTACTCATAAAATATAAACAAAATAATTAGCAAAAAACTTTTAATAGGTAATTCTTATGATATCAAAGATTTATAAATACTCCTCAATTAAAATTTCAGCAATTTGTACAGTATTAAGCGCCGCACCTTTACGAATATTATCAGAGACCACCCACAAGTTTAGAGCTTTTTCATGGGAAATATCCTCACGAATACGACTCACAAACGTATCATCATGATTAGTTGCCTCAACAAATGGCGTAGCATATCCACCATCTTCACGCTTATCCATAACCGTCACACCCTTTGCTTCTAATAGGATCTTAGTAGCTTCAGCTGCAGTAATTTTTCTTCTAGTTTCAATATTAATTGCCTCGGAATGACCATAAATAACTGGTACACGAACTGCTGTTGGATTAACTAAGATTTTCTCATCTTCAAAAATCTTTTGAGTCTCCCATACCATTTTCATTTCTTCCCTAGTATAACCATTTTCTTGAAAAACATCAATATGTGGGATGACATTAAACGCAATTTGCTTTGGATAAATCTTAATATCAATCTCTTTGCCATTTAATAATTTAACTGTTTGATCTGTTAGTTCAGTAATTGCCTTCTTGCCAGAACCAGAAACCGCCTGATAAGTAGCAACATTAATACGCTTAATCCCTACTGCATCATAGATCGGCTTAAGTGCTACCAACATTTGAATGGTTGAACAATTCGGATTGGAAATAATATTACGTTTTGTATAATCTATAATCGCATGAGGATTTACCTCTGGTATCACTAATGGAATATCCTTATCACGGCGATAATACGCTGTATTATCAATCACAACACACCCTGAATCAGCTGCAATTGGTGCATATTTTTTAGAAACACTACCTCCAGCTGAAAACAAACTAATTTGCACTTGTGAAAAATCAAAGGTTTTTAAATCCTGTACTATCCAACTTTTACCCTGACAAAATACTTTTTTACCGGTAGAATTAGCACTTGCTAAAGGATATAAACTATTAATTTTAAAATTTCGTTGTTCTAAAATAGAAAGAATCATCTCGCCTACTACACCTGTTGCACCAACAACAGCAACATCATACTTTTTATTCATAAAATTATAATTTATAAGTTATATAAATAGTATTATACTTGAGTTTTAATCAATACTTTCTTCGTCAAAAATAGGTTATTTTTATCTTATCTCACTGTCTAAGACAGTGATTTTATTATTTATTTAAATTTCTTTATATTTTTCCTTATTATTATTTTTACCAAATTAAAAAAATTACTTTCCT
Source organism: Candidatus Vesicomyidisocius sp. Pext_18_S21 (assembly GCA_021730165.1). Lineage (GTDB taxonomy): Bacteria > Pseudomonadota > Gammaproteobacteria > PS1 > Pseudothioglobaceae > Ruthia > Ruthia endoextente. The sequence continues at coordinate 887,067 of CP072535.1, forward strand.
AAAAGGAAACTATAGTTACACATCTAACATTAAAAATATTTTTGTTAAAGTTAAATTTGACACTAAGCAGGTACATTACTTCACAACTTTCCTATATAAATATTATTTGACTAATTTTAATATAAATATAATTATTCCACCAATATCTAAAAGGAGATAACAACAAATATAATTAAAAAATAATACTTAGAACGGAGTAACCATCAAAATATTAACAATGCATAATCACAATACCTATACAGATAAAAATCAACACTATGGAAATATAACAATTTCAATACCCCTTCATAATATAAATACTAACATCAAAGAATCATTATGTATAGCATACTAAAATATATTTTATACCCTACGCTAAAAACTAAAATAAAAGAATGGACTAACGATAAACTAGTAATAAATACTATTTAGATTTTTTATAAAGTATAATTAATTTGATATTAAATTCTTACTTTTAAACTTATTTTTCATACGATATTATCAATATCAATAAATTGATACTGAACGTTAAATTTTTCACTCAAGTGTTGACATAAGGCTTGTACGCCATAACGCTCGGTAGCGTAATGACCCGCAGATATAAAAGCAATATTATTCTCTTTGGCGATAGCTGGGGTTTGTTCTGATATTTCTCCAGTAATAAAGCAATCAGCACCAACATTAATTGCATGTTTAATATAACTTTGAGCATCACCAGTACACCATGCAATTTTTTTAATTTGTTGGTTAATGTCGCCAAATACTAAAGGTATACGTTGTGTAATATCTTGCACTACTTGAGACACCTCAATAAGTGATAATTTAACTTCACCTTGCCAAACCAAAGTATCGCTAATAGGAGTTGGATTAACAATATTAAGGCGCATTGCTAGTTGAATATTATTACCAACTATAAGGTGAGCATCCAAAGGAAGATGATAAGCAAACAAATTAATATTTTCCTCTAGTAAAATCTTAATGCGATTTTTTTTGATACCGGTAATTACTAGACTTTCATTTTTCCAAAACAATCCATGATGAACAAATAGAGCATCAGCTTTTTCATCAATTACTTTTTCAATTAAATCCTGATTAACGCTAACACCAGCAATGATTTTTCTAATTTGTTGACGACCTTCAATTTGTAAACCGTTTGGACAGTAATCATCAAATGTATCTACATCAAGATAATCATGGCAATATTCAGATAGGATTTTATTATCAATCACTTATATCCTTTGTAAGATGTAAAATTTTTCTACAATATTAATGAATTTTTGATTTTGTTCTTCAGTACCAATCGTCACACGTAAACAATTAATTAATCTCTTCTTTACACTTAAATTTTTAATTAAAACGCCATTTTCTTTCAAAAAATCGAATAAAATATTTGTATTAGGAGCTTTAAATAAAATAAAGTTTGCTTGTGATGGATAAACTTTTAAAACATTTATTTTAACAAGTGCATCAAATAATATCTGACGTTGAGCAAGAATAACACTAACATTAGCATTAATAGTATTCTTTTCTTGTAAAAGAAAATTAGCACTAACTTGAGTTAAAATATTTATATTATAAGGTAAACGTAATTTATTTAATTGATTTACTGTGTCTTGCGTAGCAATTAACAATCCTAAACGTAAACCAGCAAAACCAATTTTAGAAACTGTTCTAAGTAAAACTAAATTTGGATACTTGGCAATATCGGTTAAAAAACTATCTGTTGTATATGCATAATAAGCTTCATCAAGCACAACCATTGCCTTAGTTGAACTAATAATATGCTCAATAATTTCTCGATTAAACATATTACCTGTTGGGTTATTTGGATAAGCAATAAAAATTAATTTAGGATTATAAGTTTTTATTGCTTTTTGCATAGTATCATCATCAATCTCAAAATCATCTGTTAATAAAACACTCTGATAATTAAGACGTGTAAATTTTGTAATCATTCCATACATCACAAAACTTGGTTCAACACTTAAAACAGTATCTCCAGTATCACATGCCAAAGCTAATAATTGGATTAATTCATCCGATCCATTGCCTAGTAATACACCAAACTCTTTAGGAATATTCATCAACAATCTAAGTGTTTGATTCAATTTATCTAAACTATGGCTTGGATAGCGATTAAGCTGTGCATCAACTAAATAGGTTAAATATTGATCTGTTAATTCGTCAGATAAAGAAAATGGAGATTCCATGGCATCCATTTTTACCATATCAGAAGAAATTGGCACATGATAGGCACTAATCATCTTAATATCGGATCTCAACCAATTATTAATAAAGCTCATAATGGTTTTTGTCTATTTGGATGCAATTGCATTTTACCAATACTTTTAGCATTTAACAAAGTTTGATATGTATAGTCTAATGCCTGCTTGCTTGCAATCTCAATATCCAAACCTAATGCAATTAATGCACTCATCGCGCTTGAAAGTGTACAACCAGAACCATGATAACTACCTGGTAGCTTTTGATAAGAGAAACTTTGAATGAGTTTTCCGTAGTGATATAAACAATGTTCAATCACATCATCAGATGAGTCAGTTTTTGTGAGTAAAATCCAATTATAAGAGAGTTTCTTAATAGCTTTTTGTTCATCCTCTTCACCCGCCAAAATTTGTAATTCTGTTAAATTAGGCGTAATAACTTTTACCATTGGCAATAATTGATGTTTTAAAAAATCAATTAAAACACTATCTAAAAAATCAAAATCACTACTAGATTTCACAATTGGGTCAAGAACTATAATTTTATTTTTAACCAACTTAGTAATGGTTCTAATTTGCTGAATTGAAGATAATAAACCGATCTTTACCACTTCAAAATCAACATCAGCTTGTAAGCACTTAAATTGTTGAATAATAAAATTGCAATCCACCTCAACTAAATTCTCAACTGAGGCTGTATTTTGTACGGTAAGATTGGTAATAATAACCAGTGGTGTTACGCCAAATTGATTGATACTTTCAATATCAGCAACTAATCCTGCACCACCACAAGGGTCAAGTCCTGATAAAACTAAAACTGTATTATTCAAGCTTGCTTTCTTTTTTAATTAAAAAATCTACCACTTTAAGCATATCAATATACGAACCTGCATATGTTGCATCAGTCAAATATTTACCATTAATAATAATAGCTGGTACACCTGTAATCTTATATTTAAGTGTACTCAACTTAGATTTATTTACTTTAATTTTCACATTAAAAGAGTTGAATGCTGTTTCTATCTTATTTTTATTAACTCCAAAACTTGCCACCCAATTAACAAAACTCTCTTTAGAATTAAAACGTTCATTATTTACATGAATTACATCAAATAATTCCTCATGCAATTTTTCAACTAGGTCTAACTCTTCTAACACAAAATAAAAAATTGCACCATTTAACCAGCGCTTAGAAAAAATAGCTGTTTGGCGTACAAATTCAACATTACTAGGCTTGGTTTTAAGCCAACTATTTATAAGTGGTTCAAGATTATAACAATGTAGGCAGTAGTACCAAAATAACTCACGCACTTCAATTTTGTCACCCGTAATAGTTTTAACAGGTTTATTAAGCACTATATAATCTATGCCAGCTTCATAATCTTTCGAAAATACAAAGCTAGAAAATGCAATAAGTAAAATAAATAGTATCTTTTTCATAGTTATTCTGTATTTAAAATGTCAATATTATACGATTTTAATCCACCCATGGTTGCCCGTAACTGAGTATAAGTTTGATGTTGTTGTGGATGAACCAAGTTTGGGTTTAACTCTGCCAATGGCATAAGCACAAAATTATATTTTAGAATATCATCTCTTGGTAAATTGTAATTTTGATCAATAACTGCATCATATAAGGTTAAATCAAGATCAATTAAACGAGATGAAAATTTTGACGCCTCTCTATCCCTGCCAAGATTTTCTTCAATATCATGTAATATATTGACCACTTCAGAAATTATTAAATTAGTGGTAGCATTAATACCAACATTATAAAAATTATCACCTTTAAACCCAAATGCTCTAGATTCATAAACCTTAGAAAAAATCGTATTTTTAAACATTACTTTAATAGCATAAATCGCCTTAGATAGATTTTCCCTACGATTTTGGTTTGAACCAATATTAATATGAATATTAGCCATTACTACGTTCAATGACAATACCTACTCCTTGCGCACCTGTCAACACTTCACCTTTATTCAAGGTAAGTTTTATCCAAGTAACTTTAAATTCTTTCAATACAATTTGAGTAATTCTTTCAGCCAAAGTTTCAACTAATTGAAATTCACTACGCTGAACAAAATCAATTAATCTCTTTGATACTGCCTTATAATCCAAGGCTTGATTAATATGATCGGTTTTACTAGCAGCTTTAATATTAGCTGACATTTCAATATCCAACACAATATCTTGACGAATTTTTCGCTCCCAATCATAAATACCAATAACCGTATCAATTTTTAATCCTTGTATAAATATAATATCCATTATAAAATTTTGAGTAGCTAAAATTACTAATCCAATTAAACCAAAAGAAACATTATGTTACCTGAGTTATTCTTTACTATTATTATCCTTAGTTATCTAATTGGTTCAATTTCAACAGCCATTATTATTTGCAAAATACTTAACCTACCTGACCCTAGAACTCAAGGCTCAAACAATCCAGGTGCTACAAATATACTTAGAATAGTTGGGAAAAAAGCAGCTGTCATCACACTCATTGGAGATGGACTTAAGGGTATGATTCCAGTATTAATTGCCCACTACTTAGCCTTAGATACACTTAATATTACTTGGATTATCTTCGCAGCATTTTTAGGTCATGTATACCCCATCTTTTTTAGTTTTAAAGGCGGTAAAGGAGTTGCAACCTTCCTAGGTGCTTTACTTACCCTTAGTTATCCTACTGGACTAAGCTTTATAATCACTTGGATTTTTGTAACAAAAATACTGAAAATCTCATCATTATCAGCACTAGTAGCTACCGCACTCACACCAATTTATTTCTATCTAATTACTAATAATTTGATTGCTACTTATGTCATTATCTCAATATGTATATGGATTTTTTACACCCATAAAAGTAATATTAAGAAACTATTTAATAACCAAGAAAATAAAATCAATTAGCACTTAGAATCTCAACATTTACCCATTAAACTAAAAAACTATATCTTCATTATTAAATATATAATGTTATAATAATAAGTTTATTTAAATTTAAACGCTACAATACTATGTTAATAAGGAAAAAAATTAGTAAAAAAGATGCTAAAAACAAGATAAAAAAATTACAAAATAACAAATATGTTATGCATAAAAATAATGTCATGTCTGGCAATGCATTGTTAAGCTTATCAGAAATAGCAGGAGATTACCCTTATGCTAAAAAAATGCATGTTGAAGAATACGAGAATGAAAAATATTTATTACAAACAGAGTTACTAAAAGCACAAGACTGGATTAAAAATTACAATAAAAAAATTATCTTATTATTTGAAGGCCGTGACGCAGCTGGAAAAGGTGGTACAATCAAGCGTTTTATGGAGCACCTTAATCCCCGTGCTGCACGGGTTATTGCTTTAGAAAAACCATCAAGAGTAGAACTAGGTCAATGGTATTTTCAACGCTACATTAAACATTTTCCTACAAATGGAGAAATGGTGCTATTTGACCGATCTTGGTATAATAGAGCTGGTGTAGAACGTGTTATGGGATTTTGTAAAAACTCAGAATATCTGGAATTTATGCGGCAAGCGCCTTTACTGGAACGCATGCTAGTTAATGACGGCTTTATGCTTTCTAAGTACTGGTTTTCTGTTAGTCATCAAGAGCAATTAAGGCGCTTTCATCTACGTAAAAATGACCCCTTAAAAAGGTGGAAGTTAAGTGAAATTGATTTACAATCATTAACGAAATGGGAACAATATACCAAAGCTAGAAAAGATATGTTTTTTTACACCAATACCGCTGATTCATCTTGGATTGTTGTAAAATCAGATGATAAAAAACGTGCAAGAATTAATTGTATTAGGCATTTTCTTTACTATCTAGATTATCCTAATAAAGATACTAAAATAGTTTTTAAGCCTGATTCAAAAATTATTGGAAGTGTAAGTAATTTATATAAAAATAAGGAGGATATTTGATATCAAATAAAAAACAACAATTAAAAGATGCTATACAAATTGCAAGAAAAGCAGAAATTGAAGCCTTAATTGCAACTGAGAAAGCTCAAAAATCTGTTAATAAAATAGTAAAATTAAGAAAAGAGTTAGATGTACAGTATAAAAAATTAGCCAAAAAAATTAAAAAAAGTAAAAAAAGTAACGACAAGAAAATAGAGTATTTTTCTAAAAAGAAAGTAAAAAAAGCAAAGAAAAAAAAATCTTTAAAATAATTCTAGTTCTTAACCAGTTTATCATACTAATCTAGTATAAATAGTAAAATAGGACTATATTTTTAGTAACTTTTCTATTAAAAAAACTATGTAATATATTAAGTTTTAAAATTCACATTTTTTTAATAGATAAAATGCAAATATTGCCAATACAATAATTATACTCAATAAGACTAAAATTGATATCCAAAACTCAGAAGTGCTAACGCCTAAAAATCCCAATCTAAAACTATCAACCATATAATAAATAGGATTAAATTTAGATATATTTTGCCAAAACTGGGGTAGTATTTCTACATTATAAAATATACCGCCAAGATAAGTCATAGGCATAAGAATAAAAGTAGGAACAATAGAGATATCATCAAACGATTGGGCAAAAATAGCGTTAATAAATCCTGCTAATGAGAATAAGATTGAGGTAAATAAAAAAATAATAAATACAATCAGCATATTATTTATTTCAAAATCAATAAAAAAACTCATAGCAATAGAAACCCCTAAGCCAACTGCAAAGCCTCGCGACACACCACCAGATACATAACCTAATAAAATAACCCAATAAGACACAGGTGCTACTAATAATTCTTCAATACTATGATTAAATTTTGCTAAAAAAAACGATGTTACTGTATTAGTATAAGAGTTAGTAATGACCGTCATTAGAATCACCCCAGGAATTATATAATGTAAATAATCCACACCTTGCATATCACCGATACGCTTGCCCATCAACCCGCCAAAAATTAATAAATATAGTGACGTAGTAATAATAGGTGGAAAAATAGTTTGTACCCAAATACGAGAAAATCTTAAAATTTCCTTAATAACAATGGTTTTATAAGAAATCCACATCATTTCTCCTTGTTAGTTAAGTATAAAAATAAAGTTTCTAAACGATTTTGAGCGCTATGAACATAGTCCACAATAACACCTTGCGTATCTAAATTATGTAACACGCTGGTAATGCTAATATCTGAGTTCAACACAACTTGTAATGAATGATCATCTAAACGTTCACATTTAAACCTATCACTTGTTATAGTCTGAGGTAATTGAGACAAGCTTTCCAAAATCAGCACTTGTTGGTCAACTTGTGACAATAATGCCTTCATACTACTTTGCTTAATCACTTTGCCTTCATTTAGAATAGCAACATTACGACAAAGTAACTCAGCCTCTCCAAGATAATGTGTAGTTAAAATAATAGTCATACCTTGACGATTAAGTTTACTCAAAAAACGCCATATTGAATGGCGTATTTTAACATCAACACCTGCGGTAGGTTCATCAAGAATCAATATCTTGGGTTGATGAATGAGCGCCCTTGCTAACATTAAACGTCTCTTCATACCACCTGATAATGATTTAGCCATATCAAAACGTTTTTCCCAAAGATCTACCTCTTTAAGTAAAAGCTCAGCTTGGATTTTAGCTTTTGACTTAGCAATACCATAATAACCTGCTTGATTAATCAAAATTTCCTCAATAGGCTCAAAAGGATTAAAATTAAATTCTTGCGGCATTAATCCAATTAATTTTTTTACCTGATTAACATGGCTACTTTGATTAAAGCCTAATACCTTAATACTACCTGAAGTTTTATTGAGTAGTCCGCAAATGATACCAATAACTGTTGTCTTTCCTGCTCCATTACTGCCTAATAATGCATAAAAATCACCATGATTAACACAAAGATCAATACCTTTTAATGCTTCTAATTGATTAGCATAAGTCTTTTTTAAACCTTTAATGAGTAATGCAGTAGACATAACGAGTTTAGAATAAAAATTAAAACATTTTAACATTTATCCCCTTTTATTAGCTATTTTTGCGATAATTACTCACTTTAAATTATTTTACAAAACATACAGAACTTATGATGAACATAAAAAATATAGTACTACCTGATATTGGTGATTTTTATGAAGTTGAAGTAATTGAGATTTTAGTAAATGTTGGAGACAAGATAAACACTAATGATAGTATAGTAACCTTGGAAAAAGACAAATCTTCTATGGAAATTCCAAGCCCTTTTACAGGCATTATTACGAAAATTAAAGTCAATATTGGCGACAAAATTAAACAAAATGATATCATCTTGAGTATTGCAAGTGAATATAGTGAAATTCAAAACATCAACAAAAACATCAAAAATGAAATTTCTAAAACAGAAATTATACCCGTTGTTGTACCTAATATTGGTGATTTTGATGAAATTGAGGTCATTGAAATTCTAGTTAGTGTAGGGGATGAACTATCTGTAGAAGATAGTATAATTACTTTAGAAAGTGATAAAGCTTCAATGGAAATTCCAACACCGGTTGCAGGAAAAGTTATTAATATTAATGTTGCATTAGGCGATAAAATTTCTCTAGGTACGCTAATTCTTAATATTAAAAGTATAGCTGAAGAAACACTTACTGAAATTAAAATGCAAAGTTCAACACCGATACCGTCGAACCCTACTACACTAATGCCCGTAACAACTAACATTAATCAAATAGTTTCAGAAGCAATCAGAGGTAACTCACACGCTTCACCTTCTATTCGTAAACTAGCTAGAGAGTTAGGTGTTAATTTATCATATATAACTGGTACAGGAAGAAAAGGTAGGATTTTAGATACTGATCTTAAAAGCCACGTTAAACAAATCATGACTTCTGATAATTTTAACAGTGCTCTTCCTAAACCACCAATAATTGATTTTTCTAAATTTGGCGACACTGAAACAATAAAACTATCCAAAATAAATAAATTATCAGGCAAACATTTAACTACCTGTTGGTTAAGCATTCCCCACGTTACCCAATTTGACGAAGTTAATATTAATCAAATGGAGGCATACCGACAAGAACAAAAAGCTAATGGCATTAAACTCACTCCTCTAGTTTTTATTATGAAAGCATTGGTTCAAACGTTGAAAAATCATCTACGTTTTAATGCCTCACTTGATGAGTCAGGTGAAAACTTGATTATTAAAAAATATTTCAACTTAGGAATTGCAATGGACACACCAAAAGGCTTAATTGTGCCAGTTATTCGTGATGTTGAAAAAAAATCTTTAACTGATTTGGCTAAAGAACTTTTTGAAACTTCAAAAAACGCACGAGAAAATAAGTTAAAGCCCGCAGATATGCAAGGTTCAGGTTTAACTATTTCCAGCTTAGGTGGTATTGGTGGTACACAATTTACCCCTATTGTTAATGCGCCAGAAGTGGCTATTTTAGGCATATCACGTTCATATTTCAAACCCACTTGGAATGGTGAAAATTTCATCCCAACTTTAACATTGCCACTAGCATTGTCCTATGACCACCGTGTGATTGATGGAGCGCAAGGTGGACGGTTCATGGCAGAATTAAATACAACATTAAGAGAGGCAAATTATGATTAAGACTCAAGTTGTTATTATAGGCTCTGGTCCTGGAGGTTATACAGCTGCCTTTCGTCTGGCAGATTTAGGTAAACAAGTTACTCTAATTGAACGTTATAACACTTTAGGTGGTGTATGCTTAAATGTAGGCTGTATTCCTTCTAAAGCACTTCTTCATACAGCTCAAATCATCAATGAAGCAAAAGATGCCTCACATATAGGTGTTACCTTTAATGAGTCATTAATTAGCATTAATGCTATACGAATAAATAAAGACAGGATTGTAACCAAACTAACAAATGGTATCAAAACTTTAGCAAAAGCAAGAAAAATTAATGTTATAACAGGTTATGGAAGATTTATCTCATCTAATCAAATTACAATCGAAAATAGCGATGATATTATTGAATTTGAACAATGTATTATTGCTACGGGTTCACAAGTTACTAAAATCCCCACCCTTCCATTTGATGATATTCGTGTAATGAATTCAACAGATGCACTAAATTTATCCAATATACCAAAACGTTTATTAGTAGTAGGTGGAGGTATTATTGGCTTAGAAATGGCAACAGTTTATAACGCGCTTGGTAGCGAAATTACTGTGGTTGAACTTTCTGACCAACTAATTACTAGTGCCGACAAAGACATTGTCAATCCACTACTTAGACGAATTAAAAAACAATATGCCAATATCTTTTTAAACACCAAAATAACTAAAATTAAGACACTAAAAGAAGGTATTAAAGTCGTATTTAAGGGAAAAAACACCCCAAAATTCGACACCTTTGATAAAATACTAGTAGCTATTGGTCGCACCCCTAATGGAAAATTGATCGATTGTGAAAAAGCTGGTGTTGAAATAAATAATTGGGGTTTTATTCCTGTCAATAAACAAATGAAAACCAATGTTAATAACATCTACGCCATTGGCGATATTATTGGTCAACCTATGCTTGCTCATAAAGCCATACACGAGGCTAAAATTGCAGCAGAAGTCATTTGCGGATACAAATCAGGTTTTAACGCCCTTACCATCCCATCTATTGCCTATACTGACCCAGAAATTGCTTGGACAGGAAAAACCGAAAAAGAACTCAAAGCTGAAGGAATCTCTTATAAAAAAGGTTTATTTCCTTGGACAAATTCAGGTCGTAGTTTAAGTATTGGTAGATCTGAAGGCATTACCAAAGGATTATTCGATGCAAAAATAGGCAAAATTTTAGGCATGGGTATTTGCGGCACCAATGCAAGTGAGTTGATTGCTGAAGCAACACTAGCTATTGAAATGGGTTGTGATATGGATGATATTGCACTAACTATCCACGCCCACCCGACCTTAAGTGAAACTACCGCCTTTGCAACTGAGGTGGCACAAGGTACAATTACAGATTTATTATCATCAAAAAAGAAAAAATAGGGAGAGATTATATGAATATAAAACAAGCAAGAAAAAATGTCATTGAACAACAAATACGCCCTTGGGGTGGCTTGAATTATATTGCTAATAATGCACTCAAAGACACGCCAAGAGAAGATTTTGTACCAGAGAAATATAAAAATCTTACATTTGCAGATATTGAAATTCCACTTACTAGTAAAGCAAAAATGCTTTTTCCAAAGATTGAAGGGCGATTATTGAATGCACTTAATATTAAAAAACATGAAACTGTACTAGAAATAGGAACAGGTAGTGGTTATTTAACAGCTGTTTTATCAAAATTATGCAAATCTGTAACCAGTATTGAAATTGATGAAAATCTTAGTCATAGTGCCAAAAAAAGAATTGATACATTGGGTATTGATAATGTTACTTTAGAAGTGGTAGATGCTTCTAAGGACTGGAAGTCTAATGATTTCTTTGATATAGTGATTATTAGTAGTTCAGTACCTAAAATTACAGGTCGTTACTTTCATTTGTTAAATGTAGGTGGTAGAATTTTTGTGATTGAAGGTACTAAAAACGTTATGAGTGCAAAACTTATTACTCGAATTAGTAAGAATAAATGGGATACAAAATCCTTATTTGAAACACAATTAGACGCCATGCAAGGGTTAAAATCATCAAATAATTTTGAATTTTAATCATGAACTTATTTTTTGATTTTGTCCTAAAAAAAGCCTCATTAGGACTTACACTTTTATTACTAATTGCTATATTTTTTATAGCTCAAATCTCTAATTTTCAACTAGATGCATCTGCAGAATCTTTAGTACTAGAAGGTGACGAAAACCTGCGTTATTATCAAAACATTAAGAAAAATTATGGATCTGATGATTATTTAATCATCTCTTATCAGGTTAAAGATAATTTGATTACACCTAAACAACTTGATCATCTTAGAAAATTTAAACAAGATTTAATTAAAATTAACCAAATCAGGTCAGTAACGACTATTCTAGATGTACCACTTTTTAGATCTCCTCCCTTATCTTTAGCAGAACTAGCTAGTGAAAACATCAGTATTGATAATAATAATGCTAACTTAGCTTTAGCTAATAATGAATTCAAAAATTCACCTTTATATGCTAACAATTTAGTTAGTAAAGATGGAAAAACAACTGCTATTCTAGTGACACTAAAAAATAATCAAAAGTTCAAAGAGTTACGTGAAAATCTTGACAAAATGCGTACCCAAAGAGCTAATAATAAACTATCAAATGACCAACAATTAAAACTTAAAATTATCGAAAAGCAAGTTTTAAAGAATATTACTACCCAAAATAAAATACAAGCACAAACAATTGCCCAAATTCGAACTACTATTAACCAATATTCAAACAAGGCTCATTTATTCTTAGGTGGTTTACCTATGATAACTACTGATATTGTGACCTATATTAGTAATGATTTGATCATATTTAGTTTAGCAGTTATTGGATTGATGAGTTTAATTCTAACGATTATTTTCAAAAGTATTCGATGGGTCATTATCCCAATTGGTATTAGTATTTTCAGTTCGTTCATCATGACAGGTATTTTAGCTTATTTAGGTTGGAAAATTACCGTTATTTCATCTAATTTTTTTTCATTATTACTAGTTATGACACTTTCTATAGTTATTCACCTCATAGTTAGATATAGAGAAATTTCCCAGCTTAATCCAAATATCAACTCACATCAACTAATTAAAGACACCTTGTCACAAATGTTTAAGCCTTGTTTTTTTACAACTTTAACCACATTTATAGCTTTTAGCTCTTTACTTATTAGTGGTATCAGGCCTGTGATTAATTTTGGCTGGATGATGTCAATTGGGGTGATTATTGCTCTTGTATTATCGTTTTTAGCTTTTCCGATGATCATGAGTTTGTTACCAAAAGCAAAAATTACAACACACAAAACCGAACTAAGCGCTACCATTTTATTGGCCAAATTTGTAGAAAAATTTGGCAATCATTTATTGGTAATATTGGTAATATTGGTAATAGGTTCTGGATTTGGGATAAGTAAACTTAGTGTTGAAAATCGTTTTATTAATTATTTTAAACAAAACACAGAGATCAACCAAGGGCTAACTTTGATTGATAAAGAATTGGGTGGCACCATTCCACTAGAAATTATTTTTGACAATTTAGCAGAAGACTACTGGTTTGACGAGGATTTGCGTAACGAGATACATGATGTTCATCAATATCTTAATTCTTTAGATGAAACTGGAAAAGTATTATCAATTGACACTTTAATGCAGATTCTAACCCAAGCTAATAATGGTAAAAAACCTAATGGATTTCTCTTAAATATTATTCACTCACAATTACCTGAACGTGCTAAAGTACAAGTGTTATATCCTTATTTATCTGAGAAAAGTGGAGAACTAAGAATGGTTATCCGTATTAGAGAAACTGGAAAAGAATTAAAACGTGGAAAGTTAATTGATCAAATAAAACATCATATTTCTACTGAACTTGGATTTAAACAAAATAGTTTTCATTTAAGCGGTATGCTAGTTTTATACAACAACATGTTACAAAGTTTATTTGACTCGCAAATAAAAACAACTACTGTAGTATTTATAATGATTTTTATCATGTTTTTATTTATTTTCAAATCAATTAGTTTATCCATACTTGCATTAATTCCAAACACTTTACCATCCCTTTTTATCCTTGGTATTATGGGATTATTAAATATCCCACTAGACTTAATGACTATCACTATTTCAACAATTGCCATTGGCATTGGCGTTGATAACGCTATTCACTATATCCATCGTTTTAAGCATGAATTTAAAAAAGACAACGATTATATAGCAACTATGTATCGCTCACATGCTAGCATTGGATTAGCTATGTTTTATACCTCAATTACAGTTACAATAGGCTTCTTAATTTTAACTTTATCTAATTTTATACCCAGTATTTATTTTGGTGTATTTACTGCTATTGCAATGCTTAGTGCATTACTTGCCAATTTAACCCTACTACCTAAATTAATACTAATGATAAAACCAAAAATTAATATATAAATCCACACTAATGAATTAAAAAAGATTATGCCAATAATATTCATTTATCGTTAATACCCATGACAAAACAACATCATTTTGACGTTCTAATTATTGGTACAGGTAGTGCAGGATTAATGAGTGCATTACAATTATCAGATAATTTAAGTGTTGCACTAATTGCCAAAGACAAAATATTAGAAGGTAGTTCATACTATGCGCAAGGCGGTATATCTGCTGTACTAGACATAAATGACAACTTTACTACTCATGTACAAGATACCTTGTTAACTGCAGCAGGTTTAGGTGATGAAACTGTCATTCGTTTTATGGTTGAAAATGCGCCCAAAGCCATTACCTCATTAGAACATTTAGGAGTTAAATTTACCAAAGATAAAAATAAAGAGAATTATCATCTAACCACTGAAGGTGGTCATAGTCATAGAAGAGTAGCACATGTTGCTGATAAAACAGGACAATCAATCCAAACTAATTTACTTAAAAACGTTAAAGAAAAAAGTAATATAACACTTTTTGAAAACTATATTGCCATTGATTTATTAATAAAATCCTACGACTGCTATGGCGCTTATGTTTTAAACAAAAATACCAACCAGGTTGAGAGTTTTATCTCTCATAAAACTATTATTGCCACAGGCGGAGCATCAAAAACTTATCTTTATACCTCCAACCCGGATACATCAACAGGTGATGGTATTGCCATGGCTTATCGAGCAAAATGCATTATTACTAATATGGAATTTACCCAATTCCATCCTACTTGCCTTTACCATCCACATGCAAAATCTTTTTTAATTACCGAGGCACTTCGTGGCGAGGGTGGTAAGTTAATTTTACAAAATGGTGAAGCTTTTATGCATGAATTTGACAATCGAGAGGAGCTTGCACCACGTGATATTGTTGCCCGTGCAATTGATGTACAAATAAAAACCCATGGATTTAAATGTGTTTATTTAGACATTTCATTTAAAAACAAAAGCTGGATTAAACAACACTTTCCAACCATTTACAAAAAATGCAAATCACTTGGTATTGATATTTCTAAAAATGCTATCCCTGTTGTACCTGCAGCACATTATACATGTGGAGGCGTACAAACCAATCTTGACGGTCAAACTAATATAGACAATCTATACGCCATTGGCGAGGTTGCACACACTGGTGTACATGGTGCTAATCGTATGGCAAGTAATTCTTTATTAGAATGTGTAGTATTTGCTAAATCTTGTGCCAATTATATAAATCAACAATCAAGAACAACATTAACATATAAAAAATTTAGCCAGTGGGATGCTTCCAAAGTAGCACCTTCAAAAGAAAAAGTAGTCGTATCACATTTATGGGATGAAATTCGCCGTATTATGTGGAATTTTGTTGGTATTGTACGTTCTAACAAACGCTTAAAATATGCACAGTATCGTCTGAATCAAATTCAGACAGAAGTGAACGATTACTACAAACTTTATTTAATATCTAGTAATTTAATTGAACTAAGAAACCTTATTCAAACCGCACAACTAATTGTGAAATCTGCAATTTCTAGAACAGAAAGTAGAGGGTTGCATTACAATGAAGATCATCCACAACAATCAAATCATCCAATTAATACTATAATTAAAAAATCATGATTCTACCCATCTTAAGTTACCCTGATAAACGCTTAAGAATTAAAGCTAAAAATGTGAATATAGTTAATAAAACCATACAAACTTTAATCAAAAATATGTTTGAGACTATGTATGCTAGAAATGGTATAGGATTAGCTGCTACACAAGTTAACAAACATCTACAAATAGTAGTCATTGACGTGCCAAACGCTCAATTTTTATTTAAAAATCGAAAAAATGACTCGCACAAGTTACTACAAAAACAACACCCTTTATGTCTTATCAATCCAGAAATTAAAGAAAAAGATAGACAAGAAAAACACACCGAAGGTTGTCTATCTGTATCAGATTTTCAAGCAGAGATTCAACGTGCTAATCATATTAAAGTTAAAGCACTGAACGAAAAAGGTGAGATATTTACCCTGCAAGCAACAGGACTACTTGCTATTTGTATCCAACATGAAATAGATCATTTAAAGGGTATTTTATTTGTTGATTACTTATCCAAACTCAAGCAAAAACGACTTCTAAAAAGGATAAAAAAGATGACTAAGGTCTAGAAACCTATACTAATCAAATTTAACACCTACAAACTTAATCTACACATATTAGTCTACAATTATACCTTGTAAACTAATATACAATCACGAAGACATGGCATTAACAACCTCATAAAAATAGTATTAAAAAATTATTTACTCAATATAAAGGAATAATAACAACAATTAGTATTCAAATAATCGGATTTGTAACTTTAAAGTTACAAATAACTTCTAAAAACTGTTAAATTTAATGTATGAGTTATGGGTTAAGTCTGTAAAAAATGGAAGGTTATAGAAAACACATCTTTTAGTATATTACGTACCTTAACAAAAAATATATTCAGTAATCTTGGTAAAATATTAACCAAATTAGTACTCAAAAATAATTCAACCTACTTGAAAAATACCTGAAATAATTATCATCTCAACTAATTTACTAGCATATATTAATACAAAACTTAAAAATTACTTTAAGCAATTATACGGTGAATAAACAAACAGCATACATAAAATAGGCATCAATAATATAAAATCTGTTGTAATTAATTTATACTTACTTAACTTAGTTAACCATAATCAAAGTAAGGTTTCAAGAAATTTAAACATTAATCTTGTCACATTAAAAAAAATTCAACGATACAAACCTAACACTTTATAATCATTCCTTAATTAGCATAAAAATATTAAAGAAATAAAATGTCTATAAAACGCGCTTTAATCAGTGTTTCTGATAAAAATGGAGTTATTAATTTCGCCCAATTCTTGGTAGATAAAAATATCGATATTATTTCCACAGGTGGTACAGCAAAACTTTTAATAGAAAATAATATTCCAGTAATTGAAGTCTCAGATTACACAAGATTTCCTGAAATAATGGCAGGTCGGGTTAAAACTCTTAACCCCAAAATTCATGGCGGTATTTTAGCGCGTCGTGGAGTTGATGAGGATGTAATGGCACAAAACAACATTAAGCCAATTGACTTAGTTATAGTTAACCTATATCCATTCCAAGCAACGATTGCCAAAATTGATTGTACATTGGAAGATGCGATTGAAAATATTGATATTGGTGGCTCAGCAATGCTTAGATCAAGTGCTAAAAATTATAAATCTGTTACAGTTATAGTAAATAACACAGACTATCAAAAAGTTATGGATGAAATCAGCGAATTAGGCAATACTACACTCAAAACTAGAGCTACGCTAGCCCTTAAAATATTTGAACATACTGCCATGTATGATGGTGCAATTGCTAATTATTTAGGCAAAAATAAAGATGGCTTCTCTAACACCATAAATCTACAATTTAATAAGGCACAATCAATGCGTTATGGTGAAAACCCACACCAAAAAGCCGCTTTCTATGTTGAAAGCAACTTATCAGAATCTTGTTTAGCATCTTCTATTCAATGTCAAGGTAAAGAAATGTCATATAATAATATGGCTGACGCTGATGCTGCCCTTGAATGTGTACGTAATTTTAACAAACCATGTTGTGTGATTATTAAGCATGCCAATCCTTGTGGTATAGCTATTCGTAATAATATTCACAATGCCTATTTAGATGCTTTTAAAACTGATCCAACCTCTGCATTTGGAGGCATTATTGCCTTTAACAGACCACTGGATAAAAACACAGCTCAAAATATTATTGATAAACAATTTGTAGAAGTCATTATTGCACCAAGTGTACAAACACAAGCTAAACAAGTACTATCCGCCAAACAAAATATACGCGTACTAGAATGTGGTAATTTAAACACAGCAAAACCTTCCTTAGATTATAAACGTGTAACTGGTGGTTTATTAATACAAGATAAAGACCTAGGTATTATCACAGAAAATGATATAAACTGCGTCAGTGATTTAACACCTACCAAAGAGCAAATAGAAGATTTATTATTTGCTTGGAAAGTTTCTAAAGTCGTTAAATCAAATGCTATTGTTTACGCTAAAAATAAAATGACTATTGGGATTGGTGCGGGTCAAATGTCCAGGATCTACTCTGCTAAAATAGCTGGCATTAAAGCTACTGACGCAAATTTTATTACTGAGGGCTGCGTAATGGCGTCTGATGCTTTTTTCCCATTTCGTGATGTCATTGACTTAGTAGCACAAGCTGGCATTAAAGCTATCATCCAACCAGGTGGATCGATACGTGATAAACAGGTTATTAAGGCAGCTAATGAGCACGGCATTACAATGGTATTTACAGGTATGCGTCATTTTAAACATTAATTTCATAGATATTACTAAAATTTATCCACACAAATTAATAAGGATTTCTTAGGTCTTTTCTTATAATTACAAAAATCAATATTTTAAGATAATATGACTTAAAAAAGTAAAACTAATAAGTCCTTTAGGTTACTCTATAAAATTATTTGACAAAGTTGCCATATTGTGCTTATAAAAAATTTTATTTAAAATAAATTTTTTTAATCCAAAGATTAAACCAATCATAACTTTAACTTTTTATCAGGAAAGAATTTAACTAATATTTATTGTTGATAACAAACTTAATACAGACAATATTGAAAGTTGAAAAATAGTATTGGAAAGTTATGAATATTTAACACCTAAATTCATCAAAAATATACTAATAGGTGATTTATTTCAAAATAAAACTAATCAATTAAATCTATTGATAATTCTTAACTAACAAATATTCTATCTATGAAAGAATTCTCACTTTAAACGATCTTCCTTTTAATTTATCATATCTTATCTTTCTTAATGCCGTTTTAACCAAATTTGAATTAACTGCAACATAAGACCACTGACTAAACACATTAATTTTTCCAATCTGATTAAAAGCAATCTCCTTTTTTTTTCCAGTTAATCCACCTACAATATCACTTGGACGTAATTTTTGTTTCTTACCACCGTCTATCTTCAAGGTTACCATGGGTGGTTTTTTAATAGGGTTATTTAAATAATGTTTGCTTGGTAATGAATCTAGACTAATATCATCCCCAGGACCTAATGTATCAAGTTTATAGGTTTCTCTATTACTATATAAAGTACAAGCAATTCCAAAATGCCCTGCTCTGCCAGTACGTCCAATACGATGTGTATGAACTTGATTATCATGAGCAATATTAAAATTAATCACCATATCGAGTGAGTCAATGTCTAGACCCCTGGCTGCCACATCAGTTGCCACGAGAATAGACACACTTTTATTAGAAAATCTAATCAACGCCTGATCTCGTTCTCTTTGGTCAAGGTCACCATGAATAGCTAATGCATAAAATCCATAATAAACCAACTCATTAGCAACTTTTTGTGTATCCCGCTTAGTATTACAAAACACCAAACTAGATTCAGGTTTATATTTTGCCAACAAAAGTCTCAAAGCCATCATACGTTCATTATCTGTATTGGTTTCATAGAAATACTGCTTAATAGTTGATCTTTCATGTATTAATGGCGCTTTAATCATAATAGGAGACCTCATCACGCGCTGTGTGATATTGATAATAGTATCTAGATAAGTCGCACTGAATAATAAGGTTTGTCGATTAGTAGGCATTGTTTCAATAATATTATCAACAGATTCTTGAAAACCCATATCTAGCATACGATCTGCCTCATCAAGAACTAATGTATTAACATAACTCAATTTAAGCGCACCTTTTCTCAAATGTTCTTCAATACGTCCAGGCGTACCTACCACAACATGTACACCATGTCTTAATGAGCTAATTTGCAGTCCAAAAGACATGCCGCCACACAACACCACAATCTTAATATTATTAATAAATCTAGCTAATTTTTGAATTTCAACTGCTACTTGATTAGCCAACTCACGAGTTGGACACAAAACAATGGATTGTACTTTAAATAATTTAACATCCAGTTTTTGTAACAAACCTAAGCCAAATGCCACTGTCTTACCTGAACCTGTCTTACTTTGAGCAATCACATCTTTACCAGATAGAATAACTGGTAAAGTCAAATTTTGAATAGGTGTCATTAAATCATAACCTAAAATCGTTAAATTTTTTAATAAATTTGGATGTAACCTCAATGAAGAAAAATCAGTCGTGTTCAAAATAATAAAAGTTAATTAATACAGAATAAATTTTACGCCAATCTTTTATGTTAAACTTCTTTTAAAAATAATTTAAAAACAAGGCTTATTTTTTTTAAATACTCTCTAAAAATTTAAAAAATTCTTATATATTATATTTATTAGTTTATTATATTCTCTAAACTAATAAATAAATACATCAGAAAACACTATAACTTACTATTATGCTAGAGCAACTTGAAATAAAAATACCAAAACAACCTTCAAACTTTATTCTTGTACCTTATCATTTAATTTTCGTATAACATAATACTGATAAAAAGTCATAATTATCATTATGAAAGTATTAAGACTCATACTCAGACAAAAAAGACGTACTATTAATCACAACAATCGAAAAAAATTTGCCCAATTCTTATTATTTCAAACACAAAAATTAACCACCTTTAAACGTGGAGAAAAAATTGCTATTTATCTACCAAATGATGGTGAAATTGACACTAAATATATTGCTAACTTCTTAAAAAGACAAAATTTTAGTATATTTTTACCAAAACTAATTGGTAAAAAACTTAAATTTGCAAAAGTTAATAAATATTTCAGAAAAAATATATTTGGCATTAAAGAGCCTATTTACAGTCAAATTTTAAACATCAAACAAATGAATATTATCTTCGTGCCACTAGTTGGTTTTGATAAAAATAAAAACCGAATTGGCATGGGTGGTGGTTTTTATGACCACACACTTGCCTTCAAAAAATACCAACAAAATTATAAAAATCCAAAACTTTATGGTTTAGCATTTGATTGCCAAAAAGTAGATAAGATCAACAGCAAACCTTGGGATATACCACTTAATGCAATTATAACACCAACAAAAATATACAAATAATTGATTTTTACTATTAATAGCAGATATCTTCCAGCTAACTCATAACTACATTAATATTCTTACATATTCAACTCTGATTATTTTATCAAATCTAAATATTTAGTAAAAATTAATACAACTATATTTACACTAATATAAAACAATAAATTATAATTTTACTGCCTAGAATATAGAATGTTTTAATTTTTACTATCAGTATCATATATGCGGCTGAATTTATTATGCCTGTAAAATTTATTAAGTATTTAAGTTAGTCTTACATCGTTCAAAAAATAATTGATAATACCAATAATATTCTTTATACTCTCTAAAAAATAAACATTAGTAAGAGAAAGTGTATAGTAACGATTTTTTTTAAAATAGAGTATACTAAATATTAAGTAGTTTACTTCCTGAAGCTTTTTTTTGCAAATAAGACTTTAAAGTCTTATTTTCATTAATTAAATTCATGCCAAAACCACGCAACCATCTAAGTGGTTCGTTATTCTCTTTATAGATCCAATTGAGTCCAGTCATAGTCTTTGCCATAAGTTCATTATTTAACCTTCTAGATCTAGCATATTTTCTTAATACTAAATAATCACCTAAAGGTTTATAATTATCTTGTATTTGTTGTGATAATTCGATAACATCAGAAAAACCTAAATTAACCCCTTGACCCCCAAGAGGGTGAATATTATGCGCGGCATCACCAATTAATACTAAATTACGTTTTATATAATCTTGTGCACTACGCTCAATGAGCTTAAAGGATTTAATACCACTAACAACTTTAAATCGACTAAATTTATATTCAACACCTTTAGAAAGTCTATCGGCAAACTGCTTAACTGAAAGTTGTATAAGCTCGTCAGCTAAATTATTTTCTGCTGACCAAACAATGGATGCTTGTTTATCACTTAAAGGAAGTAAAGCAATAATACTGTCTGATAAAAAACGCTGCCAAATTGTATTTTGAAAACTTTGTAAGGATTCAATGTTACAAACAAAAGCTTTTTGCTGGTAATTATTTTCACTAAATTCAATACCTGCTAATTCTCTAACATTTGATTTAGCACCATCTGCACCAACCAATAAACCACATGTTATTTTATGATTACTATTCAAATCAACCTGATAACCATTATCAATTTTATTAATAGCATTCAGCTCTGCACAAATAAACTCAACACGAGTTTTCTCTAATATCGTATACATTGCAGATTGTATAGCATCATTTTCAATAATATAACCTAATTGGTTAATATCCTCATCTTGACTATGAAAATCTAAACTACCATGAGAATTCTGATCCCAAATATGAATATCGGTAAACGCATATTTACGCTTAATTAACCTCCAAACACCAATATTTCTTAATAATGTTTCTGATTTAAATGTAATTGCACTAACACGTGTATGGTATTTATCCTGCAATTTTGGATTAAAATAATTAGACTCAATAATAATAATCTTTAAACCTTTATTAATCATAGATAAAGCAAATGCCTGTCCCACCATGCCACCACCAATAATAACAATATCATATTGTAAATTGTTTTCAGAACTCATTGAACTTCTCCTGCAATAGTCATCTGCTGTATTAGAACAGAACCAACTTTAATATTATTACGATAATCAATATCCGAGCCAATATACTCAATACCTAATAGCATTTCTTTAAGATTACCAGCAATTGTAATACCTGATACTGGATATTGAATTTTACCATTATCTACCCAAAAACCCAAAGCACCACGAGAATAATCACCAGTTGTGTTATTTACACCTTGACCCATCAATTCAGTTACAACTAAACCTTGGTGCATATTTTTAATTACCTCATCAAGACCACCTTTAAATTTATGTTCAATCATAACATTATTCACACCGCCTGCATTTGCTGTAGTTTTAAGACCTAACTGATTAGCTGAATATTGCCCCATAATATAACTTTGAACCTGGCCGCTCTTAACAAAATATTGTTGTTTTTTTAGCACGCCATCTTGGTCAAATGCTTTAGAACCAATAGTTTTCTTAACCAATGGTTTTTCTAATAAACTAATACTACTAGGCATTACTAGCTGGTCAATACTATCCAATAAAAACGTTGATTTTTTATATTGTCGAGCACCATTTAATGCACCCATTAATTGTGAAAACAATTCACCAGATAAACGCGATGTAAAAATAACTGGACATTTTCTTGATTCTAAAGACCTTGAAGCAAGCTTATTAACAGCTAAATTTGCTGCCTTTTTACCTACTACTTCGGGCGACTCTAAATCAAAATTATCTAATGCTACTGTATATTCATAAGCTGTTTGCATATCTCTACCTTGTTTAGCAATAATAGAGCAATGCAATGAATGTTTAGCACCTTGTTGCGCCACCATCATGCCATGTGAATTAATATATAAATCCTTGCCTTGAAAGCTTGATAATTCAGCACCATCTGAACTATCAATATATTTTTGCTCTAACGCCGTTGCTTCACAACGTTTAGCTAAATCAACACTATGACTCGGATCTAAATCCCACGGATAATACAAATCTAAATCAGGAGGGTTAAACGCCATTAATTCTTTTGGTGCCAAGCCATTAAATAAATCTTCTTGTGTATATTTAGCAATTAGACAAGCAGATTCTATAGTTTTACCAATACCCTGCTTATTTAAATCCACACTAGATGCATGTCCTTTTTTGTTACCCATATAAACATTAATATCAAACATTTTATCTAAATGATGTTCTAAAGTTTCAATTTTACCCAATCGAATAGCAGTAGAAACGCCAGAACTTGAACTTAAAAAAATTTCATAATCAGTAATATCGTACTTTTTTAATAAATCAATAGCAAATTGTGCAGTATTTTCTAGTGAATATGACATAATGAAATTATACCAAATAATAAAAATATATCAGCTTAGAAAAATGCATAATATCATATGTACTCTGAAATACCATAGATTGAATTGGCATCCATAATGCTATAATTCCCAATATAATAATCAACAAACCAGATAAGCTTCGAATGCAAGGTTTTCGGATTAAAAAACCCAGCTGAGTAGATAAACCTGACATTAACAACAAACTTGGTAACGTCCCTAGTCCAAATGACAACATAATTAAACTGCCTTCAAGCATCGAACCAGATAAAATAGAAAAACTAAGCGCTCCATAAACTAACCCACAAGGAATCCCTCCCCATAGTAAACCAATAAAAAATGCACTCCTAAGATTTCTAATTGGTAAAAACTGTTGCGTTAATGGCTGTAATTTTGCCCAAAATTTAGCGCCAAATCTTTCCAATATTTGAATATTGAATGACCAATTACCAATATATAGCCCAACCATCACCATCAACATACCTGAGAATACTCGCAAAATCTTATCAAACACACTCATTTGTAAGACTTGAGTTAATATCATTCCAATTAAGCCAAAAATAGCACCTATTAGTATATAACTTAAAATCCTACCAAGGTTATAATTTAGATGAAAAAGTGCTATTTTTTTTGGATTACTCCTAACTTTTGGGTCAAGCCCAGCACTAAGCATGCCCACTATACCACCACACATTCCTAGACAATGCACTCCACCTAATAGCCCCATTAAAAACACACTAATAAGAATACTCATTAAGCATTATTACCATTCATAGAACGTTCCACTTCAAGTAAATGAATACGTCTAGAATCAGTTTTTAAAATTTTAAAATTAAAGCCCTGTAACGATATTTCATCCATTTGCTCAGGCAAACGAGTAAATCCTTTAATTACTAAGCCAGCTACTGTGTCAATATTTTCAACTTGCAACTTTACCTTAAAAAACTCATCAAATTCCTCAATAGGAGTGTTGGCCTTAAGCAGAAATCTACCTTCGCCAAAATCAATAATATTATCTTCTTCCAAATCATGTTCATCCTCAATCTCTCCTACGATTTGTTCTAATACATCTTCTAGCGTTACTAAACCTGCAATTTCTCCATATTCATCCATCACAATTGCCATATGTGATTTTTTTTGTTGAAAATCTCTTAATAAAGCACCAAGAGTTTTGCTTTCTGGTACAAAGAGAGAATCTCTTAAATATTGCTTATAATTAAACTCAAAGTTCTGCTCTCCTGCCAAAAACCCAAGCAAATCCTTAGCCAAAATTACACCTTGGATTTTATTTTTATCACTATTAATGATTGGAAATCTAGAGTGTGAGGATTTAATCATAATATCAAGCAATTCTTTAATAGTTGATTGATGCTTAATCATCACCATCTTGGATTTTGGCACCATTACATCACGAACTTCTAACTTTGCAAGTTGCATTGTACCTTCAATAATTGAACGAGAATGAGAGTCAATAATATAATTTTCTTCTGCTTCTTTAAGAATTTTCAAGAGTTCATCACTTGAACGTAGTGGTATATGCAGGTAACGTTTTTTAAGTCTTTGTAAAAAGAAGGATTTTAGTGAAAATTGTTCTTTATTCATTAACGCCTATATAAATTATAGAATTATTTTAACAAAGTTCAAGTTTTTTTACCACTACGCATCATTTTTCCTTGTGCAGCCCTCTCCTTACGTACGACTTTAGGGTCAGCAATTAATGGACGATAAATTTCAATCCTATCTTTTTCTCTAAGCAGCGTGTCAAGTTTAACAATTTTACCGAAAATACCAGTTTTTTGTTTAAAAAGATCAATCTCTGGGTATATACTCAATATACTAGACATTTTAATTGCTTGCTGTAAAGTTGTTCCTTCACTTATTTCCAATTCAAGTAAAGTCTGCCTATCTCTTAAGGCATACACGACCTCAATTTTCATCGCAAAGCTGTTGTGCCTGTTTAAAATCAAGTGTACCTTCATAAATTGCACGACCAGTAATCACCCCTATAATACCAAAATGTACCTTGGTTAATAACCCAATAATATCTTCTATATTAGTAACTCCTCCTGAGGCGATAATAGGAATTGAAATTTGCTTAGCAAGATTAACTATTGCTTCAACATTCATTCCCTGCATCATTCCATCACGCGCAATATCTGTATAAACAATGGAATTAATCCCATCTTGTTCAAATTTTTTTGATAAATCTACCACATTCAAATTCGTTTTTTGTACCCAACCTTTTGTCGCTACAAAACCATTATTTGCATCTAAACCTACAATCACCTTATTAGGGAATTCACGACATAATTCAGATACAAATTCAGGGTTTGTTACCGCCATTGTACCAATAATTAAATAACTAACTCCTGCTTCAATATAAGTATTAGCAATTTTAATATTGCGAATACCTCCACCAATCTGAACCGGTAAATTAGGAAATGCCGATACAATCTCAGTTACACTATCTGCATTAACAGGCCTTCCTTCAAATGCACCGTTAAGATCTACTAAGTGCAACCTGCGCGCACCTTGCTCTACCCACTGCGTTGCCATTTCAATAGGGTTAGTAGAAAATACCGTCGTATCCTCTATCAAACCTTGCCTTAAACGAACACATTCTCCATCTTTTAAATCTATTGCTGGAATAACAATCATATTTCTCTTAATTATTGTATTAACAATACCCAATCACTTTAACCCAAGATGCTGATTGATATACTAACCACTTCTAAAATTTGATAATAAACCCTATAAATAAGTATAGTTTATTAACTATACATTTAATAAACGTTTATTTTCCTTATTCTTCTATTCTCATATTATAATTTTTAGACACTTATCTTTTCTTATAAGTTTTACTATTCTCAATATATTTTATATTACCTATAAAAACCTATATCAATTTAATTAAAATATTTGTTATATAAGATTTTCTCTAGATATATTATTTATACTAAAACTACATTAACCGTATTTCCAAACTCTTTTAAGTTAAAAATTAACATAATATTTTTTATCATATAGTGTTAATAATAAAAAATAACTTAAATAAGGCAAATGTGTATTCTTTCACAGGAATAGTAGTTACTTTTACCACTTTTTTATTAAAAGAAAAATTAATCTTCTCATGCTAGGTTTTATCCCTATAATCAACAGCAATTTAGCTTATTTCATTCAAAATATTGTTAACGAGAATTATTTATGTTTAAAATATGCCTTCTAAACCTTTTAAATTGTTACCCGTCTATAGTACTTTATCGTTTTATCATATATAATTTATAAAAACAGCAGTTATACTAGCTTCTACAAAGAAATTTCCAGATACAATTATCATTCAAATTAATGATATCATTAATCTTAAAATCTTAAAATATTTTACATCATTTTCAAGTAGTCCGTCTTCTGAAAGAAATGGTATATTTTTTTTCTTGCGCAGCTAATATATCCTTCTTCATTCGTAAGCCCTGTTATGAAACCTACAACAAGTAATGATTTTCTATTCTATAATAGAATCTAATGATAAAACAAGCTAAATTATGATACTTTAAAAGTAGGTTATATCGAATCGATTACTTTTAACCATTGTTCTAACCGTTCCTCTATTTATATTACTTTAGAAGAAATTATCCGAAATAATAGTAATTAATTACACAAATAAGCTATAAAATTTACAGGAAAAATAATTGTTAAATAACGCAAGATAAATGAATCTTTAGTTAAAACAACTATAGATTTATTGAAAATTAAGTAAGTTTTGAATACTTTAACAGTACTCTTCATCTCATGATTAAAATAAGTGTTCTATATAAGCAGATAGGCTGACTAACAATAAATATACTCGCTACTTATAGTAATAATTTCAAGTACATATTTAGCGTAATGTTAATTCTTAACTTAAAAAGGTCATTATTGTCAATTAACTAGCTATTAAATAAATTTACATGTATAAATAATAGCTTACCAACTAATAAACATTATAATACAAAACTTGATTTGGTAGAATACTTACCTAGCTTAACTACTTACAATGATAGATGGTAATAATCTTTCAGTTGTATAAAGCTAGTCATCTAATCCCAATCCTTTATAAAATTTAAACTTTAAAGTTATAATTCTACTACACACATAATCTTTACTTTTACGTATCACACTTTCAAACAAATCAACTATTGAAAACTCTAGCAAGTCAACCTCTTAGATATATACTTCAATGGTTAACAGTGTGATACATCACCGCCTTATTAATGTACAAAAAACAATTTATTTAATTTGAGTCAATTCTTCTAAACTCCATCTAGGCTTAATATTAATTTCATAATTGGTATCGTACTCTCCATGACTTAAGCGAAAATGCCCAGCTAAAGCTATCATAGCACCATTATCAGTACAAAACTCTTGCCTTGGATAAAAGATATTTACACCAACTTTTCTACCCATTTTATTAAGTTCATTACGCAAAGATAAATTTGCACTAACGCCACCTGCAACCACAAGTGTTATTCTTCCAGTCTTCTCTAATGCCCTTCTACACTTAATCATAAGTATTTGCGTAGTAGCAACTTCAAAAGATTTAGCAATATCTGATTTTTTATTAGGATGTTTAGTAAATGTATTACGCGCAAATGTTTTTAAACCACTAAAACTAAAATCAAGCCCAGGACGGTCAACCATAGGAAGTGGAAACTTAAAAGTATTAGTATCACCTTGTTTAGCAAGCTTTTCTAAAGCAGGACCACCAGGATAACCTAAGCCTAAAATTTTTGCTGTTTTATCAAACGCTTCGCCTACTGCATCATCTAAAGACTTACCTAAAATTTTGTACTGACCAATGGCTTTAACATCAATTAACATAGTATGACCACCTGAAACTAACAAAGCTACAAAAGGGAATTTAGGCTGAGACTCTTCTAGTAAAGGTGCTAGTAAATGTCCTTCCATATGATGCACAGCTAAAGACGGAACACCTAAACTCCAAGCCAAAGATTTAGCCAACGCACTTCCTACCAAAAGCGCACCTGCCAAGCCTGGTCCAGCTGTATAAGCAATGCCACTTAAATCTTGCAAGGTAAGTTTTGCATTTGTTAAAACTGTTTTAATTAAAGGTAACACTCTTTGAATATGATCACGCGATGCTAACTCAGGAACCACGCCACCGTATTCGCTATGGATTTCAACAGATGAAAATAACTGATGACCAATAAGACCAAGCTCAGAATGGTATAATCCAACACCTGTTTCATCACAAGAACTTTCTATGCCTAGTGTAATAAAGTCAAGCACCTGTTAATCCTAATAAATTTACATTGTAGGATCATACCCCTCCTAAATAAACTTCACGAACCCTTTCATTGTAAAGGATTTGTTCTTTACTACCCTCTGCAATAATAACTCCATTATGTAATACATAGGAGTTATTGCAAGTATCTAGCATTTCACGATAATTATGATCCGTAATTAGGATACCAATATCTTGATCTTTCAAATAGAAAATAATTTTTTGAATATCTACTACAGAAATTGGATCGACCCCTGAAAATGGCTCATCAAGTAATATAAATTTTGGATTCATTGCTAGTGCCCTAGCAGTTTCTACTCTTCTCCTTTCACCGCCAGATAAACTAACGCCGCTAATATGGCGAATATGTTCAATACTAAACTCTCTTAATAATTTCTCCAATCTATGCACTCTCTGTATTTTATCAAAATTAGAGTTTAGTTGTAACACCGCCATAATATTGTTTTCCACAGAAAGATTACGAAAAATAGAAGGTTCTTGAGGTAAGTAACTAAGCCCTAAATCAGCACGCTTGTGCATTGGTAAATGATCAATTCTCTTATTGTTTAAATATACCTTTCCTGAATTTGCCTTAACCAAACCACAAGTAATATAAAAACAAGTAGTTTTTCCTGCACCATTTGGACCTAACAATCCAACTACTTCACCACTTTTCACAAAAAATGACACATCATTAACTACATTCCTACCTGAATAAGATTTACTAATATTTTGTATGATTAGGGCGTTACTAGTCATAATAACAAATATTAATTATTTTAACAGTTCTAGTCATTAACCTAAACCGAGTAATAAACAAAAATACGTAAATATTAGAATACAAATGTTAATATTGAGTAAAAATTAGATTTAAAACAAAATCTAAAGGGTGCCACATTAAAAATGATATTTCTAGTTGTAATAATATAAACATATTTGAAAAAAATAAAGGCGCCATAATACTAAAAAAATAACTCAGTTGTAGATGAAAAATTAAGTAAAATTAAAATTTATTTTTAATAAAATGATTTTTAATTTTATCTAAAGTGAGTAAGAAAATTATCACACTCATCAATAGGAGTAACGTTACTATAAGATATGGGTTCATCATAAATTATTCTAAAAGATATCTTTAATTAAAAAATATTTTAATAATAGACACAATAATAAACTAAACACCTTATTCAATCAACATTAACAAAGATGTAAAAATTCAGATGAATAAACCAGTTTAATACCAAATTGAGTTTCAACTAACAAAACCCCTTCACGATTGATACCAAGACAAATACCACTAAACAACTGCATTTTATTTGTATGCTTAACCTGCTTACCTAATAAATAATCTATTTTAGGCCACTGGTTATAAAACTCATCAAAACCACTTGATTCAAAAATATCCAGATATTCTAATATCTTATTAATTAAATTTTTACTTAAATGGAGCTTATTAATTGGTATTAAAATTATTTTTTTTAAATCTATCCAAGGTGTTTCACACTGAAAGTCTTCATTAAAATCAACATTCAGTCCTAAGCCAATAATGACTGAATGATAGTCACCTTGAAGTGAATTCTCAATCAAAATACCTGCTAATTTCTTGTCCTTAAAATAAAGATCATTTGGCCATTTGAGTTTCAAGTTAAAAATACCATATTTTTCTAACACATCAACTAATGCAAGACCAACCACCAAACTTAATCCGCTCAATAAAATTCTACTAAGAAAAACACGACGTATTGATAAAATAATACTTGTATCTTTCTGACTCAACCATTTCCTATTATATTGACCCTTTCCACAAGTTTGTTCAGAAGTAACACAAACTTGTGTTTTCATACAAAAAGTTAACTGGGCTAGATAATCGTTAGTACTAGATATTGAATCGAAAACAAAACATTGAATATCATCACTCAAATAACTTGATAGGTTTGTATAATTATAGGTATTCAAGCAAAATGATAAATCTTAACTAAGTTATGGTTTTTTATAATTTACGTTTAGCAACTCCAATAGGTTACTTTAATAACTTTTAAGTTATCACTATAAGTTATATGTCCTTTTAAAAGAAGGAGATAGAAAATGATGTTTTAATGATTATCTATATATAAATCTCTTTTGATTAAGCAAAAACTAGCCATACGTATAAGTAAGTAACATTGATGATAAACACCTCTGTTACAGAGGTCATATTCTATATCCACTTCCTATCAACCAGCTTGTAATATGGTATTCATGGTAAACTTTATCAACCCCTGATTCAGGGGTTTAATTTAAAACTTAAATACAATTAACAAATATTTATTTAAAAAAGTAACTTACTAAACAAAATTCTAAACTTAATCTACTACTCTTACCTAAAAAATGTTTCAGATTAAACCAGAATAGTTTAAATCTCTCATATAAAAAAGACAAAAGCATTGATAATGCTCATTCATGTTTCATACTAACTAATTTAATTAGTTAAAATAGTTACATTTTAGTAACGTAGTATACCATGAAAATAGCATTAGGCGTTGAATATTTAGGCACACATTTCCACGGATGGCAGTGTCAAAAATCTAACATTCGAACTGTACAACAAGTAATAGAACAAGCTTTATCAAGCGTTGCCAATCAACCTGTGAGAGTGTTTTGTTCTGGTAGAACAGATACTGGCGTACACGCTACCTGCCAGGTTATTCATTTTGAAACTAACATCAAACGTAAAAATAAAGCTTGGCTATTTGGTGGTAATGTTCACCTACCAAGTGATGTTAACTTCACTTGGGTAAAACCTGTTGATGATAATTTCCACGCACGATTTAGTGTTATCAACAGACAATATAATTACAAAATACATAATACAAAAATCCGTTCTTCTATCATAGCAACTCATTCATTATGGGAACCAAGAAAATTAGATATAATAGCAATGAATAAAGCCGGCCAATATTTAACTGGAGAACATAACTTTTCAGCCTTTAGAGGAAGTTTATGCCAAGCAAAATCCCCCATTAAAACCATTGAGTTTATAAAACTAACCAAGCATGATGATAATATTTTACTAGACATAAAAGCCAACGCCTTTTTACACCATATGGTACGCAATATTGTTGGCACACTACTCAAAGTAGGTAAAGGAGAAAAACCCATTAAATGGGTCAGAGAGGTTTTAAATAGCAAACAACGAAAACAGGCTGGCCCTACTGCACCACCACAAGGACTTTACTTTATTAAAGCTTTTTATAAAAATCTTTAATACTAAAAAACAACGTTTAAATAAATTTGTATAAACAACAACAGGTTTAATCACAAAATTACTTGTAAGAAGGAAACAACTATCACTCAGTTTAAAACAGATATTTTTAATCAGTAACACTTATTAGCAGTGATTAGTAATGTTATGATTATGGTATAATTTTCTTATTATTTTATATACTTTTTAAAATTAAAATCATGTTCAATAAAAAAAATATTTCAGCTATTATTTTTGCTATTTTTGCTATATGGCTATCAACAATTGCACCAACTACTTCTATTTCTTGGATGTTGGGCGTTCTAGTATTAACAATTTACTTATTTGCTTTTGAAGTGGTAGAGGTTGATGAAGCTGCCATTACCATTATGATTATTTTAGGGCTAAGCTCTTTACCATGGATTTATACTTTAATGGGACTAAAAGAAGGGTTAGTTGACAATCAAAGACTATTTGATGGGTTCTCTTCTAATGCAGTTATGTCAATTATTGCAGTAATGATTATTGGTGCAGGTTTGGATAAAACAGGATTAATGGGAAAGGTTGCTACTTTTATTCTTAAAATAGGTGGTACCTCTGAACCAAGAGTGATTCCAATTATCTCTTCTACTGTTGGATTTATCTCATCTTTTATGCAGAATGTTGGTGCAGCTGCATTATTTATTCCTGTGGTAAGTCGTATTTCATCACGTTCAGGTATTCCAATGTCAAGATTATTAATGCCCATGGGATTTACAGCAATTTTAGGCGGCACAATAACCATGGTAGGTTCTAGCCCTTTAATCTTGCTTAATGACCTAATTTTAACCACTAACCAAGGACTAGAAGTTGGACAGGAAATGAACACGTGGGGTTTATTTTCTGTCACACCAATAGGTATTGCACTAGTAATAACAGGTATTATATATTTCGTTATTGCTGGAAAATTTGTCTTACCTGTAACCAAAAAAGAACAGTTGGAATCTGTATCCACTATTGAACACTTTCATAAAGTTTACAATATAGACTATGATTTATTTGAGGTCAATGTCCCTACAGATTCCAACTTAATCGGCATGATGCTTGATGATATTGAAACAACTGCTAAAATTAGAATCATCGCAATTCAAACCATTGAAGGAGAAACATTTATTGGACATCATTCAGTTGAAAGGAGTACTGCAATTAAACCCCAAATGACCTTGGGTGTTTTAACAAAAAAAGAGCATTTAGATACTTTTGTTAAAGAATTTCATCTTAAACTGTCAGACACAATTGAAAAATTCTCCAATTTACTATCCACACAAGAATGTGGCACAGCAGAAATTGTTATCCCACCTAATTCTTCGCTCATTAATCAAAGTGCTAGAGACGTATGGTTACGAAAAACTTATGGAATCGCCATGGTAGCCCTACATCGTGGTGGCGAAACCATGCAAGAAGGTGAAGGTATTCGTAATATACCATTTCAATCTGGTGATACGTTAATTGTCCATACACGTTGGGTTGACCTTGATAGACTACAATCCAATACTGATTTTATTGTTATTACTTCTGAGTATCCAAGACAAGAAGAATACCGACCTGAGAAAATCAAATGGGCAAGTATTTTCTTTGTTATTGCACTTTTCTTAGTCTTATTTACAGATATTAAACTTTCTATCGCTCTTATGACTGGTGCTTTAGGTATGATTTTATCTGGCGTTATTAAAATAGAAGAAGCTTATCGCGTAGTTTCTTGGAAAACAGTATTCTTATTAGCCAGTCTTATTCCACTAGGCATGGCAGTGTCAGAAACTGGCACTGCCTTATGGATTGCACAAGAAACAGTTAAAGTAGTTGGAGATATGGCGCCTTGGGTCATATTAACCTCAATTGTAATATTGGCAACTTTCTTTACATTAGTCATGTCTAATGTAGGTGCAACCATTCTCTTAGTACCTATTGCTGTTAATATTGCTATTCAAGTAGGCGAAAATCCTGCAGTTTATGCACTAGCAGTTGCTATTGCAACTTCAAACTCATTTTTAATTCCTACTCATCAAGTGAATGCTTTAATTATGGGTCCTGGTGGTTATAAAGTAGCAGATTTTATCAAAGCAGGAAGCCTTATGACAGTATTATTCATCATTGTGATGATGTCAATGATGAGTATCATCTTTTAAATATCTACTCTAATCCTTGACTTAAAGAGAGAAACGTTCTTAACAAGATAAAAAATTTAAATTCAATTCAAGCAATAAAAAGACTGATTGATGGTAATCAACGTTTTATTGACGGCACTACTACATTGAATCATCAATTACCTCCACATAAGCATATAAAAAATATACAAGATCAAAAACCTTTCGCAATTATATTAGGCTGTTCTGATTCACGAGTACCTATTGAGACCATCTTTGACCAAAATTTTGGAGATTTATTTATTATTCGTATTGCAGGTAACATAGTAGCACCATCACAAATGGGTAGTGTTGAGTTTGCAATATCAAAATTTAAAACAGTCTTAATTGTTGTACTAGGACATTCTAACTGTGGTGCTATTAACGCCACTATTGATGAATGTATCAATAAAACACTTTTATCAAGCAGTCTTCACTCTATTACCGATAGAATAAAACCATCAATCCTACCTTTAATTAACTTAAATTTACCCAATCATGAATTAATAAACAAAGCTGTTAAAGTTAATATTATTAATTCTGTCAAACAATTACAAAGCCAATCAACAATGATTAAAGAATATATTAAGGATAATAAACTAAGGATTATAGGTGCCAACTATTCTTTAACATCAGGAATGGTTAAGTTCCTCACTTAATTTTCTTAAATTTTTGTGATTAAAACCAAGTTGTTTAAAAATTCTCATCCCAATCAACTAAAATAGTTTGATTGTTTATATCCACTTGTATTAAAAATGGAGAAATATAAGGCACCCAGTGCTCTTTTCCACCTCTAACTACAAGTACATTATTCGAACCAGTATTAACTAAATTAAAAACCTTACCAAGCACAAATTGTGCTTTATTAACTACTTCTAAACCAATTAAATCATTCCAGTAATATTCACCCACTTTAAGTCTTAATAATTGTGATTTTTCAATATACAAATTAGTATCTATATAGACTTTAGCTTGTTCTTTATCAAAAATATCTTTGATTTGTGCTACAATAGTTTTAGATTGTACACGACCTTGGGAGATATTTAAAGTTTGCCAATGACTATCAACATTGATATACCACGGTTTATAGGATAGGATATTATCCCTTGGATGAGTATGAGAGAAAACTTTAACCCAGCCTTTAACACCAAAAAATCCATTAATCTTCCCGATTAATAGCTTTTTATTATTAGATAATAAAAACTCTGAATTACTCAGCGAATACTTCTGCTATTAGTTTAGATGTAATCAAAGATTTTTTGCTGATTTGACAGCAATATCTCTTCCACGAATTGAAGGATCTTTAAACTCTTTAACAAGCTGCTTAACACGATCAGAAATTTGAGCACCTTTTGATGTCCAATATGCTAACCTAGCTTCTTCGATAATAAGCCTAACTTCTTGTCCATGAGTAACTGGATTAAAATATCCAAGTCGCTCAATATAGGCGCTATCTCTACGCCTTCTAGAGTCTGTTGCCACAATTGAATAAAAAGGTTTTTTCTTGGCTCCACCCCGAGCTAATCTAATTTTAACCATGTTTTTTATTCCTAATTTATATCATATAATATATTCTTATACATTATGGTATAAGAATATATCATTATATCAGTTTTTTTATTGCGATTGCTAATTTTTGTGCATCACCTGTATAAGTCATAGGTGTTAACTCAAACAAGGTTATCTTAGCTTCATCTGGTATATCAAGATCTTTGACAAATTCTACCAACACTTCTGCATTAATCTTTTTGCCACGAGTCAGATCTTTAAGTTTCTCATAGGGATTTTCAATGCCATAACGACGCATAACCGTTTGTATTGGCTCAGCTAACACCTCCCACGAATTATCTAAATCCTGGATTAATTTAACCTTATTACTCTGCAATTTGCCAATACCCTTAGAAATAGATGCATACGCTACCAAGCAATGTGCACAACTCACACCTAAATTCCTAAGTACAGTTGAATCGGATAGATCTCTCTGCCAACGTGAAATCACCAACTTATCTGATAAATGCATATTAATCGCATTTGCAATACCCAAGTTACCTTCACCATTTTCAAAATCAATCGGATTGACTTTATGTGGCATGGTAGATGAACCTACTTCTCCAGTAATAGTTTTTTGCTTGAAATAACCAAGAGAAACATAACCCCAAACATCACGACAAAAATCAATCAAAACTGTATTAAAACGATTAATCGAATGAAAATACTCTGCGATATAATCATGTGGTTCAATTTGCGTAGTATACATAGCATAATTAACGCCAAAACTTTCAATAAAATTCTGAGAAATATACTGCCAATCTAAATCTGGATAAGCACAAATATGTGCATTAAAATTACCAACAGAACCATTAAATTTACCCATAATTTTCACACTTTCTAACTGCTCTATTTGTCTTTTTAAACGATAAGCAAAATTAGCCATCTCCTTACCTACAGTGCTAGGAGAAGCTGTCTGTCCATGTGTGCGAGACAACATTGGAACTGAGGCATTATTTTCTGCTAATTTAGCAATGAGTAATAATAATTCACGCATCTTAGTTAGCATGACATTACGTCCTTCTAACAACATAAGTGCATATGACAAATTATTAATATCCTCAGATGTGCAAGCAAAATGAAAAAACTCACTAACCACTTCAAGCTCTCTATTTCCTTTGATTTTATCTTTTAAAAAATATTCAACTGCTTTAACATCATGGTTAATTGTACGTTCAATCATCTTAACTTCTTGAGCATCAATCAATGAAAAATTAGTAACAATATCATCTAAAAACTTAGTTGCTTCTTGACTAAAAGATGATACTTCTTTTATACCAATATTATCTGACATATCTTGTAGCCACTTCACCTCAATTAAAACACGATATTTAATTAAGCCGAACTCACTAAAAATAGATCTCAAAATTTCAGTTTTTTCAAAATAACGCCCATCAATAGGAGATATTGCTGTTAGTTCAGTTAGTTTCATAAGACTATATTAATATAAAATCAAATGTTAATCATATGAAAAAATAAGATTATGATATAAAAAAAGATACATAAATAAAATGATAAAATTATACGCTTTATTGTTTTATATGAGAACCCAGATGAAATCTGTATACCTTAAACATATTAATAAACGCCAACAAAATAATTTACCGCCAATTGCCTTAAATATACAACAAACTGAATCAGTAATTAAGCATTTAATCAAAGGTGATCATTCACCATTTTATCTTGATTTACTCACCCATCAGATACCACCTGGTGTTGATGAATCTTCTTATATAAAGGCCAATTTTTTAAGTAGCGTTTCCAAGGGAGATCAATCTTGTCATAGTATTTCTCAGGTGCATGCTACTTTTCTATTAGGTACTATGATGGGTGGTTATAACATTAAGCCTTTAATTGAACTATTGGATATTGATACTACAAGAGAAAATGCACAAATAGCACTAGCAAGTACCTTATTAATTTATGAGGCATATCAGACTATTATGGATAAATCTCAAACTAATTTTTACGCTAAAAACGTTGTACAAAGTTGGGCAGATGCAGAATGGTTTAACAAAAAAACACCCTTATCTGACAAAATTAAATTAACAGTTTTTCGTGTGAAAGGTGAAGTTAATACAGATGATTTATCACCTGCAACTCAAGCTTGGTCACGCCCAGATATTCCTTTACATGCACAATCTATGTTAATTAAAAAAATGAATAACCCGCTTAATACGATTAAAAAACTAAAACAAAAAGGCCTACCATTAGTCTTTGTAGGTGATATTGTTGGAACAGGATCTTCACGAAAATCTGCTATTAACTCAATACTTTGGCACATTGGTCATGATATTAATTACATACCTAATAAACGAAGTGGTGGTATTATATTGGGTGGTAAAATTGCACCAATATTTTTTAATACCGCACAAGATTCTGGAGCGTTACCAATTGAGTGCGAGGTTGGTAAAATGCGAATGGGTGATAAAATAACAATTTATCCATTTGAAGGAAAAATTACTAATAGCAAAGATGAGATCATTTCAACTTTTGTCATCTCACCAACTACACTGCCTGATGAAGTACGTGCAGGTGGTAGAATTCCACTTATTATTGGCAGGGGGTTAACTGATAAGACTCGTCAAGACCTTGACTTACCTATCTCAAATACTTTTTTACGACCACAAGCACTACGTAAAAGTACAGAAGAACAAAGCATTAGCCAAAGTCATACTGGTTACACGCTAGCACAAAAAATTGTTGGTAAAGCTTGTGGGGTAAATGGCATTTATCCAGGTACTTATTGCGAACCACGCATGTCTAGCGTAGGTTCACAAGACACTACAGGTGCAATGACACGTGATGAACTAAAAGAATTGGCTTGCCTTAAATTTTCAGCAGATTTAGTCATGCAAAGTTTTTGTCATACAGCTGCTTATCCTAAACCTATTGATTTAGAATTGCAACAATCATTACCTAATTTTATGCACTCACGTGGTGGTATATCACTAAGGCCAGGTGATGGAATTATCCACTCATGGCTTAATCGTATGCTATTACCTGATACAGTAGGAACAGGTGGTGACTCTCATACACGCTTTCCTATTGGTATTAGTTTTCCAGCTGGATCTGGACTAGTTGCCTTTAGCGCTTCAATTGGCGTGTTACCACTCAATATGCCTGAATCTATCTTGGTACGTTTTACCGGCACAATGCAATCAGGCATTACCTTAAGGGACCTAGTAAATGCAATCCCATACACAGCTATACAAAGAAACCTACTAACCATTGATAAATCTAACAAAAAAAATATTTTCTCAGGTCGTATCCTAGAAATTGAAGGGCTGAACGATTTAAAAGTAGAACAAGCATTCGAGCTAGCCGATTCCTCAGCTGAGCGTTCTGCTAATGGTTGTACTATTAAACTAAATAAAGAACCTGTTATAGAATACTTAAGATCTAATATTGCTTTATTATCTTCAATGATTAATAAAGGCTATGAAAATAAAAAAACTATCGCTAGACGCATTCAAGCAATACAAAAATGGCTGGAAGAACCAGAACTACTAATAGCAGATTCAAATTGTGAATATAATTCCATTATTGAAATCAATCTTGATGAAATAAAAGAACCAATCTTGGCATGTCCAAATGACCCGGATGATGTCAAACTACTCTCAGAACTAGCTAACACCAAAATTGATGAAGTCTTTATTGGTTCTTGTATGACTAATATTGGTCATTTTAGAATGGCTGCGCAATTATTAAAAGATGAATTAAATCTAGCAACTGAATTATGGATCGCGCCGCCCACTCGAATGGATAAAGCGCAACTTAAAAAAGAAGGTGTATATGATATATTTAATAAACTAACTAAACACATCGAAATTCCCGGCTGTTCTTTATGTATGGGCAACCAAGCGCGAGTTAAAAACAATGCCACAGTTGTATCTACCTCAACACGTAACTTCCCTAATCGCTTAGGAAATAATACAAACGTTTACTTATCTTCTGCTGAAGTGGCAACAATTACTGCAAAACTAGGATACATCCCAACAAACATAGAATATCAACAAGCAATAAAGAACATTAAGCCAATAAAAAAACAAATTTATCAAAATTTAGATTTTGATAAATTAGAAGAATATAAAGACGAGATAAATAACCTATCACTAAAAAACATCTTAAACGCATAATCAATAAAAAAATTCAAAGAATCAAATCTTCTTACTAATATTTGATTAAGAAAAACTACTTAATCTTAAATTCCTTATACATTACGTGTTTTCTAACAACTGGATCAAATTTTTTAACTTCTACTTTCTCCGGATGGAGACGTTTATTTTTAGTAGCTGTATAAAAATGGCCTGTTTTAGCTGATGACACTAATTTAATTTTCTCTCTCATAAACTTAACCCCTTAAACTTTCCGCTATGTGTACGAATCTCAGTTAATACAAAGTTAATACCTTTTTTATCAATAATACGAAATCCTTTAGCTGATAACTTCAACTTAACAAAACGATTCTCACTTTCTACCCAGAAACGATGTTTATGAAGATTTGGATAAAAACGACGACGCGTTCTATTATTCGCATGAGATACATTATTACCACTAATTGGTCGCTTACCTGTAACCATACATACCTTTGCCATAACTAAACATCCAAAAATCTAAAAGATAGAAATTATATCTTAAAATTATTCAACTTTCAAAGCTAAATTATA
This sequence comes from Candidatus Vesicomyidisocius sp. Pext_18_S21, assembly GCA_021730165.1. GTDB lineage: Bacteria > Pseudomonadota > Gammaproteobacteria > PS1 > Pseudothioglobaceae > Ruthia > Ruthia endoextente. The sequence continues at coordinate 928,118 of CP072535.1, forward strand.
CAAAAAATCTATTTACTATTAACCCAACAGACGGTATCATACACTGATATTGGAGGGATGGCAGAGTGGCTAAATGCACCGGTCTTGAAAACCGGCAAGGGCTAATACCCTTCTAGGGTTCAAATCCCTATCCCTCTACCATGATAACATGTAACACACTACTCACTAAATATTAAGATAATATTTATTTAATCTTAATAGAAAAACCTTTTATTAACTATTTTTTCCAAAAAGTTTACCAAGTACCGCATATAAATATCAATAGTACCTAATAAATACCATAAAATTTGCTTTTATGAAGCAAATTTTATTAAATTATTTTGCATTAATATTATAGAAAAGATATATTAAAAGTATAATTCTTATTATACGTTTAGTAACATTCATATAAATCTATTAGATTATCTCTTCTAGTAAAACAAATTTACATACACTGAGGATAAAGACAAAAACAAATATTTACCAACAAAACAATATTTTTCTTATGCATTATAATTTAAACATTAAATATACTTGACACCATAGCTTATATTAAGTTTAAATTACAAAAAACGATAGTCCTTAATCTAAAAATAGAATTATAGCTGAAAAAAATAATAGTCAACATTTTAAACCATAATTATCTATGTACTTCAATACGATCAATTAACGCATGATTATTGCCTTGTTTTAGATAATCAACCACATTCGATAAATTAATAATATTGAATACTGGAATACCAAAATTATGCTCAACTTCCTGAACAGCAAATTGTCCATTCTTACCTTTTTCTTGGCGATCAACTGCCACAATCACACCTTTAACAGTAGCGCCATTTGCTTTAATAATATCCACTGCCTCATGAATGGCGGTACCTGCTGTGATGACGTCATCAATAATCAAGATATTACCTTCAAGTGGATGGCCAACAATACCCCCGCCTTCTCCATAACTCTTTATTTCTTTACGATTAAAACTATAAGACACATCTTTATTAAAACTATCATTAAATGCCACAGCTGCTGCTGTTACTAATGGAATACCTTTGTAAGATGGACCAAACAAAACATCAAAATCTAAGCCACTATTCTCAATCGCTATAGCGTAGAATTTTCCTAATTGAGAAAGAGACTTCCCAGTATTAAATACTCCAATATTAAAGAAATAAGGACTAATTCGACCAGATTTTAAGGTGAAATTACCAAACTTAAGCGCACCACTATTCAACATAAACTCTACAAAGTCTTCTTGATACTGTTCCATCTAATTTTCCTATAAAATTATTCCGATGATAAGAATTATAACAACGAATGTTAATGGAATTCGTGCCGCTGAAAGAAAAGGTTTTTTAAATTGGATAAAAACTCAAAATGCAGACGTAGTTTGTCTGCAAGAAATCAAGGCAAAAGAATACCAATTAGATGAACGGTTTTATCCAGAAGAATACCATTGCTATTATCAACCTGCCGAAAAAAAGGGCTATTCTGGTACGACAATTTTTACCAAACAAACGCCCATTCAAGTCATTAAAGAAAGTCCATGGAAAGATATTAATTTTGAAGGACGATTTATTCAAGTTAACTTTAAAAATTTTTCAGTTATTTCAATTTATATACATTCAGGTAGTGCTAAACAAGCACGCCAAGATTTAAAAATGGAATTTTTAACTGAACGATTTATGCCTTATTTACAAGAGCTTAAGATAAGTGGACGTAAGATAATTATTTGTGGTGATATGAATATTGTACACCAAGAAAGAGATATCAAGAATTGGAAAGCCAATCAAAAAAATTCAGGCTGCTTACCAGAAGAACGTGCTTGGTTGGATAAGTTATTTTTTAAAGTTGGTTTTATTGATGGATTTCGTGAAGTCAATCAAGAAGATAAGCAATATACTTGGTGGAGTAATCGAGGACAAGCATGGGCGAATAATATCGGTTGGCGTATTGATTATCAAATTCTCACTCCAAATCTCAAAGGTAAAGTTAAAAATGCTAGTATTTATAAAAATAAGCGTTTTTCAGACCATGCACCAATTATTATAGATTATCAACTATGACAACGACAATAATCACAAATCTGCATCAAATACATCATTTCTAATAGTTTAAATAAGATAAATAAACAAAAAACGATAAAAATAAGGCACTCTAATTCAACACTAACTATTCTTGCCACATTTAAACTTTGAGCATTTCTAAATACTGGATTACTTGGAAAAGTAATTAGTGTTAAATACCGGTTAGTTACATTAATTTATTCAAAATTATCAACTCTTTTGATTAATTAGACATAAAAATTTATAAAATGAGTCTCTTTCTACCAAAGAAAGACAGAACCTTAATTTTAACATAAGCTTAAATATTCTATTCATCCTATTATCATTAAGATAATTTTATCTTATTTATTCTAGGTACAAAATAAAGTCATGATAATAAACAGAAAACTATTTTCTGGTTTAAGACTTACAAATATACCATACATCACTTAACTTTCAAACGGTAAAATACCAGTTTTTATAATAAATAACTGTTATAAAATATTTATTCCTTTAGATTTTTTTTAATAAGTTTTTTTATTTTAATTTACTTGGTAATAATCCACTAAATACTATTTATATTTATGCTAATATTTTGATAAATCAAATAAGAAAAATTAAAAATTTTGTACGTCATCCTGGCAGATTAACTCTAAGTCAAGAAATAGGGCTAACTAAGTTTTGGACAGATCATGGAATAGATTTACCAAAAGGCAAAATTGATTTATAAGTTGGTTTTGGCAATGGCAGATAGTTTGCTGAAAATGGCAATTAATGCACCTGATAGAATTTTTTTGGGTATTAAAGTGTATGAAGCAGGCATTGGTCAGTTAATTAATAAGGCGCACAAATACCAATTAAACAATCTTAAAATAATTAAAGAAGATGCTGTTAAAATATTAACAAATCATATAGAAGATAATAATTTTAATCTCTTTCAACTGTTTTTCCCTGAGTCATGGCATAAAAAAAAGCATTTTAAACGTCGATTAGTACAAACTGATTTTTTAAATTTATTATCACATAAAATGATTAAAAGTGGAAAAATTCATATAATAACTGACTGGAAACATTACGCTATTCATATGATGACAGTCTTAGAAAATCACCCTAACTTTAAAAACACACAGAATGCTCCTATCTATTCACCGAGACCTAAACATCAACCTATTACTATTACCAAGTTTGAACAACGAAGTCATAGACTTGGATATGATGTTTGGAATTTAATCTTTATAAACGAGAAATAATATGATTTTTCCAATATTTATAGTAGTGACTCTGCTTGAAATTTATGTACTCGCCTCAGTAGGTGCTGCTATTGGTGGTTTTTCAACAGTTTTATTAGTCATCATTACAGCGTTTATTGGCTTTTTTTTATTAAAACAACAAGGTTATTCGACAATAGCTAAAGCACAAAATACAATCTCAAATAGTCAAACTTCTACCCTTGCAAGGCTTGAAGGTGTAGTAATTGTGGTATCTGGTGTATTGTTATTAACCCCTGGGTTTATTACTGATACAATTGGTCTCTTTGGTCTATTACCATTTTCTAGGTCTTATTTTATTAACCGAATTTTAGAAAAAAATGCAAAAAAAATATTTAACAACAATCACTCTGGTTTTATTCATAAAACCCAAAAAACTCAACCTAAACAACGTAATGAAAAAAATACCATTGAAGGTGAGTTTTGGGAGGATTAAACACTCTTAATGACTGGTTAAATTACCAAGAAAACTTACATTTCAAGAAAATTGACTTAGGGTTAGAACGTGTTACAAAAGTTTATAAAAAACTTTTTCCAAAAGGCGTACTTTTTCAAGTAATTACAGTTGCTGGTACGAATGGTAAGGGTTCAACCGTTGCTTTTATTGATAGCATTTACCAACAATCAAACTTTAAAGTGGGAAAATTTAGCTCGCCACACATTCTTAAATACAATGAACGCTTTGTCATTAATGGTACGCAAGCTACTGATAAGAAAATTTGTTCGGCGTTTAATAAAATAGAGAAAGTTCGAGAAAAAACATCGCTCACTTATTTTGAATTTTCAACACTAGCTGCTCTGATTATTTTTAAGCTAGAAAAAGTTGATGTGGCTGTATTAGAAGTAGGAATAGGGGGTCGACTTGATTCAGTTAATATTGTTGATAATAACGTTAGTGTTATTACTAATATTGATATTGATCATGTAGATTATTTAGGGAATACTCGTGAATTAATTGGATTTGAAAAAGCAGGCATTATGCGAAAAAATACACCTTGTATTTGTGCTGATATTAATCCACCCACTTCAATTAATCAACATGCCCATAAAATCAAAGCGCAACTAGAATTTGTAAAACAAAGATACACAGGTGATATTGGACTAATCAGCAAGCATCAACAACAAAATGCAGCAACAGCAATACTTACTGTACAAAAATTAAATAAAACGTTACCAATAAATACTACTGAAATTAAAACAGGTATTAAATATGTGAAACTTAATGCTAGATTCCAAATAGAATCTATTCATAATAAAACCTTTATTTTTGATGTTGCACATAATGTAGCTGCCGTTAAAGTATTATCAGTAGAACTAGCAAAACAAAAATGTCCTACCATTGCTATATTTTCAGCTTTAAAAGATAAAAATATTGGTTCGATGATTAGTAAAATTAGTATAATTATAAATCAATGGCTATTAGTACCACTTAACGTTAGCAGAGCAATAAGTATGCAAACACTTAGTAACCAATTTGGTTTAGATCATAATATCCAAATTTGCAATGATATGCAAGACGCTATTAATCACGTCATTAATGACAAACAATATCAGCGTATTGTTATTTTTGGTTCATTTTATGTTGTAGCTAATGCATTGAAAATACTTATTCCATTTATGAAAAAAAATAAAGAATAAATATTGTAAAATTACAATTAATTACACAATATTTATAGAAGAAATTAATGAACGAGTTTTTTATAGCTATTTGGAACATAATTGAACGCTTATTTTGGTCAGATTGGATAACTATTGCTATTTTAGCGATATTCCTAGTACTAGGATTTAAGCGTGGCCTAGCAAAAGAGCTGATTAACTTAGGTTTTTTATTACTAGCAATTCTAATTGCATTTTTATTTTACCAAATATTAGCTACAAGTTCACTTATAATTTGGCTAATGCTATCACATCAATCTCATTTAACTATCTCATTTGGAATGATTTTTATTTGTATTGTAATTATCAAAAAATTAATTTACAAACTAACACAACTTTCTTCAACCGTTGATAAGCCTTGTATACTAAATAAACTATTTGCACTAATGGTTCTTTTCACGGCAATTACAATATTTAGCTGGCATCACCTAGATATTGTAGCTGGATTAGATATTATAAATATACTTATTGATAATAAATATATTCGTATAAGCTTATCATTTATTATTTTATTTAGTTCTATTTTTGGTATTGTTGCTTTTATATCAAAAGTATTAAACATTTCTATTGACAAAACAAAACCTTGTTTCTTATCATCTTTTTTCGAGAAAATACTTAAAATTTTACAAGTAATAGACATTAAGCTTAATGCAAGAAATATTAACAGCATCCAGAACAGTATATTAGGCTCAATGATAGGATTAATTAAAGCCAACTTAGCAATTTTAATCATAGTGTTGATATTACAAAATATCAGCTTTATTTCCCAACAATATTATTGGATTGAAACAAATGGTGCTTTAAGAATATTTCAAGATATAGCTTCAAATATCAAACCTGAATTACAATACTTGATGCTTATTAATAATGAATAAGGATACAACATATGTGTGGTATTGTTGGTATTTTATCTACAAATAAAAAAAATATAGCTATTTATATTTATGATGCGTTAACTATCCTACAACATCGTGGTCAAGATGCAGCAGGTATTGTAACTGTATATAAAGGACGTTTTTATATGCGTAAATCAAACGGCCTGGTTAAAAACGTCTTTAGGACTAAACACATGACACAATTATTAGGTAATATGGGTATTGGACATGTGCGTTATCCTACTTCAGGAAGCTCATCCAATGCAGAAGTGCAACCTTTCTATGTTAACTCTCCATATGGTATTACATTTGCACATAACGGTAACCTAACTAATACTAAACAGTTATCTAAAGAATTATTTGAACAAGACCTTCGCCATATTAACACCAATTCTGATTCAGAAATTTTACTTAATGTATTTGCCAGTGAATTATCTAAACTAAAAAAACAACGTATTAACGAGTCTGATATTTTTAACTCTGTCTCACAAATACACAAGCGTGTACGAGGTGCTTATGCAGCCATTGGTATGATTCCAGGATATGGTATTTTTGGCTTTAGAGACCCGAATGGCATTCGTCCACTTATTCTTGGCAAACGCATCAGCAAAAATGGCACTAAACATATGTTGTCTTCTGAAAGTGTAGCACTTAGAGCACTAGGTTATAAAATTATTCAAGATATAAAACCTGGTGAAGCAATCGTTATTGATAAAAATGGTAATATATTTATCAAACAATGTGCAGAAAAAGCCAAATACTCACTCTGTATCTTTGAATTTGTATATTTTGCTCGTCCAGATTCAGTAATTGATAATATTTCAGTATATAAATCTCGTTTAAGAATGGGGGAAAAATTAGCCGAAAAAATTCATAAAGAATGGAACGTTGATAACATTGATGTTGTTATCCCTATCCCCGATACCTCTAGAGTAGCTGCTTTACAACTAGCACATAAATTAAACGTTAGATACAGTGAAGGATTAATTAGAAATAGATATATTGCTCGTACATTTATCATGCCAGGACAAAAACTTCGCAAAAAATCAGTACGACAAAAACTCAGTACAATTGAGCTTGAGTTCAAAAACAAAAATGTATTATTAGTCGATGATTCCATTGTACGTGGCACAACAAGTGAACAAATTGTACAAATGGCTCGTGACGCTGGCGCTAATAAGGTATTTTTTGCCTCAGCCGCACCTGCTGTACGTTTTCCAAATGTATATGGTATTGATATGCCAAGTATGAAAGAGTTTATTGCCAACAATAGAAATATCGATCAAATCTGCAAAGCTATTGGTGCAGACAAGCTAATCTATCAAGATTTAGACGATTTAATCTGGTGCGTACAACAAGGTAATAAGGCAATTACCACATTTGATTGTTCTTGTTTTAATGGTCAATACGTGACCAATGATATTGATCAAGACTATCTTAAACGTGTTGAATTATTACGGAGCGAATCCAATAAAAAAAATAACAATACCTCTGAAGCTTCTGAATTAATTAGTATTGATGTAGAATAGAGTTATTTAACAATTTTAAAAAACATGAAAGACTTAAGCTTTAATACTAAAGCCATACGTACAGGTTATAGAACTACTACTGAACAAGAACATTCTGAGGCAATATTTTTAACCTCCAGTTTTGTTTTTAGCTCAGCTGAACAAGCTGCCAATCGCTTTTCTAAAAAAGATCCAGGAAATATTTATGCACGTTTTACCAATCCTACAGTTGATGCTTTTGAAAAAAAATTAGCTATACTTGAAGGTGCACAAGCATGTGTTGCAACTTCATCTGGTATGGCGGCGATCTTTGCAACAATTATGGCACTGTTTAAATCAGGTGATCATATTGTTGCTTCACGCAATATGTTTGGTACCTCAATTATAATGCTAAATACAATTATTACTAAATTTAATATTGATATTAGTTTTGTCAATTTATCTGACTTATCAGCTTGGGAAAATGCACTTAAAAATAACACCAAGCTTTTTTTACTTGAAACTCCATCTAACCCGTTAGGTGAGGTTGTGAATATTGACACACTTAGCAAAATATCAAAAGCCAATAATATTCTGCTAGCAGTTGATAATACAATTCTAAGTCCTGCACTACAAACCCCTATTACTTTAGGTGCTGATATTGTAATACACTCAGCTACTAAATATATTGATGGTCAAGGTAGATGTTTAGCAGGTGTTGTAGCTGGAAGTACTGATATTATTGAACAAATTCATAGATTTTTACGCACCACAGGGCCTAGTTTAAGCGCCTTTAATGCTTGGATTGTACTTAAAGGACTAGACACCTTAAGTCTTAGAATGAAGGCGCATTCGGACAATGCACTCAAACTTGCTATTTGGCTGGAAAACCAAGATCAAGTAGAAAAAGTCTATTATTTAGGTCTACCCTCCCACTCTAATCACAACTTGGCTAAATCTCAGCAATCTGGCTTTGGTGGTATTGTATCGTTTAAAATTAAAGGTGGAAAAAAATCGGCCTTTAAAATAATTAACGCTACTAATATACTCTCTATTACCGCTAATTTAGGTGATACAAAATCTACCATCACTCATCCAGCAACAACAACACACGGACGTTTAACAAATGAAGAAAGACTTAACGCTCATATAACAGATGGATTAATCAGAATATCTGTTGGTCTAGAAGACATTAAGGACATCATTGCTGATATTAAGCAGACACTGGTATAATCTAGATAATTGTTTTACATAAAACACAATGCAAAATTCTTTCTCTTATAATGAATTAATTAAATGTGGCGATGGTGAATTGTTTGGATTAGGTAATGCCCAACTGCCAAAGCCACCTATGCTTATGTTTGATCGTATTAGTCATATTTCTAATGATGGAGGAGAATACGGCAAAGGTGAAATTATTGCTAAATTAGATATTAATCCTAATTTGTGGTTTTTTAAATGTCATTTTAATGAAGACCCAGTTATGCCTGGTTGCTTAGGACTAGATGCAATGTGGCAATTAATTGGTTTTTATCTTGGATGGTTAGGAGGGCCTGGCCGTGGTCGTGCACTCGGTGCTGGTAATATTAAATTTATTGGACAAGTACTGCCAAGTGCAAAAAAAGTAACCTATAAGATAGACTTATCACGCGTTATTGCACGTAAATTGTATATGGGTGTAGCAGACGCAACCATGGAAGTAGATAGCAAGATGATCTACGAGGCTACCAACCTTAAAGTTGGATTATTTACTGATACTAGCAAAATGTAATGCATAGAGTTGTTGTCACAGGAATGGGAGTTGTTTCCAGTTTAGGTGTAAATTGTGCAGAGGTTCTAAACTCCTTAAAAACATCTAAATCAGGTATTAAATTTAATGAAACCCAGGAAAATATAGGGCTTCGTTCGCACCTATCTGGAACAATTTCTGAGATAAATTCAGACAAAATTATTGATAGAAAGATGAAACGCTTTATGGCTGATGCCGCCATTTACAATGCAGTTGCACTAGACGAAGCAATTAAACAATCAGGCTTAACAAAAGTACAAATCTCAAATGAACGTACTGGACTTATTATGGGCTCTGGTGGAGCTAGTAACCAAAATATAGTTGAAGCTACTGATATATTACGAAAAAAAGGTATTAAACGCGTTGGGCCTTATCGTGTACCGCGTACGATGGGATCTACAACCTCAGCTTGTCTTTCAACTCTATTCAAAATTAAAGGAATTAACTATTCAATCAGTTCTGCCTGCTCAACATCTGCACACTGCATTGGAAATGCCATGGAACAAATACAAATGGGCAAACAAGACGTTGTATTTGCTGGCGGGGGGGAGGAGCTAGATTGGTCATTAACTATGTTATTTGATGCAATGGGTGCTTTATCTTCTAAATATAATAAATTCCCTGAACAAGCCTCTCGTGCTTTTGACAAAGAACGAGATGGCTTTATAATTTCTGGTGGGGGGGGTGCTTTGACGCTTGAATCACTAGAATACGCACAAGCTAGAGGCGCGACCATTCTTGCAGAATTAACAGGATATGGTGCAACGTCCGATGGTTATGATATGGTTGTACCATCTGGTGATGGTGCTAAACGTTGTATGAAAATTGCTATATCAACAGCAAATGGACCTATTAACTACATCAATGCTCACGGTACCTCAACACCAATTGGCGATGTAAAAGAACTAAATGCTATCAAAGAAGTCTTTGGTGATAATATTCCTAATATTAGCTCAACTAAATCACTTTCAGGTCATGCACTAGGTGCAGCAGGTGTAAATGAATCAATTTACTCATTACTGATGTTGCAAAATAATTTTATGACAAAGTCTGTAAATATCAATATACTAGATGAAGCAGCTAAAGGCATGCCGATTATACAAACAACAATCAAACAAACATTTAACCGAGTTATGTCCAACAGTTTTGGTTTTGGTGGTACAAATGCTTGTTTAGTCTTCGAAAAATTTAAATAACCAATTTTAAAATATCACACAAGGATCCACTCATAGCTCATAGCTCATATTGTAAGAACTCAATGTAAAAATAAAATAATTTTTCTCATAACAACAAAATATATGAGATTAAATAACCATATAATATATGTTTATATTATCTTGTATATTAGAAATTATTAGTTAAATAATTTTGACTTTGAATATTTATCAGTTCAAAACAGAACGTACATTATATAATGCTATAGAAAAATTTAGTTGATTCAAATAATATTCTTTCCTGATAATCATCATTAACATTAATAGCAAAAGTAAAAAACTGACGCCTAATAGTTAATACTACCTTATCTCTATTAATCTAAAAAACATAATTCGTTAATAAATCAATCATTGTATATATACAATGTTAATACTCCATTACATGTTATATTCAAATTTAATTAAATCAAGGTCTAGACTTTGATTTCTCAGATGAAAATAAATTTTCCTTTGTAACGCCTAACTCAAGAATCGTCAAACTTGCAACATAAATAGAAGAATAAGTGCCCACTAATACACCAATTAGTAATGCTAAAGAAAAACTATGAATAATCTCACCACCTAAAAAGAATAGTGCTAATAACACCAATAAAGTAGTCAAAGAGGTTGTTATTGTTCTAGATAATGTTTGGTTAAGTGCATCATTAATAATCCTAGAGGATTCAACATGCTGTGTTGACAAGAAATTCTCACGAATTCTGTCAAACACCACAATAGTATCATTCAAGGAGTAACCAATAACTGCTAATATAGCAGCCAGTACCGTCAAATCAAACTCGATTTGGAATAATGAAAAAACACCCAAAATGATGATAACATCATGAATAAGAGCTGCAATTGAGCCCAATGAAAAACGATATTCAAAACGAAATGACACATAAATCAAAATACCAATCAGGGCATATAACATTGCTAGACCAGCATCATTCGTAAGCTCTTCACCCACCTTAGGACCCACAAATTCAACCCGACGAATATCAACATCATCACCCAATAAATAAATAATTTTTGAACTTAGCTTAGCATTAGAAATTGATTGAGACTCTAAACTAATTAAAATTTCATTAGTTGAGCCAAAATATTGAACATTAGCTCTTTTAAAATTTGCATTCACCAAAATAGCTCTAATCTCAGCTAGATCAACACTTTGTTGATATCCTACTTCAATTAAAGTACCACCTTTAAAATCAATACCTAATTTAAGTTCCTTCGTAGTTAATGAAAAAATACTAACTGAAATCAATAATACTGAAAATATAATGGCATAAGTACGCTTACCCATAAAGTTAATCGTTGGAATATTTAATACTTTAAAACTCATATTGAAATCCCTTCTAACTTCTTACCACCATATATCTTATTAATGATTGCACGTGAAACAATAATAGCTGTAAACATTGAAGTAATAATACCAATTGACAAGGTAATAGCAAAACCTTTGATTGGTCCAGTACCAAAACTAAATAAAATCAATGCCGCAATCAAAGTCGTAATATTAGCATCTAAAATAGTCAATAGAGCTTTATCATAACCGATTGAAATAACTTTTTGTAAATTTTTATTTATTACCATCTCTTCTTTAATACGTTCAAAGATTAACACATTAGCATCAACTGCCATACCTACTGTTAACACAATACCTGCGATACCTGGCAGTGTAAGAGTAGCTTGTAATAAAGACAAAATAGATAAAATCATCACTAAATTAAGCGTCAAAGCCACATTTGCTACCATACCAAATAGTTGATAACGTATAGCCATAAAGAATAACACTAAAATAAATCCAACTAATACTGATATAACTCCTTTAGTAATATTATCTGAACCAAGACTTGGACCAATAGTACGCTCTTCAATAATTTCAATAGGTGCTGAAAGAGACCCAGCCCTTAATAATAACGCTAAATTACGCGCCTCTTTGATATTATCAATACCTGTAACCTGAAACCTTGACGAAAATATACCTTGAATTGTAGCAGCATTAATAATATCACTAGTAGTGGTACGCTTCTTAATGGTTTTACCATTCTTAAGAAGTGTTTCAACTTTATTCTCAATAAAAACAACTGCCATACGATGATGCAGGTATCTTTTAGTAGTATTAAACATCGCCCTACCGCCAGCACTATCAAGTGTGATATTAACCATTGGCGTGTTATTTTCTTGGTTAATGCCAGACGTTGCACCCGTAATATTTTCACCCGTTGTAATCACATGGCTTTTTAGCAAAAGTGGACGACCATCTTTAAAATAATAAAGTTTTGAGCCAATCGGCAAGCGCCCTGACTGAATAGCTATTTGTGGATCGTTCTTTTCATCAACCAGTCTAAATTCTAAAGTTGCTACCGCACCTAAAATTTCTTTTGCTCTAGCCGTATCTTGTACACCTGGTAATTGTACTACAATACGTTTCAAGCCTTGCTGTTGAATAATTGGCTCTGCTACACCTAATTCATTCACTCGATTACGCAATGTTATAATATTTTGTTTAAGTGCACTTTTCTTAGCTTGTCTTTGTACACTCTCACTAATACCAATATTTAGTAATAAATCATCTGTATTATTCAGTAGAATTAAATCATTCAATTCTGATTTAATTAACTGAGATGCCTCTTCTTTTAATTCAGATCGCTTAAAATGAATAACGATACTATTACCTTCGTGTTTTATGCTACTATATAGTCTATCTTTACGTAATAAGACACGAAGTTCATTGTATGCTGTATCCATTAAAGCTGAAATTACCGCTTCCATATCAACTTCTAATAAAAAATGAACACCACCTCTCAGGTCTAATCCAAGTGACATAGCCTTACCACCAATACTTGTCAACCAAACTGGCACAGAAGGTGCTAAATTTAACGCCACCACGTAACGCCGGCTCAGCACCTGATTAAGAGCTTTTTTAGCTAAAAGCTGTTGTGTATTATCCTTAAAACGTACTAAAATTCTTTGATTAATTAATTCAATAGATTTAAACTTAATTTGTTGAACCTTTAATACATTTTTAATTTTAACTAAATCCTGATCAACAATCAAAGCATTACCTGCACTTGATACTTGAAGAGCTAAATCAGAACCAAATATATTCGGTAATGCATATAATATTGAAAGCAATAAAACAAACACAATCAATGCATTTTTATGCCACGAATAATGATTCATAATGGTTACGTCTAATTAAATTTTAGCGCTTCCTTTTGGCATTTTTTGATTAATACCTTGCTTTTGCACCTTAACTATAATACCATTAGCAATTTCTAATATTGCAAAAGACTCATCTACAGAAACAACTTTACCAATTATACCGCCATTAGTAACAACCTCATCACCTGTTTTTAATGCTACTAATAATGTTTTATGCTCCTTGGCACGTTTTTGCTGAGGCCTAATCAATAAAAAATACATCAACGCAAACATAACTAATAAAAATGGTAGTCCACTCCATGAATCTATAATACTACTCTCTGACACTAAACCTTCTGCGAATAATGGTACAATAATTAAATCTAATAAATTCATTTTATCTCCTTATATAAAAAAATTAATTCATAACTTCCAAACCACCCATGTAACTCTGTAAAACAGAGGGTATTTTAATACTTCTATCAGCTTGCTGATGATTTTCCAATACTGCCACTAACGTTCTACCAACTGCTAATCCTGAGCCATTTAATGTGTGTAATAATTCTAATTTATTAGTTTCTTTATTCTTATATCTTAATTGCAAACGTCGTGCCTGAAAGTCTTCAAAACAAGAGCAAGAAGAAATTTCACAATAAACATTTTGTCCAGGTAGCCACACTTCTAAATCATAAGTTTTAGCAGCAGAGAAACCAAGATCTCCTGCACATAAGTTAATTTTTCTATAAGGCAATTCTAATGCTTGTAAGATATCTTCAGCATGGGTGGTTAATACTTCTAAAGCTTGGTACGAATCTTGTGCTTTAACTACCTGTACTAACTCAACTTTTTCAAATTGATGTTGACGAATAAGACCGCGAGTATATCGTCCATAACTACCTGCTTCTGATCTAAAACTAGGTGTATGGGTCACAAACTTAAGAGGTAAATCACTCTCTTTGATAATCATATCACGCATCATATTAGTCACAGGCACTTCACCAGTTGGAATTAGATACAATGTCTTTGTTTCTCCCTTCTCACCATGCAAATATGTTTTAAATAAATCGGCTTCAAACTTTGGTAACTGACCTGTACCAATCAAGGATTCTGTATTTACTAAATAAGGTACATAAGCCTCTGTATAGCCATTAACTTCACTATGTCGATCTAACATAAATTGCGTCAATGCACGATGCAAACGTGCAATTTTACCAGTCATAACAGAAAATCTAGCACCAGAAATCTTAACTGCTGTCTCAAAATCTAGTCCATACATAGCACCCAAATCAACATGGTCTTTTACATCAAAATCATACTTACCTAATTTACCCCATTTTGATACCTCAATATTATCCTCTTCACTTTTACCATTAGGTACAGAATGATGAGGAATATTAGGCATCGATAAAATAATTACATTAATCTCAGATTGAATTAATTGTAAATTTGATTTTGATAAATTCAACTTAGTACTTAAATCTGCAATATTCTTTAATAAAGACTTAACATCTTCACCAGAAGCTTTAGCTTTTCCAATCACTTTAGACTGCATATTGCGTAGATTTTGCAAATTCTCAGTTTCAATTTGATTTTTTTTTCTATTACTTTCTAACTCAAAAAATTGATCAACATCAAAATAAAAATATCGCTTCTTTAAGGCATTAGCAACAGCTTTTATGTCTAATCTAAGTTGTTTTTTACTTAACATTGTTATATAATAATTTTATTATATATATTATATGCCTAATTATACCAGGTCTAACTTTAAAAACTAATTTTGGAAATTATACTATGTTTAATTCATTTTCAAGCAGTGATGCTTGCAAGCTATTAGCTAATGGTGCTCAATTAGTTGATGTCCGTTCCAGTAATGAATTCGCTCAAGGTGCACTACCAAATGCAATCAACCTACCATTACAGTCTATTATAAGTGCTGATAAAATCATCGACCGTAATAAGGCTATTATTCTTTATTGTGTTACAGGCGTTCGTTCATCAACTGCTAAAAATTATTTAATAAAAATGGGTTATAAAAATGTTAACGATTTAGGCTCATTTAGAAATTATAACTGTGAATAACACAATACAATAATAATGGTATAAACTTATACAATGAGAGTTAAAAGCACTTGGCACAAAACTCAAGTGAAGACCATTGATGATATTGCTAGTACACTAGCATTTAATTCATGGCGTATTACTAAAAATCATCTAGAAGATTTAATTAACGAAGCATTCGTAATTGAGAAAGCACAAGTGTTTGATGTAATCTCTGAATACTTATACTTTTTAATTCAATGTATTGATAGATTGGTTTTTGATAAATTAAATTATAAGCAACGTCAAACATTGATTATCAAACTTGCAAAGCAATCAGCTACTTATTTTAATGAAAATAAACAAGAACGTATTGGCTCAGGAGAGTATTGGAAGGAATTTATTCAAACTTATAACACCAGGTCTCAAAACTACGCCAATTATGAATTTAAAAATGGTGAACCTAGTTATCATTTCTTAAGATACTTTGCAAAGAAAATACAAAAAGCTATGACTAATGTTGATTCAAAATGGATTATCCAACAAATTATTGAAATTCAAGCACCAAAAGCCTTTAAATCAATAAAAATAAGTATTATAAATTTGATAGCAGTTGAAAAAATAATATTTAAGGCAGAACAAATAAAAAATAAAAACAAGATCCCTAGATCCAAACGAAAATCAACTCTCCCTAAATTACAATAAACTCAACCCACTCATAATAATATCAATAAATAGGAGCTAATATGATTGTAATATGCCTAAACTGTAATAGACTTAACAATATTCCAAAAAACAAATTAAAGAACAAGCCTAATTGTGGTAAATGTAAAAATCCAATATATAGCGGTCAGCCTATTAATGTAAATGGTATACAACTTACTCGTGCAATAGAAAAAACTGATGAATTATTGGTAGTTGATTTTTGGGCAACCTGGTGTGGTCCTTGCAAAATATTTGCTCCTACTTTTAAACAAGTGACAAAACAACTTGAACCTAAAGCTAGATTTATCAAAATTGAAACTGAAAAAGAACAAATAATTTCTACTAACCACAATATTCGCTCTATTCCAACATTAGTCATGTTTAAAGATGGTAAAGAAATAGAGCGAATTTCTGGTTCGCTAAGCGCCCCAGATTTTATTAATTGGGTTAATCAATATACATAAAAGAAAGGGCCCTAAAACATAAACCTATCTAAGGACTTTATAAATTTAAAAGCCTAGCGATGTCCTACTCTCACATGGGGAGTCCCCACACTACCATCGGCGCTAAGTGGTTTCACTTCTGAGTTCGGTATGGGATCAGGTGGGTCACACTCGCTATTGTCACTAAGCAAACTGGTTGTATGATTGTGTATAAATCACAATCATAATTAATTAAAAAGTTTTTATACCATAACTATTATAGTAACAACTATTATAGTTAGAAGTTATAACAATCAAATACATTTATAAAGTTTATACTCTTATCAGCGTATTACATGACACATCAACACAAAAATTACAAATTCATTTAAATAATTTGGGTGTTATATGGTCAAGCCTCACGATCAATTAGTACAGGTTAGCTTCACACGTCACCGTGCTTCTACACCCTGCCTATCAACCTCGTAGTCTTCGAGGGATCTTTAGGAGTGTTTAAACACTCAGGGAGACCTAATCTTGGGAGAGGCTTCCCGCTTAGATGCTTTCAGCGGTTATCCTTTCCACACATAGCTACTCGGCAATGCAACTGGCGTCACAACCGAAACACCAGAGGTGTGTCCATTCTGGTCCTCTCGTACTAAGAACAGCTTCCCTCAAGTCTCCAACGCCCACGGTAGATAGGGACCGAACTGTCTCACGACGTTCTAAACCCAGCTCGCGTACCACTTTAAATGGCGAACAGCCATACCCTTGGGACCTACTTCAGCCCCAGGATGTGATGAGCCGACATCGAGGTGCCAAACACCGCCGTCGATGTGAACTCTTGGGCGGTATCAGCCTGTTATCCCCGGCGTACCTTTTATCCGTTGAGCGATGGTCCTTCCACTCAGAACCACCGGATCACTAAGACCTAGTTTCCTACCTGCTCGACGTGTCAGTCTCGCAGTCAAGCACCCTTTTACCTTTGCGCTCATTGCACGATGTCCGACCGTGCTGAGGGTACCTTTGCGCTCCTCCGTTACTCTTTAGGAGGAGACCGCCCCAGTCAAACTACCCACCATGCATTGTCCCTGGTCCAGATAATGGACCTAGGTTAGAATTCCAACCATACTAGGGTGGTATTTCAAGGATGGCTCCACTCAAGACTAGCGTCTAAGTTTCAAAGCCTACCACCTATCCTACACAAGTAGGATCAAAATTCAATGCAAAGCTGTAGTAAAGGTGCACGGGGTCTTTCCGTCTGGCCGCGGGTATACTGCATCTTAACAGCAATTTCAATTTCACTGAGTCTCGGGTAGAGACAGTGTAGCCCTCGTTACGCCATTCGTGCAGGTCGGAACTTACCCGACAAGGAATTTCGCTACCTTAGGACCGTTATAGTTACGGCCGCCGTTTACTTGGGCTTCGATCAAAAGCTTCGGATAAATCCTAACCTCATCAATTAACCTTCAAGCACCGGGCAGGCGTCACACCCTATACGTCCACTTACGTGTTTGCAGAGTGCTGTGTTTTTAATAAACAGTCGGAGCCACCTGGTATCTTCAACTCTTACCAGCTTCATTTAGCAAGTAAAATTACCGGCAAGAGCACACCTTCTCCCGAAGTTACGGTGTCATTTTGCCTAGTTCCTTCACCCGAGTTCTCTCAAGCGCCTTAGAATTCTCATCTCGTCCACCTGTGTCGGTTTGGGGTACGGTTTCATATAACCTGAAGCTTAGAGGATTTTCCTGGAAGTATGGTATCACGCACTTCTCCCAAAAGAGGGATCGTTATCACGCCTTAAAATATAGAGTTCCGGATTTTCCTAAAACTCATTTCTACACGCTTGAACTTGGACAACCATAGCCAAGCTGCGCTAACCTTCTCCGTCTTCCCATCGCAGTTATATGAAGTATAGGAATATTAACCTATTTCCCATCGACTACGCATTTCTGCCTCGCCTTAGGGGCCGACTAACCCTACGCCGATTAACGTTGCGTAGGAAACCTTGGACTTCTGGCGAGGGGGTTTTTCACCCCCTTTATCGTTACTCATGTCAGCATTCGCACTTCTGATACCTCCAGTAAACCTTACAGTTTACCTTCAACGGCTTACAGAACGCTCTCCTACCATTGCAATAAATTGCAATCCGTAGCTTCGGTATGTAGTTTTAGCCCCGTTAAATCTTCCGCGCAAACCGACTCGACCAGTGAGCTATTACGCACTCTTTAAAGGAATGGCTGCTTCTAAGCCAACTTCCTGGCTGTCTTGGCCTTTTCACATCGTTTCCCACTTAACTACAATTTTGGGACCTTAGCTGACGGTCTGGGTTGTTTCCCTTTCCACTACGGACGTTAGCACCCGCAGTGTGTCTCCCATGCTCATACTTGTCGGTATTCGGAGTTTGCAATGGCTTACTAAGTCTTGACGACCCGCTAACCATAACAGTGCTCTACCCCCGACAGTAATACATGAGGCTCTACCTAAATAGATTTCGGAGAGAACCAGCTATCTCCGGGTTTGTTTGGCCTTTCACCCCTATCCACAGCTCATCCCCTCATTTTTCAACATAAGTGGGTTCGGGCCTCCAGTTAGTTTTACCTAACCTTCACCCTGGCCATGGATAGATCACCCGGTTTCGGGTCTACTCCCAGCAACTAAACGCCCATTTAAGACTCGGTTTCCCTACGGCTCCCCTATTTGGTTAACCTTGCTACTGAGAAGTAAGTCGCTGACCCATTATACAAAAGGTACGCAGTTACAGAATAAATCTGCTCCTACTGCTTGTATGCATACGATTTCAGGTTCTATTTCACTCCCCTCCCGGGGTTCTTTTCGCCTTTCCCTCACGGTACTTGTTCACTATCGGTCATTAGAGAGTATTTAGCCTTGGAGGGTGGTCCCCCCATATTCAAACAGCGTTTCACGTGCGCCGCTTTACTCGATTTAACATAAATTAAACTTTCCTATACGGGATTATCACCCTGTATCATTGAACTTTCCAGAACATTCTAGTAATTTAAAATATGCTTAAGGGCTGGTCCCCGTTCGCTCGCTGCTACTAAGGGAATCTCGGTTGATTTCTTTTCCTCTAGGTACTTAGATGTTTCAGTTCCCTAGGTTCGCTTCCTTAACCTATTCTATTCAGTTAAGGATAATGGTCTGATGACCACTGGGTTTTCCCATTCGGAAATCTCCGGATTAAAGCTTATTTATCAGCTAACCGAAGCTTATCGCAGATTATCACGTCCTTCATCGCCTTCTAATGCCAAGGCATTCATCATATGCACTTATTCACTTGACCATATAACCCCAAATTATCTATTATAGCTTTATCTATTTACTGTATAAATTTTTTTGCTTAATCAACTATTTAGCAAAGCTAAGTCTCTTAACTACTCAAAGAAATACTTTGCAAATAAATAAAATCCAAAACCTTATAATATTGGTGTTTATAGTTAGTATTTCACCTTGAATTCACCAATTATGATAAATCATAATTGGTGAATTATTTTTATTTCATTGAGATAAATTAATTTCTCAATGAGAATTCATATTTTTTTTGAAATTGTTGTGTCAATGCAATACACCAATGAAGATTATTATCATAATAATCTTCGCGTTGTTATATTGTATATTTACAAACTTTACTTCATGTATTAAATTGTTAAAGAGCTCTACACTCGAAGGCGCAGTATAAAAACTTAAACAAAACAACAATTAAAAATTTTTTTGTTTAAGTTTTCTTTGCACAAATAAAAAAATACTTGGTGGAGCCAGGGAGGATCGAACTCCCGACCTCTTGCGTGCAAGGCAAGCGCTCTCCCAGCTGAGCTATGGCCCCTTCTTCAGTATAAACTATAGGTTATACAAAAAGGGACTTAATTAAACTTACGTAATAAACGATGGGCCTGAAGTAATTATAACGCAAAATTTGGTGGGTCTGGATGGATTTGAACCACCGACCTCACCCTTATCAGGGGTGCGCTCTAACCAACTGAGCTACAGACCCAAAATTATTTGTCTATTTTTATTATTTTATGCAATTATTATAAAAATTATCACACAAATAGTGTGACGTAATTCTTATTATCTTTATCATTATTAAACAACTTGTTGTGGACACTCATACTTTTCTTAAGGAGGTGATCCAGCCTCACCTTCCGGTAAGGCTACCTTGTTACGACTTTACCCCAGTCATGAATCACACCGTGGTAACCGTCCTCTATAAAATAGTTAAACTAGCTACTTCTGGTGCAACCCACTCCCATGGTATGACGGGCGGTGTGTACAAGACCCGGGAACGTATTCACCGTAGCATTCTGATCTACGATTACTAGCGATTCCGACTTCACGGAGTCGAGTTGCAGACTCCGATCCGGACTACGAAAAGATTTGTGAGATTAGCACCACCTCACGGCTTAGCGACCCTTTGTCCTTCCCATTGTAGCACGTGTGTAGCCCTGGTCGTAAGGGCCATGATGACTTGACGTCGTCCCCGCCTTCCTCCGGTTTATCACCGGCAGTCTCCTTATAGTTCCCACCATTATGTACTGGCAAATAAGGATAAGGGTTGCGCTCGTTACGGGACTTAACCCAACATCTCACGACACGAGCTGACGACAGCCATGCAGCACCTGTATTCGCATTCCCGAAGGTACCAATCTATCTCTAGAAAGTTTGCGATATGTCAAGACCAGGTAAGGTTCTTCGCGTTGCATCGAATTAAACCACATGCTCCACCGCTTGTGCGGGTCCCCGTCAATTCCTTTGAGTTTTAACCTTGCGGTCGTACTCCCCAGGCGGATAACTTAACGCGTTAGCTTCGCCACTAAAGGGTAACCCCCCCAACGGCTAGTTATCATCGTTTACGGCATGGACTACCAGGGTATCTAATCCTGTTTGCTACCCACGCTTTCGTACCTCAGTGTCAGTATTAGTCCAGAAAGCTGCCTTCGCCATTGATGTTCCTTCTGATATCTACGCATTTCACCGCTACACCAGAAATTCCACTTTCCTCTCCTATACTCTAGTTTCCCAGTTTCAAATGCAGTTCCTAGGTTGAGCCCAGGGATTTCACATCTGACTTAATAAACCACCTACGCACGCTTTACGCCCAGTAATTCCGATTAACGCTTGCACCCTCCGTATTACCGCGGCTGCTGGCACGGAGTTAGCCGGTGCTTCTTCTAAAAGTAACGTCAAAAATAATAGATATTAACCATTATTTCTTCTTCCTAATTGAAAGTGCTTTACAACCCTCAGGCCTTCTTCACACACGCGGTATTGCTGGATCAGGCTTGCGCCCATTGTCCAATATTCCCCACTGCTGCCTCCCGTAGGAGTCTGGACCGTGTCTCAGTTCCAGTGTGGCTGATCATCCTCTCAGACCAGCTAAAGATCGTCACCTTGGTGAGCTCTTACCTCACCAACTAGCTAATCTTACGCAGGCTCATTTAATAGCGAAAGCATATATAACCTAGAGGCCTTCTTTACTTTATCAAGATTATGCGGTATTAATCCGGATTTCTCCGGGCTATCCCCCACTATCAAGTAGATTCCTACGCGTTACTCACCCGTCCGCCACTCGACGCCTACTAGCAAGCTAGTATCGTTTCCGTTCGACTTGCATGTGTTAAGCATACCGCCAGCGTTCAATCTGAGCCAGGATCAAACTCTTCAGTTCAATTCTAACCATTTAGAACATCTAAAACAATTCAAATAAATAAATATGCTTTATGTTCAATTTTTTTAAAAGCTTTTTTGCTTTAGTTTTTAATGTGCACTTGCACAATTTTATTGTACGAGTGCCCACACAAGTTGTTTAATATATTTTTAAAGAGCAACTACAACATTAAATTGATAAAGCAATTTTTTTGCTATAGTTAAAACAAAAAATTATACAGTTAACAGCTAATCTGTCAAGCATTATTTTTACAAGATGATAACTTATCTTCTGAAATTGCTCTATTAAGCCAATCATCAGCTTGATTAATATCAACAATTACATGATTGTAATTCACCATTTCAAGATCATTATCATTCCAACCTTTAATCCCCATTTTTAATGAACGAACCTTAGTAAAGCCCATTTGTTTCATAGTCAAAGTTGCGAGTGCACTACGATTACCTGAGTGACAAATAACAACAATATCTTGGTTTATTGCTTCTACTAATTTTGGCACAGTACTATCATAATTCCAAACACATGCACTCTCAAGTATACCTCTAGGGACATGAATTGAATTTTTAATATGCATCATATCAAATTCATCTTGCTCACGAATATCTAATAATATTAAATCTGTATTTTTTTGAATCTCTTCTTCCAAGTCCCAAGAAAATATCTCAATCACTGATATTAATGCTTGTGCTACTAATTTTTGATATCTATCCATTAATTTTATTTACAATAACCTTTTTGTGTCACCATTACTGCCACTTCAACACGTGAACTTAGTGATAATTTTTTAAGAATTGACTTGACGTGTAGTTTAACTGTACCATCAGAAATACCTAGTTCTCTGGCAATAACTTTGTTACTATAACCACTAGATACCTGACAAGCAACTTCTTTTTCTCGGCTAGTTAAGGAGTCAAATGAAGGCTCCTTGTCGGTTAATTCATCCCGTAAAGCCTTTGCTAGTATATATCTCATATCTTGTGCAACAACAATTGAACCTTTAATAACTTCATCCAGAGCATCAACTAGTTCATCTGGATCCATGTCTTTTAATAAATAACCTTGGGCGCCATGTTTAAGACAACTACGTAAATCATATTCTTGAGTACTAGTAGTTAACATCACAATTGGTATGGTAATATTCTTTGTTTTGAGTATTTTTAACACTTCAAGTCCAGACATTTGAGGCATGCGTAAATCTAATAGAATAATATCTACTGATAAAGAAGGAATTTCTATTAAACCTTGCTTTGGTGAAGCAGCAGCACTGGCGCTAATTTGTTTAGATTCCAATAAAGCAATGAGTCCATTACGAAACAAGGCGTGATCATCAATGATATAGATTTTCACGATACCTTCTGGAAATTGACTATAACACGTGTACTTCCATCAACTTCTGATTCGATTTTAATACTAGCACCAATTCTTATTGCTCGTTCTTTCATAATATTCATACCAATATTATTTCCCATTACTTCACTTTCATTTTGATCTTTTTCAAATCCAACACCATCATCTTCAATCAATAATTGACAATTAGGTTCTGTCAAAAGTAAAACACGTACATTACGAGCTTTAGCATGTTTACGTATATTAGACAATGCCTCTTGGGTAATACGCATAATTTGCATTTCTACTTCTGGAGATACTTGTAACTTCCCCTCAACTTGTAAATAAGTAGCAATACCTTCTTCTGACATAAATCGATTAAGTAAAGTTGTTAAAGAAGCCTTAATTCCTTTAGGATCTAATGGTATACGAAAATTACACATAAGTTCACGTAACTCTTGGTTTGCTTGAGTAATATTAGACTGCAGGCTTAGCACTTTATCTTTTGCATCAGATTTTTTACCTACTTTAAGTATATTTCCAAGTGCCGTTACTTGTAACTTCAAACTATAAATAGTTTGTGCTAATGAGTCATGTATTTCTTGTGATAAAAATAAACGTTCTTGTGACAATTCCATGCGTTTAGTTTGGATATCTAACCAAGCTTTATCTAATGAAATAGCGATATTTTCAGCAATAGAACTAAGTAGTACACGCTCATCAAAAGCTAATGATGGTAATGTATCAAAAAACAAATTAAAGGTACCTAGTGTTTTTCCATGATACCTAAGTGGTATAAATATCGTACCAACACTTGCTTTGGTTTGAGATTTCTTACCAACACATTGTGCACAGGTATGCACGCTAAATTGTACACAAGTATCACTTGCCATAGCCACTTCACCACAAAAACAATCTGCACTTAATACATCTATTACTTGTCCTTGCTTATCAATCACGCCTTGTGTTGCCATCAAGTGAAGCTGACTATCATCAGATAAACTACGTGCAGCACCTGATGAAGCACCAGTCATCTTAATAAGAATATCTAAAAAGTGTGCAAATAATTCATCAATTGAATGTATTTTATTAAGTTTTGATGACACACTATACAACGTTTCTAAAGAAGCAGATTTTTTACTTAAACGCTGAACTTGTTTATTTAAAATACTCTCCATATCATCATATAAACATTGATTTTCATCAATTAGATGATTAATCGCTTTTGCAACAGGCTGAAACGTGGTTTTTTGATGATCACTTAAACGTACACTTTGACTAAACTTATAACCATCTACCCAACTTTGTAAATCACTAAATGGTGATAAGAAATCTTGACGAATAGACAAGTATAGACCCAAGTATACCAATAAAATTAGAACAACCAGTAATATATCAACTACGCTACTCATTGTATAAGAAAGCATCGCTTCATACATTAACAATGGTGAAAGCAAAATCGTGACTAAAAAGTAAATATAAAATTTAGTTTTAATATTCATTATTTTTTAGTTTCAAACCAAAAAACAGGCCTTTCTTATTTTATTTCCCAATACAAAAAGAAGAAAATATTTCATCAAGTAAATCATCCGATGAAAATTCACCAGTAATACTACCCATAAATTGACCAGCAAAACGTAAATCTTCAGCCATTAACTCTATTGCGCCAATTTCTAATTGCATAATAGCATTTCTAATAGACACTAATGATGCTTCTAGAGCAATGATATGACGTCTTCTAGCAAGCACAACCCCTTCTGATAAATCTTCTAATCCTGAAATATTAAATAACTCTTTTCGTAACAATTTTATGCCTTCTGAATACTTAGCTGAAACTGACAATTGCACAATATCATTAATCACTTCTCTTTTAATAATACCACTCGTTAAATCCACCTTATTTTTAATTAACAATAAAGATTTATCCATACTACCTTCAGGTAGTATGGATAAATCTGGTTTATCATCTTGCGCGTCAAATACCATTAGCACTACATCAGCATTCTCAATCTCAAAATTCGCTCTCTTGATACCTTCTTTTTCTATCTTATCATGACTATCACGCAGACCTGCTGTATCAATAATAATAAGTGGTACGCCATTTACATGAATAATTTCTTTCAGTACATCACGCGTTGTACCTTCAATATCAGTCACAATAGCACTAGATTCTTGTGTAAGTGCATTCAGCAATGAAGACTTACCAGAATTAGGCTTTCCAGCAATAGCAACATTCAACCCTTCTCTTAAAATAACACTTTGTGTGGCAGATTTTAAAATAGTTTCAACTGTCTGTTTAATATCTTTTATTTTACATTTAACTTGATTAGATTGCAAAAAATCAATTTCCTCATCCGAAAAATCTATAGTTCCTTCAACAAAAACTCTAAGCTCAATAATAGATTTGGTAAGTGTATTTATTTGATTAGAAAACTCACCTGATAAAGACCTAAATGCTGACTTAGAAGCTCGTTTTGAATTAGCATTAATCATATCTGAAATCGCTTCTGCTTGTACCAAGTCCATTTTTCCGTTTAAAAAAGAACGCTTTGAGAATTCACCTGCCTCAGCTAATTTAGCACCCATTGATATAGCAGATTCTAGCAAAGAGTGCATACCAATCATACCACCATGTCCTTGAAACTCTAATACATCTTCACCTGTAAATGAGTATGGTTTTGGGAAAAACAGAGCAATGCCTTTATCTATTTCAATACTTTCTTGATCAAAAAATAAACCATAATATGCATATCGTGGCTTAGGAATAAACCCAAGCATTTTTTTTGCAATAACTTTACATAATGGTCCTGATACACGCACTATACCAATACCTCCTTTACCAACACTACTAGCTAATGCACAAATTGTTGTTTTACCTATATTCATTAATTTTTAAGATATTTTATAAAATACTCAGTTAGAAATGTATCAAAATCTACTAAATCAGAAGCTTCAATTTGAAGTTGCTTTTGACATGAAACCTTTGCTTGATGATCTAAATAATCGAAATGTTTCTTATTTATTGTATTAAATAAGAAATCGCCTCTATATTTCTTAGATAATGAATTAGTGTAATCAAAAAAACCCTGATTACGCCTTTTCATCTGACTAAGAGTTATCGCAGAAGGTGTTAAATCTGGATTGTTAATACGACATGCTATATCTCGAACAGACACTTGATGGCTTTCACTTAATAATGCTGTACACCATTCCATCTTAGTGATAATATCAGTGCCCCATTTTTGACGCGAAATCTGTTTACCTTTGTACATTAGCATTAATTTAGGTTTACGACCTTCATGGGCAACTAGCTGATCATTAGTATCAATTCCAAACTGTTCTGAGGTAGAAATAGCACAGGATGGTTCAAGTAAACAAAACAACATAAATGCTTCTAAAAAATGAATTTGTGGCTTATCGATACCCAATGATAAAAGTGGATTAATATCTATTGACCTTAGCTCAACATAGCCAATACCGCTGCTACTTAGTGTATTTAGAGAATTTTTATTTGACTCAAGCAATGGTTTAGGACGTACAGAAGCATAATATTCATTTTCAATTTGTAAAATATTAGTATTAAGTTGCTGGTATTTCCCGTGACGTTTCACACCAATCATTTCATACTCAAAACAAGAAGTTTGCATACCTACTTTAAGACTGTTTATATAGTGACTCAAACTGTTGTAATTAGCTTTAACACCTGCCTCATCCTCAGCTAAATTTTGATAACCAATATCTCCCATACGTAAAGAGGTAGCATAAGGCTCATACAGAGTTGAATCATTAAACTCAACCAACGAATGCGTATGGTACCCTTTTAAGAATGACTTACATACAGCAGGTGATGCTCCAAATAAATAAGGAATTATCCAACCATAACGCACTATATTACGGATTAAACCCATATAGCCATTATCAATAAATGACCTTAATACTTCTGTAGGAGCAAATAATCTTTTATATTGTTGCCAAAACTTATTAGAAAATGAATAATTAAAATGAATCCCTGCAATAGTTTGCATAACACTACCGTAACGATTTGCTAGTCCTTGACGGTAAATTGTTTTCAACATTCCTTGATTAGAAGTTCCATATTGAGCTATAGGAATGGTAGTTTCACCACGAATAACGCAAGGCATACTAGTTGGCCAAAAATTTTGATCTTTAGGCAAATGATGATACAAATAATACTGCGTATTTTCTAAAAAAGACAACATTTCTACTGCGCCACTAAGCGGGGGTGTTACCAATTCTACTAAAGATTCAGAAAAATCTGTGGTAATATTAGGATGCGTTAAGGCACAGCCTAAAGCGTAAGGATGTGGTACTTGAGAAATTCCACCTTTATTTGACACTCGCAATCCCTCTTTTTCCAAACCCATTAAATTGCCTTTCAATAGCGTATCAAATGGTTTTAATCGTTGAATTTTTTCCTTTAATTGCAAGACAAATCCAAATGTTAAAATAACATTATTTTACATTAGGACAACTCATAAAAACAATCAAGGTAGTTGTAGATATTTTACACAATAAAAACCAAAAAATGCTAATTACAAAATACAAAAAAGAAGAATTAATGAATACTTTCTTAAAGTTCTTTGATGGCAAAGTTAAAACTAGTGAATCAAAATAACAAGCCATAATTTAGAAAACTAAAAAAAGAGACGGGTATACAAGTTAAGCAGTTAACTATGATATATAAGTAATGAAGATAGAACTGTTTATAAGTATAAAATAAATCTAATATACAAATTAATCTTTTTAGTATTAAAGTTTAAATAACATATTAAATTGTTTAAATAACATATTAAATTGTTTAAATAACATATTAAATTGGTATTAAGTAAGCATTAAATAGTTGTAAACTATTACCTGCCATGAAAACATTTATCAATTCCATTGTTCTGCCAGATAAATATTGGATCACCCCATCAAACAACCATCAAAGTAATAAATGGATGGAAAAGTTTAACCAAAAACTAACACAAAATATAAAACTCATTCAACTTAGAAGTAAAACTAAAATTAGTAATAACTTTATCCAACAACTTCACAATAAATGTAAACAACATAACATCAAATTACTACTTAATACCGTCAATAAAACTTTTAATGAAACTTATTGTGATGGCTGGAATCTAACTACTTCTGAGATGCTAAAATTTAATAAAAGACCTTGCGTTAACAATAAACTCTTAGGTGTATCTACGCACAACTTAACTGAAGCACTAAAAGCCCAAACAATAGGTGCTGACTTTGTTATTATCTCCCCCGTACAAGCTACAATAACCCATCCAGAACTTCTGCCATTAGGCTGGGATAGTGCTAAAGAAGTAGTAAATACACTCAGTATTCCTGTCTACTTTTTAGGAGGGATGAGACTCCAAGACCTAAAAAAAACTCATCAACTTGGTGCACAAGGTATTGCAGGCGTCAGCACCTTTTAGAAGATTAAAATTGCTGAAAAAATACATTTTAAATATTAAAAACCTTGTTCTTATCAATTATTTTCTTGCATCTCCAATCCCATTTTATTAAATCAAAAAAGCTTAAACATTTAAGCTAGAAACTTTAACTTAATAAAAACTAATAAACTAGATTGTGTTATTTGTGATACAAATATTAAAACTATGTAATTTATGATCAATAAGACCATTTATAAATATATACAGATAATACTATTTATTATTACATAAATAGTAAGTATCTTACCTTCTAAAGACGTGTTTTATTTATACTCTTTAAAGTACTATTAATGACTAATATGCATTTCTCAAAAGATCTCAATACCAACCCCAAAATAAAATCAGTGATTATTATGTAATAATAGAACTATCTCCCCTAACCTTATACACGAAAACTGTTAATTTCATAGAAAAGTACGTAAAATTACTTAGGAAGTACTCCACTAGTAAAAACCATGTTGTATTATTAAATATATCGGCTCTAAATCAATAGTCCTCTTTATCAAAACCTTTAAGATACTCATTATAAATGAAGTTAATAATAATACTAACTTCATTTTAATACGATTGTAATCTTATTACCCCAGAATTTATATAAATTCTTACCTTTAATATTTTCAATGAACACTTATCCATCTAAACTAAGTCAAGTGAACGAATTACAATCTGATATTCATAAAAGAGGTATCAATACCGCTATAAACATCACCATTGAATACAAATAATGCTTGTTTAGTATTTATTCGATTAAAAGAAGTTGAAAATATCTAAAACCATTCATAATTTATGAATTGCTAGTTTAGCACTAATTAAAATAATCTGTACTATCTCCACAACTAACACTTTAGATTGTTTAATTTGTCGTGTTTGTATATATTAATCAATACTAGTAGTGTAAAAATTTTAGATTTTTTAAAGGGGAAAAAATAACTAACATTAAATAAAAATTTAAAACAAAAATTAATCAATAATTCTATCTTAATATGGTTTCTAATGCACCACTTTCGTGGTGCATTAGAAACATCAATAAAATATTTTTTACGTTATAATTAAAAGGTTTTTAAATTTATTTTATTTTATAGATTATAACCTATGAGAACCAAATTATTACACCTGCCTAAAGCTCGTGGTCTTTATCATCCAAATAATGAAAAAGAGAACTGTGGCATAGGCTTTATCGCTCATATCAAAGGTAAATCTTCACACCAAATTACCCTTGATGCCTTAGAAATGCTATCCAGAATGGAGCACCGTGGTGGTTGCGGTTGTGAAACCAATACTGGTGATGGTGCTGGTATTTTAACTAATATTCCACACGAATTTTTCATTCAAGAAATTAAGCATTTATTTGGTGTATTAGTTGAAAAAGGTACTTATAGCGTTGGTAATATTTTTTTACCACAAGATAAAAAACAAAGAATACATTGCATGGATTTATTAGAAAAATCTATTGTATGCGAGAATCAAACTTTTATTGGCTGGCGTAATGTGCCTATTAATGCTAATAAGGCCAATATTGGTAATATTGCTAGAAAATCTCAACCTGTAATTAAACAACTCATTATTGCTCGTGCTAAGGGGCTCGACACAGCAGCTTTTGAGCGTGCATTATTTATTATTAGAAAACACACCTCAAACATCATTAGAACGGATAAAACCTTGTCTCAAGCATTATTATTCTATATTTGCAGTATGTCAAGTAATATTATTATTTACAAAGGTATGTTGTTAGGATCACAAGTACTTAATTTTTATCAGGATTTATCTGATATTAAATATTCAACCTATTTAGCAATGGTACACTCACGTTTCTCAACCAACACATTCCCTTCATGGGATAGGGCACAACCTTGTCGCTATATGTCGCATAATGGTGAAATCAATACCAGACAAGGTAATTATAATTGGATGCATGCTAGAGAAGGTGTATTGAAAAGTAAGCTTTTTAAGAATAATTTAAATAAGATATTGCCTGTGATTGAAACTGAGGTTTCTGATTCTGGTAGTTTTGATAATGTATTAGAATTTTTGATGATGAATGGTCGCACCTTACAAGAAGCAGCATTAATGATGGTACCTGAGGCCTGGCAGAATGACAACAATATGAGCGTTGAAAAAAAAGCATTTTATGAATATCTCTCTAACATTATGGAACCGTGGGATGGTCCTGCTTCTATTGCTTTTACTGATGGTTTTTATATTGGTGCGATGCTTGATCGTAACGGTTTACGTCCTTCACGCTACTACCTGACCCACGATGAGCGTGTTATCATGGCAAGTGAAGTAGGTGTAGTAGATGTAGCAACTGATAATATCAAAACTAAAGGAAGATTACGTCCAGGAAAAATGTTTTTGGTTGATTTTAGCAAAGGTGAGTTGGTTGATGATGAAACAATTAAATCTGAATTTGCAGCAAAAAATCCTTACCAAACCTGGTTAAATATACAACAAATACATCTATCAGAATTTCACTGTCAAACTGAAGCGCATAGCCTCCATTCAAAATCATTAATTCATCGTCTAAAAACATTCGGTTATAGCACAGAGACCTTACAATTTATGTTATTACCACTAGTTAATGAGTTACGTGATCCAATAGGATCTATGGGTAATGATTCAGCACTAGCTTGTTTATCTAGCCAAACTCGCATTATTTACGACTATTTTAAGCAATTATTTGCACAAGTCACCAACCCAGCAATTGATTCTATTCGCGAAGAAGTAGTAATGTCATTACGTTGTTCCATTGGACCAGAAGGAAATTTATTACATGATAAGGCTGAAAATGCACACCGTTTAGTTATTGAGCATCCAATTTTAACCAATAAAGAGGTTAGCGCATTAAAACATTGCAACCATCGTAATTGGACGAGCAAAACCATTGATATCACTTATGATATTAATAAGGGTAAAAAAATATCTGAATTACTAGATAATATTTGTACCCAAGGCTCTCAAGCCATTAAAAATAAATACAATTTAATTATATTATCTGACCGTAATATTGATAAAAATCGTGTTGCAATATCTAGTCTATTAGCCTCTTCTGCCCTACATAGACACTTAGTTGCCAGTACCGAACGAACCCAGGTTGGCATTATTGTTGAAACAGGTGAAGCTCGTGAAGTTCATCATTTCTGTCTAATGATAGGGTTTGGAGCAGATGCAATTAATCCATACCTTGCATTTGAAGCGTTATGGCAAGCACGTCGTGATAAAATAATTGATATTAAAAGTGATGATGCTATCATATCTTCCTATCGAAAAAGCATTGCTAAAGGCATGTTAAAAGTCATGGCAAAAATGGGAATTTCTACCTTAGAATCTTACAAAGGTGCACAAATTTTTGAAGCAGTAGGCCTAGCACCAGAAATAATAGATAAATGTTTTTTTGGCACGGCATCTCGCATTAACGGTGTTAATTTTAATATTTTGCAAACAGAAAGTGAAAAACGCCATAAAAATGCCTATCAAACTAATTCTTTAGACAATTTTGGTCAATACTATTGGCGTAGTGGTGGAGAAAAACACATGTGGGATCCAGAAACAATTTCTAACTTACAAAATGCGGCACGCAATAATAACAAATCAGCTTATTGGACATTTTCTAAACATGCCAATGAAGAAGGCACACGAAACTCAACATTACGTGGGCTTATGTCTTTCAAAAATGGCAATCCAATTGCCATTGACGACGTTGAAAATATTAAAAAGATTGTTAAACGATTTGCTACAGGCGCGATGAGCTTTGGTTCTATTTCATCAGAATCACACGAATCATTAGCCATTGCTATGAACCGTTTAGGTGGAAAATCAAACACAGGTGAGGGTGGCGAAGACAAAAAACGCTGGATACCTGATATTAATGGTGACTCGCGCCGTAGCGCCATTAAACAAGTAGCCTCTGGTCGTTTTGGTGTAACCATTGACTATCTTAACAATGCAGATGAGATTCAAATTAAAATCTCACAAGGTGCAAAACCTGGCGAAGGCGGTGAATTACCTGGTGAGAAAGTAGATGAAAATATTGCCTCAATACGTCATTCTACACCTGGTGTAGGACTTATTTCCCCTCCACCTCATCATGACATATATTCAATTGAAGATTTATCGCAACTCATTTTTGATCTAAAACACTCCAATCCATCAGCACGTATTAGTGTAAAATTAGTCGCAGCAATTGGTATTGGAACGATTGCTGCAGGTGTTGTTAAAGCAAAATCGGACCATATTGTTATCGCTGGGCATGACGGCGGTACAGGTGCTTCTCCACTAACCTCAATCAAACATGCAGGCTTACCGTGGGAGTTAGGCTTAGCTGAAACTCATCAAACATTAGTAATGAATGGGTTACGTTCACGAATAGCTATTCAAATAGATGGACAATTAAAAACAGGTAGAGATGTTGCCATTGGTATTCTTTTAGGTGCTGAAGAATTTGGATTTTCAACTGCACCCTTAATTACATTAGGGTGTATTATGATGCGTAAATGTCATCTAAATACTTGTCCAGTTGGTATTGCTACACAAGATACAGAATTACGTAAAAAATTTACAGGCAAGCCTGAGCACGTGGTTAACTACTTATTTATGGTAGCTCAAGAATTACGTTTAATAATGGCAGAACTTGGTTTTAAAACTGTTAATGAGATGATTGGTCGTGTTGATATGTTACAAATGAATCAAATAATTAATCATTGGAAACAAGAAACTATTAACTTAGATGCGTTATTAACGCCAGCTAAAAAACCTAACAAAAACACAGATACTTATCAAACTGTTGCTCAAGACCATCAATTAGATCAACAAATTGACAATAAACTAATTGCTAAATCAAAATTAGCTATTAAAAATACCGAAAAAGTTCATATCAATTCTATTATCACTAACGTTGATCGTGCCGTAGGTACAATGTTATCCTCATATATTGTTAAAACAAGAGGTACTAATAACTTAAAAGACGACACTATTCATATTAATTTTAAAGGCTCAGCAGGACAATCTCTTGGTGCATTCCTAGCAAAGGGCGTTACTTTAGAAGTTGAGGGGGATGCTAATGATTATGTTGGAAAAGGGATTTCAGGAGGTTGTATTATTGTTTACCCACCTAAGAATTCAACCTTTAATGCTGAAAATGAAATTATTGCTGGCAACGTTTGTGGTTATGGTGCAACTGCTGGTGAAATATATTTATCGGGGTGTGTATCTGAACGCTTCTGCGTACGTAATTCAGGAGCTATCGCTGTAGCAGAAGGAGTTGGTGACCATGGTTGTGAATATATGACTGGTGGTCGAGCTATTATTCTAGGTGAAGTTGGTCGTAACTTTGGTGCTGGTATGAGTGGGGGTATTGCTTATATTTATAACCCACATCAAACATTTGAATCCATGGCCAATACAATCATGATTGACCTTGACCCAGTGGATAGTGAAACGAAAATAGAATTGAAACAATACATCAATAATCACGCTAAATATACTGGCTCAAAAATAGCTACACGTATTCTTGACAACTGGCACAGTGAAATCAAACATTTTATTAAAATAATGCCAAAAGATTTCAAACGTGTTTTAGCTAAGAAAAATTACATCAAACCAATTCAACAAAAATAAAAAAAATAGTCCACATAACATAACACTCCAAATTAAAAGTGAATAAAGTCTAAATACAATTACTCAATAAATAAGATTAAAATTAAATATTCAAAAAAAAATAAAGCAAGAACTAAAATATATTATTAAACCATAATGACAGATTACTTTGTAACTATTAGTACGTTTTCCTTTGTAAAACAACAAAATTATAGGTATAAAAATTTTTCTCATCAGGTTGATGAGAATCACGACTAAGTTCTATAAATTTAGTACGGTCAAATTCTGGAAAGTACGTATCACCATCAAATCTACCTTTAACTTCAGTGATATACAATCTATCAACTTTATCTATTATTTGGTTGTAAAAAGATGAACCACCCACAATCATCAGTTCGTTGTCATTATTAGCTAAACTTAATGCTACGTCAATGCTACTAACAACCTCACAGTTATCAGCTTTAAATTTAGCGTTTTGACTCACAATAATATTACGACGATTAGGTAATGACCTACCAATAGACTCATAAGTCTTACGCCCCATTAAAATTGTTTTCCCTATTGTTGTCTTTTTAAAATAAGCCAAATCAGCTGGTAAATACCAAGGTAAAGAATTATCTTTACCAATCAAATAATTGTCATCCATCGCGACAATAATAGATAATTTCATAGAAAAGGTTTTGAATAAAGTAAAATACAATGTATTTTACAAACTATTAATCATCATGATTTCATTAATTCTAGCCTCAAATTCACCTTTTAGAAAAACATTGCTGGCCAAACTAGGTTTAGCCTTCGATATACATCCGCCAAAAATTGATGAATCAAGAAAAAAGAGTGAAACACCTGAAAAATTAGTTTACCGTCTAGCTCAGGAAAAAGCCAGAGAAATAGGAAAAACACACAGTGGTTTAATCATTGCTTCTGACCAAGTAGCGACAATTAATAGTGGCTTTAACACTAATGATAACATACTGACCAAACCAAAAAATCATGAGGAAGCCATTAAACAACTCAAGCAAAATTCTTGTAATACAGTAAATTTTCTTACAAGTTTATCCCTTTTAAATACAAACACCGGTAATATGCAAACTAAAGTTGAAATATTTAAAGTGATTTTTAAAAAATTGAATATTGATCAAATTAACCATTACCTTAAAAAAGAAACACCTTATAACTGCGCAGGTAGTTTTAAATCTGAAAGCCTAGGTATTGGCTTATTTAAATGCATGATTGGAAATGATCCAAATAGTTTAATTGGTTTACCGCTTATTCAACTCATTACAATGCTAGAAAATGAAGGTATTGATATTCTAACTGACAATATTTAAATGTGATGCCATATCTCTATTCCAACAAAGTTAAATGCTTTAAATTAGGTCGAAAAATGTATTGGGGTTCACTATATGGTAGTGCAGATGCATTGGCATTAATTGAATTCGCCAACCAACAACAAGTCATTTTAGTAATTGCTAATGATATTGTACATTTTAATAATTTTTATAAATCTTTAAAGTTTTATAACACTGACTTAGAAATTTTAAAATTTGATAATTGGGAAGTTCTCGCCTATGATTACTTCTCACCTCATCCTGATATTACCTCAAGTAGATTAAAAACCTTATCAAAACTTAAAAGTCTTAAAAGTGGTATTGTTATCACCACGTTAGAGTCGTTATTTTCACACTTATGTCCACTAGGGTTTAGCGAAAAATATAGCTTAAATATTCGTATTAATGACAAAATTAATTCTGATACTTTTAGTGAAAAATTACTAAAAATTGGATACAAACATGTAATTACAGTAATGGAGCATGGTGAGTTTAATATACGTAGCTCATTAATTGATCTATACCCGATGGGTGCAAAAACAGCTTATCGAATTAATTTATTTGACCAAAAAGTAGAATCCATTAGTGACTTTAACACTTCAACTCAACGTTCTAAAACTAAAACACCTGAAATTACACTATTGCCTGCTAAAGAGTTCGCAACAGATAATACTAGTATTGAATACTTTAAAACCAATTATAAAAAAACATTTAATGATAATGATTTTATTTATACCGAGGTTAGTGAAGGAAGATTACCTGGTGGTATTGAGTTCTATTTACCATTGTTTTTTCACACAACAAATACCTTATTTGACTATCTAGCGAATAACACTATTATTGCCACATCAAAAGAATTTTCGAGCTTAGTGGATAAAACTTATAGCGAAATATGTGAACGATTTAAAAATGCTAAAAAATCATTAGACAGAGCACCACTTGACATTCAACGAGTTTTCCTATCCAAAGAGTTGCTCTTTAGTGAAGTCAAAAAAAAATCACAGCTTATCCTTAGCACCTCTAAACTAGAAAATAAAAATCAGTATTTTAATTTTAACTCAAGCCTATCCCCGCCAGTACGCATTGAACTACAAACGAATAATCCGTTAAGCAAATTTTCAACATTTGTTGAAAAATTTACTAACCAGCAAAATAAAAAAATATTAATTGTTTGTAAATCACTCGATAGACAAAATGTACTCAATGATTTACTTATCGATAATAATCTTGATGCTTATAGCGTTAAGAGCTGGCATGAATTTACTACTAGTAGTAAATCGCTTAACATTATCCATGATAATCTTATCCATGGTTTGCTTATCCATAATATTGCTATTATTACTGAAGAAGATTTATTTGGACAAGAAGTAGTTCAACAACAACGGCGTCATCCCAAGCATAAAGATTTTGACGTGGCCATTAAAAGCTTAGTAGAGATTAAAATAGGCGATGCGATTGTGCATGAAAATTATGGCGTGGGTAGATATTTAGGGCTCAAAACCAAAATTTTTGATAAACAATCACAAGATTTTCTTGTCCTAAAATATGCCAATAACGCAAAATTAATGGTGCCAATTATCTCATTTAATCTAATCTCTAGATATGCTGGAATTTCACTAGAAAATACGCCATTACACAAACTAGGAACCAACCAATGGGCTAAGGCTAAGAAAAAAGCAAGTGAATCTTTATTTGATGTAGCAGTTGAATTATTAAAAATTTCTGCCAAACGATCCTCCCAAACAGGATTTTCTTTTCCTAAACCTAATGATGATTACTCTTCATTTGTTGCCAATTTTCCATTTGAGGAAACTCCAGATCAAATAAAAACCATGAACGAAGTACTAGCAGATATGCAATCACAACAACCAATGGACAGATTAGTATGTGGAGACGTTGGTTTTGGAAAAACTGAAATTGCCATGCGTGCAGCTTTTTTAGCAGTTAAAGCAGGTAAACAAGTTGCAATTTTAGTGCCAACTACACTAT
Source organism: Candidatus Vesicomyidisocius sp. Pext_18_S21 (assembly GCA_021730165.1). Taxonomy (GTDB): domain Bacteria; phylum Pseudomonadota; class Gammaproteobacteria; order PS1; family Pseudothioglobaceae; genus Ruthia; species Ruthia endoextente. Next base: position 966,107 of record CP072535.1, read on the forward strand.
TATCCAACCAACACTATCGATCTTTTATCGATCGTTTCACTAATGATCCTGCAAAAATTGCAACATTATCAAGATTTCAAACCCCAAAAAAGCAAAAAATAATTATTGAGCAACTAAAAGAAGGAACCATTGATATTATTATCGGTACACACAAAATTATTCAAAATAATATTAAATACAAAAACCTCAGCTTGATTATTATTGATGAAGAACATCGCTTTGGGGTTAGACAAAAAGAAGCCTTGAAAAAACTACGAGGGCAAAGTGATATTCTAACTATGACTGCCACCCCTATTCCACGTACATTAAATATGGCACTAGGTTCATTAAGAGAATTATCTATTATTGCAACGCCACCTGCTAAGCGCAGTACTATCCAAACTTTTGTACAAGAATGGCATAACAATAATATCAAAGAGGCAATTACAAGAGAAATACACCGCGGTGGGCAAGTTTTTGTACTGCATAATGATATTAATTCAATTGACAATATGGCAGAAAATCTAAAACAAATTATACCAAAATTACAGATTCGTATCGCCCACGGAAAAATTCCAGCACGTGAGTTAGAACAAATCATGAGTGAATTTTACCACGCACGTTTCCACATTCTAGTGTGCACCACGATTATTGAAACAGGGATTGATATTCCTAACGCCAATACCATCATTATCAATAATGCACAAAATTTTGGTCTAGCACAATTACATCAACTTAGAGGTCGTGTTGGTCGTTCTCACCATAGAGCTTATGCTTATTTAATTGTTAATTCTCATCAATCTTTATCTAAAACAGCTAAAAATAGACTTGATGTAATTAAGTCTTTAACAAAACTTGGCTCTGGTTTTATTTTAGCTAATCACGATCTTGAAATTCGTGGTGCAGGTGATTTACTCGGTGATAATCAATCTGGACAAATCAGAGAAATTGGTTTTAACCTTTACCATGATTTATTGAAACGCACCATTAATGCCATACACTCTGGTAAAAAAATTAACCTTAATGATCCAATTAACCATGAAGTACAAATTGATTCTGGCTTACCATCAATTATTCCAGAAACCTATATTTTTGATGTTCATGAACGGCTTGTGATTTATAAACGCATTGCTAACTGTCAAAACAACAATGAACTTAAAGCCTTGCAAATTGAGATGGTTGACCGTTTTGGTCTATTACCAGATTCAACTAAAAACTTACTTTATAATACCAAACTGAAGCTCTTTTCCCAAATAATTGGGGTTAACAAAATAATCCTTTATGAAGACAAAGCTATAATTACCTTTAACAAAAAAAACACCATTGATCCTATAAAAATCACCAACCTTATCCAAAAACAAGCAAAAAAATATCAACTAAAAAATCAAAATCAATTAATTATCAAAGAAGAAATGCCAAAAAATATTAAACGAATCAAATTAATAGAATATCTATTAAAAATGTTAAATTAATTCAATTATAATAACTCTCCATAGTTATGTTGATAATATTTTTCAATATAACCCATATCAAATTGGTGGTTTTGCGCGCCTAAATGTGTAACTTTAATAGCGCCAAGTAATCCTGCCAATTGTCCTATAGTTTTCCAATCCATATCATTCATTAAACCATATAAAAGTCCTGCACGATAAGCATCTCCACAACCTGTTGGATCTTGAGAAACATCTACTTTAACAGGAGTAATATTGATTACTTTTCCTTCAGTATGAATCTCTGAACCTTGTATACCTTTGGTGATAAATAACGCCTTTACTTTTATAGCAATAGTTGCCAAATTTAGTCCAGTTCTATCTTGTAACATTTGTGATTCATAGCTATTCACTACCACATAACTAGCTTGTTCAATAAAATTAATTAACTCTTCACCTGAGAACATTGGCATACCCTGACCTGGATCAAAAATAAATGGGATATTTAACTGCTTAAATTGTACTGCATGTTCAATCATTCCAGTACGTCCATCAGGGGACACAATACCAATATCAACCATACTAACATCAGACACCTTATTTTGATGCGACTGATCCATCGCACCAGGATGAAAAATAGTAATTTGATTACCACTCATATCAGTGGTAATAAACGCCTGACCTGTATATTGATCTTGGATAATTTTAATATATGTGGTATTCATATGACAACTTGTCATCCATGCTAAATAAGGTGTAAAATCACTGCCAACTGTTGCCATTGGTACTAATTTAGCCCCTAATAAATGTAAGTTATAAGCAATATTACCAGCACAACCGCCAAACTCTTTACGCATAGTTGGTACTAAAAATGATACATTTAGCATATGCACTCTATCTGGTAAGATATGGTTTTTAAAATGATCGTGAAACACCATGATACTATCAAAAGCATAAGAGCCACAGATTAATGCTGTTTTTGTCATATTATTTTTTCTTTCTATTTTTAGAATATTCTATTAAAATTAATATACTTTTTTTTAATAAAAATTCCTATCTTAATTCTTTTGGTACTGGAAAGTGAATATTCTCCTTTACACCACTCATTTCAATAACTTTAGTTGCACCCTTATCTCGTAAATAATGAACAACTTCTTGAACTAGAACTTCTGGTGCTGAAGCACCTGCAGTTACGCCTATTGTATCAACACTTTTAAACCATAATTCATCAATATCATCAATACCATCAATTAGATAAGCAGGAATACCTATTTTTTCAGCAATTTCTCTAAGACGATTTGAATTGGATGAATTACTAGAGCCTAATATCAACAATACACTAGAAAATTGCATCAAAATTTTAACTGCATCTTGGCGATTTTGCGTAGCATAACAAATATCATCTTTCTTAGGCATATCAATAGTGGGGATTCTTAATTTTAAACAATCTATAATAGATTGGGTATCATCAATTGAAAGTGTAGTTTGTGTTGTATAAGAAAATGAGATGTTTGTTGATAAATTTAAACGCTCTACATCTTCAATTGTTTCCACTAATTGAATACGATTACTTTCACTAGATTGCCCTAATGTACCCTCAACCTCTGGATGACCTTTATGCCCAATTAAAATCACCTGATAATTTTGTTTTTGTTTTCTAGCAACTTCTTTATGCACCTTAGTAACCAAAGGACAGGTAGCATCATAAATAATTGCGCCTATGTTGTGTGTTTGTCTACGCACTGCAATTGATACACCATGTGCACTAAAAATCACCACTTGGTTATTGGGCACATCAGCAATATCCTCAACAAAAATAGCACCTTTATTCTTTAGTTCATCAACTACAAATTTATTATGCACCACCTCATGACGAACATATACTGGAGAACCATGTAACTTTAACGCACAATCCACAATTTCAATTGCACGGTCGACGCCTGCACAGAATCCACGTGGATTTGCTAATAAAACTTTCATAGTTTTTGAAGGACTTTTACCTGAAAAGAGATATCATTACCAGCCAGTGGATGATTAAAATTAACGGTAATATCATCATTCTTAATTTTATCAATACAACCTACATAAGAATCTCCTATAGGAGTTTTGAATTCAACAATAGAATCTAACTCAATCATCATAGTTTGTGGGAAATCTAAACGTTTCATAGTTTGAAAAGCCTCTTCTAGTTCATTACCAAACGCTTCTGATGTACTTAAAAGGAAAGTTTGCAGTTTTCCAACTTGAGCGTTAATAACACATGATTCTAAACAAAAGTCCAACTGACCATCACCCAGTTCAAATTCAAGTGGATCATCCCAAGACTCATCAATCAAAGTACCATTTGCATGACTAAATTTATAAAATATTTTATATTTAGTCATTATTAAATATCATGGCGCTTAATATTCTATGTACTTGAGTACGCAACTTAGAACGATGTACGATCATATCAATCGCACCTTTATCTAACAAAAATTCACTACGCTGAAAGCCTTCTGGTAGTGCTTCACGTACTGTTTGTTTAACCACTCTAGGTCCAGCAAACCCAATTAATGCACCTGGTTCAGCAATATGAATATCTCCCAACATCGCAAAACTAGCAGAGACACCACCCATAGTTGGATCAGTCAAAATCGAAATAAAAGGTACTTTTCTATCACTTAGTAACTTAATTATTAAAGCTGTTTTACTCATCTGCATCAACGAAAAAAGACCTTCCTGCATACGCGCACCACCTGAAGCTGAAAAACAAATCAGTGGTATATTAGTTTTAATGCTTATTTTCGCAGCACGAACAAACTTTTCACCAACAACAGAACCCATAGAACCGCCCATAAACTTAAATTCAAAAGCTACAACCACAACCTTTATACCATTGAGTCTTCCTATTTTAACTACAAGCGCATCTTTTTCATGGGTCATCCGTTGCGCTTGTAAATAACGATCTTTATATTTTTTTTGGTCTTTAAACTTTAGAGGATCAACTGCACTCAAATTAGCAGCAACTTCTTCCTGTCCTGTCTTGTCTAAAAAACCATCAATACGAGCCCTAGCAGTAAGACGAATATGATAATCACACTTAGGACAAACATAATTCAGTGTCTTTAACTCTTCTGAATAAAGCGTAGTTTCACACTTAGGACACTTACTCCATAAACCTTTTGGAATATCTTTTTTCACTACACTAGTAATAGAAGGTAAAATTTTTTCTAGCCAACTCATACTCTTTTCCTTATTTTAACTATTTAATTATGGTAGAAATCTCATTTGCCAAACACCCAACACTTTCTAACATTTTAATTCTATCATTAGCATATCGCTCAACCAATATAACTAATGATGAACCTACAATAACCGCATCAGCATATTCAGACACCATCTTTGCACTTATTGCATCTTTAATACCAAATCCAACTCCAATAGGCAGATCAATTGCTTGACGAATTCTTAAAATATGTGTTTTGACCAAATTAATATCCAAATATTCTGCACCCGTTACACCTTTAAGAGAAACAAAATAAATAAAACCTGAAGCAATGGTAGCTAAAAATACCAAACGCTCATCCATTGTCGTTGGCGCAACCAAAAATATAAAATTAATTCCGACACTATCCAAGATTTTCTTTAAACCATAGGCTTCTTCTGGTGGCATATCCACCACCAATACACCATCAACACCACTTTCACTGGCAGCATTGGCAAAAGATTGATAACCAAAAACTTCAATCGGATTTAAATAACCCATCAATACAATCGCTGTTGTATCATTAGTTTGTCTAAATTTCTTAACCAAAGTAAATACATCAGATAAATTAACGCCATCCTTTACTGTACGCTCATATGACCTAGAGATAACAGGTCCATCAGCCATCGGATCTGAAAACGGTACACCAAGTTCAATAACATCTGCACCATTTTTAACTAATACCTGCATCAACTCAAAGGTATTATCAAGTCCACTATCACCTGCAGTAATAAATGGGATAAACACCTTATAATTTTTAGGTAAATCAAAGAATACTCTACTAAGACGAGACATATTATCTACATTCCTTACTAAATGTATGCACACAATCAACCAATACCTTTACATTTTCAGGATCAACATCAGGAGTAATGCCATGACCAAGATTAAAAATATAACCTGTATCTCCTTTAAATTGTGACAATACTTTTTTAACTTCACGCTCAATTACTTCAGGTGTAGCATATAAAACAGCTGGATCAAGGTTACCCTGAATAGCAACTTTATTACCCACTTCTTGTTGCACTTGATAAAGTTCTACTGTCCAGTCTATACCTACACCGTCACATCCTGTATCAGCAATATGCGTTAAATACTTACCACCATTTTTACTAAATAACGTAATGGGAATATTTGGATGTTGTGCTTTAACACCTTTAACTATTTTTTCCATATAGTATAATGAAAAATCTAAATAATTTTGTTCAGATAACACACCACCCCAAGTGTCAAAAACCATCACACTATCTGCGCCTGATACAATCTGTTGATTGAGATAAGCAATCACACTTTGTGTCAATTTCATTAACAATAAGTGTAATGTTTCTGGTTCATTAAATAACATTTTTTTAGTACTAGCAAAGATTCTACCGCCACCATCAATCATATAAGTCGCCAAAGTCCATGGACTGCCACTAAATCCAATCAAAGGTACGCGATTATTCAATGATTTTTTAATGGTTGAAACCCCGTCGAAAACATAACTTAAATCGTTATTAAGGTCAGTAGATATTTTTTTAATATCTTTCAGATTTTTAATTGGATTTCTGAATTTTGGTCCTTCACCTTCCATAAAATACAAACCTAAACCCATTGCATCAGGAATCGTTAAAATATCTGAGAATAAAATAGCTGCATCTAAGTCAAATCGATCAATAGGCTGCATGGTAACTTCACAAGCTAATTCTGGAGATTTACATAACGTTAAGAAATCTCCAGCTTTTGCACGTGTTGCACGATACTCTGGTAAATAACGACCTGCTTGACGCATTATCCAAATAGGCGTGCGTGAGGTGGGTTTTTTTAATAAGGCATTAATATAATCAAATGACATAAACTTTAAATATAAAAAAAGTAAACACTCTAGTCAGACATAAAAAAGGCCACTCTCGTGGCTTTTTTTATTGAATTTTGTCTTCTTATCTTTTAAAACTAGCATAGCGTGACTTAAATTTCTCAACGCGTCCTGCACTATCAATAATTTTTTGCTTACCTGTATAAAAAGGATGGCAACTAGAGCACACATCCAAATGCAACTCCTTCTTATCAAGAGTTGACCGAGTCTTAAAGGTACTACCACATGAACAAATGACATGAACCTCATTATAATTAGGATGAATACTTGTTTTCATATTAATATTAACCATTTTCTAAAATCGTAAAATTAACGAAGATTTATTATATACTATTTATCACTCATAACAATACTATTTTTAATTGTTTCTTAGACGTGCAGCATTACCAATCACAATTAATGAACTAATAGGCATAGCAATAGCTGCAAATAATGGTGTAGCCATTGCCATCATAGCCAATGGTATCATAAAAGTATTGTACAGTAATGCAAAAACAATATTTTGTCTAATAATACTATTAGTATGCTTTGCCAAGTTAATTAGATCAATGATTGGATTAATTGTAGATTCTAAGATAACCAAATCTGCACTATTAACCGATACATCACTACCTGAGCCAATAGCAATACTAACATCAGCCTGTACCAGGGCAGGAGCATCATTCACTCCATCACCTACCATAAGTACTATATGTCTTTGTTGCAATTCTTTTATATAATTAGCTTTATCTTTTGGTAAAGCTTGTGAAATCATATGTTCAATACCCAACTCTGAAGCAATCGCTTGAGTCACTATTTTACTATCACCACTTAATATGCTAACTTGCTTACCTGTAGATATAAGCTGATTAATAACCTTAGCGGTATCTAATTTAATCTTATCCTGTAAAAGAATAAACCCCAACACTTCAGATTCAGTAGAACACCAAATACAACTAGCGCCTTCTCCCTCTAATATGATAGATTTATTTAATAAATCAGTATTTACCTTATGATGAACATCCACATAAGATAGATTACCAATTGTATACCGTTGTTGATCAATAATACCACTAACGCCTTGACCATAGTCAGCGTAAAATCCACTAACTTCTAAATATTTACTAGTAAAATCAAAACCAACAATTGCCTTAGCTAATGGATGTTCAGAATACCTTTCAATACTTCTCATGATATTTATAAAACTTGTTTTATCAATCACGGTTTCAATATGGCTAATACTAAATTTACCTTTAGTTAGAGTTCCAGTTTTATCAAAAACTACCCAATCCACTTTATCTAATACTTCCAGCGCATTGCTGTTTTTAATGAGTATTTTTTTTTTAATCGCTACGCCTCTTGCAACTGCAATACTCATTGGTGTGGCCAAACCAAACGCACAAGGACAAGTAATAATTAGTACACTAGTAGCACTTAACAATGCCAAATCAAAATCATATGGATACCAATAAATAAAGGTCACTATTGCCAATAAGATCGTCATGCCAACAAAATAAGGAATAATTTTATCAAGCATACAAATAATTGAACTTTTATTATATTTAGTAGTTTCAACTAAGCTCACAATTTGTCCTAAAGCTGAGTTCCTTAAAGTTTTCGTTACTTTAATTATCAAACTCCCACTAGCATTAATTGAACCAGTAAATACTTCATCACCAGATTGTTTTCTAATCAATAAAGACTCACCTGTCAATAGTGACTCATCTACTTCACTATTACCTGACAAAACAATCCCATCTACAGCTATACGCTCTGCAGGCTTAATCAAAACAGTATCACCTATTTTAATTATGCCTACTGGAGTAATTTGTTCCTCACCTTTATTAATAACATAAGCAACCTTAGGTTGCAATTGCTGCAATGCACTAGAGGCTGATAAGGTAGATTTTTTAGCCGAACTTTCAAAATAACGTCCAATTAAAATCACAAATATAAAATTAACCACTGTATCAAAATATACTTCATTCTTAGCGGATAATCCAAACAACACATATACAGAATAAAAATACGTACTTAAAGCACCGATACTAATTGGCACATCCATATTCATAAAACAATTTTTAAGTCCAAAATAAGCATTTTTAAGGAATGGCATGCCCGCATAAAATAGAGTAGGAGTCGCTAATACAAAACTCAACCATTGAAAATAATGATGGTATTTACCGTCTGTTGCCCCGGTGTACAAAGCAATTGAAATCCATAATAAATTCATCATCGTAAATGCACTAAAACCAATACGATAAAGTATCAATCGATTGGTTTTATTTGCAATAGATTCAGCTATATCTTGTTCATATGGCATTGCTGAATACCCAAGGTTTGCTAATTTTTGCATAATTACAGACAACTGAATATCAGTATCAGTCCAACTAAGACGAATACGCTTATCAGTTAAATTAACCCGTACCCAAAGTACTCCATTAAGAGCATTAATTGCTCTCTCAATTAACCATACACAAGCAGCACAATGAATGGTATTGCTAATTAAAGTGATAGTTTTAGTACCACTCTTATAAGAATACTCTAAAAAAGGCTGCTGAAAAGCTTGTGCATCATAAAACTCTATTGGATATTCCAAATCAATTGCAGGTAATAATGAATTAGTTTGCTGATGATAAAAAGAGCTTAATCCGCTTAGATAGATGGTTTGACACACTGTTGCACAACCAAAACAACAAAAGTCTTGCTGTTTACCCTCAATTAGTACTCTAACTTGATTACGGATAATGACTTTTAATCCACAATGATAACAGATATTACTCATAGTGGTTAATTTTATTGTATTTATACTGTTAAACGGTTACAATATTAACCCAAATCTTTTATTAACTTGATACAATTGATATAGTCCACAAAACAACAACTCTTTCATATAAAAACTCAAAAAATGATAACTAACTACGCCTATTATTTCTCAAATAATAATATACGCTCTATATTTTTAGACGTATAAATCACACTTTGTACTTAGGATATGAATAAATTATCCATACAACTCGTACTACTTAGTTTGTTATTCTTTAGCAATCAAAGTATCTCTGAGTCTCCAATTCATCTTTATAAACAATACTTAATTGGGACACCAAGAGATTATTTACAAAAATCGCACCCATTAGAAGATTGTTCTGCTAAATACGAAAAAGGCACGTTGTGTATGAATAATCACTCATTAGCAGGTGAAAAAGCTGAAATTGCTTTCCGGTTTTTAAATGATAAACTTGTTTCTATCGTCCTGATAATGACACTAACTGACATGAGTAAAATTAAGAAAATATTTTATGTATTAAAAACACAATTTGATTTAGTATTAATTGAAGATGGCTATAATAAATTAGATATTATTCAAATTAATGCCAGTACTTTTAATAAACATGAATTTACTAAAATAATAGCTGATTTTGAGAATGAAGCCTACCAAAAGCACAATATTAAATACACTTTTATCAGCAAGGATGAATTTATTAACCAATCACGTAAATCACATAATTTTTATGATATTTTTAAAAATGCGCCCATGAGAATGCGTGCTGCAATTTATAGTATAGGTCGAAAAGATGAAAGAGTGATTGGCACTATCAGTTTTATTGTGCCTGGAATTACCCAATCTTATCTCGATCAAAATCCAATTGTAGAGGATTTTTAAGTTGTTATTATGAATAATATTCACGCCATTATTCTAGCAGCAGGTAAAGGTACGCGCATGAATTCTACTAAACCAAAAGTCTTACAAATCTTATCAAATAACACCTTATTGGAACATGTCCTATCTCAAGTTAAAACCTTATGTAATAAAATTCATATAGCTTACGGCTTTAAGGGTAAGCAAGTACAACAAAAAATTAATAACCCTAATATTAACTGGGTTAAACAAATTAAACAATTAGGCACTGGACACGCCGTAGCACAAGTAATGCCCTATATTGAAGATAATTCAATTTCACTCATACTATATGGTGATGTTCCACTAATTAAAAAATCCACATTATCCGATTTAATCAACAAGACGCAACAAGGAGTAGGCATTGCCTTATTATCTGTTATTTTAGATAACCCTACTGGTTATGGTCGTATTATTCGCAATAATAAACATATACAAGCCATTGTTGAACAAAAAGATGCAAGTAATCTACAACTTAATATTAACGAAGTGAATACAGGAATCATGGCTATTAATTCACGGTTATTAAAACAATATTTAAACGAAATTAACTTAAGAAACACCCAAGGTGAGCTTTATCTAACTGATATTATTGCTTGTGCGGTTGCTGATGAAAAAACTATTTCATCCATTATTAGCAAAAATAAATTTGAGGTATTAGGTGTAAATGACAAAGTACAACTAGCAGAATTAGAACGTCTTTTCCAAAAAGATCAAGCAACAAAATTTATGCAACAAGGACTTGGCTTAAAAGATCCTGCTAGATTTGATTGCCGAGGCACCTTAACCTTTGGACAGAATTGCGAAATTGACATTAACACGCTCATTGAAGGTGAAGTAGCACTTGGAAATAGCACTACAATTGAATCCAATTGTATTATAAAAAACACTATAATTGGTAATCATGTATCAATTTTTCCAAACTGTGTTATTGAAGATGCTGTTATTGGAGAAGGCGTAACTATCGGACCATTTGTACATATTCGCCCACAAACCCATATCCAAACCCATGCTAAAATTGGTAATTTTGTTGAAATTAAAAAATCAACCATTGGTAAAAATACCAAGATTTCCCACCTTAGCTATGTAGGTGATGCTACTATTGGTAAAAACGTTAATATTGGGGCAGGTGTTATTACTTGCAATTATGACGGTGTCAACAAACATCAAACTATGATTGCTGATGGTGTATTCATCGGTTCTGACTCTCAGCTAATTGCACCCATCAAAATTGGTAAAAATGCCAAAATTGGTGCAGGCTCTACCATAACAAAATCAGTATCTAAAAATCAGTTAAGTTTAAGTCGTACTAAACAAAAAAACCTAAAATACTATTTCAAAAAATAAATTCACTTCCTTGTAATATTTGATGATTAACAGTTTCTATTATTTTACTAGACACTAATTAGCATCATAATACCCACTTATCAACTCTACCAAAAGTAATAATTATTCTAAACATTACTAATAAAAAATATTCCTGTATTTTAAAATTAGTAGAGAAGTCGTACTATACTTAGACATTTGTATTTACACAATTGATATCATTACAGCTGCTATTCACAATATTACAAATAGAATTACTTTATTTATTCTACTTATCTACCTTTTTATTTAGTATTACTTCAATACTATGAATCAATTTAAATTTACTTCTATTATAAAGTATTAACAAACTAAACATATATAGTAACCTAGGCTAGCTTATTAGCTATACCATAACTACCTCATAGAGGAACATACATATTATTATTAATACACACTAAATTTTAGTGAAAATATCGTGTTTAATAAACAACAAATAAGAAAATATCTGACTAACTATATAATTACTAATACAATTGATAAATCACTATTTAAAATTCACATCAAATCAAAAGTTATTGTCATGTTATCTACATTAAAAATACCTTTTTTATAAAAAGCATAACGATTTACCTTAAAAATTAAGTAGTTACCAAAAAAATAAAAACTCTTTTCAACTATAAAATTAGCCATAAAAGAATCATAAGAGATAATTATAATGATAAGAAACACATGTATTGATCTTTACACTACAATAACATCTCTGAAATAAATCTTCAGAAAAATAGCCTAATACTTTTAAATTATATTCTATTCAAAAAAATTTTATTATAAATCTTATAATTCATATTTATTAACATTCAATACCTTCAATTTGTGCAATAGTATGAATATCCTTATCACCACGACCAGAAAGATTAATAATAATATTTTTATTTTTACCTAATTTTTTTGCAAGCTTAATACCATAAGACACAGCATGGGAAGACTCTAATGCTGGTAAAATACCCTCAATTTTAGTAAGTATATGAAATGCTTCTAACGCTTCTTCATCAGTAATCGCTATATATTGTGCACGGCCACTATCTTTTAAATAAGCATGTTCAGGACCAACCCCCGGATAGTCAAGACCTGCTGAAATTGAATGCCCTTCAATAATTTGTCCATTCTTATCTTCCATTAAATAAGTACGATTACCATGTAGTACACCAACATTACCTGCACAAAGTGGGGCGGCATGTGCACTTGGGCCTTTTTCCAAACCATATCCTGCTGCTTCAACACCATACATCTCAACTGAAATATTATCAATAAATGCATAGAATAAACCAATCGCATTTGAACCACCACCCACACAAGCTACCAAAGCATCTGGCAAACCACCTACTTGATCATGAAATTGTGCTTTAGCTTCTTTACCAATAATACTTTGAAAATCTCGCACCATCATTGGATAAGGATGAGGACCTGCTATTGTGCCAATAATATAAAACGTATCATCAATATTCTTCACCCAGTCACGCATTGCTTCATTAAGAGAGTCTTTAAGTGTTTTTGAACCTGAAGTAACTGGAATAACTTTAGCGCCTAATAACTTCATTCGAAATACATTCAGAGATTGTCGAGCTACATCCACCTCTCCCATATAAACCACACACTCCAAGCCTAAACGCGCTGCAACCGTTGCAGTTGCTACCCCGTGCTGACCAGCACCTGTTTCAGCAATAATACGTGTTTTCCCCATACGCTTAGCAAGTAATGCTTGACCAATAGCATTATTAATTTTATGCGAACCTGTATGATTTAAATCTTCACGTTTAAGATAGATTTGAGCTCCACCCAACTTTTTGCTTAAATTTTTAGCATAGTAAAGTGGTGTTTCACGACCAGCATAATGCTTTAAATCCTCTTTAAATTCACAAATAAATTTAGAATTATTTTTAAATCTAGCATAAGCATCTTTGAGTTCAAAAATAGCTGTCATAAGAGTTTCCGCAATAAAAATACCGCCATACTTACCAAAATGACCATTATCATCTGGTAAATTATATTTACTCATAAGTTTGCCTTCTGGATAAATTGTTTAATCTTATTAATATCTTTAATTCCTTTTTCACTTTCAACACCACTTGAAACATCAACCCCATAAGGATGTACTTGATTAATAGCATTAACTACCGTATTAGAATTAAGCCCGCCTGCTAAAATAATAGGTAAATTAATATCAACCTGAGCTAAATTCCAATCAAAATTCTCACCTGTACCGCCATAAATATCTTTGTCGAACACATCTAACAATAAACCACTAGCCTGGTGATACTCATCTGCCATCTTTTTGACATTAGTCTGCACATTCATATGAAGCGCCTTAATAAATGGCATGGTATATTGAGCACATTCGTGTGCTGTTTCATCTCCATGAAATTGTAAAGTATCCAATGGTACTTTACATAACACCTCATCAATAAAATTAGAGTCAGAATTCACAAACAATCCCACACGATTCACAAATGGTGGCAATACATTCACAATATCAATCGCAGTACCAACATTCACATAACGTGGAGATTTGTCATAAAATACCAAGCCAATTGCATCAATATCAAGCATAGCAGCTTGATTGGCATTATCTACACTAGTAAATCCACAAACCTTAATCCTCATCTACTTACCATTAACATCTAATTTTGTCTTAATCTTATCTCTATCAATCCACCAATCATCAACTACTAGTTGATCAATAGCAAATGAAAGTTTTCTCAAAAACACCTCTGGCTTATCTAACTGTAAAGTTTTATACCATAAATCAAAAGTTGACTGATCAGTCACATGAGAATGCTTATCTGCAACAGATGCCATCATTTGTGATGAGAAAAAATTTAAATCGTCATCCGCGCCACAACGCATAGAAGTAATATAATGCGCTGTTGTAGCAGCAATAGCACAAGTATCTGTCTCTTTTGGCGACTCATCAACCAAATGTTGTAACATAGCAACACTTAATTCTGGGTTAATTGGAAAAGTAACGCCTAACCACAATGCATGACCTAATGCCTTTAAAGCGTTTGGTTCTTCGGATAAAAACATTACATCACAAGCCTCAACTGCTAATTCCCAAAGCTCATTATCCCTTGCAATATCAAAGGCAATAAATGCTTTTTCCCAAGCATCTGAACCCTTATAACGCTCAACTTGAATTCTACTGATTTCTAATAAATTATTAATTTTCTCTTCAACAGGAGCATCACCAGTTTGCAACTTAATTTTCTCATCAAAAAACTTAAGTCTAGACTTAAGTTGCTCCTCATTGGCGTATAAATCTTCACCATCTTCAGCATCAAAGATTTGCTGTTTGTTTAAATATTTTCCCATCCAGATACTTCTTAATAAAAAGAAGCCTCTAAGCGATCTTCCCAATTATTAGGAACATCAACATAATCAGGTTTCACATCCATCCTAAAAAACAGTTCATCAGACCCTTTAGACACTTCTCTTAAAACAATAACCAATTCCTCAAAATTATCCACCTGTGGATTAGCAATAATAACTTCACTTAATAATAACATAATTTTTTCAAAAAAAATTTAGTATTTTATACTTGTATGACTTGATTTATATTAACCTAATTTGTAACTCTTTTAATGTCAAATAAATATGTTCATCTTACTTATACCACTCCGTGTGATATCTTTTTTCATCCTTCATTAATTAATATATTCCTTATGCCTCTAAAACCTATTTTTCTCCATAAATAAATCTTAATCCAAAAAAAATAAGCTTATTTAATACTATTTTTATTAACCTTTTTCTTAACTATATTCTTTTTTAGTTTCAGTTTACCAAAAATAGCTTTTTTACACTCTTTAAGGGTTAAATTTTCTATAAGTTTATCGCCAAAAACTTTCTTGATAGTAATATTTCTTTGGCCCTTGCCTTTCTTTTTTCCATTCCAAATATAAGGACCAAAACGACCGTTAAGAAGTTGTATGTCAGAACCATCAAATATTTTTATAATACGTTCAGAATTAAATTTTTCTTTGATTTTAATAAGTTCTAGTGCTTTTTCTAAGCTGACTTCTTCTGGGGTATCTTCTTTAAGAGAAACATATTTTTTGCCATATTGAATGTAGGGGCCGAAACGACCGTAATTGGCTTTAATAACGCCAAAATTATCAGTTTCACCAATGTAACGAGGCATATTAAATAATTCTAAAGCTTCATCAAGAGTGATGCTCTCAATATCTAATAAACCTCTAAATGAGGCAAAGATTGGTTTATCTTTATCGTCTGTATGTCCAATCTGGACAAAAGCACCATATCTGCCAACACGCACGCTAACGGGTTTATCACTTTTTGGATCCACGCCAAGCTTACGCATGCCATGGATTTCTTCTCTAGAAATATTAGCAGCATCTTCTATTTTTTGATGAAAAGGGATATAAAAATTCTTAACAACTCCTTGCCAAGAAATATTTTGTGTAGCTATTGTATCAAAATCACTTTCAAGTTTAGCAGTAAATTTATAATCAATAATATTATTAAAATATTTGACTAAAAAATCAGTAAGTAAATAAGCAATATTAGTTGGAAATAATTTATTCTTTTCACCTAATATTACTTCGCTTAGTTGTGACTGAATGACTTTATTGTCTTTAATTTCAATCAATTGATACTCACGTTCCACACCTATTCCAATTTTTTTTGTGACATAATTTCTATCTTGAACTGTGGATACCATAGTAGCAAATGTTGAGGGTCTACCGATACCCATTTCTTCAATTTTTTTCACTAATGAAGCTTCAGTATAACGTGGCTTAGCACGAGAAAAACTCTCTCTAGCTTTAAAATTAACTATATTTAACATATTACCTTTGTTTAACCTTGGTAATAATTTATCTTCTGACAAGAGATAATCATAAATCCTTAAAAACCCTGAAAACACCAATACCTCTCCATTCGCTATAAATATCTCATTAAGCCCTTCAATATTAATTTTTATTTTAGTTTTTTGTAACTGAGCATCACTCATTTGGCAAGACAAAGTACGTTTGTAAATAAGGCTATATAATTTAACAGCTTGTTCTTCAATATCAAAAATATTAGGTCTGGTTAAATCAGTTGGACGAATCGCCTCATGTGCTTCCTGTGCCCTATATTCTTTAGACTTATATCGTCTTGTGTTATGATATTCACTGCCCAACTCTCTTACAATAATTTTGTTAATTGCCTCAATTGCAGTTTCTGATAGAATAAATGAATCAGTTCGCATATAAGTAATAAAACCCTTACGATATAAATTTTGTGCCAAGATCATAGTTTGTTTAACTGAGAAGCCTAATTTTTGAAAGGCTTCTTGTTGTAAGGTTGAAGTAATAAAAGGGGCTTTAGGAGAGCGTTTAAAGGATTTTTTTTCAATTGATGTAATGGTTAAATTAGCCGATAAAAGTATATTAGCAAAATCTAATACTTGCTTTTTAGATTTAAACTCTTTATTCAATTTAACCTTAAATATCTCACCACCTTCATTCGATAACTCTGCTTTGACTTTATAAGTAGAGCTATCAATATGTTTGCTAATTTCTCGTTCTCTTTCTACCACAAGACGTACCACTGGAGATTGCACCCTACCAGCAGAACGTGCACCAGAAATCTTTCGCCATAAAATAGGGGATATTTCAAAACCCACTAATCTATCAATAATACGACGTGCTTGTTGAGCATTTACCAGTTGATAGTTAACTATTCTAGGCTTTGCAATAGCATGAGTAATTGCATTTTTAGTAATTTCATGAAAAACAATTCTTGAAGTGTCTTTAGGTAAATTAAGTGCTTCTAATAAATGCCAAGCAATAGCCTCACCCTCACGATCTTCATCTGTTGCAAGGTAGACTTTTTCTGCTACCTTTACAGCCTTACGTAAATCGGCAACCACCTTTTTCTTGTCTACGGTGATTTCATAGGTAGGGATAAAGTTATTATCAATATCTATACCCATATTTTTCTTAGGCATATCACGAATATGACCAATACTAGATTTAACGCTAAAGTCTTTACCTAAAAAATTTTCAATAGTTTTAGCTTTGGTAGGAGACTCAACAATAACAAGATTTTTTGCCATTATTGAATAGTACGATTTTCATCAAGAAACACGATTGATTCTAACCATTGTGTTGACGTTTCACTATCAACACTATTACCTAGTACCATCATAACTACCCACTTAAGGTCTTCTAAAGAGATACTAGTATCGCCCAATAACATGATCTGATCAATAATCATTTCACGCTGATTACCATTTAGCTGCCCGATATTTTCCATAAACAACAAAAATCCTCTAGATTTAGCATTGAGTTTTATTTTTTCAGTCTTAGTATAAATACGTATACTACCTTGATAAGTCGTCTTAAATGGCTTAATCTTACCATCTTGAATAGTAGCTATTTTTTCTAGCCAACTAAGTGCTTTATCAATACCCGTTGTATCAAATCCGATATCTGAAAGATGTGCTTTTAACTCAGTATTATCAATTTCATGAGTAGCATCTTGCTCTGCCTCTTCAAAAAGATAATCAAACATGTAAGTTAGAACATCAAGAATATTATTTGTCATAAAAATCTCACTTAGTTAGTTACATAACCTAAATCCGTTAATTTAAGCTACCTTATTTTCAGGCTTAAGATAATCTACGAGCTAAGGTTCTTATTTATCAACCCTCACTACATCATAACTCAGACATTTTAATAGCATAAAGTCTATTTTGTCTACACTTTTTACATAAGCAAACTCACGCCTTTAATTATGATTAGATAGTTTAGCACCTTTCTTAATAAATTGATGATAGCCTTTTGATAATAGATTCTTGATCTGGATATTGAAAGTACCTCTTTATCTTATATTAATAAATAATTTTTCAGTAACCATGGTACTACTTTTCATACTTACCATTGCCAAAACTCAATTTACTGATATCATAATACGATTACTAAATGACGTGGTTACTCGCTCTTATATAAAATATCAATGAACAGTTCTTACAAATAAGTACGTTACATATTAAAATTTTAAATGCTAAAGATTTATACTTTGCTGGATAAATTCTATCAAACCAAATTACAAACTACAATCCTTCATCTATTATAGTAATCATATTGAATCATAAATTTTGTTTAATAATAAAGAACAATATAATTCTTTAGTATCAATACTACTTATAATATCTAGAATAATCACCATACCAAACTCGAATAATTCAAAAATAAGTACACAAGTATATTTAACTACCAACAATAACCAATTATAATATTAACTGTATATTCAATAACCTCTCTAAACAAAATTAGATAATTTGAAATAATTTTTAGTTATTTGAGTATCTTTCATCTATTAAGAATAAAGATGTAATACATTTTTCACCTAATTCATGTGTCTTCACTAGTTATTTACCGACTTATTGCAAATATGTTTATGACAATTTTAACAACATTAATCAATAAATAATACCACTTAAAACTTTTACCATAATCCACAAATTAGTCATTATGGTATTTTTTAGATAAAAATATAAAAACGATGTAATATTTAGAATACTAAAGCCCTAACAAGATAACAAATATAAGGTTAGAGAATTAAATTATGGTAGAATTGTAAGATTTTATCTTATAAGATATTTCATTATGAAGCAAAAGAGAACCTTTCAACCAAGTGTTATTAAACGTAAACGTACACACGGTTTCAGATTAAGAATGAGGACAAAATCAGGTCGTGCTATTATTAATGCACGTAGAAAAAAAAAGCGTAAGCGTCTAGCAGCTTAACTAATTTAAGTGTCCTTTAGACTAACACGTAATTTAAGAGTTTTAAAACCATTTGACTATAAAACTATTTTTAAACATGGTAAAATAATCAAAGGTCAGTATTGGCAAGTTTTAGCACGAAAAATTGATACTCCAGAGCCCCGCCTCGGGCTTGCCATTTCAAAAAAAGTTCATCGTCTAGCCATTGATAGAAATAAAACCAAAAGAATTGCACGCGAAACTTTTAGAACACACCAAAATGATTTAAATCATTGGGAATTTGTAGTAATGGCAGAGCATTCAAAACCCGCTAAAAACTCTATAATGAGTAATGATTTGCTACATTTATTCAAAAAAATAATTACCTATTAATGCATTATTTACTCTTAATTATAATTAAATTTTATCAACTGTTTATCAGTCCTTTATTAAAATCTAATTGTCGTTTTCAACCTACCTGTTCACAATATACCTATGACGCAATCCAAACACATGGCTTTTTTAAGGGATTAGGTCTTAGTTTAAAACGTATTAGTAAGTGCCATCCATGGCATGATAGTGGATTTGACCCCGTACCAAAAAAATAATCCAGCTCTTTAATTAATAAATAATATTATGAACAATCAAAAATTCTTTCTCATTATTGCTATTTTTTTAAGTATTTTCCTCTTGTGGGACAAGTGGGAAATAACACATATAATAGATGAAAACGATAACCTTATTAGCCAAACCAAGATTAAAGATACTAGCACAATAAATAATTTATTAACAAATCAAAACCTAGATATACCAAGTGTTACAAATCACAATGATAAATTAAACCTTCCTAATACTGATACAAAAAATCAGATCCCATTTACAACAGTCAAAACCGATTTACTTACTCTAGAAATTAGCCACAAAGGAGGTACTATCCAAAATGCATGGCTAAACAATTATCCAATAGAAATTAATTCTGAACAAAAATTCCAACTACTTAGTGATAAAACTGGTAAAATTTTCCAAGCCCAAAGTGGCCTATTGCCACAAGGAAAAATGCCTACCCACCATTCAATATTTAGTTCAAAAAATATCTATTATCAAATGGATGGCAATAATTTAGTTGTACCTTTTACTTGGAAAAATGAAAATGGAATCATAGTTAATAAGAGATATCACTTTAACAAAAATAGCTACGTAGTTGGCATTGATTACCAAGTAACTAACACCACTAATAGCACATTATACATAACTAGCTACGCACAATTAATTCGTAATATACCTGATCAAGATAACATGATAATGCCAACTTATACAGGTGGTGCCAGATTTAATGACCAAGATGTGTATGAAAAAATAGAGTTTGAGGACTTTAACGATCAACCAAAAACCAGCTACAAAGGCGGATGGATGGCAATGATTGAACATTACTTCTTTGTAGCCGTAATTCCAAATTTAAACCAAGTACATACTTATTCTTCAAAAATTATCAATGATAAGTATTTGTTAACTGTTGTAAACCCAGAAATATCAATTGCGCCTGGTGCAACAAAAATTATAACAAATAGTAATCTTTATATCGGACCTAAAGAACAATCTCATATTGACAATGTTGCACCAGGTTTAGATAAAACTGTTGATTATGGTATATTGTTTATTATTGCCAAGCCATTATCTGAATTACTTAATTGGATTTATTCAATAATTCATTCTTGGGGTTATTCTATTATCATCCTTACTTTACTAATAAAATTAACATTTTATAAACTCAGCGAAAAATCATACCGATCAATGGCAGGTATGCGACAACTTGCCCCAAGATTGAAAAAACTTAAAGAAACCTATGGTGATAACAAACAAAAACTAGGTAAAAAAACCATGGAATTATACAAAAAAGAAAAGATCAACCCTGCATCTGGTTGTTTACCTATATTGGTACAAATTCCTGTATTTATCTCACTCTACTGGGTACTATTAGAAATGGTTGAATTACGCCAAGCCCAGTTTTGGTATTTAACTGATTTATCAGCACCAGATCCATATTATATACTACCACTTATCATGGGTATTTCGATGTTTATTCAACAAAAACTAAATCCCCCTCCACCTGATCCAATACAGGCAAAAATTATGATGGCATTGCCTTTTGTATTCACTATCTTCTTTTTATGGTTTCCTTCTGGATTGGTGCTTTATTGGATGATCAACAATATCTTATCAATTACTCAACAATGGGTGATTAATAAACGCATTAATAACTAAAAATTATTATGTCTATTCTTAATAATTTAGATGAATATAAATATTGGAGGGATGATAAATTAGAAAACTCTAGCACTAATATTAAAACCTGTTTGATTGAAATTAATAATCCTTTCAAGATTATAAAATCAGAAAAAGATAAAATTAAGCTTTTATGCCAAAAAAATAATTTTGCCTTATTTCATATTAAACAACAAAACAACTATCCAAGAGCCATCATAGCTATTAACAAACAGCTTGGATTAGTAGATTATGATTCACATTTATACGTTCTAAATCAAGGTTTAGCAAATATTACCAAGAACGTTAAAAAAGACCAAGCTAAATTTATTCCCTACACCGATAAAGCCATCGGCTGGCACACAGATGGTTATTACAACAAAACATCTCAACGAATACGAGCATTTTCTTTGTTTTGTGTCACGCCTGCAAGTTATGGTGGAGAAAATAAGTGGATTAACCAACAAATAGTGTATTTACAACTAAGAGAATCTAATCCAGATGTTGCCATAGCTCTTACTCATGCTAAAGCCATGAGAATACCAGAATACGTTAAAAACAGCATTATTAAACGTAGAACTTCTATAGGTGCAATTTTTTTTATTGATGAACCCACCTCACAACTTTATATGCGTTACACACAAAGAAAGAAAAATATTATTTATTCAAATTCCCAAGAAGTTAAACAAGCTATTACCATTTTAGACAAATATTTAAAAACTACCACTAAATATCACTTCAGACATACAATGGCTGCTAATCAAGGCATATTGTGTAATAATATCTTACATAAACGTTCTGCATTTACTGACAACCCAAATAATCCAAGATTACTACTAAGGGGGCGTTACTTTAATCGATTAAATTAGAATTATAATTTATATATTAATTAATCATCACTGACTGACAAAAGCTAAACAAATTAGTTTACCAAATTTTAATCAGCGACTCAATGAAATTATCTCTTTAATTATTATTCATAGTATCTTATTACCACCTGGAAACTTTGATAATCACTATATCTAAGTTTTTTAACAATCAACTAGAGTCTAATCAACACACTTATTAATTAGACAAACGACATGATAATTCAGTTTATACCTTTTAATTAAAGAGCTTGACATGTAATCTATAATAGAGCATAACTACAATGACTTTTATGAATTACAAGGAGACAACAGTATACTGTATGAATCAGTACAATGTAACATCTTAAATAAGATGGTAAAATTACTAAGATATAATTATCTAATAAGTGCCATTAAAGATAATATCTGGGTTATCTCCAGAAAGAAAGACCGATACTGACCCCTTATTTTAAATGGAGTAAACTACATGCAATTATCTAATAAATTCTATTTAAAAGCCAAAAACATAAAACTGATTATTTTTGATGTAGACGGCGTACTAACAGATGGTGGCTTATATTTCTCTGACAAAGGTATAGAACTTAAACGCTTTAACTCTCTTGATGGATTAGGGATTAAACTACTAAAACAAAACGGTATTGAACCCGCTATTATTAGTGCTAGAAGTTCCAAAAATGTAATGTACCGAATGCAAGATTTAGATATTAAACATTTCTACCAAGGAGAAGATAATAAAATTGTTGCTTTTAATAATCTCATCAAGAAACTATCACTTAAAAATGAACAAGTTGCTTACATAGGTGATGACATAATTGATTTACCCGTTATGAGAAAAATTGGTCTACCAATCGCTGTTTCGAATGCTCATGAACTAATTAAAGAAAATGCTTATTTTGTAACTGAAAAAATAGGTGGCCACGGAGCAGTAAGGGAAGTTTGTGATTTATTACTAAAATCTCAGAATACTTACAATAAAACTATGAATAAATACCTAACATAATACTATTTTAACAGAAATGTTACCAAAATAGTTTTTACTGAGAAATCATTAACAACCATACCACAATAGTTATAGAACAAAAGATTTTTACCATCGCGTAATTAAGTAAAATAGAAATATAGGTAGACTCTACAGAATAACAAAAAAATTCATCAAAAAGTTATTAATATATTGAACCACACATTACAGCAATTATTATAAATTGATTTAAAAAAATTTTACGACAGGCTAAAATCTTGCATACCCCACAACCAGCATTAATATATTTTTTTTTACATTCTATATTTATTCAAATTTGGAAATCATACAATTTTATTAAGCAACTTCTAAAACAACAAACCAACGTAAAGATTCAAGAAATAGAGTTTTACAGGCTATTACTTTCATTTGTTTGGAGTATTACAAACAACAATAGTTCTAACCAGAAATCTTCTTTAGTGATTCTATTGAGACTTTAATCAGTTCTCTGCTGTTAATAAATAATCATTTTGATTTTACTTAGTTACTGTTATATTACAATCTTGATTTTTAGAAAAATCAAAACATAAACGCTAAAATAATATTTTTTTCACGTATCATCATTTTCAACACTTTTTACCGCGTATTTTATTAATCATTTGTAATTGTGCCATAGACTCAGAAAGTGCTGCTTGTATTGCTGAAATATCTTGAGTATCGATTGAATTATCCATTTCATCTTGTGCGCGTTCTTTAGCCTCTAATGCCTTAAATTCATCTAAGTCATTTGCTCTAATTGCAGTATCAGAAAAAATAGTAACAACATCTGGCTGAACTTCTACGATTCCGCCAGAAATATAAATTGAATCTATACCTTTATCAGTTTCTATTCTAACTTCACCTGGTTTTAATATTGATAAAAGTGCCGTATGTTTTGGGTAAATACCAAGTTCTCCTGTAGATGCAGGAGCAAATACACACAATACCTCACCCGAATAAAGAGATTCTGTTGCACTAACAACATCAACATGAATTGTCGACATTTATGCCTTCTCCTTATATTTTCCACGAACCTCATCAATTGAACCTGTCATGTAAAATACTTGTTCTGGAAAGCCATCCATTTCACCATCAAGAATAGCTTTAAATCCAGCAATTGTATCTTTAAGAGATACATATTTTCCTGGTGCACCCGTAAATACTTCTGCTACAAAAAATGGCTGAGATAAAAAACGTTGAACTTTACGAGCACGAGATACTGAACGCTTATCTTCTTCAGATAACTCATCCATTCCTAAAATTGCAATAATATCTTTTAATTCTTTGTAACGTTGTAAAACTCCTTGTACGCCACGAGCTACATTATAATGCTCTTCTCCTACGATTAGCGGGTCTAGTTGGCGTGAAGTAGAATCCAGTGGATCTACCGCAGGATAAATACCTAATTCTGCTACTTTACGTGATAATACAACTGTTGCATCTAAATGAGCAAATGTAGTTGCTGGTGATGGGTCTGTTAAATCATCTGCAGGTACATATACTGCCTGGATTGAGGTAATTGAGCCTTTTTTAGTTGAAGTAATACGCTCTTGTAATGCGCCCATCTCACTTGCCAAAGTTGGTTGATACCCTACTGCTGATGGCATACGACCTAATAATGCCGATACTTCCGTACCTGCAAGTGTATAACGATAAATATTATCAATAAACAACAATACATCACGACCTTCATCACGAAAGTATTCTGCCATGGTGAGTCCTGTCAAGGCAACACGCAATCTATTTCCCGGCGGCTCATTCATTTGACCATATACTAAAGATACTTTATTAAGTACATTTGACTCTTTCATTTCATGATAAAAATCATTACCTTCACGAGTACGTTCACCAACACCAGCAAACACTGAATAACCAGAATGCGCAATCGCAATATTACGAATTAACTCCATCATATTAACAGTTTTACCAACACCAGCACCACCAAATAAACCAACCTTACCGCCTTTAGCAAATGGACAAATTAGATCAATTACCTTAATACCTGTTTCTAATAATTCTGTTGCAGGTGCTAATTCATCATAATCAGGGGGACTTCGGTGTATAGCCCAATCAACCTCTTGACCGATTTCACCAGCGTTATCAATCGGTTCACCAAGTACATTCATAATACGTCCTAATGTCTTGACACCAACAGGAACTTTAATAGGTTCACCTGTATTAGTGACTTCTAGACCTCTTTTTAGACCTTCAGAGCCACCCATGGCAATTGCACGTACTATATAGTCTCCCAGCTGTTGCTGAACTTCTAAGGTTAAGCCTGTTTCTAAAACTTTTAAAGCATCATAAATTTTTGGCATATTATCTGCTGAAAATTCAACATCGATAACCGCACCAATAATTTGTGTAATTTTTCCTATACTCATTTTGCTTTTCCTTTTTTAAACTTTAAACAGCTGTAGCACCACTAACAATCTCAGAAATTTCTTGCGTAATTGCTGCTTGCCTTGCTTTGTTATAAATTAATTCCAACTCCTTAACCATATCACCTGCATTATCAGTCGCACTTTTCATTGCAATCATACGTGAAGATTGCTCACAAGAAATATTCTCAACTAAACCTTGATAAACCAAAGCCTCAATATAACGTACTAATAACGCGCTTAAAACTTCTTGTGCATTAGGTTCATAAATATAATCCCAATAATGGTTTATATTGTCTGATTTAATTGATACTATTGGTACTAATTGCATAATTGTTGGTATCTGAATCATGGTATTTTCAAATTTATTATAGGCAACTGATAATTGCTGTATTTCACCCAAATCATACCCATCAAGCATAATCTTAATCGTTCCTAATAAATCATCAAAATGGGGTGAATCGCCTAAATCTGTCAATACAGATTTAACATTTAAACCAAAATTTTTAAAAAATGAAGTTGCTTTCTTACCAATCGTACAAACATCAACTTTAATACCCTTAGATTGATATTCAACAACTTGCCTTAAAATATATCTAAATAAGTTAGTATTCAAGCCACCGCACAAACCTCTATCACTTGAAATAATAATAATACCAATGCGCTGAAGTTTTTTAAAACTATTCATATAAGGATGTTGAAATTCTGAATGTGCATAAGCTAAATGACCAATAATATTAGAAATTTTCTCACAATAAGGGCGTGATTCTAACATTCTATCTTGTGCTTTTTTCATCTTAGAAGCTGCCACCATTTCCATAGCTAAAGTAATCTTCTGGGTATTTTTAATACTTGAAATTTGCGTTCTAATTTCTTTTCCAGCTGCCATTATCTACCCTATTCTACCAAGTATAGTTTGTTTTAAAATCATCAATTGCTACTTGTAATTTATTTGAAATCTTATCATTATAATTACCTAGTTCATTAATACTATTCATTAATGATACTTGGTTTACCTTCATATAAGCAATTAGTGACGCTTCAAAATCAACTATTTTATTTACCTCAATATCGTCTAATAAACCTGAATTAGCAGAAAACAATAAAGTCGCTATTTCAGCAATTGATAAAGGTGAGTATTGATTTTGCTTCATTAACTCAGTAACACGCTGACCACGATCAATTTGAGCTTTAGTTTCTACATCAAGGTCAGAAGAAAATTGTGCAAAAGCTACTAATTCTCGATATTGTGCTAAATCAAGACGAATACCACCCCCTAATTTTTTAATAATATTGGTTTGTGCTGCACCGCCAACACGTGATACTGATAAACCAACATTAATCGCTGGACGAATGCCCGCATTAAACAAATCTGTTTCTAAAAAAATTTGACCATCTGTAATTGAAATAACATTAGTAGGTACAAATGCTGACACATCACCACCTTGGGTTTCAATAATTGGCAATGCTGTTAAAGAACCTGTTTGTCCTTTAACTTCACCATTGGTCATTTTTTCTACATAATCTGCATTAACACGTGAAGCACGCTCAAGTAGACGTGAATGTAAATAAAATACATCACCCGGATAAGCTTCGCGTCCTGGAGGACGTTTAAGCAACAAAGAAACCTCACGATAAGCCCAAGCTTGTTTTGTTAAATCATCATAAACAATCAGTGCGTCTTCACCTCGATCACGAAAATACTCAGCCATAGCACATCCTGCATAAGGCGCAATATATTGTAGCGCTGGAGAAACTGCAGCACCTGCAACAACAATAATAGTATTTGCCAATGCACCATACTCTTCCAATTTACGTACAACTGTAGCTACTGATGAGTCTTTTTGACCAATAGCGACATATACACAACGAATACCACTATCTCTTTGGTTAATAATTGCATCAATTGCTACCGCTGTTTTACCTGTTTGACGGTCACCAATAATTAGCTCTCGCTGACCACGACCCACTGGCACCATTGCATCAATCGCTTTAATACCCGTTTGAATAGGCTGGTCTACTGATTTACGATCAATCACACCAGGTGCCATTACTTCTAACGGGCGTACGCCTTGAGAATTAATATCACCCTTACCGTCAATAGCTTTACCTAGAGGGTTAACTACTCGACCTAACATAGCCTCACCAACAGGCACTTCAACTAAGCGATTAGTACATTTAACAATATCACCTTCTAAAATATGTAAATAATCACCTAGAATAACTGCACCGACGCTATCTTGTTCTAAGTTAAGTGCCATACCAAAGGTGTTATTTGAAAATTCAATCATCTCACCAAATTGTACATCGCCCAAACCGTGAATACGGACAATACCATCACTCACACTAACAACACTACCTTCTGTACGTGCCTCAGCAGTAAAATCAAACCCTTCTATTTGCTTTTTAATTAAATCACTGATTTCATGAGCGTTTAATTGCATAGTCATTCCTCTTTAAATTTTAATAATTAATATGTTTTTGATAAACGCAAACCTAACTCTTTCACCCGAGCTTTGATTGAGATATCAATCACTTTATCACCATCTTTAATAATAACACCACCTACTAAATCTTTATCTACGATAATATCAATATTTACTACTTTATTATATTGATTCATTAAATCACCCACAATTTGTTCTTTTTCAGATTTACTTAACTGATAAGAACTAATAATAGTAAATATTTTAGTATTATTTATTATGTTAATCAAACTTGCAAATAAGGTTGCGATACTTGGCAAAATACTAATACGATTATTATCTAATAACACCCTAATAAACATCGCTTCATGTACACTTAATTCTCTGTCTAATATTGACCTAAGCAATGCTTTTATAGTACTTAATTTATCTTGTTCTAGAATGTTAGGAGAAGCAATCAATCTAAGCATCTTCTTATCAAGAAGTAAATGCGCTCCTACATCTAAAACCATCTTCCACTGTAAATGCGAATTATCCTGCTGTGCTAACTCAAAAATTGCATTAGCATAAGGTTTGGCGATAACAGCTAATTTCATAGCTAATTAAGACAGTGATTCTGACAATTTACCTATCATTTGTTGATGTAACCTAACATCAACCTCCTTATCAAGAACCGCACTAACTCCTTGTATAACCAAAGCAGATACTTTATTCTTTAGCTCATTACGAACACAAATGGTATCTTGTTCGAGCTGTGCTTGTGCTTGCTCCTTTACCTTTCCTGCTTCTTTTAAGGCGATATATTTTGCATCTTCAACCATATTTGATGCCTGACGAGTAGCATTTGCAATAATCTCAGTCGCTAAACTTTTAGATTGATTAATAATTTCCTTGGCTTTAATTTGCGCCTCTGCTTTCTCAAAACGACCACGCTCTGCCGCTAATAAACCACCTTCAATACGTTTTTGACGCTCTTCCATAGCTATTATAATAGGTGGCCAAATAAACTTCATACAAAACCAAGTAAACATGGCAAACATGATTAATTGTCCAAACATTGTCAAATTAATATTCATAACTCAATCCTTGTATTTCAAATCATTTTTTTATTTTATCCTGCAACCGCAAATAAAATATACATTGAAATACCAACAGCAATCATTGGTACTGCATCCACCAAACCCATCACAATAAACATTTGCGTTCTAAGCATTGGTATTAACTCTGGTTGGCGTGCTGCACCTTCTAAAAATTTTGCACCTAAAATACCAATACCAACTGCTGCACCTAACGCACCCAAACCCATTAAAATTGAACCTGCTAAAAATAAAATACTTTGTTCCATTTTTTTTACTCCTATTTATAAAATATAATTAATGTTCCTTTTGATGGGCCATATCCATATACACAATGACCAGAGTCATAAAAATAAACGCTTGTAATAATACAATCAAAATATGGAAAATTGCCCACGGTAAAGACAAACTCCACTGAATCCAAAATGGTAATAAAGCAATGAGAATAAAAATCATCTCCCCTGCATACATATTACCAAATAAACGTAATGCTAATGAAATAGGCTTGGCAATTAAGTTCACTCCTTCTAAAAACAAATTAAATGGCAACATCATTTTACCAAATGGGTGGAAAGCTAATTCTACTGCAAAACCACCCATTCCTTTCTCCTTAATGCTGTAATAGATAATCAGAATAAAAATACCAATTGACATACCAAGAGTTGCATTTGGATCTGTAGTTGGCACCACTTTAAAGAAAACATGATGTAGATCAGCGCCAAACCAAACTCCGATTTTCTGTGCAATGTATGGAAACCAATCAACTGGCACTAAATCCATAGTATTCATTAATACAATCCAAATAAAAGTAGTAAGCGCTAATGGTGCAACCATAGGATTTTGACCATTAAATGAGCCACGAACGTTTTCGTTAATATAACTAACCACACTTTCAATAAAGTTTTGTGTCCCTGAGGGGGTATCATAGGTCATTTTTTTACCAATTCGATAAAAAAAGCTTAAAAATAAAATACCCAATAAAAAAGATACGCCCAATGTATCCAAATGAATAGCTAAAAAACCCATTTCTTTTGCTTGTTCAGAAGTATGTGCAAAACCCCAATAACCATCTGGAAATTGACCATACGTCAAATTTTGTAAATGATGCTTAATATAACTACTAGAAGTTATGACTTCATTTGTCGATAACATTACCTATTTATAACCCTGTCTATTAAAAAACCAATCTGCCCCAAAACTAAACCAATAATTAATGCCTCTGGTGCTAACCCTACAATCAATAAGCCAAAAAAAGTCAATAACACTAATAAAGTCATACGCATAACGACACTAACTGACATCATTATAACGCCAGTACCTGGACTAATATTTAATTTCCCTTTTTGTTTATTTATATGCCTATTAATCAAACTAGTGTTTAATAGGCCAATTATGCCACCATAAATTGCTGCTATAGCCACATTACTCATAGAAAAATAAATACTCACCATTAATAATGTGCTTAATTGTACCTTTGGCCATTCACTTCTTGTTGCTAAAATATCTATTCGCCTAATCGGATTTACAAAATTTAAATTATACAAGTATAGCTTGTAAAAAAATCACTTTTTTATGACTTCCAATCAATTAAATTACTCCTTAATTAAATATGATTATATAAGCATATTGTGATACATTTGACAAGTATGCATATTATCAGAATAATTAACTTATTTTTAGGAGAAATAATATGTCTCATGTTGTTGTTATTGGTGCAAGCACAGGCGGACTGCCTTTTGCCTACGATATTAAAAAAACATTAGGAAAAGATCATCAGGTAACGGTTATTTCCAATAATCCAAACTTTAACTTTATTCCTTCAAACCCTTGGTTAGCCGTTGGTTGGCGTAGTGAAGAGAATATTAGTTTTTTACTTGAACCTCATTTAAAACGTAAAAATATTGAGCTTATTATTGGTGAGGCTAGTGAAATCAAACCTAATGATAACCAAGTTATGGTTGGTAAACAAGTTATAAACTATGATTATTTAGTTCTAGCTACAGGTCCTAAACTTGCTTTTGACGAAATTGAAGGTTTAGGTCCTGAAGGTCATAGTGTTTCAATTTGCACTACTGCCCACGCTGAATCAGCACGACAAGAATGGAAAAAGTTTTGTACAAATGGTGGCGGACCAATTGTTGTAGGCGCTGTACAAGGTGCCTCATGTTTTGGTCCAGCTTATGAATTCGCTACCATTATGGATACTGATCTTAAAAAACAAGGTATTCGTGACAAATGTCCTATCACTTTTATTACGGCAGAGCCATATATAGGCCATCTAGGATTAGGTGGTGTAGGTGACTCAAAAGGTTTATTAGAATCAGAATTTAGACAACGTCATATCAAGTGGGTTACTAACGCTAAAGTTACTAATATTGCAGCTAATAAAGTTACAGTAGATCAAGTTAACGATGAAGGAGAAGTAGTTAAAACAATTGAAATAGCCACTCAGTATACTATGATGTTGCCAGCCTTTAAGGGTGTTGATACAGTTGCAAAATTAGCCGATATAGATGAAGGTTTTGTCAATCCACGTGGATTTGTTATGGTAAATGATTATCAACAATCTCCTGTTAAAGATAATATCTTTTCAATAGGTGTGAATATTGCTATTCCACCTGTTGAGGAAACACCTGTAATGTGTGGTACACCAAAAACAGGTTATATGATTGAATCTATGGTCACCGCTGTTGTACATAATATTGAAGAAATGATTGCTAATAAAGCACCTACTCATATCCCAACTTGGAATGCTGTTTGTATTGCTGACATGGGTGACACAGGTGTTACCTTTGTCGCTATACCCCAAATCCCTCCCAGAAACGTTACCTGGGCCAAAAAAGGTAAAATGATGCATCTTGCTAAAATCGCCTTTGAGAAATTTTTCATTCACAATATGAAAACTGGCAATTCTGAACCCGCTTACCAAAAATACATTTTTAAAATATTAGGAATTGAACGTTTAAAAAAAAATAAATTTTTAAAAATTAGTAGTTAACCAGCTTAGAAGATTGCTATGAAATTCACAAGCACATAAACTCTTAAAGCATTGGAAAATAGAAATAAGTTGTTAGATTATTTTTTTCTAAAAGTTCTATCAATGCTGGGTTACACCGCTCGGTTAACTAAATTTTAAGGTATGTCGAATAAAATTTATACAAAATTTTGTAATTAATAGCTTGAATATATGGCATTAGATATACAAAAACAACTCATAAAATATTCTGATTATAAATTGTGATATATCCTTGTCAAATGTATCACACTCATAAGATAACCAAAATATGACTTCCAATCAATTAAATTACTCCTTAATTAAATATGATTATATAAGCATATTGTGATACATTTGACAAGTATGCATATTATCAGAATAATTAACTTATTTTTAGGAGAAATAATATGTCTCATGTTGTTGTTATTGGTGCAAGCACAGGCGGACTGCCTTTTGCCTACGATATTAAAAAAACATTAGGAAAAGATCATCAGGTAACGGTTATTTCCAATAATCCAAACTTTAACTTTATTCCTTCAAACCCTTGGTTAGCCGTTGGTTGGCGTAGTGAAGAGAATATTAGTTTTTTACTTGAACCTCATTTAAAACGTAAAAATATTGAGCTTATTATTGGTGAGGCTAGTGAAATCAAACCTAATGATAACCAAGTTATGGTTGGTAAACAAGTTATAAACTATGATTATTTAGTTCTAGCTACAGGTCCTAAACTTGCTTTTGACGAAATTGAAGGTTTAGGTCCTGAAGGTCATAGTGTTTCAATTTGCACTACTGCCCACGCTGAATCAGCACGACAAGAATGGAAAAAGTTTTGTACAAATGGTGGCGGACCAATTGTTGTAGGCGCTGTACAAGGTGCCTCATGTTTTGGTCCAGCTTATGAATTCGCTACCATTATGGATACTGATCTTAAAAAACAAGGTATTCGTGACAAATGTCCTATCACTTTTATTACGGCAGAGCCATATATAGGCCATCTAGGATTAGGTGGTGTAGGTGACTCAAAAGGTTTATTAGAATCAGAATTTAGACAACGTCATATCAAGTGGGTTACTAACGCTAAAGTTACTAATATTGCAGCTAATAAAGTTACAGTAGATCAAGTTAACGATGAAGGAGAAGTAGTTAAAACAATTGAAATAGCCACTCAGTATACTATGATGTTGCCAGCCTTTAAGGGTGTTGATACAGTTGCAAAATTAGCCGATATAGATGAAGGTTTTGTCAATCCACGTGGATTTGTTATGGTAAATGATTATCAACAATCTCCTGTTAAAGATAATATCTTTTCAATAGGTGTGAATATTGCTATTCCACCTGTTGAGGAAACACCTGTAATGTGTGGTACACCAAAAACAGGTTATATGATTGAATCTATGGTCACCGCTGTTGTACATAATATTGAAGAAATGATTGCTAATAAAGCACCTACTCATATCCCAACTTGGAATGCTGTTTGTATTGCTGACATGGGTGACACAGGTGTTACCTTTGTCGCTATACCCCAAATCCCTCCCAGAAACGTTACCTGGGCCAAAAAAGGTAAAATGATGCATCTTGCTAAAATCGCCTTTGAGAAATTTTTCATTCACAATATGAAAACTGGCAATTCTGAACCCGCTTACCAAAAATACATTTTTAAAATATTAGGAATTGAACGTTTAAAAAAAAATAAATTTTTAAAAATTAGTAGTTAACCAGCTTAGAAGATTGCTATGAAATTCACAAGCACATAAACTCTTAAAGCATTGGAAAATAGAAATAAGTTGTTAGATTATTTTTTTCTAAAAGTTCTATCAATGCTGGGTTACACCGCTCGGTTAACTAAATTTTAAATAAGCTTTCACCAATCTGTTTCATTTTTAACAACACTTATCCGCCTAAAAGAAAAATCTAGCATTTTAATAAACCTACAAATTTTTAACACTTAACTAAAAAACATTGACTAGAGTTTATGACCCCAATGTAATTTAGATCGAATAATATCAAAATAATTATAATCCTTGGGGTGTAATAAATTAATAAAACTACTATGCTGACGCACACAAATATCTTGACCAACTTTGATAACAATTGAGGTTTGCCCATCAAAGCTAACAATCGTACCATCATCTGAATCTTTCACTTGAATCATTACTTCACTATCACCTGGAATCAATAAAGGGCGATGACTCATGGTATGTGGACAAATTGACACTAAACCAATAGCATTAACACCTGGATGCATAATAGGCCCCCCACTTGATAATGCATAAGCGGTTGATCCAGTTGGTGTGGTAATAATCAAACCGTCAGCACGTTGATTATTAACAAGTTTATCATCAATATAAACATCAAACTCAACCATTTTTAAATGTTCTTTTCGATGAATAATCACATCATTTAATGCTAAAAAATTATCTAATATTTTATTATTTTGTTTTATTTGACAAGACAACAAACAACGTTCTTCTTTAATATATTTACCATTTAAAACTTCTGAAACAATATCAAACATACCTGTTAATGGTACATCAGCCAAAAAACCCAACCGTCCAAGATTAATACCTAAAATTGGAATGTTATTGTCAACAAAACTACGTGCAGTACTAAGTATCGAACCATCGCCACCTACAACAATAATCAAGTCTGCTTGTTGAATAATACTTTTATTCCCAGATACTACATCTACACTATGGATTAATAAAAATTCACTCAATTTAATAGCCGTGTCTTCACTCACAGAATCATTGGGTTTAGTAATAATACCAATCGTGTTAAACATATTTGTTAATCATCAAGATTAAATTCTTTAAAATAGTCATTATAATAAATATTAAATAAGTTATTTTATAGATAATTTAATTTTATTATTTATAAATCAATACTTTTAACAAATATACATGAATTGAGCAACAAAATGACAAAAAAGAAATCAGAAAAAAAGAATCAAAAAAAACCTTCAATAGAGAAAAAAGATATTGAAACCACTACTAAAGTTGACTTGCAAACACATCAAAATGATGATTTACAAAAACAACTAGCCCAAGCACAACAATCTGCTAAGGATAATTGGGACAAACTTTTAAGGTCTCAAGCAGAAATGGAAAACCTTAAACGCCGTAATACTAAAGATGTCGAAAATGCACATAAATTTGCATTAGATAGTTTCGTCAAAGCATTACTTGAAGTAAAAGACTCACTAAGCATGGGTATTAAAACTGCACAAGAAGAAAAAGCAACTGTTAAACATATTGTGGAAGGATTAGAAATGACTGATAAAGTTTTTCTATCAACTCTAAAAAAATTTGGCGTAGAAATGATTAATCCTGAAGGTGAAACCTTTAATCCTGAATTGCACGAAGCTGTCACCATGATACCTATGACAGACAAAGATCCAAATTCTGTTTTAGAAGTAGTACAATTTGGATTTACTTTAAATGAACGCTTAGTTCGCCCAGCAATGGTCGTTGTTGTTCAATAGACAATAAACTTTTAACTCTTACAAAAGTTAGAGGATACTTAAATAGATACTAACTATTCACAATAATTTACAGCATATATCATATTTTAATTTTTAATAATGATTAAAATTTCATCAATAATTTTACTAAATACTACCAATTATTAGTATTCTTTCTTATACCTATAACTAAAGAATCTTTATACAATAAAATTAGAACAATGAAGCTTTTATCAGGAAAAAAAATTTAATAAAATATAAATAATATAATAATAATATGTATATATTGATTTTTTTGGATTAATATTACATCAACTATAAGATTAGACTAGATTGAACAGTTAACAACTGTATTTAAAATAATTTAATACCAAATATATTGCATATGTTGCTGATAGACCACTCAAGATTCTATCACTCTAACAACAGAGTCGTATAATTACTGATAACACACTCCTAATTGCTAATTATATTATTGAAACAAGAAAACAAAACAATAAAAATATGTTGTTATTCATTTTATTTAAATAAATATTACTTAATAAGTAAATAGTAAAAAGCTTATTCAATAAAATTTCAACGTAATTTCTATTAATATTGAAAGTAATAAAGAAGTTGTATAGAACAATATTTTAGAATAAACTAACAATTACAAAACTATGATATTCTTTAAAAAATGAAGATTTCTACATTATTTATAACTCGATTAAGCATAATTATAAAAATAAAAGTTACAATACTTACACTTATTTTTTTAATACCAAACGCAAAAAACAAATCTATCGTCAATTAATTTAACGCTTTCTAATATGGTGCATTATGATATCTATCTATAAATAATCCATTACTAAAAATAAAGACAACTAAATCAAGCCTAAAATGAACTGAAAGAACTCAAACTTAACTATTTACCTAACATTATTTTATTTAATAAAGATGACAAAATCACCCATTTTTATGAATATAAAACTTCCATTTTCAAGCAATATTGATATTCATAAATAATATTTACTTGTTATAATTAAGCGTATAACATATTAAATTTGTAATTGATTCTTCTGTAAAAGAAACATGAAACGTTTACTATTATCCTTAATTTTAATATTATCCACATTTTTATTAGCACAAGTAGAAAATGATTTATTGCCAGTAAACAAAGCATTTATCTTTAAAGCTGAATTGGTTAATAACAAAATATTACTTAATTGGAAAATTAAGAAAAATTACTTTCTTTATAAAGAAAAAATTAAGATTTCTGCTGATTTTTCAGCACAGCTAGGTAATGCTAAATTTCCAAAAACAAAGATTAGAAATGATGAATTTTTTGGCAAAATTGGGATTTATCGTGATAATGTCATAGTGGTTATACCTATCCTTAAAAAGGGGGCTAAATCTATTTTATTAACCGTTAATTATCAAGGTTGTTCTGATTTAGGCGTCTGTTACCCTCCTATTACTAAATCAGTTGTACTTGACATTAGTTCAATAAATTCGACTTCCTTAGATAATAATTCACTTAATCTCTTATCACAAGTAACTAACAAAATACAATCACTTGTTAAAAACAACATACTAACTTCTGGTAAGCCTTTGTCTGTAGATAATGCATTTAAATTTTCAGTGGTAGCAATTAATGACAATACACTACTAGCTAAATGGGATATTAGTCAAGAGTATTATTTATATCATAATAAATTTTTATTTGACATCAAAGGAGCAAAATTTGGCAATATTGTAGTCTCGAAAGGTAAAATTAAAAATGACAAGTTTATTGGTGAAATTGAGGTCCACAAAGATGTGTTGGAAGTTGAAATTCCACTCACTGATATTAATACTAAGTCAATTACTCTTATCATTAAATATCAAGGATGTTGGGAAGGTGGTGTGTGTTTTTCTCCACAAGAAAAAACTATTAATATTATGTTACCTTCTCAAACAAACAATCCTAAAATTAATATTTTATCTGAAAAAAAATCAATATACACGCCTAATATTGTTCAAATTAAATTGAACAAAACTGATCAAATTACTGCACTATTTCAACAAGACAACATATTGTTAATATTGGCAAGTTTCTTTGGTTTTGGCTTATTATTATCATTAACTCCTTGCGTATTTCCAATGATTCCAATTCTATCAGGCATTATTATTGGTCAAAAAGCAAAAGTCAGTACTAAAAAAGCGTTAATTATGTCCATAGTATTTGTATTATCCATGAGCATCGCCTACTCAATCGTAGGTGTATTTGCAGGTTATTTTGGTGAAAATTTACAAGTATTATTCCAAGCTCCTTGGGTTTTGTCTATTTTTAGTTTGATCTTTGTTACTTTAGCATTTTCTATGTTCGGCTATTATGAAATTCAACTACCTACCAGGTTACAAGAAAAAATTACAAAAATTAACAATGACCAAGAAGGTGGGCACCTAATTAGTGTAGCTGTTATGGGTTTTTTATCAGCACTTATTATTGGGCCTTGTGTTACACCACCTTTAGCAGGTATATTAATTTATATTGGACAAACTGGCGATGCATTATTAGGTGGGATATCACTGTTTATAATGAGTTTAGGCATGGGTTCACTACTTATTGTAGTTGGTGCAGGCATAAGCAAGTTACCTAAAGCAGATGGTTGGATGGAAAATGTTAAGTATGTCTTTGGTATTTTAATGTTAGCTATAGCAATTTATCTACTCGATAGAATTATTTCACCCCTTACTTCACTTATCTTATGGGCAATGCTTATTACCATATCACCAATTGCAATGGGTACATTAAACACACAAATAAATACCTCAAAACCTTGGCAACGTATTTTTAAAGCTTTAGGATTGATTATACTAGGCTATGGCATTTTACTTTGGATATTAGTAGCACGTGGAGGTGGTGATATGTTACAACCACTATCTAGCTGGAAATCATCAAATGTGGGAACTGAATCAAACCATTTAAAATTTAAACAAATTAAATCTATAAGCAACTTAGAAGAAGTTTTAGCACAAGCTAAAAACAATAACCAAATTGTTATGTTAGATTTTTATGCTAATTGGTGTATCTCTTGTAAAGAACTTGAACTATTTATATTTTCCAATGCCTATATAGTCAATGAGATGTCTGATATTATTGCACTCCAAGTTGATGTGACTGAAAACAATATCAATGATAAAGCCTTAATGAAACGATTCAATATTGTTGGACCCCCTGCTATTTTATTTTTCAAAAATGGTATTGAAAATCGCTCACAAAGAATTATTGGAGATATCAATGCACAAAACTTTCTTAGTCATCTTAACAAAATTAAATAAAACAAGCGAAAACGCTGTCAGAACTTACAATATTACATAATATTAATGGTAAAATTATCTTTATTTTTATCTTGCTTATTTGAATAAATGGATGTTCTTTTATTAAACGGGCCTAACCTTAATCTACTTGGTTCTCGTGAACCTGACTATTACGGCACACAAACATTAGATGACATTACCAGTAATCTTACAAAAATAGCAAATAATGTTGGTCTGACGTTTGAACACCATCAAGATAATTCAGAATCAAAGTTGATTAAATATATTCACAATGCTACCGATAACGGAGTTCAATATATAATTTTCAATCCTGCAGCTTTTACACACACATCAATCGCTTTACGTGATGCTATACTTGCTGTAGGTATTGAATTTAGTGAAGTTCACTTGTCTAATATATATAAGCGTGAAATTTTTCGCAAACAATCTTATTTTTCAGATATTGCAAAAGGAATCATTTCAGGCTTTGGTCCTCAGGGCTATGAATTCGCGTTACAAGCTGCAATTCAACATATTCAACAATTAAAGAGGTTGTAAATGGACATTCGTAAAGTAAAAAAATTAATGGAATTACTGGAGCAATCTAGTATGAGTGAAATTGAAATTGTTGAAGGTGAAGAATCTCTACGTATCTCACGCTATAAAAATACTACAATAGCACCGCCAGTAGCAATTACAACTCCCGTAGTGGCTCCAATAGAAACCTCTACGGGAGTAATAACTCCATCTGAAAATAATATTTCTACAGTAGATGACCATCCAATTACCTCACCTATGGTTGGTACTTTCTATAGCGCAGCATCACCTAATTCTGATGCTTTCGTTAAAGTTGGTCAACATGTCAACCAAGGCGATACAATCTGTATTGTTGAAGCAATGAAAATTATGAACCAAATCGAAGCAGACCAATCTGGAACAGTAACCGAAATATTATGCAAAAATGGTGATGCAGTTGAGTTCAGTCAAACACTAGTAATCATTCAATGACATCAATGAATAAAATTAGTAAGGTTCTCATCGCTAATCGTGGTGAGATTGCGCTTAGAATTTTAAGGACTTGTAAAGAACTAGGCATTAAAACTGTTGCTGTCTATTCGACAGCAGATAAAGATCTTAAGCATGTTCGCTTATCTGACGAAGCTGTATGCATTGGTCCACATCCATCAAAAGACAGCTATTTAAACATCCCAGCACTGATTGCTGCAGCAGAAGTTACTCATGCTGATGCAATTCATCCTGGTTATGGATTTTTATCTGAAAACGCAGATTTTGCACAACGCGTTGAAGAAAGTGGGTTTATTTTTATCGGGCCGCGTGCTGATAATATCCGCACAATGGGAGATAAAGTTGCTGCCATTAATGTCATGCAAAGATCTGGAATACCTTGTATTCCTGGATCAAATGGAAGTTTGACTGAAGATGCCGCTCAAAACACCAAACTTGCACGTGATATTGGTTTTCCAATTATAATCAAAGCCTCTAACGGAGGTGGAGGACGTGGTATGCGTGTGGTTAAAAAAGAAGATGACCTAATTGAGTCAATTGAAGTGACAAAAACAGAAGCGCTTAACTTTTTTGGTAACTGCAAAGTATACATAGAGAAGTTTTTAACTAAACCTAGACATATTGAAATTCAAATATTAGCTGACGAATACGGTAACGCGATACACTTAGGTGAACGTGACTGCTCAATGCAAAGACGCCACCAAAAAGTCGTAGAAGAAGCACCAGCACCTGGAATCACACCAAGATTACGCGATAAAATCAGTAATGCTTGTACAGATGCTTGTAAAGCCATTAGTTATCGTGGTGCTGGAACATTTGAATTTTTATTTGAAAATAATGAATTCTATTTTATTGAAATGAATACCCGAATCCAGGTAGAACATCCTGTTACCGAAATGATTACTGGTATTGACATTGTACGTGAACAAATACGCATTGCTGACGGTCAAATACTATCATTCACACAAAATGAAGTACACCTTAAAGGTCATGCGATTGAATGTCGTATTAACGCCGAAGATCCAAATAATTTCATGCCCTCACCAGGAAAAATCACTCAATACCATATAGCTGGGGGGGTGGGTGTGCGTGTTGACTCTCATTTATATAACGGGTATGTCGTACCGCCCTATTACGACTCTATGATTGCTAAACTGATTACTTTTTCTGATACTAGACTAGGCGCTATTATTAAAATGCGAAATGCACTTGATGAAATGGTAATTGATGGTATTAAAACCAATATTGCCTTACAAAAAAGAATCATAGATGATAAAACTTTTCAAAAAGGTGGTATAAATATCCACTATCTTGAAAAAATGTTAGGAAACTCTTTAATATGATCAAAGTAGGTATTATTGGTTCTACTGGATACACAGGACTAGAGCTTATACGTCTTCTACATAACCACCCAAATGCAAAAATTATAGCTCTATGTTCAAGAATAAATGCTAAGAAATCAGTTATTAAAGAATTTCCTAGTCTAATAGGATATATTGATCTTGACTTTATTACCCCAAATGAAAAAAAATTATTTGAATGTGACATTATTTTCTTTGCTACCCCACATGGCGTAGCCATGAATAGC
This sequence comes from Candidatus Vesicomyidisocius sp. Pext_18_S21, assembly GCA_021730165.1. Lineage (GTDB taxonomy): Bacteria > Pseudomonadota > Gammaproteobacteria > PS1 > Pseudothioglobaceae > Ruthia > Ruthia endoextente. Next base: position 1,007,715 of record CP072535.1, read on the forward strand.
GTTAGTAAATTCTTAAACAAAGATATCAAAATAATTGACTTAGGTGCTGATTTTCGCATTAAAGATAGCACTGAATGGAGTAAATGGTATGGTATGCCACATACACAATGTGATTTATTAAAAAATGCTGTTTATGGCTTACCTGAAGTTTATAACTCACAAATCAAAAACGCCACCTTAATTGCCAATCCTGGCTGCTATCCAACCGCAATCATTCTAGCACTCAAACCTTTGCTTGAAACAAATATAATTAACACAAAAAGCATTATTGCTGATTGCAAATCAGGCGTTAGCGGTGCAGGAAGAAGTACTAATATTGCCACACTTTTTTGTGAAATAAACGAATCTTTAAAACCTTATAATGTTAATCAACATCGTCATAAGCCTGAAGCGCAACAAGTGTTAACCGACATCGCAGGCAAAGAAGTAAATTTTTTCTTTACCCCTCATTTAGTACCCATGACTAGAGGTATGCTTGCTAGCATTTACGTTGATTTAACAAAGGATATCAACGTGCAAAAATTATTTGAAAAACACTACCAAAACAACAGGTTTATTCATATATTACCAACTAATATTTATCCACAAACAAAATCAGTTAAAGGCACAAATAATTGCCATATTAGTATTCAAAAATCGAATAATAAACTTATCATTATGTCAGTTATTGATAATATAATTAAGGGCGCCTCAGGACAAGCTATACAAAACATGAATCTTATGTTTGGACTTGATGAAGGATTAGGATTGGAACAGATTGGCTTACTACCATAAGGAAATAACATGGAAATAACACAAGTTTTAGAAAAAGCAGATATCATTTTTAGTGATAATGCAGCTAAAAAAGTATCAACACTAATTGAAGAAGAACAAAATAATAACCTGTATTTACGTGTTTATATAACAGGTGGTGGCTGTTCTGGATTCTCCTATGGTTTTACTTTTGATGAAAAACGTAAAGAAGGTGACTCAGGTGTTACAAATAATGGCGTACAATTAGTAGTTGATCCCATGAGCTACCAATACTTAATTGGCGCAACCGTTGATTACTTGGAAGACTTACAAGGCGCGCGTTTTATTATTCATAATCCAAATGCTAAAACTACTTGTGGTTGTGGCTCATCTTTCTCTGTATAAATTATGATTAAATATATCCCCGGCTTAGCAGGCGTTCCTGCAACAGAATCCTCCATCTCTTCCATTGATGGAAAAAATGGTATTTTGACTTATCGTGGTTACTCAATTGAGGAGTTGGTCAAACACGCCTCTTTTGAAGAAGTTTCTATGCTACTCCGAGATGGAGAGTTACCAGATAAAAACAGATTAAATAACTTTAAAGATGTTTTACATAAACGCTATGAAGTAAAACGTAATATCCACTCTATGATGTGGTCTTTACCAGCCACTGGGCACCCTATGAATGTTTTACAAACTGCCATTGCCGCTATGGCAACATTCTATCCTGATGCGGATGCACAAAATCCAGATTCTATTTGCACGCAAAGTGCACTAACTAAAATTATTTCTAACATGAGTACTCTAGTGGCAATGTGGACGCGTATTAGTGCTGGTTATAATCCTATTCCACCTAGTAAAGAGATGTCATATGCCAAGAACTTTTTATATATGTCATCTGGAGAAGAACCTGATAATAATATTGTCAAACTTTTTGATGCTTGCTTAATTTTACATGCAGAACACACGATTAACGCCTCAACTTTTTCAGCCATGGTAACTGCTTCTACACTTGCCAATCCATTTGCATCAATTTCAGCTGCAGTTGGCACTTTAGCAGGTTCTTTACATGGCGGTGCAAATGAAGATGTGCTTAAAATGTTAGATGAGATTGGCAATGCCAAAAATGCACGTACTTATATTGAGAATCGTCTAAAAAATAAACAAATCATCTGGGGTATGGGACATAGAGAATATAGTGTTAAAGACCCTCGCGCAAATATTTTACAAAACATGATTGAATCCTATATCAAAAAATCTAATATGCATTTTTCTAAACGCTTTGAAACTGCACTAGAGGTAGAAAGAGTTTGTGAAGAATTACTATCAAATAAAGGTATTTATCCAAATGTAGATTTTTACTCAGGAATTGTATATGCCGAAATTTTTAAAATTCCACAAACACACTTCACCCCTATTTTTGCTATGGCTCGCTCAAGTGGATGGACAGCTCATTGGCACGAACAAGTTAGACACAACCGTATTTTTAGGCCTACACAAATCTATACAGGGGCTAAGTTTAGAAGTTATCCTAAAAAATAATCATGGGAAATACTACACATTTTGGATTTAGGCAAGTGGCTATAAATGACAAACAAAGTTTAGTGAAAGGTGTCTTTAACTCTGTTGCAAGTAAATATGATTTAATGAATGATATATTATCTTTTGGTACACATCGACTTTGGAAACATTATGCAATCGCTTCAGGTAATATCAAAATGGGCGACAAGGTACTTGATATTGCTGGTGGTACAGGTGATTTAACCATGGAATTTACACGAAAAGTTGGCGATAATGGACAAGTTATACTCAGCGATATTAACACTGCCATGCTGCACGAGGGTCGAAAAAAATTAACTAATAAAGGTATTTTTAATGTGAAGTTTATACAACTCAATGCGCAATACCTACCTTTTAAAAACAACACGTTTGATTGTGTCAGCATTGCCTTTGGCCTTAGAAACGTAACTAATCAAAACCAGGCGCTTGAAGAAATGTATCGTATTTTAAAACCTAGTGGTTGTTTGTTAATTTTAGAATTTTCTACAACCAAATCTGTATTAATAAAAAAAATATACGACTTTTATTCATTCAAAATCATACCAAAACTCGGTGAGATTATTGCTAATGATAAAGCCTCATACAAATATTTAGCTGAATCAATCCGCAAACATCCAAACCAAAAAACTCTTAAAAACATGGTACTAAATGCTGGATTTGACTTTTGCGAATATCACAATCTATCAAGTGGTATTGTTGCCTTACATAAAGGCATCAAAGTATAAAAAACAATGAAACTTTTTTGACATAAGAAAACTACCATAATTAAAAGAACATTAAATCGCTTAATTACTAATAATAAAATTGACACTCATATACTCAACAAAAAAATAATTAGTTTTTCTTTACAAAATTTACCGTTGAACTTACATTTTATACACACTAACAAACACACAAACGTCAATATTAAACTAAAATCTATAGTGTTTATATCATTACTTCAATGTGAAAGTTTAACCCAATTAATCAAACAAGATAAAATTAACATTCATGGTGATGTTAAAATCACTAAACTATTGATTAATCTATTAAAAGAGGTTGATATTGACTTTAAAGAAATGATGTCAAAACAACACACAAGCGACATAATTTATCATCAACTAGCAAAACTAATAATAAAAATCCAAAAAGTCAATATACAACAAATAAATTCGCTTGAAATAATTAAGAATAGACTATCTACTATGTCGATCAATAAAATCAAAATAAAACGACACAAGCGTAGAAACAGTTTCCTCTATGTATAGCTTTCTAAGATTTATTAAGATTTCTCGTGTTTTAATGCGCTATCGTCTTGATTCTTTAGTGCTATCAACGCCACTACTAAAAAGTTTTAAGCCTTTAGTATATCTCATTCCTTGGCATTACTTTCCCGTTAAAAAATACACACGAGGTCAACGAATTCGATTAGCACTAGAAGAATTAGGACCTATATTTATCAAATTTGGGCAAACTCTTTCCACTAGACGTGACTTAATACCAAAAGATATTGGAGATGAATTAGCAAAACTACAAAACAACTGTCCTGCGTTTGACCCAACAAAAGCTAAAAAAATTATTGAACAATCACTCGGCGCATCCACTGAAAATTTATTTAAACGTTTTGATATTAAACCTCTAGCTTCAGCCTCAATTGCACAAATACATACTGCACTAACAAATGATAACAATGAAGTGGTAATTAAAGTAGTCAGACCAGATATCAATAAGGTTATCCAACATGATATTAAATTAATGTACACCTTAGCAATGTTATTTAGCAAACATCGACTTAGTAAAAAACTACGCCCTATAGAAGTGGTGGCAGAATTTGAAAACATTATTCTAAATGAATTAGATATGCGCATTGAGGCCAAGAATTGTTTAAAAATTGGCAAGAATTTTAAAAATTCTAGCCTACTTTACATTCCAAAAATTTACCCGAACTTATGTCATAAGAATATTCTAACAATCGAACGAATTTATGGTATTCCAGTTAATGACATTGAACAACTAAAATCCAATAATATTGATATGAAACAACTAGCAGAAGAAGGTGTGATTATTTTCTTTACTCAAGTTTTTAAACATAATTTTTTCCATGCCGATATGCATCCTGGTAATATTTTTGTTAATACTAATGGAAAATATATAGGAGTTGATTTTGGAATTATGGGTACGCTAACCAAGTCAGACAAAGATTTCTTGGCAGATATTTTCATAGCATTTTTCAACCAAGATTATAAAAAAGTAGCACAAATATATATTGATTCTGGCTGGATAAGCTCAACAACAAACATATTTTCCTTTGAAATTGCCGTTCAAAGAATTTGTGAACCAATGTTTGAAAAACCTTTAGGTGAAATATCTTTTGGTCAAGTATTGCTTGAACTTATTCAAGAAGCCAAAAATTTTGATATCACTATTCAGCCACAACTATTATTATTAGATAAAACTTTATTAAACATTGAAGGGCTTGGAAGACAACTATATCCCCAGCTTAACTTATGGACAACTGCAAAACCATTTTTAGAAGATTTAGTTAAAGAAAAATATAGTATAAAACACACATTTGAAAAAATAAAAGAGCAAACTCCTCAACTTCTAAAAGACATCCCAGAACTACCATCCATGACTATTAATGCAATCAAACAATTAAACCAAATAAAAAATATAGGACAGCTTTATGTCCAACAAACCAATATTATTGTTAACCAACTTAAAAACAACGAAAACAAACAAACTTCAGCTATTTTAGCTGGATCTATGACCATCCTTAGCGGTATTTTAGCAGTTAATACATTTTGGTTTCCAAGTTTATTCAGTAGTATCATTGCTTTAATATTTTGGTTTCAAAGTATATAATAAATTCCTCCAACTAAACATAGAGAATTTGTTATTTTACTTTTAGCCAGATTTTCAGGTAAAATAATATCCTTGATATAAATATATTTAATCATAATAATATATCTTTTATATAACGTCGCCAATTACGGTGTTTTTTTATTTTTTGGATATCAATATGAATCTAACAATTAACGCTTTAACAAGAGATTACCAAGGTAAAGGTGCGAGCCGTCGTCTACGTAGAAATAATAAAATTCCTGCTATTGTTTATGGTACTGATAAACCACCAAGCAAAATAACCTTAGATATTTTTGAAATTACTCACCTATTAGAAAATGAGGAATCTTACACTTCAGTACTTAACCTAATAATTAACAAAAAAAAAGAAACAGTAATTATTAAAAATTTACAACGCCACCCCGCTAAAAATAGCATCACTCATATTGACTTCTTACGTATTAACCTAAAACAATCTATTATCGCCAGTATCCCTATACAATTTAACGGTAAGGAAGATAATAAAGCCATGCGTCTAGGTGCAGTTCTTAATCAATTTATGACTGCCATTGAAATTTCTTGTTTACCAACAAACTTACCTCACAGTATTAATGTAGATATCAGTCATCTTGCAATAAGTGAACATATTAACTTAACAGATATTGATATACCAAAAGGTGTAGTTATCACCGCATTAACACACGGTGATATTAAAACTCATAACCAAAGTATTGCTATAATTCAAGAGCCTAGAAAGATGGCTAAAATTGAAGAAAATATCCTTGTTAAAGCTGAAGATAGTAAAAATAAAATTACTAAAGATACTGAAATCAACAAAGATAAATCAAATTAATAATTTATCCAATTATGACGATAAAACTAATTGTTGGCTTAGGTAACCCAGGCAAAAACTATAAATATCATCGTCATAATGTTGGATTTTGGTTTTGTGATGCTTTAGCTAAACTATACACTGTAAATTTTAAAAAAAGAACTAAATTCTTTGGTGAAGTTACCCAGATTAATATATTTAATCACAAAATTCAATTACTCAAACCTACTACATTTATGAATTGTTCTGGTCAATCAATTCAAAGTATTGCTAATTTTTATCAAATTAATGCTGATGAAATATTAATCGTACACGATGAACTAAACATAAACCCTGGAATTGCCAAAATTAAATCAGGTGGTGGTCATTGTGGACATAATGGCTTAAGAAACACTATTAAAATCTTAGAAACTAAAGCATTTCACAGGCTAAGAATTGGAATAGGTCATCCAGGTAACAAATTACAGATAGTTAATTTTGTACTAAGCACACCAAGTAAGGACGAATTAGAAAAAATACAAAATGCTTTGAACGATTCGTTACAAGTGATTGAAGATCTGATTAAAAATAACTTGAATAAAGTCATAAAAACTTTACAAAAAAAAGAAATAATCTAGAGGAGTTATAAAATGGGATTTAAATGTGGAATAGTTGGTCTACCAAATGTTGGAAAGTCAACATTATTCAATGCATTAACTCAATCTAATATTGAATCTGTCAACTACCCTTTTTGTACAATTGAACCAAATATTGGTATTGTCCCTATTAATGATACACGCTTAGATAAATTAGCAAAAATTATTAATCCTAAAAAAATTACACCTGCCACAATAGAATTTGTTGATATTGCTGGATTAGTTAAAGGCGCTTCAAAAGGTGAGGGACTGGGCAATCAATTTTTAACCAATATACGTGAAACAGATGCCATTATCCACGTTATTCGTGCGTTTGATAATGATGATATTATTCACGTATCAGGAAAAGTTTCACCACTTGATGATATTGAAATTATCAACACCGAGCTTATTTTAGCCGATTTAAGTGTAGTTGAAAAACTATATAAAAAATCCATCAAAAATACTAAATCTGGTCAAAAAGATGGCATCCCCCTTAAAAATATATTGACAAAAATATTATCTGTGCTTAACAATGGCGATAGTATACGTACACTATCGTTTGATAAAGAAGAATTAAAATTACTAAAAGGCTTTCAATTACTTACTATTAAACCAAATTTATACGTTGCCAATGTAAGTGAAGTAGGCTTTTTTAATAATCCTTATTTAAAGATAATAAAAAAATTATCCAACAAAGAAAATACACAAGTTGTCACAATTTGTGCTAAAACAGAAGACGAAATTTCAGAATTAGACAAAAATGAAAAACAAGAATTTCTATCTGAAATGGGACAAAGTGAATCAGGACTAGATAAATTAATTAAAGCAGGATATAAATTATTAGGATTACAAACATATTTTACTGCTGGCGCTCAAGAAGTACGAGCTTGGACAATTAACATTGGTGATAAAGCTCCACAAGCTGCTAACAAAATTCATAGTGATCTTAAAAAAGGCTTTATTCGCGCACAAACCATCGCATTTTCTGATTTTATTGAATTTAACGGTGAAAAAGGCGCAAAAGAGGCTGGGAATTTACGTTCTGAAGGTAAAGAATATATCGTTCAAGATGGTGATGTTATACACTTTCTATATAATATATAAACTTATTTAATATTAAACTAATGAAATCTAAAAAACAAACAAAACTATTGTTAATTCTAGATGGCTGGGGTTATTCTAAAACAAGCAAAAATAATGCTATTGCACTAGCAAATACACCGGTTTGGGATAAATTAAATCAAACCTTCCCACATTCTTTAATTCATACCAGTGGCAAAGACGTTGGCCTACCTGGAAAACAAATGGGAAATTCAGAAGTTGGGCATCTTAACCTAGGTGCAGGACGCATTGTAAAACAAGACTTTACTCGAATTTATAACGAACTTCAAAATGGCGATTTCTTTAGAAATCCAATTCTAAGAAACTCGTTAGAATACGCAATTGATAACAATAAAGCTATTCACATTATGGGACTTTTATCTGATGGTGGAGTACACTCACACGAAGAACAAATCCACGCCATGTTAGAAATGACATATAGACAAGGTTGTAAAAAAGTTTATTTACATATATTTACAGACGGTAGAGATTGCGCACAAAAAAGTGCAAAAAAATACATTAAAAAACTTGAAAGTAAAATTAAAAAGTTTAATACAGGAGAGATTGTTAGTCTTATTGGTAGATACTTTTCAATGGATCGAGACAATCGTTGGTCACGTATACGTTGTGCTTATGAACTTATAGCAAAAGGTAAAGCAAAGTTTTTAGCTAAATCTGCTTTAAACGCTATAGAATTAGCATACGAACGTGGTGAGACTGATGAGTTTATCCAATCAACTTCAATTAAAACACCAACCTCAATAAAAAAAGGTGATGTGGTAATTCTTATGAATTACCGTGCAGATCGTGTTAGGCAAATTACATGTGCTTTTACTGATGAAGCTTTTCAAGGGTTTTCACGTGGAACATTCGTCCCAACACAATTTGTTTGTCTAACTGAGTATAAAAAAGAATTTAACCTACCAGTAGCTTATCCGTCTTCTAAACTAAACAATGTTCTAGGAAAATATTTATCAAATTTAGGTATGACCCAACTTAGAATTGCCGAAACTGAAAAATATGCACATGTAACCTTTTTCCTCAACGGTGGCATAGAACAAGCTTTTAACGGTGAAGAACGTGTATTAATTCCTTCACCTGATGTAGCTACTTATGACTTACAACCTGAAATGAGCGCATTTGAGCTCACTGATGCATTGGTTGAAAATATTGAAAGCAAAAAATATGATTTAATTATTTGCAATTTTGCTAACACTGATATGGTAGGCCATTCTGGCAAACTAGACGCCACTATTAAAGCTGTTGAAGCCGTTGATACTTGCTTAGGAATTATTTACAAAGCTATGTTTGCCATTGGTGGTGAAATACTAATCACTGCTGATCATGGCAATGCAGAACAAATGATTAACCCACAAACAAATGAAGTACATACAGCACATACCAATAATCCAGTACCTTTAATTTTTGTTAGTAACCGAAAGGCAGATATTATGAAACCAGGGAAAGGTGCATTATCAGACATTGCACCAACATTATTAGCAATGATGGATATTGAAAAACCAGATGAAATGACTGGAAATAGTTTATTAACATTTAAGTAAAATAATAATATTAACCTCTCAAGGAGACTCATGAAACAAGCTAATTTTATTGCCCCTTCAATTCTTTCAGCAGACTTTTCCAGGCTAGGTGAAGAAGTTGATAATGTACTTAAAGATGGTGCTGATATTATCCACTTTGATGTAATGGACAATCACTATGTACCAAATTTAACCATCGGTCCTTTGGTATGTGAAGCACTTAAAAATCATGGCGTTAGTGCGCCAATTGATATTCACTTAATGGTGAAACCAGTTGATAATATTATCCCTAATTTCATAAAAGCTGGTGCGTCATATATTACTTTTCACCCAGAAGCATCAGAGCATATTGATAGAACATTAGGTATGATTCAAGAAGGAGGTTGTAAAGCTGGCCTAGTATTAAATCCTGCAACACCAATACACGTACTAGAAAACGTCATGAGTAAACTAGACATAATTTTATTGATGTCTGTCAATCCTGGCTTTGGTGGACAGTCCTTTATTCATCATACATTAGAAAAATGTCGTAAAGTCAGAAAACTAATTGATACAAGTGGTAGAAATATTCGTTTAGAGATTGATGGCGGTATAAAAATTAACAATATTCATGAAATATCCAAAGCTGGTGCAGACACATTTGTTGCTGGATCTGCAATCTTTAAAACCGATAATTACAAAACAACCATAGATGCAATGCGCATTAAACTTGTTTAAGTTTAATTAACTTGAAGAGTTAACCTAACTTTGGTATAATACGTCGTTAGATTAAATCTTTTTATACCTACAAATAACAATAGATTTAAAAAGTTAAGCTTATGGTTGTATGAGTCTAAGCTTAAAGGTAAAGAAACCAAACTTATTTTAATGTACCACATAACTCGACATATATTTAGTCAGGAGTCTAATGTAAAAAAATTGACTAGTAGAGAAGTTTTAAGAAGGTGTCAATAAGCGTTTTACTAAATCTAACCTCCTTGGAGAAAATATAATGACAAAAACGTCAATGAAAAAAATGCTAGAAACTGGTGTACACTTTGGTCACCGCGCTCGTTTCTGGCACCCAAAAATGAAGCGCTTTATTTATGGTACTCGTAATGGTATCCATATTATCAACCTAGAAAAAACACTTCCCATGTTTAATGATGTACTTAACTTTATAAACAAAACTGTAAAAGCTGGCAAATCTATCTTGTTTGTAGGTACAAAAAGAGCAGCAAGTAACATTATCAAACAAGAAGCTATACGTTGTGGTATGCCATACGTCAATCACCGTTGGTTAGGAGGTATGATGACTAACTATAAAACCATCAAAGCCTCTATTAAACGCCTAAAAGATCTCGAATTTTTAGCAGAAGAGAACTTTAATCAATTTGGCAAAAAAGAAGCACTCATAATGAAGCGTGAAATGAAAAAATTAGAACGTAGCCTGGGAGGTATTAAAGATTTAGGAAGTATTCCAGATGTTATCTTTGTAATTGATACTGGAATTGAAAAGAATGCAGTAGCAGAGGCTAAAAAACTACACTTACCCATTATTGGTATTGTAGATACCAACCATAACCCTGAAGGTATTGATTATGTTATCCCTGGTAATGATGACTCCATTAGAGCAATTGGTTTTTACGCAAGAGAAATTGCAAACACTATTTTAGAAACCAAAGCTACTTATAGCTCACCAATGGATAAAAAAATTTCAGTTAAAAAATCAGAAACTCAAAAACCAAACATTAAAAAAGTACCTGTTAAGCAAATACTAGTAAAGAAAAGTTACTAACACACCTATGAAAAAATACAAATCTAAGAAAATAAATTTAACAACCCTTAAATAAAATAAAAAACTGATTTAATTGTTTCTACTGAAACAAAGCAAAATACAGCTGTTAACAGTTCAAACAAATACTAAGATTAAACAACACATTATACCAATACATTGTTGTATCTTAAAAGATACAACAAAAACAGGAAATTAATTATGAAAATTACAGCCTCTTTAGTTAAAAAGTTAAGACAAAAAACAGGAACAGGTATGATGGATTGTAAAAAAGCCTTAAATGCAACCAATGGTAATATAGAAAAAGCTATTGATTTAATACGCACTTCAAGTACTACCAAAGCCGCTAAAAAATCAGATCGTATTACAATTGAAGGCTTAGTCAAGATTAATATTAGCGCTAATAAAAAAACAGTTACTATTTTAGAAGTTAACTCTGAAACTGATTTTGTTACTAAAAGTGATGCTTTTATTGGCTTTGTTGATATGCTAGGAGCATTAGCACTAAAAACAACACCTGCTAATATTGAAGAATTTTTATCTCAACCACTAAACAACGGAGACTCAATAGAAAAAGCACGTGAAGAAATTATTGCAAAAGTGGGTGAAAATATTACAATCAGACGTGTACAAACAATCAAAACTAATAATGGTATTATTGGTACATATAAGCATAGGGATCGTATTGCTGTAGTTACAATATTAGAAAAAGGGGATGAAACACTTGCAAAAGACATTGCAATGCATATTGCTGCTACCAAACCAGAATGTATTACTGAAACAGAATTATCATCAGACCTCTTAGAAAGAGAGAAAGCAATTTTTATCGAACAAAGCAAAAAATCTGGAAAACCAAATAATATTATTGAAAAAATAATTATTGGTCGTATGAAAAAATTTGTTAACGGGGTAACACTATATGGTCAACCATTTATAAAAAACCATGACACAACAATAGAAAAACTTATGCAATCAAATAATACACGGGTGAAGTTTTTTATACGATTTGAAGTTGGTGAAGGTATTGAAAAAAAAGAAAAAAACTTTGTTGATGAAGTTTTGGAACAAATTTAAAACTAACATTTATTCACTTTATTTACCAAAATATTAATTTCTGTTTTTTTCAAAAAATAATGATTATCTAAACATAATATTACCAATTTATCAGTTATCCATAAAATATAATCCACTAACTAAGAAACTTATTTTATTTATTAAATAAGTTATACCTCAGTTTATGTAAATGTAAAAGACCACCATAAATAGTAGTCTTTATTTAATCATTAAACACTAAACTTAACCAAGAAGCACAAAGCCCCACAAAAAGAAAAAAATAATTTTACTCAAAAATCAATTGATCCCGACTATCAGCAATTGCATTAGCTTTAGCATCTGCGTACCCCTTAGCATATGCATCAGCCTGTCCTTTAGTATATACATCAGCTTGTCCCTTAACATATGCATCAGCCTGTCCTTTAACATTAGTATTAGTAATGCCTTCATATTTTCCATCAACACTTGCATTAGAAATATTTTTAGTTTTATTCTTGTTGTTATAATGGAAACCCCAATCAGAATCATTGTTCATGTTATTATTATTCGAAAATGGACCCCAATTATTAGCGCCGTTAAAAGGACCCCAATTAGAACTACCATCAAATGGACCCCAATTATTAGCTCCATCAAAAGGACCTATATTTGAACCACTATTCATTGGTCCCCAATTAGAACTACCATCAAATGGACCCCAATTATTTGAACTATTACCATAACCGTAACCATTATTATTTGAACTATTGTTAAAGAAATTAGCTGATACTGATGTAACAGCTACCAAAGCAGAAATAACAATTATCTTTTTCATATTAATCTCCAAATTTAAAAGTATTAACTCTCTTATTCTTAAAAGAGTTTTAAATATCAAACCTTATAGTGTTGATGAAAATATTATACGATAAATATATTATAAGTCAATAATATTCTAATATATTTTTTAGAAAACTACTAGTAACACTAAATTGGTATAGAGTTAACAAACTAATTTAGTATTACTAAATTAGTTTTGATGGAATAGTATCTTAATTACTCATATTAAGTACTGTAAATAAGTTCTAGGTATCATATTAAAATATCAATGCGCAAAGCATATCTTATGGTTCTTAACATCAAATTAACAATAATTTTATTAATCTATAAAGAGAGTAATATTTTTAATGATAATTAAATCATCTTCATCAACAAAATATGATTAATTACATTTCCCACATTAATTACAACGCTTTCTAAATCGGTTAACTTAGTGTTTTCTAAGAACTAAACCCCTGAAAATTTTCTTAAATAACTTTTAACAACATAATCAACTCATAAGATTATCTAAAATTTTAACTTTTTCTCTAACACCTCTCTGAATTAATAATAATCCTTAACAATAAATAACTAAATCTCTAAACTATTCAATACCTACCTTATGACTATTTCTAAATAATAAGACAGAATATGACTGTCTTAATCTTATTTAATTTCAAACTTTAAGGTAGATACTGCTGCAGGAAATAACATATAACCTAGATCATTATAAGTTGTATTCGTTGATTCCAAAAAATTTTTCTGATATTGACTAATGTTATTATTCATAGTAAAGTTAGATTGTAAAATTCTATTTTCCTTAAAAGTAAAAGAAAAATCAGTTAATATCAACCAATTACTAGGCTTAACCCTATTTTTAATTCTAAAATTTATACTATTTAACCAAATTTTTTGATTTCTTACAATATTATAATAATTTACAAATCTTAAAAAGTTCCAATAAGGATGGTTTACTTGATTATTATAATTTGACATCCCATAAAATGCAAATGATTGATTAAATATTATTAATAAAAAAAATAATAACCAGTTAAATTTTTTCATAGAAATACCTAATCAATCATCATATACTTAAAAAAATTAGAACTTATTTTAGAAAAAATTATATTATTGTAATTAATATCTACAAATATTATCAAATATCCACTTATGTAATCAATCAATAACTTTATCGAAACACCTGTTTACATGAATTTTATAAAAATGCTAATAATAACTTTAAAATATAAAAAATAATTATTAATACTTTTTTATCTTAGTAAGAGAATTTATCTACACTATTTTTACAATATATTATTAACTTGTTTAATATTTGTTTTTACATATAAAAAAGTATTAATAATTATCTTAATCACCATCACTAAAATATTATATTTTCCTGGTGCCGATGGCCGGACTCGAACCGGCACAAGCATAGCTTACTACCCCCTCAAGGTAGCACGTCTACCAATTCCGCCACACCGGCAAATATGAATTAGTAATATTAATAACCTGGAATATCCATAATATCTAACTTATTTGAAATAGGAATATCATCAGGTGCAGTCGGCCTTCCTGTTATTACTTGTTCCATAATACTTATTGGTTTATTACCAATACTATTATCATGAGTCGCTAAATAAGCTAACGTCAAACTAGTTAAAAAAAAGCCTAAAGATAAGCCAGTAATTAACTTATAAAGAAATGAATTTGCGCCTCGTACACCAAAAACCGAACCAGAAACACCCGAACCAAAAGCAGCACCTGCATCAGCACCTTTACCATGTTGCATTAAAATTAAAACAATTAAACTCAGTGCTAAAAATATATGAACAATCAAAATAAATTGAAAAGACATCATTAACTAGCCTTACAAATTTGTAAGAAATCTTGTGCTTTAAGTGAAGCACCTCCAATTAACCCCCCGTCAATATCTTTACAATTTATTAATTCAGATGCATTTCTAGGATTCATACTACCACCATAAAGAATCGGAGTGATTTTTGAAACATTTTCATCATGTTTGGCCAGTATTGAACGAATAAAAGAATGTATATCTTGTGCTTGCTTAGGTGTTGCAGTAATACCGGTACCAATTGCCCAAACTGGTTCATAAGCCACAATAATATCTTTAAACGCATCAATACCAACCAAATCAATTACCGTTTGAATTTGTTCTGAAACTACTTCCTGAGTCTTGCCAGAATTTCTCTCTTCTAATAATTCTCCAATACACAAAAGCGGTGTTAAATTATTATTCAATGCAACTTGCACTTTTTGTGCAACAATCTCATTATTTTCGAAATAAAGACTTCTGCGTTCTGAATGGCCTACAATAACATATCGAGCACCAAAATCTTTAATCATATCAACACTAACTTCACCTGTAAAAGCACCTGATTTATTAATATTTAAATCTTGTGCGCCTAAATTAAGTTGCGAACAACCAACTAATGCTTCAACCTGTGCCATATAAGGAAAAGGTACACAAACAATTACCTTAGATTTAACATTTACCATACCAGACAAAATATCCATTACTAATATATTAGTTACTTCTTTAGAAGCATTCATTTTCCAGTTACCTGCTATGATTACTTGACGCATAATAATTTTCTTTTAAAAAGAAATAATGTTACGCCATTTAATTATAAAAATCAATTCTATAAAACTTAATGTGAAGATTTAGAACCAAAATATAAAGCTAATGAAACCATTAAAATACCTAAAGCAAAGTAAATCAAATCTAACGATGAATCAAATGACATTGATAAAGATACTTCAAAAAAAGTAACCACTAGAATCATAAGTATTACTTTAGCAAGCTTAGACTTTAAGTCATCTAACGAATTAATCACCAAAACTTTAGATGATTGACCACTCTCCTTAGCTTCATCAATATCACTAATAAATAGTTCATACAAGCCTAATGAAAAAATCAATAAAATAGTTGCTAACAAAAATCCATCAATTGAACCTACTGTATGTGCAACTAGTTCAATTTTTAATACCTTTCTAATCTCTGATGTAGCTATTATATAATCAAAAATATGAACTAATAAAGCAAATACATCAACTGCGGTAATCACAAAAAGTAATAATGATAATAATAATGAAGAAATAACAGCTACTAAAACCATATAACGAGAACCCCACAATAATTTTTCAAAATACTTTTCCAAAGCATTCATTGAATAACCTCCCACACATAATACTAATACTTTAGTATATCATTAC